>NZ_JAMYNZ010000010.1:0-208734 GCF_040319465.1 Mesorhizobium sp. M0910
GGATTGCCTCGCGGCCAAGGCTCACTGCAAGATGGGTCTTGCCCGTGCCCGGAGGGCCAAGGAACAGGACTGTGTCGCCGTGGGCGATCCAGCGGCAGGTCGCCTGACAACTGTGCCACACTCATCCGGCCAGCTGCGGACGCCGTGCCCGCTCGGGGCGAACCAGTCTCCAATCCAGCCCTTCGAACAAGGCCGCGAACATCGCCGGCGACATGCGCATCACGCCGTCGCGAACCTGCGGCCAGACGAACTTCGAGCCCTCGAGCCGCTTGTGCACCAGCACAAGGCCGGTGCGATCCCACACCAAAATCTTGATCCTGTCAGCCCTTTTGGCCCGGAACACGAAGGCTGCCCCACAGAACGGGTCGAGGCCTAGCATCTCCTGCACAGCCAATGCCAATCCGTCCATGCCGCGCCGGAAGTCAACCGGCCGGGTCGCCACGTAGATCTTCAGATCGTTGCCCGGTGCAATCATCGCGAGGCCCGAACCGCTCGGATCACCTGCGACAGCTGTTCGAGGTCAACCGCCGTTCGGATCACCATGTCGTCGATCACGATCTCCACCTCCGCCGGCGTCGATTTCGATGGCCTCATCCTCCGCTGAGGCACCGATGAGTCGTCCACCATCAACTGCGCGAACATCGGCGCCATGCTTTCCGGCAGTGCCAGTTGTCCCTGACGAAGGCGACGCCGCCAATCGTAGACCTGCCAGCGGGTCGCGCCATGCTTGCGTGCGACCGCCGCCACCTGCACCCCCGGCATCAGGCTCTCGGCCGCAATCCGGGCTCTCTCAGCCTCCAAGCGAACCCGCCGTCCCGTTGGACCCCAGAACCTCGAGCCGGCCTGCGTAGCCAGCTGTTGGGACGTCCAAATCGACGTCCATTTTGCCGTCTGCTCCCAGGTAGGCCCTCCGTCTCTCGCGATCGGGGGGATTCTTCGCACATTCACCTCATGCCCCGCACGAGGGGAGCGGCGTGGCGCTTACGGATAATCCCCAAACAAACACACTGATGAATATTGTGCAAAGTCTGTACTCAGGAGCGGATTGCTACCCGAACGCAAGACAAGGAGGTGCCGCGAGTCAAGAAGTGCGCATTGCGACCGTATCGCGCGCGAGGCTGCCGGCGCTGGAACACAGCCCGGATTTCAACGCCCAATCCGTCGCTAACGATCATCTCCGCGCGTGGCCAGCCCCGGCGGGGTGAGGGCGCACCCGGACGCCCGCGTCCACCGCTCCCGAAAGCGTGCTCGATGAGTAGGACCTGCAGGCCTCTCCGCCGGACGCGTGGTTGCTCGCCACAGGTTCGGGCTTCCGTCGAATCAGCTCTCGTCCGTTGCCTGTGTTCGATCCTTCGCAAAAGGAAGTCGAGGCTCACCGAGCGCAGCCAGCGGTTCGCTGCAGCTAGACTGGCCCGTTCCGTGCGGCTGAGGTCGAGCCGGAATCTTGCCCTCTTGCCCGCTCCATGCTGGACACAGCTAACTTCCTTAACCGAGCCAATTTGAACGGCTCTGCAGATACGATCGGCCTTTGGCCCGTGACCATATCAGCGACCAGATGGGCTGCCCCCGGCCCGATCCCAAATCCATGGCCCGAGAACCCGCTGGCGATTACCAAGCCCGGAATTTCGTCAACCGTGTCGATCACGGGCACCGCATCCGGCGTAACATCGATAGCGCATCCCCAGCTTTCTTCGAATTTGGCATTGGCAAACTCAGGGAAAACTTTCTTTAGGTTGCTCAGCCCCTCGCTAAGGATTTTCTCCGAAGGCTTTGGGTTGAGAACCCGGGTTGTTTCGAAGGGGGTGACCTGATCCGATCGCCACCTCTTCGGGGTGTTCATTTCCCTAAAGAACTGACTGCTGAAGCGAAGCCGTATTTCATTTCCTTCCGACCGAAAGGCGGGAAGAAACTGGAAGAACAAACGGAAGCTATCCGGAACGATTTGCGCGATGTTAGCGTTTTTCTGAGCGATCGTATAGCCACCGTCAAGGCGCTTGCGAAAAGCGAAATTCCGACCGGCGACCGCACACTCAGGAGGTCCGTCTAGCCGCTGCGTGCGCATGACGGATCCGATGACTTTCAATTGGGGGAAATCGATGCCCAAGTTGCCGCAGAATAGTCTCGTCCAGGCGCCGGTCGCCAGGACGACGGACTTGCAGCGAATCTCCCCATGCTCCGTTACGACGGAATGGACCGAGCCCGCCGTTGTTTCAATGCAACGCACAGCACAATCTTCAATGATCTGCCCGCCGCGTGTACGTAATGAAGCCGCCATGGCTTGCGTCGCCATGGAAGGTTCGGCGCGTCCATCGCTTTTGGTAAACAGCGCACCTTCCCATTGACCCTTGAGCGTTGGGAAACGCTCTTTCAAACCACTTTGCCTAAGTAGGGAGGAATCGAGATCATGCTGCTTGGCGAATGCTAGCCATTCTTCGTACTTTTGGATGTCCTTCTGGTCTTCGCACAAATAGTAGATGCCGGTTTCGCGGAATCCTGTCTCGATGCCTGTAAGCGCGTTCATTCCAGCCCATAGCTTTGCGCTGGCGATAGCCATGGGTATCTCGGCTGGATCGCGCCCCATCTTGCGCACCCACCCCCAATTGCGGCTGGATTGCTCGCATGCGACATGACCTTTTTCACACACGACGACCGACAGCCCCCGTTGTGTAAGGAACAGCGCGGTGGCTGTTCCGATGATGCCGGCGCCAACAACAACGACATCTGCTCTCGCGGGTATGGACTGGGGCGTCTGATTTGTTTGGTGAGAGATGGTGCTCGGATCGGTCATTTGTTGGATCCGCCCACTGCTCGATCAGACAGCGACCCTGCCATGGCCGATACGGCAACATGCAATGCAACCATGCCCGGATCGTCGCTTCCGACCCCTTTGGATGGCTCAAGGCGCAGCCTCCCCATGATTGCTGGGCAACTGCGAAACTCCGCCAGCGCGTCAGCGGTCGCTTGTCGCGCTGTGGCTCTTATCTCTTCTGCAGTAGAGATCCCCTCGATGCTCCGTGCGACCCGAGTTATTCCGTCCAGCACCGTCTTGTCGCCGAGTCTGGCCTTTGACCGGGCCTGCATAGTCTCAACGGCATTTGACAACGCGGGAGCGATCTCGATCCAGGCAACTTCGTGCTTCGCCGACCAAGTCTTTCCCAGTGTCATTAGTCCTGTCATTACTACGGCACTCAGGCTGGAGCCTGAGGTTCGTGCAATTGTTTTTGCAATCCGCGTTAGACTCTCGCCGACGTCATCCGGATAAAGTGTCTTATCGGCAAGCAACGCCTGTGAAACAGTCGCTAAGGTAGTGCCCATGTCACCGTCACCACCCGCAGCATCAAGCTTGTTAAATCGATCTTTGCTCTCGACGAGCGCTAGCGCGACGCGACGCATGGCTGCGCCGACATCTGTTCCGGTGAAGACGGTCGCCATCACGCTCTCCACAGGGGACATTGGGCAGGGGCATTCAACAGACCGAGCAGTTCATCGTCGACCTGCATAACGCTCACCGAGGCGCCCGCCATTTCCATTGAAGTCGCGTATTCACCAGCAAGTGAGTAGGCGATTTTCAGACCCGCTGCCTCGAGCAACTGGGCTACTTTGCGGTACAGGATATAAAGTTCCTCCAGCGGTGTGGCGCCAAGACTGTTGACTAGTACCGCTACCTTGGTCCCCGCTACGGGTTTGAGATCGTCCAACAGTCGCTCGACCATCTCTGCGGCAATTTCGTCAGCGGGTTTAAGTGCCCCGCGCCACAATCCTTTCTCGCCATGAATGCCCATGCCCATTTCAATGGCATCTTCTTCAAGATGAAAGGTCGGCTCGCCCGCCTGCGGTACTGTGCAGGCCGATAGCGCTACTCCTATGGACCGGCAACCAGCCATAGCCTTTTCAGTCACGGCTTTCACCTCAGGTAGACTAAGTCCCATTTCCGCCGCGGCTCCAGCAACTTTGAATGCGAATATGATCCCAGCCACACCGCGACGGGTCTCGGCTCGATCCTTGTCTGCACTTGCAACGTCATCGGCCACAATTACGGTGGCGCAATCCTTGCCCTCAGCGGTCAACGTGTCATTGACCATACCGAACACCATGGTGTCGCCGCCATAATTGGCAATGACCGACAGCACGCCGCCGCCGCGGTCAGCCGCGTTCAGGCTCTCGGATATATCGTCGTACGACGGGCCGGCGAACACATGCCCGACAGCGCAGGCATCCAGCAGTCCTTCTCCGACATAACCGGCAAAAAGCGGCAAGTGGCCAAAGCCACCGCCGGAAACAACTCCAACTTTGCCTCCGGCCTTTTTCTTAGCCCGTTCAACGACACGGCCGTTGCTGCCGCAAATCTTGTAGGCACCCTGGTGCGCCAAGCTCATCCCCGCCAGCGCTTCATCCACGTATTTCTCAGGACTATTGATCAGCTTCTTCATGTTCTCGCTCTGCCAGTCTATCGCTTCAGTACTTGTGGAAATCAGCCGTGGACTTCATTGGGCCTGCAACCCCGGCGCTGGCACAAACAGGCTACCACGCTCACGTTCCAACGTCCGTCCGATGCGAAGCGCCAAGGCATCGTCGAATTTTCTGACAACAATCTGCAGGCCAGCTGGCAGGCCATTTGATGTCAATCCGACCGGGACCACCAGGCTGGCGAGATCGAGATAGTTCACCAGTCTTCCAAAATGATTGGGAGGCTGGCTTTCGTCTACCTCGGCAAGCGGTACGGGGCTTCGATGGGAGCCAGGCGCGACGAACGCGTCAAATCCTGCTGCCGCTTCCTGAAAGCCGATCTGCGCCAGGCGGCGGGTTTCGAGAAGGCGGTAGTAAGCTGGTCCGCTGATGTCGCGGCCGCGGCTGATGCGTTCTGCAATGACCGGATCCACCAGGCTGTCCGGATGGTCCACATAAGCACTGAGAAGGGCATAGCTCTCGACGCTCATGATTTCGCCGCCACGGCCGAGATAATCGCTGATGGACAATGGCATAGCGATTTTGTGGAATTGGGCGCCAACAGCCGTCAGATCGGCGATGGCGCGATCATGCAGCATCCGGATGTCGGGCTCGACGCCTGCCAAATCCCGCTCGTGGAGCATTCCGATCCGCAGGCCCTTCACGCCGTCCTCGATCGTGGCAAGGGAATGCACGGAGGGAACGTGCCACGTGGCGAGATCGCGAGGATCTGACCCCACCATAGCTTCCAACAGAAGCGCGGCGTCTCGGACGGTACGGGTCATCGGCCCAACGCTGTCATGTGTGGGGCATAGCGGCACGACGCCGCCGCGCCCGACTAGCCCGACTGAAGTCTTGAGGCCGACGATTCCGCACCAGGCGGCAGGCGTGCGGATCGAGCCGCCAGTATCGGTACCCAAAGCGGCTGGTGCGAATCCACCTGCGACCGCTACTGCCGAGCCGCTGCTTGACCCCCCGGGAGCGACGTGAGTATCCAGACCCCAGGGATTGCACGGCGCGCCCTGAACTGGGTTTGTTCCCCATCCGCCATAAGCGAACTCAACCATATTGGTGCGGCCGATGGCCACCATGCCTGCGGATTCGAGCTTTTCGACGGCATTTGCCGAGCGGGTTGGCAGCCTGTCATTGAGAGCGTTTGAGCCGGCGTTCGTGTAATGGCCGGCCTGATCGAAGATGTCCTTTACGGCTAGCGGTACTCCAAGCAGGGGGGACGTGGAAGTTCCTCTTGCTCGTGCTTCGTCCGCAGCCCGGGCGCGTGCCAGCGCGCCGTCCTCATCGACCTGACAAAAGGCGCGCAGCCGGCCATCCAATGCCGCTATGCGCCTGACGAGCTCGGTTACAGCTTCCACGGATGACAGTTCCCGCCGGGCGAAGCGATCCGACAGTTGCTCGATTGACCAGAACGGGTCAAATGTCATGAATAAATCCTCTGGTGTGCTGCTAGGCAGCCGATCCGCGACTTCCGATCACCGCGTCAACGAACAAGACTGCCGCTACGTTAACGACGACGATGAGCGACGACACGGCAAACACCGCCGGGCTAAAGGATGTGTTCGCCTGTTGGAAAAGCCAGATGGAGAGCGGGAAGACATCGACGGAGTAGAGAAAATAGCTCAGCGTGAATTCGTTGAAAGACAAGATGAAGACGAGGATGGCGCCGGAGGCGATACCGCCGCTGGCAAGCGGTAAGACGATCTCCCGAAAGACCTTAGGCGCGGAAGCACCAAGCGTCATCGCAGCCTCCTCCAACATCGGATCAATGCCCCGCATCGCCGCCATGCAGTTGCGCATGAGGAACGGCAGCCCGATGATAGAATGAGCGACTACGATCTGAAACATGCCAAAATCGAGACCGGAGGCGCTTACCAGCACTAGCAAGGCAATTCCAAGAACAACGGCTGGAAATACCACCGGCAGACCGATCAACTCTTCGATAAGTGTCTTGCCGGCGAAACGATATCGCACCAGCGCATAGGAAGCCGGGACACCAGCAAGCACACACACAAGCGAAGTGAGAGCCGCGATTTCCAGGCTGACAAGCAATGACTCCCGCAATCTTCCGATGCCGGCGTCCGGACCGACCAGCATTGTCCAGACCTCCTGATACCAGCGCAGTGAAAGCGCCGGCGGCGGAAACTGCAGCGTCTCGGCACTGGTAAACGAAATCACCAGGACCATGCAGATTGGTGCAAGCATCAGCGCCAGCAGCATGCAGGTGATGCCTTTGACAAGCTGCCACTCGATTCCGAAGCGCCCGGTTGCGGTCGGCATGCTCATCGCTTGATCTCCACGTTGGTGCGGACGATGAGGCGGTTGAGCGACTGCACGGCGAGTGCCAAAAGGATCAGCAAGACCGAAAGCGCTGCACCGAGCGGCCAGTTGGAAAGCGAGCCCATCTGATCGCGGATTACAACCGCAATCGTCGTCACCTTCAACCCGCCAAGCAGCAACGGCACGACAAACGCACCCGTATTGAACCCGAAGACAAGAATGGCGCCCGCAGCCATGCCCGGCCAGGCCAACGGCAGAATTATGTGGCGATAGGTTCTGATCCGGTTTGCCCCAAGAACATTTGCTGCCTCTTCAAGCGATAGAGGAATTGAGCGCAGCGCGGCGGCGGCGGGCAAGACGGCAAGCGGGATGCTCGTCTGAACGAGTCCGAGCATGACACCCGTGCGGTTGAAGAGCAGCGAGAAGGGCCGTTCGGTTCCCGTTACGGCTGAAATCGCTTGGTTGAGGAGCCCATTCGGCCCGAGAATAGCCATCCAGCCGAAGCTTTGCACGAGCAGGCTGATGATCATCGGCAACAGAATAGCGATTAGCACGAGCCGTCGGGCGAATGCTGATGTTGTCCGTGTCAGGAAAAGCGCAATGGGGAATGCTACGAGCGTTGTTATCAGAGCACTCAGCAGTGCCATCCAGATTGTGTCTACTATGATGCCGATGTTTCTGGCGCTGGCCAATTGCGCGTAGGCCCTCAAACTCCAGCCTGTCCATTCGGCATCCCGTTCTCCGACGCTCATGCGCAGGACGACCAGGGCGCAGACCAACAGGAGACCGATCAGCATGCCAGCCGGAAGAAGAAGAAGCCTGATCGGCGGCTTGCGGATCGGCGCGTCTTTTTCCATCGACGGAAGCGGAGCGATGGGGTTCTCGATAGCGGTCATTGGCTAACGATTCTCGCTTTGCCGGAGTCAATCGTAACCCAAGCGGTATCGCCGGCAGATGAGGCAAGTCTGTTTTCGGTCGACTGCGCAATAAGCGTGTTGCCGCCGGGGAATACGATCTGCCAGCGGTGAAGACCGCTGCGAAACTGCGACGACACCACCTGGCCCTCAAAAGCGCCGCCGGGGTCGGCGGGATGAACGATTGTCTGCTCGGGTCGAAAAATAACAAACGCTCCTTCACCTATGTCGGTGCGATTTGCGACACGAATTGCCAGCCCGGCATCGGTCTGCACCAACGATGTCCCATTCGCCTGGTCGAGCACGCGCGCGATCCGAAGGGTGTTGGTGTCGCCGAGAAAATCGGAAACGAACCTAGAATTCGGTGCATCGTAGATTTCCTCCGGCGTTCCAGCTTGAAGGATCTTGCCAGCATTCATGATGATGACGCGGTCCGACATCATAGAAGCCGTTTCCTGATCGTGCGTGACGTAGACGGCCGCAACGCCGAGCTGCTTTTGGATAGCCCTAAGTTCGACCGCCATATAGTCGCGAAGGCGCCGGTCAAGTGCCGCCATCGGCTCGTCGAAAAGGACCAGCGCCGGTTCAGTCACCAATGTCCGCGCCAAGGCTACCCGCTGAAGCTGCCCTCCGCTCAGCTCGCTTGGTCGTCGTTCCGCAAACTTTTCGGGTGAAAGCTGTACAAGCTCCAACGCTTTGGCGACTTTGGTTTCGATCAGGCTGCTGGCGAGACCCTGCATGCGCAGGCCAAAGGCGACATTTTGTTTAACGCTCATGTGAGGAAAGATTGCCAACGACTGGAAAACCAGACCGACATTGCGCTTGTGCGGCGGCTTTCCCGCGACGTCTTTGCCGAGAATACGAACCTCTCCGGAAGTCGGACAATCCAATCCTGCAATGATGCGCATGATCGTCGTCTTACCGCAGCCGGAGGGACCGAGGATCGACACGATCTCGCCCGGCTGCACGTCCAGATCGATATCGTCGACAGCTCTCACTGCACCATGGGCGAAGGTGCGTGAAAGGTTGCGGATCTCAAGGACAGGATTCTGTACCATGTCACCTCAGAAGATAGCGCTTATGAAAGATGATGCGGGTCGGTGTTGGGCCAAGTGGCCGGCCCAACACTGAACGTGATCTTACATCACTGCGTCGGTATAGCGCTGGATCCAGTCGTCACGCACCGAAGCAAGGAAGCCAGAATCCAGCCGGTTGGCGCGTTCCTTGATCACTGCGGGGCTTGGAATGAACGGGCTCTTCTTTGCCTTGTCCGACAAAATTGCATCTTGGTTGATTGGACCGTACCAGACCTCCTCGGCCATCTTCCCTTGCACCACTGGATCAAGAGCGTGATTAAGGAAGGCATTCACGGTTGCAGTATCGCCTGGGTGACCTTTCGGGACAACCATGTACTGAAGATCCACGAAGAAACCTTCGGCCAGATCATACGTGCCACCAATGTTGAACTCCGGGTTCGGGATGAATGTCGAGAACGTTAGAGGGGACATTACACCTGCTGCATTCACAGCGTCCGAACGGAACAAGTCGGCGATTTGGTTCGAGTTCGTCGTGATGGCCAAGGCCTTACCCTTCATCTTTTTCAGCAGTTCGAATCCGGGGGCAGGATTCTTGAGGTCACCGCCAGCGGCCTTCGCTGCGACAATTATCAGCTCAAGCGCACCGAGATTATCCGGTGTGGGAAGTACGATCTTACCCTCATTGGCCGCGTCCCAGATTACATCGTAGGATTTCGGTGGGGTGGTATAGCGCTTCGTATTGTAGATAAGACCATCGCTCCAAAGGAAGTAGCCGATCCCATGACCATTGGCACCGGTTTGATACTTGGGATCGACCCGGGAAAGGTTGGCGATTGCGCTAGTATCGGGCTTTTCTAGAAGCCCGGCTTCGGCCAAAGAGTCCGCGCCAAACCCCGATAGGACGACGACATCATATTGCGGCTTGGATGCGGACGCCTTGATCTTCGCAATCATATCTGATGTGCTGCCGGTCAGGTCGGCAATGACCTTGGCGCCGGTCTTTGCCTCGAAGGTTTGCATAATGTTCTTGACGGCAGCCTGGCCAGTCGGATCGGACCACGTAAGGACCCTGATCTGCTTTCCTGCAAACTCCTGTGCAGAGGCTGATCTGATCAGAGGTGATGGCAGCGTTGAAGCTGCAATTGCAGCCGAGCCGGCAAGAAAGCTTCTGCGGTCAACGCGGATATTGAAGATTTTGTCCGTCATGCTCTTTACTCCCTTTGTTAGGACCCCTCTTAGTTTCTGATCACTTGATCAGAAGTGCACGCCCGTTCGAACCGGTGAGGCGCTCAACCCCATTGCTCGTCACGACGACAGTTTCACTGATGCCAAACCCACAGGCCAGCGCCAGCATGTGGAAGGCCATACCTTCCTTTAGTTCCCAATCTTCTTGTTCGTTGAAGTCGAGCGCTTCCCATTCGGCGGTCTTGGGCGGGAAGCCGATGCCGGTCGAGTAGCCACTGCGGTTGTAATAATCGGGCCGGATCTTGCGGATCGGCTTTCGCACCAGTGCATCGACTTCGCGGGCTGAGGCACCAGGCTTCATAGCCGCAATACCAGCATCCTGAGCGGATACAACAACGTCAGCGGCCCGCCTTACCTCATCCGACGCGTGGCCGATGGCCACCGTGCGCATCTGTGTTGCATGATAGCGCTCAATACATCCGTAGAGCTCGAAAAGCACCAATTCACCACGCTGAATGATCTTCGGGCTCCAGTTCGCATGGCAGACGTTATAGCGGTATCCGGACATGATATGGTGCGGTAGGCCGGTATACTCGCACCCGGCGTTGACGCCGGCCGCGAAAACCGCAGCAGCAACCTGGGCCTCCGTTGCGCCATCGCAAATGGTCGCAAACGCGACCTGCTGCTCGATTTCGGCGATCTGTGCTGCACGTCGGATGTAGCCCACCTCGGCGGGTGATTTGATCACGCGAACGCGATCGACAAGCAAGCTCGCATCCACAATCGTGGCATCGCTAAGTCCATTGGTGAGCGCATCTGCGATTGCAGACGTCAAAAACCAGGACCTTTTCTCCAGTCCGATGCGTTTGCCGGCGGTACCGAAACCGCGCACCAGGGCGAGCGTTTTTTGGATGAGGTCGTCGCCCTCCTTCCAGGTGGAGGCGTCCGGCAGCCACGAATATTCGTCGACATTGCCCTTTTCCAGAAAGCGCAACAGCAGTTGCGGGTCACCGGTCTGAGCGAGCACGACGGTCTGATAGGCGAAATAACCTGATGTCTGGTGTCCCGTGAGGTAGTAGATATTCTCCGGTGCGTGCAGCAAAAGAATATCGATGCCGCGCACCGACATTTCTGACTGCACCCGCGCTACGCGCGTCTTGAATTCTTCGGTTGTAAACGCTTGCCGGTTGCCGGTCATGTGCTCATCCCATGTATGTGCATTTAAAGTGCCGAAACAGAGAGTCGAAAGTGGCGGCCTTCGCGGAACGGGGCGCAATCGGCGGGAGGGTGCCGTCTTGACCACGCGATCCGCGAAGGCCGCGTGAGCCGCTGCTCGTCGCCGACGAGCACCCGGCCTGATCCCGGATCCACGACTTGGGGTAAACTAGTCGTCCGGTTGTCTCAACTTGATCAATGATAACCGGACGCTGTCCAGAGTCAGCAACGGCTGCCAGGAGCCCTTCCGACTGACTTAAAGTGCGATCTGCCACTGGTCTCAGCCTGCCAACTCGACATCCACGCATAATCCGTACTTCCATATTATGGGATTTACAAGAGCTTCTTTTCATATAATGGTAAAAATCATCGAAGAGCCTTCAATACCGTTCACAGGTGACAACCCCCACCATGACCATTGCCCGACACTTTGCAGATTTCCTTTCCGAAGTACGCGACATCGATGGTCCCGCTGTGGAACAAGCGAAGGCGGCGGTTCTGGATTTGGCGACAGCTGCGCTCGCCGGCGTCAATGAAGATGCGACGGTCGCAACGCGAAAGGCGGCCCTGTCCGTGTGGCAGCATGGAAACTCGCCGATTTGGTTCACAACGCATCGCACCAGCGCGGCCGGTGCAGCTCTCGTCAATTCTACAAGTGCGTCGAGCTTGGATCTGGATGATGGTCATCGCGCGGCGGCCGGACATCCCGGGGCATCGATCATTCCCGCTGTTATGGCCATGGCAGCCGAATGCAGATGTCCAACCAACAGGATACTACCCGCGATCGCGCTCGGCTATGAGATCGCCGTCCGCGTGGCTGCCTCGCGGGATTTTGGAACTCTGACGACACTCGTTTCAGGCCCATGGGTTGGCTACGGCGCTGCCGCAGCGGCGGCTTGGTTGCGCGGCCTAGAGCCGCGTGCGATCGAGCAGGCCATTGCCATCGCCGGCTCGACTGCGCCGAACCTTTCCGCGGTCGCATACTCGAAGGTAATGGGCAATCACTTGAAAGAAGGCATCCCCTGGGCAACCGCGACAGCTCTGGTTGCCGTCGAACTCGCGGCCCAGGGCTTTACCGGGCCGGTCGATCTTCTTGACAACGAAAGCATCTTCCACCGTGGTCGCCTGCTCGATGGGCTTGGAACCGAGTGGGCGATCAACGGCATTTATTTCAAGCCTTACGGTTGTTGCCGTTGGGCGCATTCTGCGATTGATGCCGTCTTGGCTCTTAAGGCTGAACATGGGCTGGATGATACCGAAATACAGGCGATAGAAATAGAAACGTTTTCATGGGCACTTCGTCTCAATAACGAAGTGGCGCCGCGCACAACGGAATCCGCCCAGTATAGCGTCCCATTCTGCGTGGCCATGGCATTGACAAAAGGAGCCGAGGCGCTTTTGCAGATCACGAACAGGGACTTAGCTGATTCCGGGACCATCGCACTTGCGAGGCGAATTCAGTTGCGGGTTGATCCCGATTTTGACGCGGCATTCCCTCAGTCTGTTCCAGCACGCGTGGTAATAAGGACGAAGAACGAGCGGCTGTCTAAGGAGGTCCTCGCCCCAACGGGTGAGCCCACAAACCCGATGGGCTGGGCTACTTTGGAGAACAAATTTCGAAACGTGGCACAGCCCAGGCTGGAAGAGCAGCATATGGAAATCTTTCTCGCAGCATTCCGGGATCTTCGACAGGGCGAGCTTGGCAGGCTGATTGAAACTTTGCAGCGACCAATTCCGCGCCTTTCGTCGATAGACGAGCCTGCATTCGAGGCAACGAGCTGTTAGTCCCGTGTAGCTAGCCTCGTTGAGAGCTGTCGTGATAATGGGGCGACGACCTTATGGATCGTTTTGATCCGCCGGCTGGTTGATCGAGGTGCACGTGAAGACGACGACCGAAAGCGAGGAGAAGGCGACGGGAACGCAATTGCTCGATCGTTCCATCGCTATCTTGAATCATCTTGGAGAGCTCGGCCGTGGCGGTGCGCGGGTTTCCGAGATTGCCGAAGCCTTCGGCCTAAATATGTCGACGGCACATCGCATCATCACCGGCCTTGAGCGGCATCGCTACATCGAGCGCGACGAGACAACAAAGCGGTACAGACTAGGGCTGGCCCTATTTGCCCTCGGAGCCAAAGCCGCGGACACGACGGGTATGCGGCGGGTTTGTCATCCTGCTTTGATGCGTATTGCGGCCGAAACGGGTGATACTGTTTTTCTTATGGCTCGCAACGGCTTCAACACCGTCTGCGTCGACCGACAGGACGGTGGCTACCGGATCGACAGCCTCACGGGGCAGGTCGGTGGCCAGATACCCCTTGGGGTTGGCCCCGCTAGCCAAGCGATCTTGGCCATGCTGCCACCAAACCAAGCCGAGGTCATTCTAGAAACCAACGCACCACAATTCGAGCGCTACCATGGATTGACAGCGGATGAGATCAGGCATGCGCTGCCAGAGATCCGCAGGCGCGGCTATGCCGTCGATGATGGGCACCTTGTGGAAGGAATTTCCGCGATAGCGGTGCCAATCATCCTGGAAAGCGGAAATGTAGCAGGCGCGCTCGCCATCAACATGACTAGCGCAAGGCTGCGGAGGAGCAGCGTGGGCGACTTCGTTCAGATTCTGCGACGTGAAATCGACGAAATCGAACGCACGATGAACCCACACGATATTTCGATTGCCGGCTAAGCTGGCAACCTTGCGAGAGCGGAGAGCTATCGAGACGGAAGCCGCTGCCTACTGAAATTTGATCGGAGACACACGATCGCGAACTCTACAATACAATAAGGCCGTGCGGTCGGCAATCACCCAGCCCTGGAGCACGAGCCCGGTCGAAGGCCAGATCAACCGCCTCAAGACGATCAAGCGCGGATTTACGGGGCGCGCCGCCTATCCACTCCTAAAGAGCCGACTGCGGATGCCGCTTGACCTAACCGGGCGCAGGGACACCGAAAAAGTAGTCCTTGCACCAAATATGCGGAAGAACCCAGAATTGTCGGGCCATAGGTCCGGCGGGGCTGTTTCTGGGCTTAATTCGTGACACTGAAACGCAGCGCGGAGATGGTTCACCATGATTTTGAGCACACATGCAGTCGTTGGCGGCGCGATTGCCAGTGTAGTTCCTTCCGATCCCATACTGGCAGCCGTGGCTGGCTTTGCGAGCCACTTTGCGATCGACGCCATTCCGTTTGGGACTACCCGCTTCGGTCGATCTCAGTTGGGGAGGGTGCCGACAATCGGCGCCTTAGATTGAACCGAGACGTAGTAATCGATCTGATCTGCATTGGTGTTGACGCCTGCGCAGGCCTAGCACTCGCGATGTGGCTGTTTGCTACACCTTCTTCAGCTTGGGTTGTCTCGCTCGGCGCCGTCGCTGCAATCTTGGCGGATCCGCTGCAGTTCGTGCATAGCATCCATCCACGAGAGCCCCTTGTGTCACTCCAGCGCTTTCATGAGTGGATCCACTCCAACCGTAAGTTGGGTTGGAGGTTAGGGGTCAGCTCTCAGATAACTTTTGCCGCCGTGGTGTCTTCGGTGGCGCAAGCCTTCAATTGAACAAGGTTCCTTTAATCGGCAAGTAGATTCCGAAGTGAAAGGCCAGCGGTCACGCCGCCGGCGTTTCATGGCTCGGGAGAGAGGACCATGAGTGCCGAGCCGTGGCAGATTATAGGAAAGCATTTGTCGGAATCGATGTTACCAAGCAGAATGCCGTCGCGGTTGCGGAAGCCGGCCGGGAAGGAGAGGTTCGCTTCTTCGGCGAGGTCGACGCATCGGATACAAGCAATGCGCCGCGTTATCCAACGGATCGCCGCCAAGGTCGATCGGATCCACCTTTGCTACGAGGCGGGCCCAACTGGCTATGGCCTCTACCGGCTGATCCGTTCCATCGGCCATGATTGCACCGTAGTCGAGCCGTCGCTGATTCCAAGGAAGCCTGGCGATCGGTGAAGACGAACCGCCGGGATGCTCTTTCATTGATAAGGCTGCTGCGCGCCGGCGAACTGACGGCGGTATGGGTTCCGGATGAAGACCACGAAGCCATGCGAGAACTCGTTCGCGCGCGGGCGGCCGAGGTCGAGACGCTGCGGGTCCATCGCCAGCAGGTGGGCGCTCTCATGCTCAGGCATGGTCGTATTTATCCGCGCACGAAGAACTGGACCATGCGCTACCTGCGGTTGGTTGCAGGAGCCGCGGTTCGATTATCCTGCACATCAGATCGCGCTCCAGGAGATGGTCGAAGCGGTGCACGTCTCGAAAGAGCGTGTGGAACGGCTTGAGCGCGTGATCGAATAGTTCATCCCGAACTGGTCGCTGGCGCCGATCGTACGAGCGCTCCAGACGTTGCGTGGGGTCGATCTGATCGTCGCCGTGACGTTCGCTGCCGAGGTCGGCGACGTGAGCCGCTTTGAGAGCCCTCACCAGCTCATTGGCTATCTCGGCCTCGTTCCCGGCGAGCGATCGATCGGAGGGACAATCAGGCGTGGCGGCATCACCACCGCAGGCAATGGCCGCGTTCGCCACATGCTGGTCGAGAGCGCCTGGACCTATCGACATCCGCCCCGGATCGGTAAGGCGAAGCTTTATCGGTTGGAGCAGGCATCGCCGAAAGTCCGTGAGATCGCATGGAGGGCTCTGGCCCGCCTGACGGCCCGCTATCGAAAGCTGGTCGCGCGAGGCAAGCGAACGACGGTGGATCTGCTAGGCAATCGCCTGGGAACTGGTCGGCTTCATGTGGGCCGTCGCCAGGGAGGCACGCTCACCTGATCGCTCGCCGCGGCAGTATACACCTCGCGCATGGGCGAAGGCGGGACCACGGCAGGGGAATGCCCGTCAGACGCTTTGTGGCCGGCAAATTGACCGATGCCCGCAGTAAGATAGGAACAGTCCCGGACGCACAATCGGGAATGCGGTAGCCAACCCGCGCATCAGAGCTTGATCACCGACGTCCATCACTTCCGCCCCTGCCATGCGCGATCGACAACCTGCACCTGAGTACACTCGGATATTTGAAATAAAGTTCCAACCTTACACCCTCTCCTTCACGGGCGTGCTAGGGAAATCCTGATCCCAAAGGAGAAAGTGATGAGATATTATGTGGCGGCGCCGGCGGCCAGTGTCAACAATCTCAAGACGAGTGACTTGGCGACAGTCAGTAGCGATATCCATACCGAAGTCAGCCCGCAAGGCAGCCCTCCTCGGACGCGTACACTCTGTCGGCCTGCAGGAGAAGTTGACAATCGAAAGCTCGGTGAAATCAGCGAGCGGAAGGCATGGAGCACGGGCAATCACGGCGTCGACTACGCTTCCGACTCTATGAACTTATTTTGCACAAAGTAGGCGGAAGAACCCAGAATTGTCGCGCCACATGTAACAGAATGAAAGCGCCATAACTGCCGTGTCGCATCGGCACTGTTAGACTGCGGACAAAAACAGAATGCAGTTGTCTTTAGCAGTGTGGATCGACGGCGAAGGAGAACCGCTCTCTGGTTGCCGGAGCCATGGAGTGCCAGCCGCTTGGGATCAGCATGAGCAATGAACACGGCCTCGATGCCGCGGGATGTCGCCCAAGTGCCTCTTGCCGGTTCCGGCCGGCCAAGGAAGCGAACGGCGGCGAGGATGAGGATGCATCTCGCGGTCGAATGAAGGCAAAAAAATCGAGGCCTGAAAGTGTTTTGATGGCGGCAAGGCGGCTCCTCCGTAAGGCCACAACGCAAGGCTCCACCTTTCCGACCAAGTCCGCAACGCCGTCACGACGAAGGCGACGTCGCAGAACAACAGCGCCAATCTCATCCAGTCCGACGAGGCTGCACACGTTCTTGCCAGCGTCAATTCCAAGCACAATTATCGACATCGGTCCGTTCCTCTCTCGCTCCAAACAATGCCATCCTAACGGATCGCTCCAGAGAGGGGCGGGCCCTCCCATAATCATAACTCGCCAGCAGGTGGAATCCCTGGATTGGTCGAAGTGGGAGGGAAGAGTGCATGTAGGAAATTACCCAATTCTACCCGATGCGTCGAGATCCGCGAATTGATTTGCCACTGTCCGACGAGTAAGCCTTCCTTCGGTGAGAGACCGCCGGTGAGGCAATACTCAGGAGGGAACCGAAATGGTCGCGGACAATTTGAACATTATCATTCTTTCCGATCACGCGCCCAGATCGGAGTGGATCCAAAGAGGCGCGGCGCTGTTGGAGACCAAAGGGATCACAACCACGATAATGCTAAGCAGCCCGTCATGGCGAGACGAACTGCGTTCGGCTCTACCGAGCGCAGATCTTCTTCTTGTAGCTCCCTGGACGGTGCCGGACATCGCCATGGACGACGAGTTTCTGGACAGCGCGCTGCGCCTGAAGGCAATCGGGGGAACTTTCGACAACCGCTTTTCTAGCTTCGTGTCGATCGATGCACTAACCCAGCGCGGGATCGTCTTAATCGACACCTCGCGCTCAATGACGCCCACCGTCGCGGAATTTGCATTGGCTCAAACTCTCAACCTATTGCGCGACATTCCGTCAGCGATTGCACTCATGCGAGCGGGTGGTTGGAAGCGATCTTCGTGGGACACGTTGGGGTACGTCTATGGCGATCTTGCTGACAAGAAGGTCGGTCTCGCTGGCTACGGCAGCATCAACAGGCGCTATCACCAACTGATCGGCGGTTTCGGCTGCCCGACCGCTGTCTACGATCCGATGCTCGACAAGTCCCGCGCGGAACGGCTGGGATTGACTTACACGGATTCGCTCGAAGAGCTCGCAGCCGCCTCGGAAATCTTCGTCGTAGGCATTCCACCCCTCAAATCGTCGCTACGCGCGATTAGCAAGACAGTCTTCGACGCCCTACCCATCGGTGGCCTCTTCATACTTGTGAGTCGCATGGCCGTGGTTGACGAGCCGGCGTTGTGGGCGGCGGTTAACAATCGCCGCCTCAAGGCCGCGGTCGACGTCTTCAGCACCGAACCGGTGCCCGCAGACGCATCATTCCGCTTCCATCCCAACGTGCTGGCGACACCGCACATTGCTGGAGAGGCGTTCTACTGCCACGACCGCTGTTTCTACGATGCGTGCGTTGACTGCCTTGCCGCGATCGAGCAACAGCCGCGACGCTTCGAGGCCGCGCGGATCGATGCGACCATTTATATGGGGGTAGATTGGTCGCAGAGTTGAAGCCCCGCCGGGTGGGCCACCCCACAGGCAAAGGGACTGGCTGTTTTACCGGGCTTTCGACCGTCGCCCCTGGGAATGTGGCGCCTTATCTGAGGCTACCGAAGACCGCATCCAGTCGAGCGCCTTTGGGTTCGGCCATGCCGCGCCCGTTGCGGCATCTGCTCCTTCTAGGGTCGGTGCGAGATAGCTGATGCATATGACATGTGCTGTCGCTCGACACCGACGCGATCTCAATCGGCGAAGATGTGAAATTGCTCAATGTAGCCCAGCGATTGGCCGGTATGCCTTTCGACCCCCTGCCCTCCAACCGGACTGTAGTATCGGTGCTCAAGCGAGGAGGGGCCGGACTGCGGAGTGCCCGCCTTATCACTGGTAAGGACAGGCTCACTGTCAGTCACCGCGACGACAAGGGCGATCAGGTTCACTTTGATTCGTCAGCCTTGTCGGCGCCCCCTCTGTCGTGGTCCCATTGCCAATCATATTGCGGAAGCGACTGCCCCAGCCGCTCGCCTTTGGTCGATTCAATTTGATCGTGGATTTACGCACGTCAAAGCGGCACAGCCGCCGCGCAGCCAGTTTATGACTCTTCGCACCTGCACAAAAATATCCCAACGCCCTTTCGGTCCTTCGAGGAGAGTCCAGGAAGGCATTCGGTAGCTGCGCCAGCGCTTATGGCTAAACTTGGCTAGTCTAGCCAATTGCACAGGTCCATCCCGACTATGATGTCGAGGCCGAAAGGACCCTTCCACTTAGTGCCGCATCGGCTGATCGCGCGCACCGTCCAGGTCCGGCTCACCCATCCGGTTGTCGAGATCTCCTACGGTCACCAGCGCCACGTCAGCCATGTCCGCCGCTCGCAGCGCTCCGGCCTGTCACCGTCAACGCCCACATGCGCAAGGCCCATTAGCGCTATGCCAATACGACGCGGCCAGCCTGATTGGCCGGACGGCCAAAATCGTCCCCAACACCGCCATTCTGGTTGCGCATTTCGCAAAAGCCGGACAGGGGTTCCGCTAATTCCCGGACTGCCCGGGATTTAGCGAAAAGGGTGGAGTGCACCCCTCACATGGGAACACGCAGGGCGTCACCGACTACGAGCACTTCATAAAGTCGGCGCCAGCGGCTTGAAGAGTTGCTAACGGGAGATGGACACGCCTTGCCGAGGCGCATGAAGACCCAGATCAGCCGAGAACTGGACCGGTTGGACCTGGTCATGAATCCAGATCAAGGCTGTCGAGGATGAACGCGAAGCTCATCGCGGCACAGATTACTGACAACACGAAGCCGTCGCCGGTCACCATGCTAGTGGAGATCAAGGGGCTCGGCGTGGAGTTTGCCAACATCCTCTGGTCAGAGGGACTGGTCCGGCATTTTGATAACCGCCGTCAAGTTGCTGCCTATGCCGGCCTGGCGCCAACGCCCTGGCAAAGCGGCTCGATCGACCGCGAGCAAGGCATTTCGAAGGCGGGCAATCCGAGATTGCGCACGACGTTGATTCAATTGGCCTGGCTGTGGTTGCGGCCGTGCCAATGACGGTCATTGCGAAGCGGCGGAGCGTGCAGGTTTTCGGAATCGATGGTGCTAGGCCGCCTTCCGCTTCCTGTGTGGCAACTCGACAAACGGCCGGTTATGCTCAATGGTCGCGATCTTCGTTCCTGGTTCCGGCGACGCCCTATCAGCCGTCCTTCGCCCTGGCGGCAAGCAAAGGAGCCAAAAAAGCCAGATGCAATAACCTCACTCGTGGCCTTCAGCTCATGTTGATCCCAAGCAACTGGCACACATGGCTGTGGCAGATTTCGGCCACCCGAACAGGCCAATCAGATCAAGCTGATTGCAACGGCCTTCCCTCTTTGTTTGCAACCTAACGATGTCGGGAATGCAACACGGACCTCGTGGAGCTATCATGCTGATAGCAACGTTCTTTCCATTTGGCACGGAACATGCTCGAGCAGTGGCGAACGAAATCAAAAGGATTAGACAAATGGACAATCATCGCGTCGGCAACCCCATTGCGTCTGCACAACCGCTGGCTTGACCAGCATGCCGCCCGGTTCAAAGCCGAAAACTGCAACTCTGCGGCGCAATCGTGCCTCCAGCGGATAATGCCCAGTATCCCTCCGACAATATGTAGGTAAACATAATGAGTACAGCTCTAGTTACCGGCGGCTCAGGGTACTTCGGGCAATTACTGTGCAAACAGTTGCTCGAGCAAGGGACCCACGTTCGAGTGTTGGACCTGAACTTCCCTGGCGTTAGTCATCCTAATCTGGAATTTATCAAAGGCTCGATTCTGGACCGCAACGCGGTTAAGCAGGCAGTCTCAGGTGCGAACAAGGTGTTCCACAATGCTGCCCAAAATCCTTTGGCCAAAAATGTAGACTTGTTCTGGTCCGTCAACAAGGACGGAACGCAGATCATTGCTGACGAATCAGCGGCGGCGGGGGTCGACAAGCTGATCTATACCTCATCCACCGCGGTCTTCGGCGTGACAAAATCGAATCCCGTCACAGAAGATACGGAACCCAATCCTGGCGAGGATTACGGGCGCGCTAAACTTGCAGGAGAGATCATTTGCAAGCAAGCAATGAAACGCCATGGTCTGGATGTAGCGATTGTGCGTCCGCGGACCATTCTTGGCCATGGCCGCCTTGGCACCGTCCACATCCTGTTTGACTGGATCGAACGGGGCCTCGACATTCCAGTGTTTGCTGGGGGGAACAACAGATTTCAGTTTATTCACGCAGATGATTTGGCCTGGGCATGCATTGCAGCGTCGAATGCAACAGGATCTGCCACATACAATATCGGTGCTGCTGAATTTGGCACAATGCGTGAACTTCTGCAGGCGGTGATCGATCATGCCGGAACCGGAAGCCGAATCAAGTCCATCCCGATGGGACCAACTGCAATAGCGGCGAATCTGGCAAGTGCGCTCGGCCTCTCCCCCTTGGGCCCCTATCATTTGCTGGCTTACGGGCGACCAATGTATTTTGATATATCGAAAGCGGAAAGAGAGCTTGGCTTTAGGCCAAGTTATTCTAATACACGAATGATCATCGATAGCTACGATTGGTATCGGGCCAACAAGGGGTCTCTCAGCAAAATTGTCGCGTCGCACCACAAGTCTCCAGTCAAACAGCAGATTTTGGCACTGATTCCTTATCTGTTGAGAGCGATCCCTGGATGAATGTACCGCCTCTGGTCTTAGTTCTTGCTGCGGGCCTTAGTTCTTGTATTGGAAATCTATTTCTGAAATGCGGCAGAGCCTCTCTGCCTGCCGACGCCGGACTGGCCGATAATTTTCTCTCAATGGGCTTTATGGGTGGACTGGCGTTTCATGGCATCAACCTAGTGTTGTTTGCAAAGGCTCTCGGCACCATGGAGATATCAGTTGCTTACCCCATTTTGGCTGGCTCGGGGTTTGTGATGCTGATGATCGCATCACACTATCTTTTCGGAGAACCATTCCACCCGCACAAGTGGATTGGTGTCGCCCTTGTTTTGGCCGGTATCGTTTTTCTGACCCGAGGGGGGTGAGATGGGATTTGATCGAGTAATCGTGGGTACGCTGATACCTTTGTGGCCATTGCTCGACGTCGAAGAAAGACCGGTTGCAGTAACTGCAGTCGCAGAAAGCGTCACCCTAGCTATTGCAGGCGCTCCCTTCCATATTCGTCTAGCCGTGCGAAGCGTTTCGATATTCCTGAGCCTTTGCGTCTCCTTGATTTCAGCCGGCGCTGGCGGTCCGTTGGCAAGCGCGCTCCGCGCAGACAGGTTTTATAATCTTGTGGAGAGATCGCCCGGTCCCATCAGGTCCGTCGTGCGCCTTTATCGATCGATTACGCTGCTTGCATTTTATGAGCAGATCCCCGTGGCAGCAAGGCTGTTGTCCTTACGGCCTGAAGGGAATTAAAGGACTAGGACATGAAAGGGAGTTTTCATCCGAGCAGCGCGCTGCAACTGGAAGCGGATGCGGTGATTATCGGCTCAGGTGCGGGCGGTGCCAGCGTTGCCGATGTGCTGACAGCTGCCGGCATTTCTGTAATCATGCTTGAAGAAGGTAAGCATATTCCTTCATCATCAGCTTCACCTAACGCAAGCGAGGCATTTTTGGCAGCCTGGCGCAGCGGAGGAATAACAGCTGCGATTGGCCGCCCCCCCATTAACTATGCGGAAGGCCGCTGCGTCGGGGGAGGAACAGAAATCAACAGCGCTATTACCCAGCGAGCCGACAGCGATCTCATTGATCAATGGCGCAAACTCTATAAGATCGAGAATTTTACGCCGGATGAACTGGCGCAATATTACGAGCGCGCTGAGACAGCGGTAAATGCAAGCCTGACCCCCGGTCCGCTCGGACGCGCCACCGACATTCTGCGGCAGGGGGGCGAAGCGCTCGGATGGAAAGTGTCGGAGCTGAAACGGGCGCAACGTGGCTGCAAGGGCGCCAACCGGTGTTCTTATGTTTGTCCGAACGGCGCCAAGCAGTCCATGGCGGTGACCCTTCTGCCAAAGGCAGTGGACCGCGGCATGCGGCTGCTGGCGCAAACGCGGGTGGACAACATACGAATTGAAAAAGGGCGTGCCACAGAAGTCCTTGCCCATTCACGCGATACAGGCGGACAAGCCGTGCCAGTGCGCGTAAAAGCCGGCATGGTGTTTGTTTGCGCAGGTGCAATTCACACCCCGGCGCTTTTGCGCCGCTCCGGCCCGCGTAAATGCATTGGCGATACGCTGCGCGTTCACCCGACTATCAGGGCAACGGCGCTGTTTAATGAGCCGGTCGATGCGCATCAGTCGCGGCTTCCTCTGACGGCGATTACCGAATTCATGCCGGAACAACGGATCGGTGGATCAGTATTTACGCCCGCGATCTTTGGCCTCTCGCTTGCGGAAGACTGGACCAATCGCGGCGATCTGATGCGGAACTGGCGTTTTTGCGGCTCATACTACGGCATGATACGGTCGCGCGGAATGGGCTCGGTGAGACTGCTTCCCGGAATCAACGAGCCGCTTGTCAGTTTCAAACTCGCCGATGAGGACTGGGTTGCTTTGAGCCAGGTTCTCACCCGTCTTGGCCAAGCCATGTTTGCGGCCGGTGCTCGCAAGGTTTTCCCGGGCATATCCGGCCATGAAGGGTGGACGAGCCCTGATCAGGTGCATGAGTTCTGGAACAAGCCTTTGCCCAAACGGGCAACCAATCTGATGTCCATACACCTGTTTTCGAGCTGCCCGCCTGGCGAGCATCGGGACGCTTGCGCCGTCGACAGTTACGGACGGGTGCGTGGCATCGACAACCTCTTTGTCGCCGACGGCAGCCTCATTCCGGAAGCGCCAGGGGTCAATCCGCAAATGACCATCATGGCCCTGGCGTTCCGGGTTGCGGAAGCAGCACTCTGCCATTCCGCACAAGAACGCGCCCGGTCAGCCGCAAGAGAAAGAAACTAAAACCTGCCGTGGTTAAGACCGGACAGATTACCGGTTTTTAAGGCTGAGCGGAGTATTGTGAGCTCTGACGCAGCATTGGCGAGCTTTAAAGGTAAGACCTTATGTCCTTTCTGGTTGCCGTCTGTGAGGTGGTTCGGGAGCTACGCCGAACGCTTCCGCAACTCCCTCACCGACGACGCCGCGCTCGCCAGGTCGACCAACGCGCGCTTCTCGGTGCAACTCCACAGCCTTCGTTGCCGCACGCGCCCGGGCACCGTTGCAAGATCTTCGGCCGCCGCGGCGCCGCTTAACTCGGCGACCAGATCGCCCCTTGCATGTTCCAATATCATGGCTCGAAAACTCCATGTTCATCGGCCTATTGCAAGGTGCCTGGGCGCATCGCTTACCTTTAAAGGCGTATTATCGATAAATCCGCCAGCTGCCTTTTTTCTCGGACACGAGCTTGTATACTGAACTGTTGTCCAGAACCGGTTTATCCCACAAGCCATCTCTCGTCGTAACCACAAGAGTCTTACAAAGATACCTTTCTTTCATAACTCTAAGATCACCTTCCGTAGCCTCACCTCTGAACGCATCGACGAAGAGCTTATAGACCTCTGATGCTTGATCTGGCGTAAGTTGAGCTGCATAGGAGCGCAATAACCCCAACGTCGTTGCGCAATTTCGCCTTTGTGACAATGTTGCCCAGGAAATGTTCCCTGGTTGATACGTCACGTTTGCAAAATCGAGCGGATTGTTGGCGACCGCTTCGTTCGAAGGCGTTACTTCTCGAACAGCTTTCCACATTTCAGGAGATGCGCTGAAAGCTGTGCCCTCTGATGTTTCAGGTCCTTGAACACGAAATTGGAGGTCGGACAAATATACAAATTGAGCACCAGCCAAAATTGAGGGCGCCAGGAATACAATTGCAGTTATAGTCGTTAGACGCCCGATTAAGGTGGCTTTACCAATTTGCAAAGAGAACAGCGCTGCAGTAACCGCCACCATAACTAGCAATGATGGAATTATCACACGCCACGCCAAGTCGTTATAGAATATGACGCTATGCATAAACTGAGCGCAAAATAGCGGAGCGACAACAATTACAATTATCGCCCGATCGATTTTGGAGTATATTGCTGTCTCTTCGTATGGCATCGATAATGCCCAAATGACAAATGACGCATACATAATACTGAAGTCGATGATAAGCAAGACGAACCAGAAACCTGGTAGATCCAGGAACCACCCCATTCCGACGAATATTGGAAATACCCAAAATTCCACGGAATTTCTGGCATGTAATATGACAGCCTGTTCGTAGACTAATACACCTGCGCAGAGTACGGCGATGGCAATAGTGACTGAAAGTAATATGATAACTTGCATCAGCCGTTCGGCCCTTACAACATCCGAAACCGACAGCACCCCCACAATGGGTAATATCAAAAGCAGTGAGAATCCGCCTGCCCACATTGAGCTGCCATAAGCAGAAGCCAGCATCGCCCCCGAAAACACTGTCAAGCTGAGATCGCGCCCGGCGTTACAATGTAGAATTCGTATGTAAGCCATGATGGCAATTAAGGCAACGGATCCGGAAAATACGTGCTGGGGTGCCCATGAGGTTTGAATGATCCACGCGTCGAAACTGTATTCCTGTGCCATCCAAGTGTCGAGCCACCTTCCAGAGACAAACCGCACGATTGGCTTAAGGGAACCGACAAGCAAGAGCGGGAGTGCCCACCATGCGGCATTTGCACTTCTGCTTCGTGCCACGGCCAGCCATGTTACGACAAACGTCGAGCACAACGCCGTCATGCCTGTAAGAGCAATATCGGCCTCCCAGCCGCTTGCGCCCGTGATGACGGATGAACACGCGGCGATGAAGTGCCAGACGTAATAGTAAATAAGTTTGCTGGGAGTACCTGCTTCGGAATAGTACGGATTGCCGGGAGGCAAGCCGTTTTGAGCTATTTCATTTATAATAGCTATTTTAGTATGGTCCCAGATCGGGTCACCGACGCCGGCACTTTCCCCATAATGCTGCGGAATGATCGCGAAGGTTGGCAAAAGGCAGAGGAGAAATGCAACAGTTAACCAGGAAAAACCAGGATTGGTCGGCGAGCGCAAGAGCGGATCGACGGCGCCTTTCGATAGCCAGAATGCGACAGCGAACAACGCAAGGACGACCAGAATAAGATTGATTGCGGTTAAAGGTAACAAATGAAAAACGGAAACACCTGCGGCGCCGAATATTCCCAGTCCGATGACCGGTGCTATAAGCAAGCGCATCCGGATATTGCTGTCGAAAAACTTCGAAACAGGCAGCCCTATGGCATATCCTATGGCAGTTGAAACGAGAGCACTGGAAATAACGGAAGAAGTTTGTACTAACAATGACAATCTCCGAATTCTTCGGCAAGCCTTAATTAAAATGCCTGACCGTTCGTCAGGCACCAATCGACCGAAAGTCGCATGCCTTCGCGCAAGGCGATTTTGGGCGCGTAACCGAGCACTTTTCTGGCTTTGGTGATATCGCAGGCAATTGTCTTGTTCATTTCGGACAGCACATGGATCTTCTGGTGATAGATGCCGGTATACTGGAGAGTCGCATCAACTATCGTTGCGACGTCGCCGACGATGTCCGGCAGATGGAACTTGTTGGGCTTGACCGTCATGCCAAAATCTTCGTGCAGGACCATGCCGGCGACCTCGACAATTTCGTTCATGGTGTACGGCGTCTCGTCTGCAAGCCAGAATATCTCTCCTGCCGCCCGCTCGTGAACTGCGGCAAGAAGGAGGCCCTGCGCCAGGTTGTCAGTGTAGCCCATCGAGCGGCGGTTCCGCCCCGATCCAACAATTGGAAACTTGCCATCCTTGATCATCTTAAAAAAGAGCGTTTGCCTTGGCGGCTGGTTGGGACCGTAAAACCAGGGCGCGCGGACGATGACGACTTCCATCGGGCTGCCAGCAGCAAGTTCCGCATGCAGTGCCTTTTCCATCAGCATCTTGGAGCGGCCATATCCCATATAGGGGTTATAGGGGCTTTCCTCCGTGAATCTGTGGTCCGGATGCGGATTGCAGCCGATCGGCGAATTAGATGACATGACGACCGCGCGCCTCGCACCTGCCTTTTGCGCTGCCGTAACCAGATTGATCGTGCCCTGTGTGTTGATGGCTTCAAATTGGGCAACCGTTTTGGGATGAATGATGCCGGCCATGTGGATCAATACGGCGCCCTCGGCACCAGCCACGAATGCGAGGACAGATTCCATGTTCCGGATATCACCTGTCACGATTTCCAGGCCCTGGTCGCACAGCTGCGATACGTCTTCTCCCGCAGGAACGAACGCCCTTACCCGGAAGCCGCCGCGTGCGAGAAGTCCTGCTTCCGGCAAACCCGTCGTCAGCGCCGCCGCGACGCGCCCGCCCAACCAGCCGGCAGCTCCAGTCAGGAGTACGAGGGGCGCATTCAGGGTTACTAGGTTCGTCTCTTGCATATTGGCAACCGCTTTGTTTTACACAGCCAGTGCAAACGCCAATGCGATGATGGCGCCGATCAACAAGCTGGTCTTGTCCTTGAGCGCAAAGACAATAGGATCGTCGTGCAAATCCATGCGATGACTCAGGAGCCATATCCTTTGCAGCCACATGAACACGCCCGCCGGTGCAACATAGAGCCATGCTGGATTGTGATATTCTTGCGTGACTCTGGCTTCGAGCGCGATGAAAAGCAGCATGATGACGATCGAAGCCGAGGCGGTAGCAAGGCCATAGCCCAAGGTGAGCGGCCAATCGTCAGGCAAGTATCCGCGACCTTTGATGGCGCCCTTCCCCTTTGAGCACGCGCGCATTGCTTCCACATGACGCTTTGCCAGAGACAGCGAGAAGAAGAACATGGCTGAAAAGGACAAAAGCCAAGGCGAGAATGCCAGATCATTCAGCACCTGACCCATGACAATCCTCAGTGTGAACAACGCTCCGATGACCGTCACATCGAGTAACGCGTAACGCTTCAAGCGGAATGAATAGGCCAGCGTCAGCACCAGATAGGCTGTGACAGCCAGTGCGAATTGAGGGTGCAAAAGTAGGGCCACCCCAATACCCGCACCCAGCATAAAGATGCTCGCCAGAAAGCCATTTATAACGCTTATTCTACCTGCAGCAATCGCCCGGAAGCGCTTGGTCGCATGCGCCCGGTCCGCCTCCACATCAGCCAGATCGTTGATGATATAGGTCGCCGAGGCAATCAGGCCGAAAGCAACAAAGGCGACTATTGTCCTCAGCACTGCATGCAAATCGCCCGCAATATGGCCGAGAAACAGGGGAACGAAAATCAGTACATTTTTTGACCACTGGTGTACCCGGAGTTCACACAGCCAGTCCTTCACCGGATTGGTTTTTTCAGGACTGATCGTCCTGACTTCAACGCCAGCTTCACGGAGCTGGCTTGCGTATTTCACTCCGTTGCCAACCAGAACCGCTCCGGAAGCCGCCTCCCAGATCGGCAGGTCGGCGGCACTGTCGCCCGCATAGATGAATCCCTCCGGGAAGCTATCCTGAAGCCATTTCAACTTGTTGCGGCTCTTCAGGTTCAATGACCCATCACTTCCCTTCGCGCCGGCGAAGCCGCCAAGGTGACAAATGATACTATCCGCTATGCTCTGATCCGCTGCCGTAACGAGATAAATTTCACGCGCGTCAGCTTTCGCGCCACGCATCAATTCCAACATCTCTGCACGATAGGGAAGGGCCCGCGGGGCTCAATCGAACAAACGTTTGCCAGCGTTTCCTTCAACGCCGCGCGGCCCTTGAACCAACTTGGAAAAGTGCGAAGCAGGTGCTGTGGCGAATGAAAGAAGGCTTCAAAGAAGCTCTCATGGAAAGTATCTGATCTTATCAGAGTGCCATCCAAGTCACAAACCAGGGGCAACTGACGGTCAAAGCCGTCCAGATCAAGCATCATCTCATTCCCCAAATCAGGTTTGTTCAGCTTCATCGCTGCCCTTCATCAAAGACGAAAACATTATCCGCGCCGAAGGTCCGATACGGGCAAAGTCCAGATCACTACGGCGTTGCTGGGCCGTCAGCCACGCGTGCCAATAGGTCGGCAGCTTAAGCTGCGTCGCGAAAAAGGAGCATCAAAAGTCGTGCCAACTGTGCACAAAGAGCTCCAAAAGAGATTTTCTGCGTGCTATTCAATGACATGCATGAGATTGGGACGGAAATTCTGCCCAATTGGACTGTGTCGCGAACTGGGCAAAATCGACAAGGTGTCGTTAGTTGACGTTCCCATCAGACCGTGAAGCATTCCAGCCACGAATATGTTCGCGACACGGTCCACGTCAATTGGTGGAGGGTTTCAATTCCCGCGTTCGGCGCACGATCGACCGTGTCTTTCACCATATCAGCCCGCAACATGCCGACCTGTATTTCCATGAAATTGGCTTCCGCTGGTCTCAGCGCGTCGCGTCCGGAAGCGCCGTTCGCAAAACTCGGCACGACCGGGAAATCTGCGAACTCTTGCCGCCAGCGCTGCAACTGCCGACTGTCCCTCGCGCTGCCACGGGACGTCAGATGCGCCGATGGCGGCATCACCATCAAATCAGCTGTAGCTGTCTTTGGTTGATAAAGGCCATGTCGGCAGAGGACAAATCGACAACAACCGGCGACGGCATCGAAAGTGTGGAAACACCTCAGACAGAAGACACCAACGAGAATGACGATGTGGCGAACGCCGGCCTTCGAGGCGAGCCGGGTCTGGAGGCGCACCAGGAGATAAACACCGGAACGGATGGTCGCGTCCATTAATGAGTTTGACGTGGATCCCGACGAGCCAGAACGCGACGCGGCTGCTATTCGCACGCTTGCGCGCCGCATGCGTCAGGGCGCGCGGCAGATATCAATGGACCCAGACGACGGGATGGAACTGTGAGACATGTCGGTACGGTCGGACAAGAAACAACGACTGTCGGTTATCTCGAGCCGGACCTGAAGCGGCGGCTTTTGGACTTTGCCGATCGGCGAGAGCAATCAGCTTAATCAGCTTCGCTCATCGCAGAGGCTGCCATTTCATCTTTCCTCTCCCCTGACACGGATGAGCGAAAAGAGGCGGACCATCGTCAAACGCCTGGATCGGATCGACCGTTGTCTTCAGCGGCTGGAGCGAGATCTGGAAATCACGAGCGAAACTCTAGCGTTATTCATTCGGTTCTGGCTGAATTCGACTGCTCCATTACCAGAGACAGCGCAGGCGGCCGCTCGAGTTGAGGGCGGAGAGCGCTATGACCAGTTCTTTGAGGCTCTCGGCCGCCGCCTGTCCCAGGGCCGAAGCTTCAGCACGAAGTATCTGTAGAGCTTGCTGAGAAGTAAGCAAATGCTGGGGAATGAAGTGGCGATTTCTCCATCCGCCGTTCAATCGAGATGTTGCCAAGAAGCTCTTTGTTTGAACGTAGAGTTCTCATCATATGATGCGGAATGCGTTCGGACTTGTCCAATGGGTCATGCCGACCACCAAGCTGAACACCTGTTCAAGGCCCGCCAACGGCGTCAGGAAGTCGAAACAGCCCCAGTGTCGTCTCATGAGCAAGCTCGGAGAGCTCGGCAAGCATGGCGTCGCTCGTGTGCCGTACTGCGATCAGTCCGCTCACGCCGATGGTGACGGCTTCTTGCGCCATCCCAAAACTGTCAACCACAGCGAGCGCACCGAACCCCTTTGCGACCGCCGTACGCAGCAGATTGATTTCGGTCGTCACCCCGTATCCGAAGTCCTCGAGGCTGACGCGCATTTCGCCGTCGATTGCGGTCACGCTCGGGAAGTTGACGACACCGGGGCAGCTGGTCGTCCCAAGAGCCTTCAGAATGTCCTCGTGGCGGCGGAATGGATCGAGGGCAAGCACACCCGCAAATATCTGGCTCCGGCGTGGAATTCCGTTCCGGAGCTCGGCCAGAAGACGTCCGTTTGTGTCGTGAATCGGAAGGAGCACGAGGCTGTCATAGGCGCTGCCCTGCAGTCCTTCGCAGGAAGGGCAATAGAGTGTCACGGACTGTTGCTCGTCGGAGATGGCGGCGAGATCCGTCACGATCGGGATGGGCCGAAGAGTGGAAGGAGAGTGCATTTGTGTACCTGCGGGACGATTGCCCAATTCTACCCAAAATGTCGATATGCGCCAATTGATTTGCTGCTGGCAAGGCGACTAGGATTTTGTGAGGTCAGGGCGGCTGACTGAGGAATGGCCGGGAGGACAACAATGAAAATTGTCTATGTTGTTGGGACCTGCGATACAAAGGGCAGCGAGCTGCGCTATCTCCGCGATCTTATCCGGGATGCAGGGTGCGGCGTCGTTCTGGTCGACGTTTCGGTGTCGGAGTTTCGCAGCGACGCTTCGGATGTCGACGTCCAGCCGGCGGAGGTGGCGCGCTTCCATCCGAACCCGCCGAAGGCCGAGGAGCTTAAGGATCGGGGCAAGGCAGTCGCCGCTATGTCGCAGGCTTTGGTGGAGTACATCCGATCACGCCCGGACGTCGACGGCATCATCGGTGCGGGCGGCTCGGGAGGAACTGCCTTGATCGCGCCAGCAATGCGCGCTCTCCCGATCGGCGTACCGAAGGTGCTTGTTTCGACCGTCGCCTCCGGCAATGTCGCCCCTTATGTGGGACCGACCGACATCAGCATGATGTATTCGGTGACCGACGTGTCGGGGCTCAACCGCATCTCGCGGGTGGTCCTCGCTAACGCAGCCCATTCCATTGCCGGGATGGTACTCAATCAGGTCGGCGCCGCAGCCGACGAGAGGCCCGCAATCGGGCTGACAATGTTTGGTGTCACGACGCCCTGTGTCCAGGCAGTAACACGGGCGTTGGAGGCAAACTTCGACTGCCTGGTGTTTCATGCTACCGGAACAGGTGGGCAGTCCTTTGAGAAGCTCGCGGACTCTGGCCTGCTGGTCGGCGGGATTGATGTGTCTACCACCGAGGTCTGCGACTATCTGGTTGGAGGCGTTTTCCCCTGTACGCCCGATCGCTTCGGGGCATTCGCGCGGACCAAACTGCCTTATGTGGGCTCCTCCGGCGCGCTCGACATGGTCAATTTTGGGGCCATGGAAACGGTTCCGAGCCAATTTCGCTCGCGCCGGCTGCACGTGCACAATCCCCAGGTCACGCTGATGCGAACGAACCCGGAGGAGTGCAGCAGGATCGGTCAATGGATCGGCGAGCGACTGAACCTCTGTGAGGGGCCGGTACGCTTTCTCATCCCGGAGCTGGGCGTCTCGGCGATCGATGCGCCCGGTCAGCCCTTCCACGATCCCGAAGCCGACGCTGTCCTGTTCGCAGCGCTTGAACGCACACTCCGCCGCACCGACAAGCGACAGCTGACGCGCGTTCCCCTTCACATAAACGATCCGCAATTCGCGGACCTCCTTGTCACAAACTTTAAAGAGGCTTTTCGTGAGCACTGATCGCTGCATCAAGCGTCCGACACGCTCGGAGCTGGTCGACCGTTTCCAGAAGAAGATCCGGACCGGAGAGCCGATCATCGGCGGCGGCGCCGGCACCGGCCTCTCCGCCAAGAGCGAGGAAGCGGGCGATATCGATCTCATTGTGATCTACAATTCCGGCCGGTATCGCATGGCCGGCCGTGGTTCGCTTGCCGGACTTCTCGCCTATGGCAATGCCAATCAGATCGTCGTCGACATGGCCCGCGAGGTTCTGCCGGTCGTGACGCGCACCCCTATCCTTGCCGGCGTCAATGGCACTGACCCGTTCGTGGTCATGCCGAACTTCCTACGCGAACTGAAGGAGATCGGGTTCGCTGGCGTGCAGAACTTCCCGACCGTCGGACTGATCGACGGACTCTTCCGCCAGAACCTCGAAGAGACGGGCATGAGCTATGCGCAGGAGGTCGAGATGATCGCTGAGGCGCATAAGCTCGATCTCTTGACCACGCCATACGTGTTCGGCCCCGAAGATGCGGCGGCGATGGCGAAGGCAGGGTCCGATATTCTCGTCTGCCACATGGGACTGACGACGGGTGGCGCGATTGGTGCGCGTTCGGGCAAGTCGATGGACGACTGCGTCGTTCTAATCAATCAGTGCATCAAGGTTGCCCGAGAGATCCGCGGCGACATCATCATCCTTTGCCATGGTGGTCCGATTGCCAATCCGGAGGACGCTCGCTTTATTCTCGATTCCTGCCCTGGATGTCACGGCTTCTACGGAGCAAGCAGCATGGAGCGGTTGCCGACGGAGGAGGCGATCAAGTCCCAAACACTCGCCTTCAAGGCGATCCGCCGCAAGACAGCCTGATAGTAGAAGGGAAAGAAAAAGATGTCGGTTTTCAAAAGCGGAGAACAGCCGCCGGATTGGTGCGAGCTTACCAGGTTCGAGTTTGTCGAACTCACCGGGCAGCCTCGACCGATTACCGTCACCGACCAAAAGCAGCGTCTCCTGGTGACGCGAGGCTCGTGCCGGTTGGCGAACGGGAAGGGAGCGCAAGTGCTCTCTGAAGGGCAGTTCTGCGACCTGGAAGAAGCCAGTGGTCCCTTTGCCGCAGATGCCGGCGATCGAACAGCGCAGGTCATCATCTTTTCCGGCAGTTGGGGCACTGAACTGGGCGGATGCGGCATTTTCGAACTCACTCCCAGCACCCCGGCTTGGGTAACCGGAGACCCTGTCAGCTATCCCAAGTCGACCAACTTCGACTCTCACTATCACGACTGTGACGAGTACTGGGTGATCATCGAGGGGGCAGGCACGGTCGTTGTCGGATCGCGCAGCTTTGAAGTCGAGGCGGGTGACTGTGTCGCCATCGCGATGGGACACCATCACGATCTTCCGCAGGTTTGGGCTGACGTGAAGGGTGCCTATTTCGAGACAACACTCGAAGGCAAGAAGCGGTTTGGGCACCTTTGGGACTACAAGCACGGCCCCGCTAATCCCCGCCGCGAGCGGGTTTGAACTCAGCACAAGCTTTCCCGTTTTGGAGAAGACACATATGACCTATAAGGTCTTACATATTGGAGCCGGTGGCTTTGGAGAGTATTGGTGTCATACATTTCTTCCGCTGAATGCGGCAGACGGGATTATCGAGGTGGTGGGCTTGGTGGATATTGACTCCAAAGCTCTGGAAAAGGGCCGCAATCACCTCGGACTGAACGCGGAGCAGTGCTTTACCTCGGCCCAGGAAGCCTTTGAGGCAGTGGATACGGACTTCTGTACCATCGTGATTCCGCCGGCCCTGCACGAATCCATCGTCGACCTGGCCCTTGCCCGAGGCATGCACATTCTCTCGGAGAAGCCGATTGCCGACACCATGGAGGCCTCCGTCCGTGTCGCTGACAAAGTGAAATCAGCGGGACGAAAGATGGCAGTGACTATGAGCCACCGGTTCGATCAGGATAAATCGACGCTGAAAGCGCTGGCCAGTGAGGACGCCCTCGGCCGTGTCAACACGGTGTCATGTCGGTTCGCCGGCGACTTTCGTGCCTACGATTCTTGGAGGCGCTTTCGCCACGAAATGGATCATCCGATGCTAATCGAGGGTGCGGTGCATCACCTCGACATCATGGCCGAGTTAGCCGGGGCCCCTTGCACGTCGATCTATGCTCGCACCTGGAGGCCGGAATGGGCGGAATACAAGGGCGACACCGACGTTATTGTGGTCATGGACTTCGCCAACGGAGCGCATGGTGTTTATGAAGGGTCGTCAGCACAATCCACGGGGCTCAATGATTGGTGCTTTGAATACTTTCGAGTGGAAGGGGCATCCGGGACGGCGATCCTCGATCATAGAGAGGTCGAAGTCTTTCACAGGGATACGAAGCGGACCTATCAAAAGAACCGGCAAGGGAGAGGGCAGCAGGTGTCTCTGCTTCTTGGGAAGAAATGGGGAAATACACTGTTGATTGAGCAATTCTGCCATTGGCTCGATGGCGGACCGCCGATGGCTACCAACGTCGAGGACAACCTGCAGTCCGTGGCGCTGGTGTTCTCCGCCGTTGAAAGCGCACGCCTCGGCCAGCCCGTGAAAGTACAGGAATTCCTCGAGTCCTTTAGAAAGAGCGCTTCGATCGAAGCTCAATAAAATGTAGGTTGGCCCCACGATGGCTGATCCAATCATTCATTCTGGGGATCCTCGCTTTACATTATCCGCTCTCGCGCACACGAGAGCGGATATCGTTGCGGCCCTTAAGGCCACGCTTGGCAAGCCCAATTCGACTCTCGTCGGCGCGGCGATCGGCACAGGGATGGCCGCCCAGGCGGCCTCACGCGGCGGCGCAGACTTTATCCTCGCAATGAATGCGGGGCGTTTGCGTAGTATGGGCGCGCCATCCATCTTTTCTCTGCTCGCATTGCGGAACAGCAATGACTTCGTCCTGGATTTCGCCCAAGCGGAAATCCTGCCCTTCGCCAAGGTCCCGGTCTTTTTCGGCGCCTGTGCTTTCGATCCCCGATGTTCGATAGAAGCGGAAGTCGAAAAAATTGCAGATGCGGGCTTCGGCGGCATCGTGAACTTCCCGACCTGTATCTTCCTCGATGGACGTTTCCGGGCTGACATCGAGGGAGCAGGGCTGGGTTTCCAGCGAGAACTTGAAATGCTCCGGACCGCCCAGAACAGAGGCATGGCGACTCTCGCCTATGTTCGAACGGTGACAGAGGCGCAGCAGGCGGCTCAGGCCGGCGTGGACATCGTCAATCTCAATCTCGGCTGGAACGTCGGAGGAACTATCGGAAGCCGCACCGGGGTGAGCCTGACCCAGGCGGCCGAGTATGCGAAAATCGTCTTCCGTCATGTACGCGCCATTTCGGAGGATACCCTCTGTGTCCTGGAGGGCGGCCCCATTGTCAGTCCAGATCAGATGTACGAGGTCTCGGCGGTTTCCAAAGCGGACGGATACATCGGCGGCTCCACCATCGACCGGGTGCCCCTCGAGGCCTCGATGGAGCAGATCACATCGGCCTTCAAATCGGTCGGCACGTTGCAAAAGCGGATTGATGAACTGGAGCGCCAGCTCGAGCATGTGCAGCGCGAATACTCGATCGTCGGGCGGTCGCCGTCGATCCAGCGGATCAAGCAACGGATCGAAAAGCTCGCAGCCTCTTCTCTGCCGGTCCTGATTACCGGGGAAGCCGGAACGGGAAAGAGGCTTCTGGCACGAGGCATTCATGAAGCTGCCAGACGGCCCGCCAGCAAGCTCATCAGCGCGAGCACCGCGGAATCAAGCGGAGAGGCACTGTTCGGCTCTGCCCCCGCCGAGGGCGGTCGCAAGGTGCTTGGGCTGCTTCAGTACCATTCCACGGCAACCTTGCTGATCGAGAATGTCGAAACCCTGTGCGTTGACGCCCAGGAACGGCTGATGGAGGTCATTGAAACGGGGGGCTACCGGCGCCTAGGCGATAACGACAGAGGGCGGTTCGAAGGACGCCTCATCCTGACATCGACGCAGCCGCTCTCCCAGCTCGGCTCAAGCGGGCTGCTGATACCTTCGCTGGAGTCGCGTCTCGCCCCCGGACACGTCTTCCTTCCCAATCTGCGCGATCGCCTTGAAGACCTTCCCCTTCTTGCGGAACACTTCCTCCAGGCCCTCCGAAAAGATCGTCGAAGCCGCAAACTGTCGGTTGACCACTCGGCCTATCGCGTTCTCATGACATATGGCTGGCCCGAGAACATCCGTGAGCTGCGTTCCGTGCTCGAGACCGCCGCCATTTGTTGCGAAGGCGACTGGATCAAGGCCGAGCATCTACCGCCCCTAAGCGATGCGGGCGCGCCGCAGCCGCATCCGGCAGACGAACGGGAATGGATACTCGACGCACTGCAGCGTCATCGTTTCCGCCGCGGAGAAACAGCGCGCTATCTCGGGATTTCGCGAAAGACCCTTTACAACAAGATGCGTGCCTACGGCCTGCCACTGACAAACGCGTAAGCCAAGGAACCCTGCCCGATCTAAGGACACTTTCTATTTGTCGCGAAAACCCTGCGTTCTTCCGCTGATTGCGAATGCCCCTTCCCGGAGATCGCAGTGGGCGTCGAAGCTACGCGCTAGTAACCTAGCAACTGCAGCAGGTTGGGCGCATCAAGTGACCAACCATTCCTAGGGAAGTACCGTCTCCTTCAATGTCATCGTCTCTCGCCCATCATCTCATGTCGCGCCAGATGGGCTGAGCTTCACACTTACCCTCCAGCGGCGCCAAAGCCACAAGAACGCGGCGCCCTGGATCAGGATACCGACCCCAGTTACCATCGAGGCAACGGCTGCGATGCTGGGCGTAATCTCAAGATTGATGGAACGCCACATCAAGCTCGGAATAGTGAGTGTTCCGCCTTGTCCGACAAAAATGGCAATGACAGCTTCGTCGAACGAGTTCACGAACGCCAGCGCCGCTCCCACCACGATTGCAGGCACTACAAAGGGAAGCAAGACGGTCCGCCACGCGTAAACACGCGACGCGCCAAGCGACTCCGCAGCTTCAATAAGCTGATCATCGAAATACTCGAGCGCCGTGGATACCGAAACGAAGACAAATGGCATGACGAGCAGGCCATGCCCAATCGCCACACCAAATCGCGTCCCCACGACGCCAAGTTTGGCCAGCACGAAGAAAAGGGCGATCGCAAGTACGATGACAGGGACAACCATAGGGCCCGCGGCCGCCGACCTCACGAATGCCCGCCACCCAGGTGGAGCGTAATGGTTCGCGAGCGCCAGTCCGAGCCCGGCGGGAAGTGCAATAGAAACCGCGAGCAATGCTATCGAAAGAGAATTCAGAGCGGCTTGGCGCCACTGACCGTTCGTAAGCACTTCTTGGTACCATCGAAGTGACAATTCCTTGGGCATCGTGAGAAACTGTCCTGCAGAAAACGACATAATGACAATCACGGACAGCGGCAGCAAAAGGAAAAAAATTGTCATGATCGTCCAGAGGATCAGGAATCGCTCGCGCCATCCCTCTGCATCGAACGACCGTCTCATTGGTTTTCTCCGTGCGTTTGGCAGAACCGCCGAACCGTAGGCCGATTCACGTTGGTAGGATAATTTCGGAGATGTGCTGAGTGACATTGTCGAGTGTCCTATCGTCTAGAATAGCGAACGCAGTGACAAGCCGGGCTGCTTTTGAAGGACCATGACCAAAAGTGCAGAGCCGCTCAAATTTCTCCAAGAGTTCGGAGCGGGTCATTGCGTTGTCTGGCTCTCCCTTTGGGAAGTCGACTTGGTGTTCATAGACGCCTGATCGCGTCTCCACGACCAACCGGGCGCTGGTCCGAGCCGGGAAAAGGGCGTCGAGTTGGGGATCGATCCTTAGGTCGACCTTCCGCGCGAAGCTGATGAGGTCCGATCGGTGAAGGACGGCAGTATCGGGCAGGACCAGGGCATTGCTTCCTTCAATCGCTGCCACCGCAAGACAGAATGGAACACTGAACTGGGCCTCGAAATGTGCCGATGGATCCGGTTTGTTGTTCAATCGTACCGCGGGTCCGATGGTATGGACCTCTACGCGGGAGATGTCACGTGCCTGCACCGCCTCGCGATCCATGATAATGCGCAGAGCATCAATGGCTGCGTGAATCCATCTGCAACACGAATAGGGTTTAGTGTAGGTGCGCTCGATCTCGAACAGTTCGCCCCAGTCGCGATGCAATGCGCTCCCATCGAAAAGCTCTGGTATATCGAAGATGTCGAGCGATGCAGTGAATCCGTTCTGTGCAAGGTCGACCGCCACGAAGCCGGTGAAGGAAGCCCAAGCTATGCCCTCCTTAGCGTGTCCTAACTGTTTGCTGGTCCCACTTGGCAGTTGCGCTGGGCGATGGGTCGCGGCTATCGCCAAGGCCTGCGTAAGTCTCGCCCTGTCGAGGCGGCGGAGAAAACCAAGCCCCGCAGCAACAGCGACCGGTGCCCACCGGCCCGTCGCATAGAGGCGGCTGTCCTGTCTGTTGGACTGGGCTGAGGCGACACGGATGCCAGCCTCATATCCGATAACGATCGCGGCGAGCAGCTCCTCGGAACTCGCGTCGCTTGCTTCCGCTTCAGCGATCATGGCCGGAATGATTGCCGCACCCGGATGCCCGATTGCTCGCCGGTGTCCATCATCAATGTCGAGGGCAACTGCAGCCGCGCTATTTGCAAACGCAGCGGCGGCAGGTGAGAGCCTTTTGTCCGTGAACCAGCACAGTGCCAAGCCGGGAGAGAAGAGGCCTTGGCACACGGCGCGGGTTGCAGCGGCGGCCTCAGTGCGAACCCCTGCCGCGGCGGCGCCAACGACGTCAATGACCAGATCGGATACCTTTCCACGCGTGGCCTGCGAAATGACCGAAGGATCAAATTCGGTGATGAGGCCCGCCAATTTTTCCGCCGACCACATCAGAGGATCCCCAATTTGCGTTCATCGGCCCGTGAGCTCGCCGAGGCTTCGTGAAGGCTCACCCACCTCCGTTCCGCGAGCGAAGTGCCGATGGCTTTGAGGGCGCGCTGGCTTTCGAGTCCGTCGTGAAAGCCCGGGGAGCGCCTGGGAGCCCCTGCGATCTCGGCGGTGAACTGGTGGGCGAGGCCGCTCATGAAGCAAGCACGCCACGATTCCGCCCAACCGACACGGTCGGTATAGCGCCGGTCGATCTCGATCGGCTGCATCTCTCGCGTGGGATCGATACTTGACAGAACTTGGCAAAATGGCCAGCTTTCGGTCTTGCGCCAGCCTAAAGCTCCGTTCTGACCGAAGACCGCAAACTCGACGCCAAAGCTAAGACTCGAACTCCAGCTGACGTGGAATAGGCCCTCCGCCCCTCCGGAAAAGTTGGCAAGCCAGGAGCAGACTTCATCCACGTCGACCTTCTGCATGGCGCCTCCGACATCCGGCCGTTCGGGAACAAGCGTGCGTGCATTGGCGCACAATTCTGTAATATCTCCGGCCACGGATCGAGCGAGGTCCAGACCATGGCAGCCGTATTCGACTGAGACGCCGCCGCCGGTGCGTTCGGCGTTCATTGTCCAGTGGCAGGGCGTCTGCGGATCGAAGAACTGAGCAAAATGCGAATGGTAAAGGATGCTGTGAATTGGACCCACAGCACCACTTTCAAGCAGCTCCTGCAACTGAAGGAAGGCTGGGCTGAAGCGCAACATAAAGCCCATGCAATCAACCACTCCGGCTGACCCGGCCATCTCCTTCAGTGCCGCAGCTTCGTCAACCGTGCGTGCCAGTGGCTTTTCGCACAGTACATGCACCCCCCGGCGCAGCGCCGCAGACGCTATCTGGAAATGCTGGTCAACAGGCACAGCAATCGTGACGGCGTCCACACCGCCGGCAAGCACGTCCTCGTGATTATCGTAGACGCTGGGTATACCAAAACGGCTGGCAAGCTCCCGCGCTCGATCGGTATTGGGGTCCGCGATGCCGACGATCTTAACTCCGCTGATGCGGGCAAATGCTGGCAGATGCGCTCGCTCAGCCCAAACGCCGGCCCCCACGATGCCGAGCCGAATATGTTTCGAACTCATTGTCTTTGCCCCGCCCTGAAGACCCACTGCACCGCACTGAGCAGGAAAAGTGTGATCACCATCAGCAGGACACCGGCCGCCGCCGCAAAGCCGAAATCACCGAACTTCGATATGCTGATGGCGATCAACTGCCCCAGCATCATTTCGCTTGGACCGCCAAGGAGCGCAGGTGTGATGAAGAATCCTAGCGCAATCACAAAGACTAGTGACGCGGCGTTGATGATGGACGGCAGCGCAAGCGGTAAATAAACGGTACGCAGCGCGTACCAGCGCGATGCGCCAAGACCTTCGGCTGCTACCACCAGATCAAAGGGCATGTTGCGAAATCCCGCGAAAGCGGTCAGCGCGTAGATAGGAAGGAGGAAATGGATCATGCCGACAACCACCGCTACCTGTGTTGCGAGGAGGGTATGTACGTCCAACCCTGCTACGTTGAGAATTGCCACGATCGGCCCCTGTGCTCCGAACAAGATCATCCAGGCGAACGCGCGTATGAGCGAACTCGTGAGAAACGAGAGTCCCAACACGGCGAGGGTAGCGACGACCAAGGCGCGACGCTTCGAATGGGCAATTGCATAGGCAACTGGCGTGCCGATGAGGACGCACCCGGACATTGCAAGGAAGGATATCCAGATGGTGCGCCACCCCACTCGTAGGTAAGTCTGGGACCCTAGTACCGCTTTATAGTTACCCAAGCCAAACTCCGGGTCCGTGAGACTGCGAACTGTTAAGTTGGCGAGCGGAATGGCAAAGAAGATGACGAGCAGAGCAATTCCGGGGGCAGCGGCGAGAACTATCGGGTTGATTTTGATCCGGTGAGCTGGCATGGCAATCAACTCTCTGGCAGAACGATTAGATTTCCGGCGCGCCAGGCAACGTCTACTGACTGGCCAGGCGCATAATCGTTGTTCAGGTGAGCTGTGATTTCCCCATGCCGGGTCGAAAAAACCACTTGGTAGTGCGTACCCATGAAGGTCGTGCTCAACACCGGCCCGGACATGGAGACCACGCTCGTATCGATACCATAGCCAGTCTCGGCTTTCTCCGGTCGTAATAACAGAAGCGATTTTTCGCCCACACCAAGCCGCTCAGTGACACCTGCCGGAATGGGAACACCGACCTCCGTCCCCTCTTCGAGCCTGACCGTTGCGAGCCGCCCATTGCGAGCAGTGACGGAGCAACACACGATGTTGCTGTTGCCGATAAAGCCCGCTACAAAGCGGGAATTCGGTTCGAGATAGATCTGCTCGGGTGATCCCACCTGCTCCAGTCGACCATCACGCATAATGACCACCAGCGAGGAAAGCGCCAGAGCCTCAGACTGATCGTGCGTAACGTGAACAAAGGTAATGCCCAGGTCTCGCTGCAACTCCTTCAGGAAGTCCTGCATCTGCCCCCGTAAATGTTTATCGAGCGCGCTCAGAGGCTCATCGAGCAGCAGAAGCTTGGGTCCGTAAACCAGGCTGCGTGCCAAAGCCACGCGCTGCTGCTGTCCACCGGACAACTCGCGCGGATAGCGATCGGCCCACTCTGACAGGTGCACCCGCTCCAGGTATTCCAGCGCACGTCGGCGTCGCTCCTCGCGCGGCAACCTGCGGACTTTAAGCGGGTACTCAACATTTTCTCTCGCCGTGAGATGGGGGAAAAGGGCATAGTTTTGGAAGACCATGCCGATACCCCTGGCGCGGGCAGCTCTGTCGGTTACGTCGACACCTGAAATGCTGACTGTCCCCTCACTAACACTGGCAAAACCAGCGATAATCCTGAGGAGGGTTGTTTTTCCAGAACCGCTCGGCCCAAGAAAGGTTGTGTAGGAACCTTCCGGAATTGTAAGGTCTATACCTCGCAACACTTCCACTGCACCATAGCACTTCTTCAGTCGGCTGATCTGGATTGCGGGTGGCGACCCGCAATCCTTACTGGTGTTGGACACGATTGTTACCTCATTGCTTGCTATCGACCCGTAGGCGATCGAACTCGCCTACTTGGTGAGCCATTCATTAAAACGCGCGGTGACCTCCCGTGCGTTTTTTGCCCAATATTCGTCGTTCCACACGACGACGCCCTTCAGATTATTCGGGTCGACAGTGAACTTCTGATTGGCAGGCAGCAGGTCGTACGCCTTACGAAGTGCTGGAGCGTAGCCGATGCAGGTTGCGAATTTGGCCTGTCGTTCAGGGTTGTCGATGAAGGCAAGAAAACGAGCGCCGAGTTCGGAGTTGCCCCCCTTTGGCAGAATCCAAAGATCCGGTTTAACGATCGCCTGCTCAGTGGAGAATTCGATCGTACCGCCGTCTCGCTGAAGGGCTTTCACTCGGCCGTCCCAACCGGCCCCGATCACTGCGTCGCCTTGTTGCAAAAGCGCGACTTGCTGAGTTCCAAAATCATACCAAAGGATGTCGCTCTTGATAGAGTCCAACTTTTTCAGCGCACGGTCTACATCCAGTGGGTAGATATTTTCAGGCGCGACCCCGTCGGCCAGAAGGGCAACTTCCAGCACACCGAAGTCGACGGGGACGTTGGAAAACAGACGTTTGCCAGGGTACTTTTCGGTATTGAAGACATCAGCCCAGGTCTTGGGCTTGTCGCCTTTGAAAGCCTTGGAATTGTAGGTGACGACAGTCGAGAAAATTTCGGTGGGTAGAGCATAGATCTTGCCATCAAACTTGGGCACTAGGCCCGGAAAATCGACGAGGCCTCCATTTCTATTAGGGAGTTCGGGATCAATCGGCATAACCCACCCATTTTGGACCAGCTGGCGCAACTGGCCGGGGTCCGACGTGGCAACGTCCCACTCGGTCTTCCCCGTCTCCTGCTGTGCCCGCCAAACACCGAGGTCCCATGCCCCACCGCCTACAACGACTTTAATGCCTGTCTCTTTCTCCCATGCGTCAAGATAGGCTTCCTTGACGCAGGCGTCGTACGACCCCCCGGAAGCAGAAATGGTAAGTGTCTCCTGGCTCTGCGCATGCGAAACATGGAGCAGCAGAGTAGCCACGATTGCTCCAATTGATGTCTTCGAAATGGTTCCTATATTGTTCATATTTTCCTCCCGGGTTGCCTGAACTGAGGTCAGTTCAGGTGGACTTTCCCTTCTTGACTGTGGTTTCGACCAGCGGATGGTCGATCAAGCATGGGATTTTTCTCGATATGACTCAGCCTCAAGGGACGACGAATCGGCGGGCCGTCCTATTTTTCCGCCTCTTCGAGGGCCGAGAGCACAGGCGGCGTTCCAGTGCCCGTAGCGACCCCGTCCTCGATCAGCGTTCGCCTGTCAGGCAGCTTACGAGCCAATTTGTAGTGGTGGGTTACAGGCAGCAGCACGGCCACTTTATTCCCCTTTGTTGAAGTTGGTAATTTATGTGCTTGCCGAAGACAGCGCCGTCCTTAAGTGTGTATCGGACAAGGTTTTGGTCGATCAGATATGGCAAATCTCGATAGGTCGGCGCCTCAAGGACCACCAGGTCTGCTGGCCGCCCGATCGCGATCTGGCCGGCGGTTGAGGCGCCTCTGATGGCGCAAGCGGCGTTCCAAGTCGCAGCAACCAACGCCTCAGCTGGGTCCATTCGCAACCAGGAACATGCCAGGCCCATGACGAACGGCATCGAAAGGGTCGGACTGCCTGGCCCATGATCTGTCCCGAGGGCAATCGGTACTCCGCTGTCGATGAGTTGGCGGGCGTCCGCGAACCTGGGAGCAAGCAGATAGTGAAACGTCGCCGGAAGCAAGACTGCAACCGTTTGTGCCCTGGCCAGCGTTTGGGCAGTGTCTTTTCCTAGGAAACACAAATGGTCGGCTGAAACAGCGCCGAGCTCAGCTGCGAGTTCGGCACCGCCGGCGGCGGAAAATTCATCGGCGTGAATCTTGAAGTTTAAACCGCGCCTGCCCGCTGCTTGCAATATTTGCCGCGCCTCATCGTGCGAGAAGGCCCCGACATCGCAAACGACGTCGCAAAAGCGTGCATGGGAGGCAACGGACGGTAGAAGGTGGTCGATGACGTATCTGGCATATTCCCCAGATCCTCCAAATCGTGCCGGCGTGCCCAACGCGACATGGAACGTTTGAACGAGATCGATTGGCTGAGACGCTGAGACTTCGGCTATGATATCCAGCGCCGCGCATTCTCCTTCCGGAGCGACCCAGTAACCGGTTTTGATTTCCGCAGTCGTTGTCCCATTCAGCAACGCTTTCTCCAGCCTCGCCGTCAACGCCTGCTTCAGTTCGCTTGAGGTTGCGTCGGTGCTTTCGCGAATTGTGCGGGTGACGCCGCCGCCGCTGGAACTAATTTCACTATAACTAGCGCCCGCGACCCGCATTGGGTACTCGTCAGCACGCGAGCCGCTATAGAGCAGGTGGGTATGGCAGTCGACGAAGCCAGGTATCACCGCGCCTCCGAACGCATCAAGAACTCTCGGCGCGGCTCCCTTCGGCAATCCGGCCATCACTCGTTCGGCAGGCCCAAAATCCCTTATCCGCCCCTGAACGACATGGATTGCAGCGTTCCTGATCGCCTTTAGGTGTTTCAGGCCACCTCTCTGAGGACCCGGCCCAAATTCATCAAGGGGTGTTAGTTCCGCAATGTTCGTGATCAGCAGCCCGGCAGCCTCGCCTTTCCCAAGATCGGAATTCGGGCCGGAAAAGGCGCTGGCCGACGAGGTGGGACTATTGGGCAATGTAGAGCTCCCGCGGCAGGGATGTCAGGCGTTCCGAACCCGTTTCCGTCACCAGAATAGTCTCGCTGAAGGAAATGCCGTTGGCATTGACGAGCATGTGAAAGATCATCCCGGCCTGGAGCAGCCAAGTATCGCCTGCCATGAAGTCGCATACTTCCCATTCGCCGGAAACCGGTGGGAAGCCGATGCCCAAGGAATAGCCAACTCGCGGATAATAGGTTTTCCGAAGTCCCGCTTTCAGGACCGTTTGGCGCACTGCCGCATCGACTTCGCCAGCAACTGCGCCTGGTTTCATCATGCTGAAGGCACGGTCTTGGCAACTTATTAGAAGATCAGCCGCCTGAGCGATTTCGGCAGCCGGCGCGCCCATCACGGCAGTGCGCATCATTGCTGCACTGTAGCGCTTCACGCAACTGGTGATCTCGAATTTGAGGACGTCGCCGGCCTCGATCACCTTCTCGGTTGGCGTGGCATGACCGATCCTCATTCTATAACCAGATGAGAGGTAATTCGGCAGGCTTGTGTACTCAGAACCGCCCAGGACTTGTTGTTCCTGGATCGTCGATGCGATTTCGAGTTCCTTTTTCCCGACGGCGAGGGCCTCGAGTCCTGTGCGCATCGCAATGTCGGTTATTTCCGCAGCTCGACGCGCATAAGCGATCTCCTGCGACGATTTGATGAGCCGCACGCGACCGACGATACCTGATCCATCGACTACTTTATTCGGCCTCGCAGCATGGCAAAGCTCCTCGTAGTCTCTTACTGCCAGATTGAAGCAGGTTTTTTCGACACCGATTGGGTCGCTGGCTGCCGTCCATCCAAGTTCAGCCAACCACCGACCCGTCACGGAAGCCGGATCTTCGTTGTCGAGATAAACGGACTGCCGGTCGAGAGCCAGCCACGAATACTCGTCTGCATTGGTCCGTTCCAGTTCACGGACCAATAACAGCGGCTCGCCGTCGGCGGGGACGAACAGGACTTGGTAAGCGAAAAAGCCCGAGGTGTGATAGCCGGTGAGATAGCAGATATTATGCGGCGAATGCACAAGCAGGCCAACCATCCCGAGCTGTTGAATGGCGTTTTGGACCTTTGCCAGCCTTTCTCGATATTCTTGAGGCGAAAATGCCATATTACGTCCAGTCACGGCTTTATCTTCTCTCTAATTATTGCGCTGTGTCGATCACGGCCTTTGATGCCTCCTATGGGCACATGAGTTTATTTTCTTGTCAAGAAAATTCTCGTGCATACGCTGCCATCTGTTTTTTCCGATTGAGGCGTGATAGGGGTAAGCGAAGCGGCCCCGAGATTTCCCCTGCGTTCCCCGTACGCGTTAGGTGCAGTGTAGCGGCCGCGTTCGAAGCAAGCGCGCAGGAGCGGTGATGGACGCAAGATCCGAGGTGGAAAAACAGATCAATGGCTTGGTTGGAAAGCGGCTGCGCGAGGCCCGAAAAGCCAAGAGCCTTAGTCTCGAGGCGCTGGCCGGAAAGGTCAGCATGTCTGTGTCGCAGCTGTCGAAGCTTGAAACGGGAAAGGCCCCGGCGTCGATCGCAGCTTTGGTGCGTTTCGGCCTGGAATTGGATCGGCCAGCGCAATATTTTCTTCAGTCGGATTCTGAAATGCCGCGTTGTTTGGGCACTCTGGTACCGTCCTGGGATCCTGAGGGCAGAGCTATCGAGATGTTCTCGTCCCTAGTCAGCCAAAAAACAGGATACGATCTTGCGATTTCGGTATTTCCCGGGGGGCAGCTTGGTCCCGCTGAAACTCAAGTGCGAGCCCTCGTCAATGGAATTATTGACATTTTCGTCGAAAGCCTGGGGTTTTTTCAGCACTATTCGGATCCCGTTAAGCTAGCATCACTCCCGTTTTGCTTCGACGATGAAAAGCATCTGGAACGATTTTCGGAGAGCTCCTTGTTTGATCGAGAAGTCAGGCAGGCCCTCCGAAGCAATTCGGTCGAACTTCTAAATCCGAGCTTGAAGTGGAAGCGGGGTCCTTCCCTAGTTTTGCTATCGCGGACTCCTATCTTATCACCGGATGACCTAAGAGACTTGCCCATAAGGTGCCCCGAAAACGATACAATGTTCCGCTATCTGGAGATTATGGGGTGCCGACCTGTAGTTGTTCCGTGGAATGAGGTGGTGGACGCGTTCCAGGACGGCAAATTTGCAGCGATGATTACCAATCTCAGTCATGTTGTGAGCATGCGTTTCACGCGATTTGCTCGGTTCATGACAGCATTGGACTACCGGCCGCTCGACCTGACATTTGCAATGAACCTACAGCGTTATCAAATTCTCGCTCCACACATTCAAACCGGGCTGGAACAAGCTGCCGTCCAGGCTGCGGAATTTTGTTCGAATTTGCTTGGCCACACGCGTGATCTTTTGCCTGCCCTATTGGAGGAGGACGGAGCGGTTCTGTGTACTGTCGGGGTAAAGGCGTGGCGCGCAAAGTCCCGCCAGGTGTTTGAAGAGATGGAAAAGGAGGGAGCCTGGCGTAGTGGTCTGGTCAAGGAGATCAGCGGACTAGCCCAAGTTGCAGGCGACGCGTGAATTTTCTTGACAAGAAAATTTGGAGGGCTAAGAGGGGATCGTAATTTTCCGCCTGACAAGGGCCGCAATTTCGATGGCGTCTGCGCTACCTATCCCAATTATGGTATTGTCGGGTTCTCCATACGAGCGTGGCTTTCAGCATGGCAATCAGTTCGCTGACCTAATCGGTCAGGCCTTGGGCCGTCGTTTAGCATCCTTGTCAGCCGCGGATTTGTCCCAGGCACACAAGCGCGCTAGCGCTGTTCTGGCAACGGTCGATGTGATGGCTCCTCATGTTGGAGCCGAGTTGCGCGGAATCGCGGACGGTGCTGGTCGCGAGGTGTTGGGTATCGTCCTGCGCAGCTCATTTGAACTTCTTGCGCCGCCTGCGGCGACCGGCTGCAGTGGTCTGGCGGTGCAAACGCGTGACGGAGCGCTGATTGCACAGAACTGGGACGGGCCGCCCGGGAGCGATGCGGAACAGGCTCTTTTCATTCATGTCGGCCCAAGTGGCTTTGAATTCGCCACCGTGGCAGCCGTAGGTGGTCTCGGTTGGGTAGGGTTCAACCGAGCGGGCTTTGGTTTCGTCAACAATGACCTCGTATTGAAGTCACGTTGCGACGGAATTCCGAGCCAAATCGTTCGCCGCGTTTTTCTTGGCTGCCGGGACGTGAATACAGCAATCGAAGCGGCAAATTCGCTGCCGCATATGGCTGGTCGGGCATATCTTTTCGGCGATGCGTCAAAGCAAATCGCCTCGATAGAGGTTTCCGCGAGACATGGCGTGTCAGTGTTCAGATCGGGTTCATTCTTTGCCCACACCAATCATGCCTTGAATGACCAAATTCGCGCTGACGAAGACTCTGAGCTTTTGGCCAAGCAATATCCGTCGACCCAGAAGCGCCTCGAGGTTCTGAAGATACGAGAAGCGGGCTGCACGAACGCCTGCGAGGTCATGGATATTCTGCGGGATCGGACCAATGCACCTGACTCGGTCTGCAAGCAGACCTCGTTGCGTGAGCCGACGCAGACGGCCTTTTCGGTCGTCATGCAGTGCTGGAACAGGACCTTGTTCCTGGCTCGAGGAATGCCCTCAGCGACCGAGTATCAGCGGATCAGCCTGTAAGGTAACACCATCGGATTGCGAGGCGACTATGAAAATTACCGGCGTCAATATCTATTTGCTCAAATCTGGCCGCCTGCATCCTGTCTTGCTTGAAATCTTGACGGACGAAGGCATAACGGGGGCCGGCGAGGCGGGAATAGCCTATGGCGTTGGCGGGACCGCAGCGGCAGGGATGATCAAGGATCTCTCGGAACGATTCTTAATCGGCAAAGACCCCGGCCGGATCGAAGAGCTGTGGTCTACAATGTATGATCATTCGTTCTGGGCAAAGAATGGTGGCGCGATCATCTTTGCCGGCATCAGCGCGATAGAGCAGGCTCTCTGGGACGTCAAAGGCAAATGTCTCGGGGTCCCGGTTTATGAGCTTTTCGGCGGAAAAATCCGGGACCGTGTGCGGGTCTACGCGAACGGTTGGTACGGTGCGGCTGATACGCCGGACGAATTTGCCCGTGCGGCAGAAAGCCCTCTGAAGGAGGGATATGGGGCGCTCAAATTCTACCCTTTGGCACAGCGGGTCGGCTCGGCTTTGCAACACGTGACACGCCGATCAATGTCAGCCGAAGCAATTGAGCTTGCATACCGACGGGTCAAGGCTGTCCGTGATGCGGCCGGGCCCGAAATTGAACTCATGATCGATCTCAGTGGCGGCTTGACTACCGATGAGACGATTCGGTTTTGCCGAAAAATCGCTGAGCTCGATATTTGCTTTGTCGAAGAGCCCTGCGATCCATTCGATAACGGGGCGCTGAAAATAATTTCGGAACAAATTCCATTACCGATTGCTGTTGGAGAACGTGTCTATACGAAGTTCGGGTTCCGTAAGATCTTCGAGTTGCAAGCCTGCGGGATTATCCAGCCTGATATTGGGACAGCGGGAGGCTTGATGGAGACGAAGAAAATTTGCGCTATGGCAGAAGCCTACAATATGCGTGTAGCTCCACATGTGTGCGGTAGTAGTCTAATCGAAACTGCAACGCTCCAGATTGAAGCCAATATCACCAATTTTATGATCCATGAACACTATCCTGCCTTCAGGGACGATGACGGCTACGTAGAGGTGCTTGAGAATCCCCCGTCGAGCAGTTCTGGATATTTCGAAATATCCAACGCGCCCGGACTGGGAGCAGTTCTTATAAAACGAAACATCGAACCGTACCTCTGGGCCTCATGCACATAGGCATCACCCCGATAGACTTCCCCGAGTACGGCTTTCGGGATGCGACCCGTGGCCTCATTTGGCCTCATCGATGGGGACTGTCGAAGAGGCCCAATCGCTCACCTGCGGCGACCCTCGAATTGCTCTCGCCAGCATCCATCGAGTTCAACCTGCCGCGCAGACGCTTGAGAACCGTGGCCAGGTATTCAGCTGCAGGGGAACTGATCCGGGCGGCTCGTGAAAAACTCTATATCGACGCGCGCACCGTGGTTGTCCAAATCCGTCGGCTCAGATTCTCAAATCGAGGTCATCCTTGAAATCAATTAACTTGCCAAGGGTGATCGTTCTCGTCATCTTTCCTCTCCTACCACCTAAAGAGGGAAGCAGCGAACGTGGGAACGACTGGTTCTCCGGCAAAGAACTGTTGGAGCAGCGCACTGGGGAATTTGCCTGCTTTGAAGTCACCAGCGGCGTCCCTATGTATGCCGCTGGCGATGAAGAGCACGTCCATGCCCTCGTTTCGACCACCCGCAACGTCGGTCCGTAGCGAATCACCCACTGCGAGCACTTGATGTCTTTCGTAGCCGAGAAGGTCGAGGGCGCGTCGGTAAGCCGATGAATACGGCTTTCCATGGTAGAAAACCTCCCCTTCCAACGCTTCGTATTGCTCGGCGAGCGCCCCCGCACAAACAACAAGTTGATCGCTAACTAAAACGACCAGATCGGGATTCGCGCAGATCATTGGAAGTTTGCGCAAAGCACATTCCTTCAGCAGTGCCGCAACTTCATCTGGCGGCTGAGTGCTCGCCCCGGTGGTTAAGATAAAGTCGGCGTCTCCAGGTGAAAAGACCTCGAACCGATCTAATCCCCGGAGCAAGCCCGCCAGCTCAGGTGGTCCGATGTGGAAGTAGCGAGCTGCTAGTGCTCTATGCCAGTCGTCTGAGGCATTTTCTAGCGCCTCGTAAACCAGCTCTCCAGATGTGACAATATAGTTATATTGAGACGGTTCTATTCCAATCGATTCTAAGCTTGTAGCAACTTCGTAGGCACGACGGGGAGAGTTCGATAGGAGGCAGATATCAAGCTTCTTGTTTCGCAAAGCATTCAGGGCGGTGATCGCGTGAGGAAAGGCAACTTCCCCGTCGTGCAAGACACCCCATATATCCAGAACGACAGCACGATACTTTTCTATGACCGTTGCAATGCCTTCAATTATGATTGGCGCTTGCAAATTATTCATTGACCTTAGCTCCTTTTTCACGCCTTCCTGCAACTCCTGAGACAGCCAAACGTCAGTGCTACGGGCGCGCCGCGAGTCCGGCCATCGCTAGAAGGTACCCAACTGTTGATGCGATAATGATCCCACCCCCAACGAGGGTCGACAGGGAGGGTCTTTCGCCGAATGCGAGCCACACCCAAAATGGAGCGAGCGGCGTTTCTAGCGCTCCAATCAAGGAGGCTTGCGAAGCTGGAACGCGACGAGCGCCAGCCGAATAGAACACAAAAGCCAATCCCACTTGCACCAGGCCAAAAAAGCGCAAGATATACCAGATGTCTCAGAATTGGTGATAGCGGCGCAGCGAAGCACAAGCTGAGCAGTGAGACGAAAACGTTGGCCGCGCAGATGGAAGCCAGAAACGATTCTTCGCGGTGGATACACACAGCAACAAAGGCGGTCATGAAGGTCATGGCGACGGCAAGGGCGTTGCCAACAACGTCGGAGTCTAGACCTGTTCCCCAGACGAGCACGCAGTTACCTGCGGCCATCGTTACTATTGCCAATAGGGCCGCAGGACGAATTTTCTCTCCCAGCCAAAGGCACCCCAGGATAGCCGTGAAGACCGATGTCGTCCCATAGAGGGCTGCTACGTTGGCGATCGAGGTTAACTGACACGCAGGGATGAACACTAGCATGGCGATTGCCATGCAGGCTGGAACAATCATCCCTCGCCCTGTTGGACGAAGGCTATGTCTTGGCCCATCTACAAAGAGATCAAGTTGCCAGGAAAGCCGCTGCAAACAGACTGCGCCAAAACAAAATTGTCCAAGCGTCAAGTGGCAGGCCCCTGACGAGCAGCCCTGCGGTGCTCCACGCGACTGCAGAGATCGTGACAAAAAGAAGCCCCTTCCTATAAATATCTTGAAGCAAGGCAGTCGGGCCTCTTCGCTGTAGCCGAGGATGGCGCGCGGATCGTGGCCATAACCCGCATTAGTAAAATTGCTCGGGAAATCCAGCAGATGCAGAAGAACTATTCACATACCGCCTTGCGCAACCGACACCAAGCCGCGTGAGCACTTCTTGCGGATGAACTCCAGCGGTCGCGGCAAGGTCATCGACGGTGAAATCGTCGCCCAGCAGTTCGACATTCGTACCCGGACCACAAAGCGTCTCAGGAACATCCGTTACATCAATTGTTATGTATTCCATGGACACCCTTCCGATTAAAGGAGCAGGATATCCAGCAAACCGGACGGATATCTTGTTGGCGCAGACCCATGGAAGGCCATGCTTATAGCCGATCGCGACGACCGCTATGCGCCTGGCTCGGGCCGTGCGGAAAGTCGCACCGTATCCAACTGCCTCACCCCTTGCTACATTGCGCACCTCGAGTGTTTTCGCCTTGAGGCTGGCAACGGGCTTTAAAGGATTTGGCCGGATGCCGGCATTGTTAAGCCCGTAAAGTGCCGAGCCCACCCGTACCATATTGAAGTGATAGCGTTCCCCTAGCCACACACCGGCGGAGGCAGCGAGGCTGCGAAGTGTCGGTTTAAGCAGATCTGACGTCGCCCGAAAGCGGTTCCTTTGTAGCAAATTCATTGGGTCCCCAGCGCGTTCGCTGCATGCGAGGTGGCTGAGTACGGCCGAAGGCGGATGCCGGTTGAAGATACCACAAAGATACTTGCGCCGGACGTCGTCGAAAGCGAGGCCAAGGCGAGAGAGCCCAGTCTCCACGTTGAGAAAGTATGTTTGCGGCTCCGGTGCACCGCTAATGGCATCCAGTTCGACACAATTGTTCACAACTGGTATAAGGCCGTTCGATCGATAATGTCCGCCATACCTCGCAAACTCATCGCAAAAAACCGCGATTGCCGCGCCCATGTGGGAAGACCTCAGAAGTAGCGCTTCGTGGAGATTGCCGACGAAGAGCAGATCACATCCGGCGTCAATGAGCGCGCCTGCAATCTTAACCAAGCCAAGCCCATAGGCGTCGCTTTTGACGACAGCGGCTACCCTTACCTGTGGCCCAACGAGGGCCGATATGGTCCGAAAGTTCGCCTGAATCGCGCTGAGATCGATTTCGAGAACAACATCGGCAGGTCGTACCGAGCTCAACATGTCTTGCTCTCCACGGTCCTCGGCCCGTCTTTCGAAGCACCGCAAATTTGCCGGGCGGCATCCAAACCGTAACATCGAAAAGCTCAGCCGCACTCCATACCTCCTGCCACGCGTCAGCGAGTATCAGCTACAGGCTTGGTATAGACAGATAAGAGCAGAGACAGTTCCCCCTGCATAGTGGTTATACGTAATATAATGTAAAAGTTATATTGCAATTGTTTCACTATGTGGCATAAATTTCACGGAAATATCCTTCCATCCTTGCGAACTCCACGTTAGAACCTTCGGCAACGAACCTGGAGAGCTGCAGTGAATGGCCGCGTAAAGATTCTGATCGTTGGGCACGGCGTACTTGGTGGGGCCGTTCTTGATTTTCTCTGCCAAAGCGGCAGACCCTACGATCTGCACGTTGGAGCGCGAGATCTGCAGCGAGCCTCGTTGAGGGTCAACCTCGCGAAGTACACCGCCGTAAACCTCGGTCTCTCTCCGACCATCGAGGTAGTTCCGCTGGAATTGTTGAATACAGAGGCTACAGCAGAGCGCTTAGCGGCCCTCCGTCCTGATATAATTTTTAATGCCACGACTTTGCATTCCTGGTGGCGGATAACGCAATTGCCGACCGATGCCTATCAGCAGATCGATCGAGCACGCGGCGGCGTATGGACACCTATGCATCTAATGCTCATACGACGCCTCATGAGGGCTGTGCGGCAAGCTGGTGTGGAGAGCATCGTCGTAAACGCATCCTACCCTGACGTGACGAATGCCGCACTTGCGGCCGAAGGTCTCTCGCCGACAATTGGGATCGGTAACATCGCAAATGCCGTGCCGGGCATCAGGTTGGCAGCTGCACATCTTCTGGGTTGCGAACTGAAAGCGGTGGATGTGCAGTTTTTTGCGCAACATTATATCAGTTATCGTATGCCAAGCACCGGTTCCACGGACGGGGCACCCTATCACTTGACCATATATCGGAACGGCCAGGAAGTTAAAACACAGGAATTGGGGCACGATGAGATCTTCGCGAACGTAGCCGGACGTTTCCGCCGGGTGAAAGGTCTTGCGGGGCAATCCGTCACCGCTTCGTCAGCGACAGCGATTCTGCGTGCCTTTGCCGATCACTTGGAACGCGTTGTTCACGCGCCGGGGCCACTAGGTCTCGTGGGAGGCTATCCCGTTAGGATTGCTCCAACTGGTATTTCGATCGAACTGCCTCAAGGCTTATCCTTGGACGATGCGGTGGAGATCAATTCGCAATGCCAGAAGCACGATGGGATCGAGGCGATCGAAAGCGACGGTACCGTGCGCTTCACGGGAGAATCGGCAGGAATCCTGCGTGAGTTACTCGGCTATGATTGCGAAGCAATGGCGCTAGATGAGTGCGAAAAACGCGCAGAGGAGTTGGCAGCTAAATACGCCGAATATTGCGGTCGCCTTCAATCAGGCGCCACTCGCGCCGCCTAACTTCATAACTCACGGCCTGGCTTCCCAATGTACAGCTGTTTGTTCGATCTGAGCCCTTTCACCCTCCCGGGCGCCTATAGGTTGTCCGCCACCGCAAGCGTCTCGCCTGATTGCACAAAAAATGCAGCCGACCACCGGCAGAACTTGGAACACCGTTTTCTCCACTGTATCGATCCGGTCTGGGCACCCCGGCGGGTGCGGTCTGTGTTAAGCTGCAGCGATGGAGATCGACACCGACAAGATCGATGATGCGGTCCTGGCACTGCTTTGGCCGGCCCTGCACAATGAACGGTGCACCTGGAAGGGCTTTGACTGGGACGTGACGGATCGACTTCACCGGATGGGATTGATCGGCGACCCAGTCAACAAGGCAAAATCCTTGGTGTTGACGGACGAGGGTCTTCGGCGCTCGGAGGAGCTGTTTCGCGCGCTGTTTACGCGGCCGACGCCATGAGCGCCCGAGCGGGCTGCCAGTTCCATGGCAGCAGGCCCTCGAGCCGTGTGATCGGCGTGTCGGCGATGCGGGAGAGAACGTCGGCAAGCCACGCCTGCGGATCGACGTCGTTGAGCTTGGCGGTTTATGCCGACCGTCGAACTATGCCGAGTGAGCAATTTTTTACCAATGCTTTCCGTAACGTAGCGATAGCAGGATCGGCATAGCCTAGGCTCTCTCCGTCGCAATTGATGCGAAGGAGAGGACACATGAACGCAAGTGATTATCTGCAACGCAGCACACTTTATCGAAAGCTGATCCACGGGTCGTATGGCGAGTTCGCCCGCATTTACGCGGCCAGATTGTCGAACGAAGGCTTTGGTCGGCAATGCACCTGGCGATCGCTGAGCCTGCTTCGCGAGCTGATGGACTGGCATGTTGGCAACGGGCACGATCCCCACGATTTAAGCGAAGTTCACGTTGACCGGTTTCTTGAGCACCGTTCCAAACACTGGAGCCTCGACTCGGGGGACCGATCGGCGCTCCGGCGCTTGCTTTCTTCATTACGGCAGGAAGGTTTGATACCAGCCGTGCCTCCGATTGAGCGCACGGAGCAGAGCAGATTGTTGATGTGTTCGCGGCTTATCTCACAAATGAGAGAGGGCTCGCCGCCTCGACGGTGGAAAGCCATAAGCTGCTCTCACACCGATTTCTGCAAGAGGTCTGCTCGGCTGGCGCAGGGGGGTTTGCAGCGCTTACCCCGGAGATCGTCATCGGTTATGTCGAGCGACATGCTCTCGATGGCTCCGCCGACAGCGGCAAGGCGATGTGCGGGGTGGTGCGCGCCTTCCTGCTGTTGATTTCCACCGAGAACTGATCCGGGATTGAGAGATTTTTCCATCGAGAAGTGACCCATGTTTGAACCTGCTGCGTGTTTCATAAATTCGCGGACACCCATTCCGCTAATTCGCGGACAGCGATTTCACTAATTGCGGGACAGCGATTCCGCTAATTCCCGGACAGTTTCGGAGCGGATATAACGGTCGGTTCTCGGGAGCGCCGTTCTGGCATTTTGCCCTCTCATCATCGGGTTGAGAGGGGCCATGCCAAGACGGAAGCAAGCGAGACGAACGACAGTGAAAGACCTACGATCAATCCTGCGCCTGACGCATGAGCAGGGCGTGCGGTGTCGGAACGGCTGAAGATCAGCAAGACTTCGGTTTCGACCTATCTGTTGCGGGCGCGTGAGGCTGGCATCTCGGACTGGCCGCTTCCGCCGGGCTGTGACAATGACGTATCGCTTGAGAGGCTTCTGTTTCGCCGGGTTGGCCGTCCGCCGCAGGATCTGGACGAGTCCGATTGGGCGATGATCGCGCGCGAGTTGAAGCGCAAGGGCGTGACGCTGACGCTGTTGTGGCAGGAATACCGTGCGGCGCATCCCGATGGTTATGGCTACACGTGGTTTTGCGACCGGTTCGGCGCTTTCCAGCGCCGGGCGAGCGCAACGTTCCGCAACCGCCACGAGGCGGGCGCAGTGATGCAGACCGACTATGCGGGCCACACCGTGCCCGTCGTTGATCCCGATACTGGCGTCATCTACCAGGCTCAGATCTTCGTTGCGGTGCTGGGCGCCTCGTCCTTCACCTTCGCCCATGCCAGCTTCAGCCAGAAGCTGCCGGACTGGATCGAGGGCCAGTGCCGGGCACTCGCCTTCTTCGGCGGGGTAACGAAGGCGATCGTCTGCGACAATCTGAAGGCCGGCGTCGCCAAGGCGCTGTGGTTCGAGCCGACGCTCAACCAGACCTTCGCCGCCAGGCCGAACATTACGACACGACGATCCTGCCGACCCGCAGCCGCAAGCCGCGCGACAAGGGCAAGGTCGAGGGCGCGGTGCTGATCGTCGAGCGCTGGGTCCTGGCCCGGCTGCGCAACGCGGCGCTTCTTCAGTCTCGGCGATCTCAACGCCGCAATCGCGGGGTTGCTGGAGGATCTCAACAACCGCCCCATGCGCCATGTCGGCAAAAGCCGCCGCGAACTGTTCGAGGAGATCGAGCGGTCGGCTCTGGCGCCGCTGCCGCCGGCGCCGTTCGAATATGCGGAGTGGAAATCGGCCAAGGTGCATCCCGACTACCATGTCGAGATCGACAGGACCTTCTACTCGGTGCCGCACGCGCTGATCGGGCGGCGCGTGGATGTGCGGCTCACCCACCGGGTGGTCGAGCTCTTCCATGATCACAAGCGCGTCGCCAGCCATGTCCGCCGCTCGCAGCGCTGCGGCCATGTCACCGTCAACGAGCACATGCCCAAGGCGCATCAGCGCTATGCCAACACGACGCCGGCGAACCTGATCCGGCAGGCAGCCGGGATCGGCGCCAACACCGCCATGCTGGTCGAGCGGATGATGCGCGACCGTCCCCATCCCGAGCAGGGATACCGCTCCGCGTTTGGCATCCTCTCGCTGGCCCGTCGCTACGAGCGGGATAGGCTCGAGGCGGCCTGCGAGCGGGCGCTGGCCATCAATGCGATCACCTACTCCTCCGTCAACGCCATCCTCAAATCCGGCCTCGACCGCGTGCCGCCCGCGGCCGAGCCGGCCAAACCCACGCCATCGCACACCAACATCCGCGGCGGCTCCTATTATCAGTGAAGGAAGGAAACCAACCATGCTGACACATCCAACCCTCGACCAGATGCAGGCTCTCGGCCTTGGCGGAATGGCCGCCGCCTATCGGGACCTGGCCGACCAGAGCAACGCCGACGATCTCAGTCGCGACGAGTGGCTTGGCCTGATGCTCGATCGTGAAGCCGCCATGCGTGCCGACAAGCGTGTGACCAACCGTCTCGCCGTTGCCAGACTGCGCTTTGCCGATGCCTGCATCGAGAACATCGACTTCGCCGCACATCGCGGGCTCGACCGGCGCAATACGCTATCGCTCGCCCATGGCGCCTGGCTGAAGGCGCATGAGAACCTCATCATCACCGCGGAACCGGCAAGTCCCACATTGCCACCGCGCTCGGCGTGCAGGCGATCGAGCACCATCGCAAACGTATCCGCTTCTTCTCAACCGTCGAACTCGTCAACGCGCTCGAGCAGGAGAAAGCCCAGGGCAAGGCCGGCCAGATCGCCAACCGGCTCGCCCATTCCGATCTCGTCATCCTCGATGAACTCGGATACCTGCCGTTCAGTGCCTCAGGCGGTGCGCTGCTGTTCCATCTCCTGAGCACGCTCTACGAACGCACCAGCGTCATCATCGCCACCAATCTGAGCTTCAGCGAATGGGCAACCGTCTTCGGCGAACCAAACATCAGAGGCCGCCGCCATTCTCGACCGGGTGGTGTCTCATTTGACGGTGATCGACCCGCGTCACGGCCTTGCGGGTCAGCTTCTGGAGCTCGTGTCGTCCCGTTCCGCGCGCGGTCCGGCTTTCGTCGTTGTTCGACTGCCTGACGGACGCCGCCGCTCAATTCGGCGCTCGGTGACCGACCTTGCAGCGGCGTCACCTGAAGAACAGGACGTGTCGAAACCGTTGGCCCGCATCAACGTCCGAACGCTGCTCACATTGATGCACCATTTGAACCACCATGGCCTCCCGTATCGAGGAGGTGATTCGCGATGAACATACAGTCGAATCTGTACCGCGTAGCGTCCCAGACTCTCACCGAACTTCCGAACCCAGGCCTGACGACACTCCCGAGCCTTTGGCTCAACTTGCCGGGGGAGACGCAGAAGCAGATCGCGCAGAGCCTCGCGCGACTTCTCTTGCGGATGCGATCGACGGGCACGCCGACAGCGGCGGATCGGCATGTTGAGAGCATCGAATAGACCGGACGAGTGCGTCACTGCTGCGCATCGCGGTAAGCTCGCTTACATTACGTCCGCCAGTCCTCCGTGAACCAGGTGCGGCATCATCAGGAAAGCACGGAGTTGCAGTACGGTCTTGTCGATCGCGCGGTCGCTCTCGGCTGGCCGCATGAACGTGTGCAAGTCATTGACGAAGATCTTGGCAAATCCGGAGCCGGGACCATCGAGCGGATGGGCTTCAAGAAGCTGATCGCCGAGATCGGATTGGGGAATGCCGGTCTGGTCATAAGCCTCGATGCCTCCCGCCTTGCTCGCAACAACCGCGATTGGCATCAGCTCCTCGATTTGTGCTCGCTCTTCGGCGTCATCATTGCCGATGGCGAACGTCTCTACGATCCCTGCGCCTACCATGACCGCCTGTTGCTCGGTTTGTCGGGCATCATGAGCGAAGCGGAATTGCACCAGATCAAGCAGCGCCTCCATCAGGGCGAGCGTCAGAAGGCGGCACGCGGCGAGCTACGCCTTCCTGTTCCCGCCGGACTGGCGCATGGTCGCTCCGGCGAGATCATTCTCAATCCCGATGAGCAGGTGCAGGCGAGGCTCGGCCTCGTCTTCGCCAAATTCCGCGAGCTTCACAGTGCGCGGGCCGTGATGCGCTACCTGCGAAAGAACGATCTGCCGCTGCCCGTGCGTCCCGTGCTCGGCCCAGCGCCGCACGATGTTGTGTGGCGCCAGGCCGATAGCTCACGAGTACTCAGCATTCTTCAAAATCCTGCCTATGCTGGAGCGTATGTCTATGGCCGCAGGCGGGTGGAAGGCGTGCGGATTCGCCACGGCGTTTATCGCCCGAGGACGACCAAGGTCCCCATCGCCGACTGGGAGGTTTGCCTTCAGGCTGCCCATCCTGGTTATATCGGCTGGGAGGAGTTCATGGAGAACCAGAGGCGGCTGGCAAACAACATCAACCGCTACGAAGGCGGCCATTCGGGCGTGCCGCGCAAGGGAGCGGCACTGCTGCAGGGCATCGCTGTTTGTGGGCGGTGCGGTCGCCGGATGAGCCTGCGCGATAGCGGTCCTGCGGGCGACTACCCCGTCTACACGTGTCGCGCCGACCGCGATCAGGAGGGCGGGCTGCTATGCCAGGAAGTGCGTGCGCTGCCTGTCGACGCGCACGTCGAAAGCATCCTGCTCGAGGCCTTGAGGCCGGACAAGATCGCCATCGCCATCGCCGCCCTGGGCCAGATCGAAGAGGAGACGCGTCAGCTTGAGCGGCAGTGGGCGCTGCGGCACGAGCGGGCTCGTTATGAGGCGGAAAGAGCACGGCGCCAATATGATGCGGTCGAGCCTGAGAACCGTCTGGTGGCGCGTTCACTGGAGCGCGTCTGGGAAGAGAAGCTTCGCGCCGTCGAGGCGATCGAACAGGATTACGAACGCTGGCGACATGACGAGCCCCTGGTCTTGAGCGAGTCCGACCGCCAAGGGCTTGAAAAGCTGGGCGAAGATCTGCCCGACCTCTGGCACTCGCCTTTGACAACGGGAGCCGAGCGCAAGGGCATTCTGCGCCTCATCGTCTGCGAGGTCGTCCTCGACCAAAAGCGCTTCCACGGCCAGGTCTGGTTCAAGATCCTGTGGCAGACGGGAGCGACAAGCGAGCACTCTCTCCAGAGGCGGGTCCACACCTATGGCGACTACATCGATCTGGAGCGGCTGCGCAGCCGCGTGATCGAACTCAACGTCGCGGGCAAAATGGACAAGGAGATCGCCGCGACGCTGAACGCGAAAGGCTTTGTCGCAGCGCGCGGCCACGCGTTCAAAGGTGAGAATGTCTGGCTTCTGCGGACACGTTGGGGCATCCCCACTGTCAAGATCAACGGGACGAGCGCCAATCCCGACCGCTGGCCAGATGGAACCTACTCTGTTCAAGGGGCGGCCGCCGCCCTGGACGTCACACCCCAAACCGTCTTCGACTACCTCGCCCGCGGCTGGATCGAGGGACGCCAGCTCACGAAGGGGCAGCCGTGGCAAATCGAACTCTCGGACAACCAGATCAACACGCTGCGAGCGCGGATCGCACGTACCAGGCGATCAAGGAAGAAGGCATCATGAAAACTTCGCTGACGCCAAGATGACCACGGCGCTGCTCGACCGGCTCACCCATCACTGCCACATCCTGGAGACTGGAAACGATAGCTTCCGCTTCAAGACAGCTCCGCCCAAACCGCAACGAGCAAGAAGGAAAAAGCCGCCCCCTTGACCAAAACCTGAGACCCAAACCATACATAGAGGCGGGTCACTTCTCGGCGAAAATCCCGGGTCAGCTCTCAGCGGAAATCAACAAGCAGGGCACCGTTCTCGCGGAAATCTTGCAGAAGCGACGTGACAAGGCGGCGGCAAAGCGCCTACTGGTCACGTTGATGAAGTGCTATGGTTTTGTTCCGAAGCGAATCGTCACCGACAAGCTTCGCTCCTACACTGCGGCAAAGACTGAAGTGGCGCCCGGTCTCGACCATTGGTCGCACAAGGGCCTCAACAATCGAACCGAGAACAGCCATCTGCCGTTTCGAAAACGGGAAACGAACCATGCAAGGCCACCGATCGCCGGGAGCGTTGCAACGTTTCGTCTCCATGCATGCACTCAGCTACCCGCAACTGCTTTTCAGTTCCCTCCCGCCGCCGTCCTGCACAAACAGTTCGCTACCATCGCCTCGAGGCTTTCATGCCTGGAAGATTGCGGCCTGTCGCCTGAAAACTAAAGACGCCTCATGGTTTTCAGACAGAGACTTAACGTGACAACACCGGCGCGCGGCTTAGCCGCTGATCAACGAAGGAGGGATAGGTTTGCCATCCCCGCGTAATTTGGCGGGGCTTGAACCTCAGTGACGAACGCTTCTGGCTATTCGAACCTCGCACAATTTGATACGGCTCGTCCAATCCTGCCCTTCTCGACACAAACTTCCTGCGCGGAGAAGCGGAATTGGCGTTCAAGAGCACGTTCGCACCAGCCCCTTCGTCAGTTCCAGCGCCTGGCGCTCGAACAGGCGCCGGTAAATTCCGCTGTCGCGACGGATCAGCGCGGCATGGCTGCCGTCCTCGACAATGCGGCCGCGGTTGAACACAAGGAGACGGTCGAGCGCTCGGACCGTCGAAAGCCGGTGCGCGATGACAAGCGTCGTGCGGCCCACCATCAACCCCTCGATTGCCTTCTGGATCAGCACCTCGGACTCTGAATCCAGGCTGGACGTCGCCTCGTCCAGGATTAGGATCGGTGCATCGGCTAGGAAGGCGCGCGCGATCGCCACACGTTGGCGTTCGCCGCCCGAGAGCTTCACGCCGCGCTCGCCGACCAGCGTGGCGTAACCCTTTGGCAGGGCGACGATAAAATCGTGCGCGCTGGCGAGCCGAGCCGCCTTCTCGATCTCGGGCCGAGAAACGCCGGGCCGGCCATAGGCGATGTTGTCGGCCAAGGAGCGGTGGAACAGGATCGGCTCCTGCTGCACGGTGGCGATCTGCGAGCGTAGCGACACCTGCCTGACCGTAGAGATGTCCTGTCCGTCAATCAGGATTCGCCCACCCTCCAGGTCATAAAGCCGCTGGATCAGCTTCACGAAGGTGCTCTTGCCGGAACCAGAGGGGCCGACCAGCCCCACCCGCTCGCCAGCCTCAATCGAAATCGAGAAGTCACTGTAGAGCGGCGACCGAGACTCGCTGTAATGGAAATGGACGCGCTCGAAATCTATATGGCCCTTTATGATTTGGATAGGCTCGGCGCCTAGATCATCGGCCACGCCAAGAGGATGGCGGTAGACTTTGACCAGTTCCTCCATTTCGTTCACACAACGCTGGAAATTCTGCGCGTGTATGGAAACGTCGCGCAGGTAGCCCTGTAGCATAGAGAACGACGCGAGCATGAAAGCAACGTCACCAGGGGTGGCCTGGCTGTGCGACCACAGAATTAGCGCATAGCCGATCACCGCGGCCCTCAGCGCGAGCAGAGTAAGGTCTTGTACCGTGCTGGTGGAAACTCTGCGCATCCAAGTCCGGCGGGTACGATGCCGCCATTTGGCTGTGATCTTCGCGACGTGCTCGTCTTCGCGTGTTTCGGCCCCGAAGGCTTTGACCACTGCATTGCAGCTGATTGCATCCGCGACGGCACCGCCGAGCTTGGTGTCCCAGTAGTTGGAAAGGCTTGCCGCTGGCGCCACATAGCCGAGCGACATGAGAGTGATCAGTGCGACGTAGACGATCGAGCCGCAGGCGATGATCAGGCCCATTATCGGCCAATACCAGCCGAGCAGGACAGTAGAACCAACCAGCATGGCGAGCGAGGGAAACAACGCTATGAGAATCGTGTCGTTCAAGAGATCAAGCGCCCACATGCCCCGGATGATCTTGCGCATCGTCGCGCCAGCGAAGCTGCTAGCATGCCAATCGGTCGAAAAGCGCTGAACGCGCTGAAATGCGTCGTTCGAGACATCGGACATCATCTTCAAGTTGAGATCTGCGATACCGACGAAGGCGACGTACCGCGTGAGGAGGGCCACAAGCGCTAGAGTCATCAGCATTGAAAACGCCGCAACTGCAGTATCCCAGGCGATGGGCTCGGCCGCCGCTCCCTTGGTCACAGCATCGACGAGGCGGCCTGAATAAAGCGGCGTGAGGACATCAGCAACCGTTGCGGCAATCATCGCGCCGGCGGCAATCGCAAGCCGGACCGGTTGCCGGGCCCAACGATGGGCATTAAAGGCTAGAACGTCGAGGAACGCGCCGCCGGGCAAAGTAATAAGAAAACGGGTCATGGCCTCAAAACAAGCTCAGCAAAAACGCTCGATCCGAAGAAAGCTAAAAGGAAAGCCTCCAGCGTCTGGCACCTCGACGTGAAGACCACCGCAGCTTCCTCCTCGCCGTACACAAGGAACATCAAAAATTGTGCCAAATGCGCGGGAGCCGATTTAGGAAGACTTTTCCCGGAAATTTGCCAGTGCTTATGTTACCTGCTAGGGGGCAAGGGTTCCGGCCGAAACTACGTTGTTGCAAATCCGACAAATCTGACCAGGACTGCGCGAGCGCCGGCCTGCTCAGCTCGACTTTGTACGTTTTTGGTCAGGTCCGGGTCCAGAATAGGCTGTTAGTTGCGATGTGGCTGAGCGGTGTTGTCACGTTACCGGCATGCGGTTGCTTGCATGTCGGATTGAACGTAATTTGGGCGATGCAGACATCAGATATAGTTTCAAACGTCACCGGTTTCCGCCGCAGATCGTTGCGCGGTCTGGCTTTACCTACGGTTCAACCTGAGTCTGCATGAAGTTGAGGAAATGCTGCTCAAGCAAGCATGGAATGGAGCATATGAAACGGTCCGCCGTTGGACGGCCAAGTTCGGCCCCCAGATCGCATGCACCTGCGGCGACGGCAGGCGTGCGCCCCGGCGATGTTTGGGTATCTGGACGAAGTCGCTGTGAAATGTGCTGGCAGGCAGTCTGGCTCTGGCGCGCGATGGATCAGCAGGGCACCGTTCTCGCGGAAATCTTGCAGAAGCGACGTGACAAGGCGGCGGCAAAGCGCCTGCTGGTCACGATGAAGTGCTATGGTTTTGTTCCGAAGCGAATCGTCACCGACAAGCTTCGCTCCTACACTGCGGCAAAGACTGAAGTGGCGCCCGGTCTCGACCATTGGTCGCACAAGGGCCTCAACAATCGCACCGAGCCATCTGCCGTTTCGAAAAAGGGAAACGAACCATGCAAGGCCACCGATCGCCGGGAGCGTTGCAACGTTTCGTCTCCATACATGCACTCAGCTACGCCTCGAGGCTTTCATGCCTGGAAGATTGCGGCCTGTCGTCTGAAAACTAAAGACGCCTCACGGTTTTTCAGACAGAGACTTAACGTGACAACACCCGTCCTTTGTCTCTGCGCAAGCACGACCAGTCGAACCGCCGTGGAACGTGGCCGTTTGCTTGGTGTGGGAGGGCGGCACAGTGAGGAGGCCACCCATCCCGAATCAATCGCAAGAGTCCACGGCTCCTAGTTGACATAGGCCCCTTAGGCGCGAACTTCTAGCACGGCTGCATCGATGGCCTCGCCGAGCAATCCGACGATCGTGTCTATGTTCTCGCCTGTCGCTATTAGAGGCGGGCAGATGACCACGTGATCGCCCACGTAACCGTCAATTGTGCCGCTAAAAGCGGATGTGATGAGGCCTCTCGCCTCCGCATTTTGGTCGATTTTCGAACTTAGGCCCTGCGATGCAGCGAAAGGCGATTTCGTGTCCCTGTCCTCCACGAGTTCCACTGTCATCAACATACCTCGACCTCGAATGTCGCCGACGTGCGGATGCTGTGCGAACCTATCGTTTAGTCGGGCAGCGAGTACATTTCCTGTAGCTTTCACGTGATCCAAAAAGCCAGGGCCCCGAACGACCTTTTGCACGGCAACCGCTGCCGCACATGCGGTCGCGTGGCCCGAGTAGGTGTATCCACCTTTGAAGGTGCCTGACCCGGAGACAATGGCTTCGTAAATCTTTTGATTGACCATCGTCGCGCCGATCGGCTGGTAACCGGCAGCAATCCCCTTTGCGAACGTTAGGAAATCAGGGGCAACCCCATCCTGCTCGCAAGCATGCAGCGTGCCGGTTCGACCCAGCCCGCATAAAACCTCATCCAGAACGAGCAGGACGCCGTATTTGTCGCAAATCTCTCGCACGCGGTTGAAATATCCCGGTGCTGGCGGCGTTGTGCCGTTTGCCGTGCCGGTCACCGTCTCGGCTACAAAAGCCATCACGGTGTCGGGACCTAGGCCAAGGATGGCCTGTTCCAATTCGTTGGCTGCGCGGAAACCGTATTGCTCCGCCGTTTCATCTTCCAGCCGCCCTCTGTACTCGTAGCATGGCGAAATGTGGAAAACGTTTGGAAGAACTGCTTCAAACGGTGTGCGTCGCGAAACAGTATAGCCGACGCCAAGCCCGGTTAAGCCGGCACCGTGGTAGCTGGCCCGGCGTCCGATCACCTTCTTCCGGCTGGACTGCCCAATCTCTACGAAGTACTGCCGGGCCATCATCACCGCTGTTTCGACAGCTTCGGATCCGCTGTTCGTAAAGAACACACGGCTGAGGCCTTCTGGAGCATCGGTCGTCAGAATGGCCGCAAGTTCTTCGAGCGGCTCCGAGGTAAATACGGCGGAATGGAAGAATGCCATTTTGCCGATCTGTTCGCGAACGGCTTCGATTACAGATTCGTGGCTGTGACCAAGGGACGAGACGCAGGCACCGCCAGCGTAGCCGTCGATATATCGCCTGCCGTCTTTGTCGAATATGTACATGCCGTCGCCTTTGACAGCAATGGGAAGATTGCGCTTTGGGATTCGGTGGAACACACTACTCATGCTATCTCTCCTGACTGGTGGTGAATGGGAAGACGCTTCATACGTTGTTATAGAGTGAGCTCCTCAGCGTTTCACAGCGGATACCTTGCCAAGATCTGCATAATCAAACGACTTTGCGGGCGCGCTCCTTGGATTAACTCTCTGCGCTTCGGATCACAGAGTATTGATCCGCCGAGCGGCTCGGCTCGGATCTCTGAAGACAGCGCAAGTTTCGCGCCACCCGGATACGCCATTCTATGGCCCTTTTCCGGCCTATTTCAGTTGCGGGGCTGAAGAGACGACTTCGAGCGTGTTAGACATGCGACAAAACCGCCACTGAAGGGTGGTGTCCCAAGGATTTCGCTAATGGGTCCGTCAATGAGTTCCACGTTCTGATGCAGCGCCCGCCAGGCGCAAGGTTCTCTGCGGATTGATCGCGATAGGGGGACGCCTCGCGACGCCGCCCACCGGGTCACCGGAGGCGGTCACCCGCCCCCGGTTCCCACAGAACGTGGCGTTCGGCTTTCCCGCACCACGCTCTTCGGTAGCTGGTTCACAGCACCGCGAATGCCTGCAGTTCCCTATGTGGGAGCCGCAGTTTGGGTCGCAGTAGCGGCTTCCGTTCTTTGATCTGGTTGAAAGTGCCCCACTGAGGCGACCGCCATCACGGCTGCGGCTGCATAGCATCTGCGCCAGTAACGCTCCAGCGACCGGAGATTTCCAGGGACGCCGTAATACGCATAGTGGCCGAGCAGGACGCGGTTTATTTCCGCTACCTGATCACTGATTTTATAATGCCGAATTCGCCGCATCAGCTCCCGCAGCGACAGAAGGCCGCGCTTTAGCCCAGATTTTTCGGTGCGCATCCCAACCTTGAAGTTGCCTTTTCGGTTACGCGTAAAGTACAGCCTCAGACCCAGAAAGTAGATGGTTTCCGGGCGATTTCTGCCGCGCTTGCCCGCGTGTCGCTGCGCGAACCGACCAACTCGACCAACTTGGTCTTGGTCGGCTCCAGGCTGAGGCCGAACTTCCCCAACCGTTGGTGTAGGGCTTCCTGAACGCGCAGGGTATCTTCGCGATATTGGAAACAGATCGCCGACCAATGCGAAGGTGACCCCGCTGCAGGCCGTGCTGCGGTATCGCGATTTGCTCGAGGTCGAGACCCTGTTCCGCGTCGCCAAGGCAACCTTCAATACCCGGCCGATCTTCCACCAATCCGATGCTGCCATCCGCGGGCATGTGTTCTGCTCCTTCCTGGGCTCGTACTCAGCAAGGAACTACGCCGCTCTGCCGGGCCAAAGGCCTGACGCCCGAACGGCAACCGCTGCTACGCGATCTCGACCGCCTCCAGGAAGCCATCATCGAAAAGGATGGTCGCATCCTCACCACCAGAACCCACGTCACGCGCCAAGTGGGTGGCATCGCTCTGCCATACAACCTCGACGAACAACTCGCCTGAGATCACCCCAAATGTAGCGGCAACACGCGCCGGCGCGCGCCTAACATGCTGACTTAATGACATATTCTTACAGGCGGTCTTTAAGTGGGTCTGAGATGTGTATCCAACGCCCATCCGACGACCTGACGACCTTGCGATTATACGCATCAAGCACAACGAACAGGAAAGCAAACTCCTCAGCCGGATGCAGGAACGTGATATCGGGAACCCACAGCTGGTTGACCCCATCGATGATCATGCCCTAGCAAGGTTCGGCACGACTCCAGCCATGCCTCGAGCTCGTCATTGCAGAACAAAGGGTTTCGCGCGCAGGCACAGCAGATTGTCTTCACGCATGATCCGTAGAATGCATTTGTCGTTGGCTTGCCACCCCTCCCGCCGCAGCAGGGCTGCGATCCGGCGGTAACCGTAGTGCGCGTTGATCAGAGCCACCTTCTTAATGAGATCCCGCAAACCTGCCTCGGCCCGACGAGGGGGCCGAATCTAGCCTGTGACGGGAATAATTCGCGCGGCTGACGCCAGCGAGCCAGCACATTCGACCGATGTTGAATTCGCCTTGCGACAGGCCGGCCGTCAACTTTTCGATGACTTTGAAGATCCCGTTTCGCCAGGAGCGCTGCTCCGATGCTGATCTTCCTCGAAGTGCCACAAGGCTTCGCGAAAAAATCGAGATCGAGCTGCTGTTGCCCGACTTTCTGTTCTAACAGGCTGTTGAAAAAGGATTTTGGGCATGCCCGGACGCATTTTCGATTCGTGCGGCGGCAGTCTCACGCAACAAAACTTCGCGGGTTCGGGTCATAGGATTCGATTGTGTCGTGATCATCGTTTCAACCCGACTTTTTCAACAGCCTGCTAATTCTCTGATCCGGCGCCTGGCCTTAGTCAGGGCCTTTCCCTGAGGGATCGGCACCTCGGCTGCGCTCTGCAAATGCGGGGCCTCAGCCGCTGTCGATCTGGCCGGCCGACCGAGACGACGTGACTTCAGATACCACGAAGCCTGAGGTGATCGAGCCACCCGTAAAGGCGTGGCGACTGATGCCAACCTCATCTGCCAACTTGCTGACGGGTTCGCCCGCCTGCGTGCGCTGGAGAGGCTCCAGTTTCTGGTCCTCATCAATAAATCTTTGCCGTCCGGCCATGCCCCAGTTTCCTCTCCTTGCGGGGAAACTGTCCGCGATTTTCCTTGTCTCAGGCTGAGGGTGCATGTGTGGACGCCTCCTTGGCAAGACGAAAGTGGCGCATTCTGAGCTCGGTCGGTTGCAGTCATATGTTCATATGTTCGGCCTTTCGATGCGGGTGTGTTGAGTCGCTGGCCCTGATGAAACTCCGCGGATTGAATCCCTAAACACTCCAGGCCTGTCTGTCCGGCAGCCGCTCAATGAGCACATCGAAGGCCCTGCGGTATTCCTGCCGCGGGAAGAGCTTGTCTCGATAGACGAGATTAAGGACCCGGCTTTTTGCGCAGGGAATGGATGACGTGCCGATAATTGACGACCTGATCGTGCCTTCCATCGGCATGTCCACGGCCTCTGGGAAGCGTCATCAGGTGTGTTCCTCCGACAAAGACCTCGAGGCGATCGTCGAACAGCCGGACGCGAAGCCGATGTCCGATCAGGCGGGAGGGAACGGTGTAGAAGACCCTGCGTAAGGTGAAGCCGCCGGTTCGCGATACGGTGACGACCACCTCCTCGAAGTCGCTAGTCCGCCGGTCGGGAAGTTTCTGCAGATGAGGGCGCTCGGCATCAATGCGCTTGCCATGATTGGCGTTGTGCCGGCTGACGATCTCGTCAATGAAGGCGCGGTACGCGCCGAGATCGTCGAAGTCCCTGCCGCCACGCATCAGAAAGGCGTCACGGATGGCGTCCTTGAGATGGCCATGGGCGCTTTCGATCGACCCGTTCTCGTGGGCGACGCCCTTGTTGTTGCGGGTCGGCGTCATGCGATAATGGGCGCAGAGCTCCTCGTAGCGACGTGTGAGATCCTCCCTCGCATCGGCACTGAGATTGCGGAAAGCCGCCGACAGGCTGTCGCTGCGGTTCGCCGGCGCATGATCGAGGATATGACGATCCGTAATCTTTCGCCGGCCACGCAGCGATCCTACGTGCATGCCGTGGTGAAGTTTTCGCACTACTTTGGCCGTTCGCCGGATCGGCTTGGTCTGGAGGACGTCCGCGCCTTCTAGAGCACGTCCTGTTTAATCCGGCTCATATCCTGCGGCCTTAAAGTAGTTTACGCATTCGGCTGGCGTGAAGAGGTCGAGAAGCGGACCGACGGCGTCCCACAAAGCCTTGATGGTTCTCTCGGCCTTTGCTCGCAACAACGCCTTGAGCTTGGAGAAGGCGTTCTCGATGGGGTTGAAGTCGGGACTGTAGGGCGGCAGGTAGAGCAGGCTTGCCCCTGCGGCCTCAATCGCGTTGCGCACGCCGGCGGCCTTGTGGGCGGGCAGGTTGTCCATGACGACTACGTCGCCCTCCGACAATGTCGGGACCAGCACCTGCTCGACATAGGCCACGAATACGTTGCCGTTCATAGCGCCGTCGTAGACGAAGGACGCTGTCATGCCCGTCAGCCGCTGTGTCGATGCCGGCTCAATACTCCCCAGAAGTGCCGTTTGAATCTTCCCCAGTATAGCGCTGCCGCCGGTCTTCCGGAGCGCGCTCCGGGAGACCGGCGGCGCGTAATCGTTGATGCTTCTCCTGATGGTCGGGAGAGGGATTTCGGTGACCAAGATCGGGGAGATGATGATGATACTGGATTTGCATCGGCAGGGCCTGTCGGTGTCGGCGATCGCCAGGGAGAGCGGGATCGACCGCAAGACGGTGCGCAAATACATTGCGCGCGGCTCGAGGCTCCGGCTTACGGACCGCGCAAGCCGCGTCAGGCGGTGATCGATCCCTTCACGGCCTATCTTCGCGAGCGCGTCACGCGATATCCCGGACTCACCGGCAGCCGGCTTTTCCGCGAACTGAAGGACCTCGGCTATGGCGGCGGCTACACGGCCGTCACCGACTTCCTGCGCGACGTCCGTCCTGCCGCGGCGGAGCGCGGATACGAGGTTCGCTTCGAGACCCCGCCCGGCGAGCAGGCGCAGGTCGACTTCGCCCAGTTCAATGTCGTCTTTGCCGATGAGCCGACCACGCCGAGAATCGTCTGGCTATTCTCCATGGTGCTTGGCTTCAGTCGCCTTATCTGGGCACGCTTCGTCGTCCACCAGGATCTGCCGACTGTCTTGCGCTGCCATGCTGGGGCTTTCGAGGCGCTGGGCGGCGCTCCTCGCGAAGTGCTTTACGATCGTATGAAGACGGCTGTGATCGGCGAAGGCGATACCGGCGGCATCGTCTACAACCGTGCCCTCGTCGATCTTGCCCGCCACTATGGTTTCCATCCCAAGGCGTGTCGGCCTTACCGCGCCAAAACGAAAGGCAAGGTCGAGCGACCATTCCGTTACATTCGCGAGGACTTCTTCCTGGCCCGGTCCTTTCGCAATCTCGAAGACCTGAACGTGCAGTTGCGTCACTGGCTGGACACGGTCGCAAACCCGAGAGTTCACGCCACCACAAGGCGTGTCGTCAACGAAGCTTTCGCCGAGGAGCGGGCAGCGCTGCGGCCGCTGCCTTTGGCTCCGTTCCGATCGGTCCTGAAGCTCGAGCGACGCATCAGCCGGGAGGGCATGGTCAGCGTCGGCGGCAATTTCTACAGCGTGCCCGATGCCACCAGGCGCCGTGTCGTCGAGGTACACACGCTGGCCGAAGAGTTGCGCATCTTCGAGGACGGCGCGCTGATTGCCACCCATCCCATTCTCGAAGGCCGGCATCAGCGTCATGTCGAGCCGGGTCATCGCAACATCCACGTCCACAAGCGCCGACAAAGACTGAGGAACGACGAGGTCATTCTTCATGGCTCGGGCGACAGGGTCACTCAGCGCCCGTTGGCCTTCTACGATGCCGTCGCCCAGGTGATGGCGAAGGAGCAGCGTCCATGACGAACGCGCTCGATACAACGCCATCCACGATCGACCGAATCCGCCACGACCTCGTCGGCCTGAAGATGCCGCGTGCGCTCGAAGCACTCGATCATGTCGTGCGCCGGCTCGAGCAAGGCGAGATCGCCGCCCTCGAAGCCATGGACATCCTCCTCTCGGAAGAGTTGACCCTGCGCGAGAACAGCCGGATCAAGACGGCACTGCGCATGGGGCGCCTGGCCACGATCAAGACCCTCGCCGGCTTCGACTTCTCTTTCCAGCCCTCGCTCGACCGCGATCGAATCTTCACGCTGGCCCAACTCGGCTTTGTCGCCCGCTGCGAGGTCGTCCACTTCCTCGGCCCGCCCGGCACAGGCAAGAGCCATCTGGCCATTGCGCTTGCAGTCGAGGCTGTGAAGGCTGGAAAGAGCGTCTATTTCTGCACGCTGGCCGAACTCATCGCCGCGCTGGCAAGGGCCGAACGCGAAGGCCGCCTGCAGGAACGCATCCGCTTCTTCTGCCGGCCTGCTCTGCTCGTTGTCGATGAGATCGGCTACTTGCCCGTCGTCCACGGTGGCGGCAATCTGTTCTTCCAACTCGTCAACGCCCGCTACGAGAAGGGCGCCATGATTCTCACTTCAAATCGCGGCTTCGCCGAATGGGGCGAGGTCTTCGGCGATCCTGTCGTCGCAACCGCACTTCTCGATCGCCTGCTTCACCATGCGGTCGTCGTCCAGATCGAAGGATCGAGTTATCGGCTCCGCCAGCACGCCGAGCTCATGCCCGAACACTTGCGATCGAAAGCCTCCATCACGCCGCCGACATTAAATCCACCATCGCGGCCGCGCGGCCGGCCACCGAAAAATGGACACCCCTCCGCGACAGTCTGAGCGGCGAAACTGGGGAATTTTACTTCGGCACTTTTGGGGAAAATTCGAGCGGCATTGACATACCGGCATCAACACGCCGGTCGTGACCGCGCCGATGCCCGCGCAACCCTTGCCGGGCAGCATCGCTACGGCCTCGACGCTGGCCTTCGCGCTCGTTCATAAGTATGTCGACGGCACACCGCTCTACCGCTTGGCGCAGGCTTTCGAGCGCGCGGGCGTTCCTGTCAGCCGTGGCGCTCTGGGTCAGTGGGTGATCGGCTCGAGCGAAAAGCATCTCGCCCGCATCTATGACGTGCTGAAGCTGCGGCTCAGATCGCAGCCCCTCATCCATGGCGACGAGACCACGGTCCAGGTGCTGAAGGAAATGGACAGAGAGGCCACCAGCACCTCGTACATGTGGGCATACCGGAGCGGCCACGACAGTGACGAGCCGATCGTGCTGCTCGATTATCAGCCGGGTCGCGGCCAGATACACCCGCAGACCTTCTTGGGCGATTACCGCGGCATCGTTATGGGTGACGGTTATTCCGCCTGGCGCACGCTGGAAGGGGCAACGCATCTTGGCTGCATGGCCCATTCCAGCCGGCGCTTCGTCGATGCCCTAAAGGCGAGGAAGAAAGGCGGCGGCCCGCCGGAACAGGCGCTCCGGTTCTTTGAACAGCTCTATCGGGTTGAAAGGCAGGCGCGGAACGAAATCCCCGATGACGGCGAAACGCGAGATCACTGCATTCGCCACTTCCGCCAGCAACATAGTGTCCCGATCCTCCATGCTCTCAAGGCATGGCTCGACGACATCGCCCCAAAAGTCTTGCCGGACAGCAAGCTCGGCGACGCCGTCTCCTACACCCTGAACCAATGGGGATATCTGACTCGTTACACCGAGGACGGCAGCATGCCGATCGACAACAATCTTCTCGAGCGTGACATCAGAATCTTTGCCACTGGCCGGAAAAGTTGGCTGTTCAGCGATACCGTCGACGGAGCCAGGGCCAGCGCCGTCATCTACAGCCTGATGTTGACCTGCCGCGCCTGTGGCGTCGAGCCGTTAGCGTGGCTGCGCCACGTCCTCACTGAACTACCTCAGCGCCCCGAGAACGCAGCCATCGAGGATCTGCTGCCCTTCAACTTCGCCAAAGCAACAGCAGCCTGATCAGACCAGATACCGTTCCCGATTCGAAGGCCATCCGTCGAAAGCCCCCGCGTCAACGTGCAGCGAAAATAGCGCTTACGCTTTAGGTGCCTCCGAAGCCGCGAGGCTGCGGCTCACGGGACACGGCGGGGTGTCGAAGATCATCTGCAGTTCAAGATTTCAGGCGTGAACACAACGCCCGGCCCAAGGATGCAAATGGATAAAGAAACTTGCATTCCTCGGTCCCGTGGGCGTTCTTTCGTCGTGTTGTTCAACACCGCGAGGCCGCACTCCTCGCTCGGCTACCAGACCCCGGCGGCTTTCGCCGGAACCCTCGCCGCAACCGGCTCCGACGCTTCGCTCTATGCTATGAGGGCTTCGCGTCCCCACCGGTTGTTCAACCCGCGCCCTACGGCGTAACAGAAACAGCCGAGGCTCTAACCGCCGCTGGATGACACTTCAGTGGCAGGTCACTTCTCGCCTAGTTTCACGCTCAAGCGCCGAGGAGGAGAGCGGGGATGAAGGATCAGATGCTTGGCATGGTGCCGGCGCACCTCCACGAACTACTTTACTTGGGTACCACCTCAGCCGTGAGATGATCTGCCAAGAAATTGGTGAGCGATCCTGCAAACGTCGCGGGAATAAGCACTGTGAACTGCTCGCTGCATTGCCGGTCGATAAGCACGCTGACGTGGTGAATGGCCGTCTGTGCAAACTGCCCGACGGGAAAGGCTGCATCGCTAAAGTCGAGAGCCGCGACGCGACTGAGAAGCCCGCTGGCACCAGGTCCTTCGAGCGTCAGGCATACACGCGAGTCCGAGAGATCAAGGATGACGAGGTCGATTGCGTTTTCGACGCCAAAGGCGGGTTCGGATCTGATCAGCACTCGATCGGGCGTAATCCGCCAGATGATCGCCGGCCCGCGGCGGAGCGATGAACGATAGTCACCTGGCAAGGACAGCCCCTGTGCTCGGAGCGCCTGGTCCGCGGTTCTGTCGAAATCTCCCCAACCCGCAAGCTGCGTCAAATGACCCAGCCCCACTTCCGTGATGGTGACGGCCAAGCCGTCGCTGGTTGTGCCGCATATCGGCAATGAATATCCTTTAGCCATTCTGGCGATGTCCTTCAGGGTCGAAGAAATGATGCGAGACGACTTTCGCCTGCAGTGTTTGATTTCCCACGAAATCGACGACCTGAATCGTCTCGCCGAAGCGCTCTGGTCCCCGCGACAGGAGCGCCAGCGCGATGTTCTTTTTCAAAGCAGGGGAATAAGTTGTTGAAGAGACCCAGCCCTCACCGTGACCTCTTCGTGAAGCGTTCATCGCGAAAAGCAGCGAACCTGCCGTTGCGCCTCGATCGCCGATGATTTCCAGGCCGACCAGGGACGGTCGCCTCGGATCCTCCAAAATGGGGCGCTTGCGCAGCACGGAGCCTACGAAGGGCTTCTTGCTGGAAGCGAAACCCTCCAGGGCCAGATCCTTCAAAGTCGTGCGGCCTTCAATTTCGGAACCGGCGATGTGCCCCTTTTCGATGCGTAGCGCCCCCATAGCCTCGAGGCCGTACGGCTTGAGATTATGAGTTGGCCCCGCAGCGATCAGAACTTCCCATACTTTGCGTCCAGATTTCGCAGGGATGTAGATTTCGTAGGCAAGCTCGCCCGAAAAGCTCATGCGGTGCAGGCGGCAGGGCACTTCTGCAATCGTGACGTGCGTGAAATGGTTGTTGGGCAGCGCCTCCCTGCTGAGGTCTGTACCTGTCACATCCATCAAAAGGCGCCGGGATTTAGGACCGGCGATGGCAATCGCCGCCCACTGGTCAGCGACAGACGTGACATGCACCCTGAGATCGCGCCACGCGGTCTGAAGGAGGTATTCGGCCCATGCAAGCACCTTGGCGGCGTTGGCTGTCGTGGTGGACATGAAATAGTCGTACTCGCCGGTCCTTGCGGTCGCACCGTCGTCAAAGACAAAGCCGTCTTCCCGCAGCATGATGCCATAGCGCAGCCGGCCGACAGGAAGCGCCTTGAAGCCATTCACATAAACGCGGTTGAGAAATTCCGCGGCGTCGGGGCCCTGTACAGCAATCTTGCCGAGGGTGGACACATCGATGATGCCCGCATGTTCGCGAACGTGGACAGCCTCGCGAACATAGGCCTCGTTGATGCTTTCACCATTTTCTGGATAATACCAAGGTCGCAACCATAGCCCCGCGTCCATCATTTCTGCGCCGTTTTCCGTATGCCAATCGTGGATCGTGGAAAGTCGGGTCGGCCGAAGATGGAGCCCATGGTCGTGGCCGACAATGGCGCCGATCGTGACCGGGGTATAGGGCGGACGAAAGGTCGTCGTGCCAACGTTGGGAATCGCCAACCCGCGCAATTCGGCCATCCGAGCAAGTGCGTTTAGATTCGAAGTCTTGCCCTGGTCAGCTGCCATACCAGAGGTCGTATAGCGCTTGAGGTGTTCGATCGAGACGTAGCCTTCACGATAGGCTTGATCAATGTCGGCGAGCTTCACATCATGCTGGAAATCCACGAATGCCTTGCCAGGAGTGCTGCCGTCGGCCTTAGTGACAACCGTCACCGGCAGAAGGTTGCGGCCCCAGAAGTCGGCGTGTCCAAATAGAGCAGGTTCGCTTCCAATCGCGCCGCCAGCTTTGTGACCCTGCTGGAGAGAATCTCTGAGCGATGGGGAGCCGACAAGCGAGCCTACACACGTGAAGGCTTCTTTTTCCACCGAGGGCACAAACGCGTCCAATTCCTTACTATACTGTGGCTTTCCAAAACGCTGGCTCCACAAATGCAGCGTCGGACTCCAACCACCGGACATCGTGACAACGTCGCAGGCGATCCGCACCCTTCGGCCGGTCGCTTTACCATCCGGGCCGACGGGAACAAGATATGCGGCTTTCACGATCTTGCCACCGGTCACCTTCAGGACTGCATGGCCGGGCCGCAAGTCAACGCCCGCGCTTTTGGCATTAGCGCTGAGGTTTGCCGGGATTTCCCTGCGAAGGTCGCATATTGTTACCGTCGCACCCGAATTTGCGAGTTCAGTGGCTGCGGTGTAGGCGCTGTCGTTGTTTGTTGCCACGACGATCCGTTCGCCAGTTAGAACAGCATATCGATTCAGATAACTGCGAACAGCTGATGTGAGCATAACTCCTGGCACGTCATTGCCGGCGAATATCAAGGGTCGCTCAATCGCTCCGGTCGCCAGAACGGCCCGTTTGGTTCGAACCACCCAATAGCGCTGTCTCGGTTTTCCATCCTGAGGCGTCAGGACATGGTCCTGCGCCCGCTCTAAGAGCCCGAATACCTGACAATCATAGGCGCCAAAGGCCGTTGTACGCGTCAGAACGCGAATATTGGCAAGACCATCAAGCTCTGTCCGTGCCTGGGCAAGCCATCCGTCCGAAGGCGCACCTACGGGTTCGCTGAGGAGCGATCCGCCAATGTCACGATCTTGCTCGACCAGTACGACGTTGTCGCCCTTGCGGCCGGCCGCGAGAGCAGCGGCGATCCCCGCCGGACCAGCGCCAACAATCAGAACATCACAGAATGCATTGATCTTCTCATAGTCATCGGGATCAGGGAGCGTCGTCGCCCGCCCCATGCCGGCAGCCTTGCGAATGAAGCCCTCGCAGAACATCCAGAATTTGTTACCGCTGAAGGGGCCTATGAAGGTTTTATAGTAAAAGCCCGCGCCGAAGAAGCGGGACAGCATCCCGTTCATCGCTCCAACGTCGAATTGCAGGTTTGGCCATGCGTTCTGTGGAGTCGATATCAACCCATCGAAAGCTTCAACCATCGTTACCTGAGCATTGGGCTCATGCCGCGCCCCGTCTCGCAGATGGACAAGGGCGTTGGTCTCTTCCACCCCAGCCGCGACAAGGCCGCGTGGGCGGTGATACTTGAAACTGCGCCCGAATATCCGCTGCCCACCCGCCAACAAAGCCGAAGCTAGAGTATCACCAGGATGAGCCGGAAAAGACCTGCCATCGAACTGAACTGTTATCTTACGCGAGCGGTCCAGACGCCCGCCGCCCGAGAGCCTGCGCGCCGTCATATCGCTACCTCACGAGCCAGGAGCGAACCAAAAATCTCATGGGTGAGCGTATCGCGTTCGACCAGGAGCCACTGCCTGCAGCCGCTGACATGATGCCAATGTTCCCTGTGCCGACCGCGCGGATTCTCGCGGATGAATACATAGTCGTGCCAGACCCTAGGATCCGCCTCGTTCATATCTGGGCGGCGTAAGGTCGCATCGGCGCCGTAGGTGAATTCGCTCTCATCTCGCAACCCGCAAACAGGGCAAGGAATTCTCAACATGATTGAACCTCAATGAGCCTTCGGGTCCGGACCAGCACCCGACTCGTCAATTTGATAGCCGCGCTCGAAACGCTGCAGGGTGAATTCAGCAATATCGGGATGTGGCTCGCCTTTCGCGAGCGTCCAGGCGAAGCAGTAACCGGAGGCAGGTATGGCCTTGAAGCCGCCATAGCACCAGCCGCCATTCATCCAGAGCCCCTCAACAGGCATTTTGCCGATGATCGGCGAGCCGTCCATCGTCATATCCATCGCCCCTGCCCATTGGCGCAGCAGACGTAGGCGAGAAATCGATGGAATGAGGGCTTTGGCGCTTTGAAGCGTGTGTTCGACGATTGGTAGTCCACCGCGCTGGGCATATGAGTTAAACCCGTCTAGATCGCCTCCGAGGACCAAGCCGCCTTTGTCGGACTGGCTGATATAGAAATGCGCCCCCCCGTAGATGATCACATTGTCGACTAGCGGCTTCAGCGGCTCTGTGACAAACGCCTGAAGAACATGCGTTTCAATGGGCAGGCGAAGCCCCGCTTTAGCCGCCAAATGGCTGGTATGCCCCGCAACGGCCAGCGCCACCTTGTTTGCTTGGATCGGGCCACGCGTTGTCTCGACGCCGACTATTTTGTCTCTGTCCCAGATGTACCCCATCACCTCACACTGCTGGATGATGTCGACGCCTTGCTTGTCGGCCGCACGCGCGAACCCCCACGCAACCGCGTCGTGACGCGCTGTACCGGCACGGGGTTGCGAGAACGCTCCGTAGATCGGGAACCGGGCAGTCGCTGAGTAGTCGAGGTAAGGTAGCCGCCTCATTACTTCAGCGCGGTCGAAGAATTCGGCATCAATGCCGTTGGCCAGCATGACATTGGCGCGGCGGCGGAGAACCTCCCCCTGACCCGGCGAATGGAAGACAAAGTAATACCCCCGCCGTGACATCATGACATTATAGTTCAGATTTTGGCTGAGATTCTCCCATAGCTGCATAGACCGCTCGTAAAACGCCGTATTGCCGGGCATCATGTAGTTGGAACGCACAATGGTGGTATTGCGGCCCGTGTTACCGCCCCCAAGCCAGCCCTTTTCGAGGACGGCGATATTGCGGATCCCATGCTCCTTTGCCAAGTAGTAAGCTGTTGCAAGGCCATGACCGCCACCGCCGACAATGGCCACGTCGTAGCTTGGCTTCGGTGCAGGATCCCGCCATGCACGCGACCAGTGCCTGTTGCCGGTCAGGCCATGGCGCAAGATCGAAAGGGCCGAATAGTGGCTCATGCAACTCCTCAATTAATTGGCGTTTCGAAACCCTTCTTGAGGGCTTCGGGGACGGGCATGGGCCCGTTGCGATCACAGGAGCCGGCCTCACTCGTTACGAAAGATCTATGTGGCTTGAGCAACCATCCGCATCAAATGCCGTTGCTTCCGTTCGCTTTCCCAGTGGTTCAAGTCTGCATTCGGCGCGAGTGTCCCCCGAGCATCGCCGCAAGCAAGACGGAAGGGGGGCAATTCATCTCCACATCTCTTTTTGCCGGCGGCGCCTCGGTCATGACACAAGCATCACTTGTACTCCCGCGTCCCGCACCACTCGGCCGCAAAAAGCGCCATGGTCTTGGTGACGCGACGAACCGAAGAGAGGCTGACCCGCTCGTTGATGCCGTGGATATTTTCGGCAATAGGTCCATATACGAGAGATGGAATCCTGCCATGAACGGCGAAGACGGCGGCATCGAGGTAGCATGTCATCACAGTTGACTGCAGATTCGCCTTCTCATTAACAAGAGCATGAGCGGACCGGAGGCAGGCTTCCGCGTTTGTGTCTTCCGGCAGTTCGTAGCCACCGTGCATACAGCCGATCCATTCTAGCGCGACCAGCTCTTCGCCTGCCAAGACAGGATCGGCGGCACGAATTTCGTCAAGGAAGTTTTCAAACTCACCGGCGCGATCCTTGGGATCCTCACTAGGATAGAAGCCAATCCGTCCTTCAACCGAGCAATCGCTAGGAATGGAGGCGATCCAGTCGCCGCCGGTAATCGTACCAAATGTCAAAGCGACGGGATTTGGAAGATCTTTGAACAACGTTTTCGTACGCCCTTCCTCAATCCATCGGCGCTCCAACTCCCTCAAGTGCCCAACCAGCCGGATCATCAACTCGATGGCGCTCTGACCTGCCTGCGGTTCGCGAGGATGGGCCGGACGACCTCTTGTCGAAAGGCGAAACTTGATCACACCGGCATTTGCACACACCAACTGCTCATCGGTCGGTTCCGGACTGAAGATGACATCCGCAACATAACCCTCGGCGAAGGCGGTAGCGGAGCCGTTTCCGGTGATCTCCTCTTCAACAACTGACTGGACCTGGACGTCACTGCATAGCTCCAGCCCAGCGTCGGAAATTGCATCCAAGGCAAAAATGGAAGCAACGAGGCCAGCCTTCATGTCGCCGGCGCCTCGACCGTACAACCAGTCCCCCTGACGAAATGTGGTGAATGGTGGGTAAGTCCAGCGATGCACACTGGCCGCAGGAACGACGTCGACGTGCGAATTGAATGCAAGTGATCGACCGGCTCTGTTGTCTGCTTGCCGACACCCCACGACGTTCCAACTCGAGGCATAATCAATAGTTGCCGGTGAGAATGCCGGATGGATTCCTATTTTCCCCGCGTCGGTTCGGAAACGGCTTACGGCATACCGCCGCTTCCTCAGCGCGGTCTCGATAAAGTCTTGGGCTTCATTCTCCAGGCCACGTAAAGAGCGAAAGCGGACAAGCTCTTCAAGAAATTGGATCTGATTTTCGAAGTTACGATCGACAGCGGCAACAATACGATCTTGTACAGAGTTCATTTAATTCAATCCGATCATTCGTTCGTCACTTTTCGTCGCTCGAATTTTTATGAACCGCTTGGCACCACGACGCAATCGTGCGGAAAGAAAGTCACTGCGACCTCTTGGCCCGACTGCTCGATCTTTTGACCGATGTACTTCTCGGTCGCAGTAATCAGTTGACCGCCTGCGATTTCGACCACCAAATGAAGATCGGCCCCAAGATGGGCGATGTCCCGGATTGTGCCGCGCATGGCATTCACGGGCGTATCCCCGAACGATTCAATAGCAGCATCAACTCGAACGCGTTCCGGTCGCACGCAGACATCAAAGGCTCCATCGTTGAGGCTGCTGGCGGGCATGGGCACTAAGATCCGAAAGCCGCCCTTGGCCTTCAGTTCAGCCATACCGCTTGTGCTCTTCTCGAGTTGACCGGTGAACCAGTTGGAGCGGCCAATGAACTCAGCGACGAACCGCGTTTTTGGATCGGCATAGATGTCTGTCGGCGTCCCCTGCTGTACGATCTTTCCCGCACTCATGACAACAACACTGTTGCCGAGGCTCATGGCCTCTTCCTGGTCATGGGTTACGACGATCGTCGTTGCGCTCACGGAAGCAAGAATTGCCTTCAGCTCGAATTGCAGTTCTTGGCGCAATTTTGCATCGAGGGCTGATAGAGGCTCGTCGAGCAATACTACCTCAGGGTTTGTGGCCAGCGCTCGGGCCAGCGCCACGCGCTGTTGCTGACCACCGCTCAACTGATTAGGCCGCCGATCCTCAAACCCCTTTAGCTTAACCAATGACAACATCTCGGCGACCCGAGCAGGGATCTTTGACTTTTCAAAGTTGCGACGCTTCAAACCGTAGGCAACATTCTCGACAACCGTCATGTGCGGAAACAGTGCATAGTCTTGAAAAAGAAGGCCGACGTTACGCTCGTAGGGCCGACGACCCTTCATGTCGACGCCAGAGACCATTACAGCGCCCTCTTTCGCCTCTTCAAACCCCGCGATCATTCGCAAAGTCGTTGTCTTGCCGCATCCGCTCGGGCCAAGCAGCGAGAGAATTTCTCCCTTTTCAACGGCGAACGAGATGTCATCGACAGCGAGGAAGTTCCCATAGCGCTTTGTGACATGTCTAAGTTCGAGAACACGCATTCAGAACAAGTCTCCTATGACCTGAAAACGCCCTTGCCGATCAGGCGATCGAGACCAATCGTCCAATCGAGGACGAGAATAAGAGCGAAGGTGAATATCATCAGAACAACCGCGGCCGCAGCGATGGTCAAATCAAAGTTTGTACGCATCATACTCACCATCGCAACTGGCAGCGTGTAGGAGTCGGGCGACGTTAGGAACAAACTGACGGCTACGTCGTCCATGGAGAAGGCGAAGGCGAAGACCGATCCAGCGACAATACCAGTGCGAGCAAGTGGAAAGGTAACATCCCAGAAAGCTTGGCGTTCTTTAGCGCCAAGGCTCATAGCCGCTTCAGTCAAGGTCTTCCGGATTCCGACGAGGCCCGAAAGTGTCGTACGCACCGTATATGGGAACGTGATGATGATGTGCCCGCCGACCAACCGCGTGAACCCATCGAATATGCCGATCATGGCAAAAAACAGGAGGAGCGCAAAACCGATCACAACAGCAGGCACGATCAGCGGCGACAGGAAAAGCGACTCTAAGACCTGCTTACCCGAACCAGTATAACGGTCGAGGGCAATTGCCGCGCTGACGCCAGCCGTGGTGGAGACGACCGTTGTGATCAAAGCAAGAAGCAAGCTGGTCCAAAGGCCCTTCAGATAATATGCGTCGGAGAAGAAGCTTTTATACCAGCGGAACGAATATTCAGTCGGAGGAAATTGGCCCATATATTCACGATCGTCGAACGACATCGCGATCGCGACGACAATCGGGAAAACAAGAAATACCAACAAAATAGTGATATTAACGATACCAAGCCAGGTTGCAGCATTGTCGATGAAGCGCTTCACAGATTCATCCTCGCTCAGGGTTGCCGAACCGTCTCGAAACCACCCACGTGATCCCGTAAATCGTGACCAGCGCAATGATGAGCATGGTGATCGCGACGGCGGATCCGCTCGGGTAGTTCGCGATCTCACTGAAACGCGCATATATAAGGTTGGAAACAAACAACACCTTGCCCTTGCCAAGAATCATTGGGATCACGAATGCGCTGAGACATAGCGTGAAACAGATGAGGAACGCCGAGAGCAATCCGGGCACACAAAGTGGCAAGGTGATAGAAAGATGCGATCCCAACCGTGAAGCACCAAGTACTTGTGATGCCTCGATGAGTCGTGGGTTAACGTTCTGTATAGTTCCAAATAACGTGATGACGGAAATCGGAATCAAATAGTGCAGTAGCCCTAGAACTACAATCAATTCGGTATAGAAACGTCCGTTCGGCGATATATTCAGTAGGCGAGCGATAAATTGAGCATATCCAGTTGGCCCAAACGTCAGCTGTAGGGCATAGACGCGTACCAATGTGCTCAGGAACATCATGCCAATGAAGAACCCGACGGCAAGCTTTCGCAACAACGGCGACCGCTGCCTTGCTATCGAATATGCGATTGGAAAGGCTGTAAAGACAGCTATGAGCGACGAGATAATGCCGAACCTGAAGGTTTCGGCAAAATACCTAAGATAGGCTGGCTCCAAAATTTCGGTGTAGTTTAGCAGAGTGTAGGGCGCCCCCTTGGCTGAGCCGATCCGGCCGGGCTCGAAGAGCCGAAAGCTCTCGTCGACAACGTTTAGTAGTGGCAAAGCCAGAAAGGCCAGGAACAGTGCGAACCCTGGCAACAGCAACAACGCGGTCCGTCTTGTCGTCGGCATTGCAGTTCCAAAGGGTTTGAATAACAAGCGGCGCCGGACGCAACTCGACGCCCGGCCTCTCAGCGTTGAGACATCACTATCGCGCGATGTCAGAGAAGTGGAACAATCTCCTGTTCCCAACGCTTGTTCCAGCCATCGAGCTCCTTGCTGAGGTGATCGAAGTCCGGCACAACGACGAATTCCTCAACTTCCTTGGGAGAAAACCGAAGGTGGTCCAAGGATTGATCGACCACGGCTCGCGTGTTGACGGGAACTTCGCCGACCTCCTTGCCGTATCGTTCACTCGCATCCTTACTGATCATGTAGTTCGCGAGGTCAAAAGCGAGTTTTTTGTTTTTTGAACTCTTCAGGACCACCCAACCAGATACGTACATGAACGTTTTGAGGTCCTTGTTAGTCTTGGTCAACGGCGAGGCCTTCACTCCCTTGATCGCTGAGTATAGGCCTTGGTCAGCGAAGGTCACGGTCGTTTCACCGCTATCCAGCGATGTGATGATGTCCGCCGTAGTAGCCGAGACCCGGCCAATATTGCCGGACTTTGCGAGGTCATTGAGGAACGCCCAACCGGGCTCCATGTTGAACTGATCGCCGCCGCGGGCCATCGCCAAAAACACAACCTGCATGTTCGTGAATAGCGACGGGTTGGGCCAAAGAATTTGACCCTGGAGCTTGGGACTTAACAAGTCCTCGATTGACTTGATTTGAATTGGGCATTTTTCCGTAGAAACGAAAAAGCCTCCACTTGATCCGCGCGGAATCGCCTTCCAATTGCCGTTTGCGTCCTTGGGAATGAGACTCTCCGGAACGTCCGCCAGGTTGGGGCAATCTCCAAGGGTCACTGTTTCTAACCAGTCTTCACGGATCATTGAAAGAAAGACCGGACTCCAATTGTCGACCAGATCATAAGGCGGATTTGGCCATGCGACCTTGATCTTTGGCAGAATTGTAGCACCGCCACCGGCATGTAGCGTCCAGTTGATCGGAGCCTTCCCCCATTCGTTTCCAATCGCCTTAGAGTGGTCAATAACGGGCGGCCCCCACTCCACAACGGAAAGCGAGTTGGCGGCGCGTGCCTTGCCGAAAAATGGTGCTGCCAATGGTGTCGTGGCGAGCGCCACGCCGGCCGAGACGCCGGTCTTGATAAAATTCCTGCGCGAGAATTCCGACATTTGATCCTCCCTGTTTGCCCGGTCCAACATTCCGCCCTTGCGGCGCCATAGGTTGCCTGCATATTTTTGTTTTGAACCTACCGCAGCGCAATCTATATACAGCTATAATGCAGCCCGGAGAGGGACGTGTCAAGGCAGATTGCGGTGCGGGAATCCGTGCACATAGCACTTCGATGAAGGCATCGACCTTGATGTAGGGTACATGTTTTGCGCAGAGACGGACGGAGCTAATGGAAGCAATGAATAAACCTGGTAAGCCAAGTGCCGGCCAACGCCAACGATATATGTACGAGAGCATTCGACAGCGGATCGGAATGTTACACTATCCGCCGGGCATGATGATTAATGAGATGCAGCTGGCGAACGAATTCGGTGTCAGTCGGACGCCACTGCGGCGGGTTCTCCAGCAGCTCAGCTATGAAGGGCTTGTTGAGATTCGTAACGGTGTCGGTACGCGCGTCACCGACATCGACATGAAAACATTCAAAGACATTTATGACCTGCGGATCCTTCTTGCGGAGACCATGGGATCATTGTCCCCAAACTGGGTCACGGACAGGCATCGCAAGAAGCTTGGTGAGATGATTGCGCGAGCCAAGGACCTGCGCGAAAGGAAGGATATCGACGGCTACGCGAACCTCTCCAACGACTTGGAAGCCCTGATCTGCGATCTGATTGGCAGCAAACCGGCGCGCGAAATGACGGACCTGCTTTATTACCAGGTCGCGCGTATCTGGTGCACATTCTTGCCGAATCTGGATTGGGACGGCGTGATAGGAGAAACGTTGGATGAGCTGAAAGGTATGTCGGAAGCTCTGGTGTCGAACGACGTCGGCGAGTTTGGGAAGGTGAGGGCAACTTATTTGCGCCTGATGCTTAAGAAGGTCAGCAGATACATCTCAAGCGACTAGATTTACGTTGGATCGGTTGAATCGGCCGGCTGATTTGGCTTTCTGGCCTCGGAATCGGTCATGATCGTGTCTGGGCAACATACTCTTCTCCGGCCACTCGCTGTAGCGGAAAGGGGCCGCTCGCCGCTCCTTCTTCCGCCAATCGATGAAGTGGCTGGTTTTTTCCGGCTGCCCAAACTCGACCGCGTGGCGGCGCTGTACCTTTCGACGTTCATATCGGAAGATGATGGGTGACTAGAGCGGCGGACTTTCATGTGATGAGTCCATAGCCCGCGGCAGTGAAGTAGTTTCTGCATTCTGTTGGAGAGAAGAGATTCCAGATATCGCCAATTGCCTGCCACAGAGCGTCGACGGTTCTGATGGCCTTTGCGCGCAGATGCGCCTTGAGCTTGGCAAAGGCCATTTCGATCGGGTTGAGATCGGGGCTGTAGGGCGGCAGGAAGAGCAGCCATGCGCCTCTGGCCCGGATGGATGCCTCAACGGCCGGACTTGTCGAGCGTGCAGCACGCCAGCATGAGCAGGCGGTGGTGGCCGAAAAGGACGCCTTCATCACCGAGCTGAAGGGCCTGATCGAGAAGCTGGAGAGCCATGTTCAGGACTACCGCCGCACGAAGTGCGGGCCGAAATCGGAAAAACTCGATCCGGCGCAGATGGAGCTGGCGCTGGAAGATCTTGAGACGGCGATTGCCGAAACGCAGGCCCAGATCGCCTTCGTCGAGGAAAAGATCGCGGCCAGCGTACCCGATCCCGCGAGCAGTTTGGGCAACTGATTTTGTCCCTTCAATCTCCGCCAGGATTTCACGGCGGCCATGACGAGCTTGAAGACCATCAGCCTGGCGGTTTTCGATGACAGGGAGCCCTTCGTGCGCACTGTGCGGTGGCGAACGGTGGCAAAGACGCTCTCGATCGGATTCGTAAGCGGTATAAGACACGCGGTGCCGATGTCCGGCTGCAGTTTCTCTTGCCCGCGGCGTATGGTGCGACCATCCGGGACGGAGGCACCGGGAGCACGAAGGTGCGGGCAGGCCGATCCATACGATGAGCTGAGAGCTCGTGTTAGTAGCTGGCCGCCTCTGCGACTCGCCCGGTTGCGCCGTGAGCGCGAATCCGTAGTTGTCGTGTCGCCCGCCGCTCCCGTCATTCGATCTGACAGGAGGCGCCAATGCGACGCGTAGTTGGAATGGACATCCAACGAACCTTTGGGGAGGTGGTTTTCTGGGAAGCAGGCAGACTTCGACATGGTGGTCGTGTCCACTTGACCCGCGCCGCTCTGGAAGGCTTCGGCAAAAGCCTTCTGGCGACAGACGAGGTGGTGATCGAAGCGACCGGCAACTGCATGGCAGTGTCTCGGGTGCTGTCGCCCTTCGTGAAGCGGATCGTGATCGCCAATCCGCTTCAGGTGAAGGCGATCGCCCATGCTCATGTGAAGACCGACAAGGTCGACGCGGGCACGTTGGCCAGCCTGTTCGCGGCGGGCTATCTGCCGGAGATCTGGACGCCGGATGCCGCCACCAAGCGGATGCGCAGGCTGGTCGGGCGTCGCTACCAGGTCGTGCGTCATTGGACCCGGATCAAGAAGGTGCACGCGATCCCTCATGCGCACCTGATCCCGAAGTGTCCGCACGCCGATCTGTTCAACGGTCGTGGTCGCTCGTGGTTGATACGCCAGCCGATCCCTAATGATGAACTATTGGCAATCGAGCGCATGTGCGCGAACTCAATCGTCTTGCCGAGGACCTGGCGGTTGAAGCCGCCTGGGCGGCCGCGAAGACGTCCGGGCCGTTGCACGCCTTCGGTGCCGCTGCGTCCCGACGAGCGATGGTCGCTCGACTTCGTCTCCGACCAACTCACCGACGGGCGCCGCTTGCGCATCCTCACCGTCGTCGACGACTGCACGCGGGAAATGCCTGGCTCTGGTGGCCGACACGTCGCTCTCAGGCGTACGGGTTGGGCGCGAGCTGGATCGGCTTACCACTGAGCGCACCGCTGTCTCGGCTACCGCCGCTCCTTCATTCCGTAGGTGCTATGGCAGCGAGTTCACCTCGAACGCCATCCTCTCCTGGGCGGATCAGAACCGCGTCGAATGGCATTACATTGCGCCGGCAAGCCGATGCAGACGGATGTTGTAGAATAGCCCGTTCTTCTCATTCGGCGGCTTTTTCCACAGCCTTCTGCCTTTCCGGCCTCGTTCGCCATCGGGAAGTCGCTGCTGCATAGGCAGCTTCCGCCTTCTCGACGCGGGATCGTTCTTCGGTGCGCTTGGCCGGGATGTTGTAGTCGAAGGCGGTGCCGCGTCTGGCATGGCTGGTCGGAAGGCCGGCACGCAGCTCGACCGATCTGAACTTGCGGGCGAGCAAGGCCGGCCGGGCCCAGATGTAGTCGGTATCCTTGCTCAGCATGTGCCAGATGATCATTGCAAGCTTGCGCGCAGTGGCGACGGCCGCGATGTGCTTCCCGCGGCGCGAGGCGATCCGCTTGTGGAAGGCGCGAAGAGGTCCTGGCGATCGCACAGCCGCCCATGCCGCCTCGACCAGCATCCCCCGCGCATGGCCGCGGCCCTGCTTCGTGATGCGCCCGTGATAGGCTGGCCCCTCACCGGACTGCCGCACGCTCGGATTGAGGCCAAGATAGGCAACGAGCTTCTGTGGATCGCTGAAGCGCCGTATGTCGCCGATTGCCGCGGCAACGCTCGCAGCCACGGTGACGTCGAGGCCGGGTAACGTCATCAGGCGGCGGATTGTCGGATCCTGAAGGGCATGTACGGCGATATCCGCCTCGACCACCGTCAACGCCTCGTTGATCTGGTTAATCAAGCCGAGGTGGCGCTCGATGGCGGCGCGCTCATCCGCAGGCAATATTTGCCTCGTCAGCCATTTGCGCCCGCTGATCCCGACGAGGTTCCCATGCGGACACGGCGGGATCAGGTGGGCGTGGAGGATTGACTGGATGAGGTTCTTCAGCCGCGAACGCTGGCGAACCAGCTGTGTCCGCCTGGTGACCTGTCTTCGGAGGGCAAGGGTCCTCGGATCCGGAACCCAGACCTCCGGCAGAAAGCCCGAGGCGTAGAGCTTCGCAAGGACAGTGGCGTCGATCTTGTCAGTCTTCACCTTCGCGTGCGCGATCATGTGCACCTGCTTGGGATTGGCGATCACGATCCGATCGACGTAGGGCGACAGCACTTCAGCGACGGCAGCAGCATTGCCCGTGGCCTCGATCACCACATGATCATCGTGGGTGAGTTCCTTCCTGGCGAACTCCTCGAGCTTATTGCGCAGCATTTGAACGCGGCCGAGCTTGACGATCTCGCCATCAAGCAACGACACGACCTCGGCGGCTACGCGGTGTATGTCCATGCCGATAATACGCACGGTTCCCTCCATCGTTGGTCACGAACTGGGAGCGAGCGGGCAACACGACAAATACGGATCCGCGCTCGCAGCGCATCCGGGCGAGTCGTAGGGGCGGCCAGACAATGTGCTCGAACTCGCAGTTCATCTGCATACGACGGCCTGCCCGCACTTGCGTGCTCCCGGTGCCCCGTGGCCCGGATGCGCCAAGCTTAACTGACGACCGAACAAACGATGACACCGAGAACAACATGCCGGATAATGCCTTCATCGAGAGCTTCAACGGCCGCCTGCGCGACGAACTGTTGAACGAGACGCTGTTCACCTCGCTCGCACAGACCCGCACGTCCCTGGCCCTGTGGCGCGCCGACTACAACAGCGCGCGGCCTCATTCGCAAATCGGATGGCAGACGCCGAACGAGTTTGCACAGACCTTCAATCCGCGACGGTCGCTCGCGCTGCGCAATGCGAAAGGCTCCGCGCCAGCGCCCGTCGCTTCCACCGCCCATCAGGGCAAATCCAACGCCGGAAACGAACTCAAAACTGGATAGAAACTGGGGACAACGTCACTATCTTTCCTTCGTGAAAATGGCGTCTCGCTGCGTGGTGGCAACATCTCCGAGCGAGGAACATCCCATGGAAAGCAATCAACAGGACCAACCGTTCAGTGGCGGCCCAAATGCGGTTGAAACTCGAGGTCTATGGGGCATCCACAATTTGAAACAAACATACGGCGTATCTCCGCTTAGAATCCGTCCAATGGTGCACCGGGTTCAAGCCATGCTTTATGAATATGTCGTTAAACGTATGCAGATTCACTTTGCGCATGATCTCAGTCCTAATCATCTCTCCTTTTTCTAAGAAAAACGAGAAATCTAGTCTCTTGAGATTGACGGATTGGGCCTGCATCGCCTCCAAGTGAGCCTCCATTCGGCAGAGAGGTTTATTGTGAAATGCGACATGTCGAAACTGGAAAACATTAAAGTTTCCATCAAAGCGCCAATTCAAATGCTGAAGAACGCACAGGTTGGTTAGAATAGCACTTTGGTTATTATAGGCTGCCTCTAAGATATCCGAACTTTTGTCCAAGTCTATGCCGACTAGAAAATAGTCCCCTAGAGAGAACAACGAACGCACGGAATGAAGCAGACCATGCAATTCATCATCGTACATGTTTCCCACTGAGGCGCCGAGGCAAACTAAAAGCTTTTGACCTGTGACGGTGGCAGCCTGTTCCAATCCGGTTTGGTAGACGCCAATGATGCCCGTAAAGTTCAAGTCTGGTGTCATCGAGAGCAGGTTTTCCGCAGCTTTCTCCAGAATTGAACGATTGATGTCAATAGCGGCGTAAGCAGTTGAGCCGTGGTTCTCCACGTAAGCGTTGATCAATAGCGTCGTTTTTTGTGCGGTTCCAGACCCCAATTCGACGAGAGAGACCGGGCCTGTCATATCGGCAATGGATTTTGTGTACTGCGCCAGTATCTCTTCTTCGGCTCTGAATAAGTAGTAGGAATCCTCTTGGCAGAGCCGCTCAAATAGTGCTGATCCTGTATCATCATAGTAGTACATGCTGCCTATAGAACGCGGAGACCCCGATAAAGACTGTATCAACACGTCGCCGCGAAAGATTTCCGTTTCGGGAAGATCGGCACCGATGATTGTACGCTTTTGGCGTTCGCCTAGTTTGTGTTTGCTTGGACGCCCTTGAGGCATGTCGATAGACCTCTAAACAAAAATACTGCAACATCTGAAGGCATAGCGAAGAATACCATCAGTCCCACGACTGAAAGAGCCGCAAGAGTTATGCCAATTGTGACACTAGGCCGCACGAAGGCGATTCCTTTTTAGAATGAATGAGTTAAGCCAAAATATGCAAGAAAGGTGTCGCCACTCCGGTGTCGCGGTCGCGACAAACTCGACAATAGGTGAGACCCAGGCGATGTCGTGTGCAGCCGGGTCATGCCGCGCCAGACGACTATATTGCCGGGAAGCGTGTTAAGGACGCGCGGTCTGGTTCGGGATGCGTCGATCCAGTTGGGCGCGGCGTCTGGCGCCAGCTGACCACCGCGATGATGGCGAGGAAATTCGACAGCCTCTCGGCGGTTTCGAGCCTCGCCTCCTCGGCACGGCGGCCGGTCGCCGGCGACAAGGTCCTGCAGCCGTCCCTGGCTTTCTTTTATGATGCCGTCGGCCAAGGCCATGGCACGGGAGAGTCGCCCATGAGCGCCCTTGATGCCATGCCGTCGATCATCGATCGGATCCGCCACGATCTCGTCGGACTGAAGATCCTCATCAACACCGCTCTGCAGATGTAGGAAACCACGATCCCGCGATCGATCAGGCCGATGTCTTTCCAGCCGTCACGGCGATTTTAGCGCAACCGAGTCTGCGAAAGGCTCGAGTTTCCACGATGCCGGTGGTGACGCTTTGTAGACAATCATCGGCCAGCTGCATGTGACTCAGCCTTAGAGAGCTCCACCCCGGAGGAAGGCTGCGCTGCAAGAGGCAGGCCGTGAATCTTCGATCAGGGCGCGGTGAAGCGCCCTAACAGCGTCGTCAAAGCGCGATTCATCCACGATGAAGATTATATCTACGTGGCGCATGAGCTGATGGACGCCCAGGATCTCGATGCAAGCATCCGCTAGCGCTTGCACAGCAGTGGCCGTTAGGCCCTGGAGATTGAGGTCGCTTCCGATGGCCGAGACAATGCTCACCTTCGTTGCGACAATGGCAGCCGTCGGAAAGGCTTCCTCTAGAGCCTGGACAACGGACGCAATTACGTCGGGCGCCGCGGCGAGGTAATGCGTGATTGTATTTGCATTCGATGTCTTGGTAATGACGCGGACCGCATGGGCTTTCAACGTTTGGAGGATCTCCGCGTCATAGCCGCTCACACCCACCATCTGCTCGAAAAATTCTAGGGCACATACTTCCCTGAGGCCGGTAATAAACTCCGCCTGCGGTATGTCGGAGATATAGTCGCGCGTGATGAGGGTTCCTTCGTCCCCAGGTTCGAAGGTATTCTTGAAACGAAGAGGTATATTCGCATGGAGCAGCTCCTTGGCTGCAGCCGAATGTATCGCCTCCACTTCGAGGTTGGAGAGCTGATAGGCGACATCATAGTTGGTGTGGCCGATGGTGCGGACCCGTTCAATGCCGACAATTTTTGGGTCAGCTGTCGAAAGATGGTACTCCTTGTGGATTATTGCTTCCCTGGCGCCTGTGAGTACGGCGATCCGGGCGAATGTAAACTCGGTGTAGCCACGGCCATAGAGCTGCACCAGACCACCTGGGCATCGGCTGTAGCCGGTGACGATCGGCAGTTGTTTGCCGAGGTCGATCGCCGATAGCGCCGTCTCGATTCGCGCGTCAAGGCTCATTTCAGTTTCGTCACGCCAGCCCGTCATGTCCACAAAGGTCGCCTCGACGCCGAGTGTCCTGAGGAGCAGTGCCGTGTTGTGGGAACTGTGGGCTTCGCCCAGCGCGGCGAGAACCTCGCGCACAGTATTCAAGTGTTCTTCGAGCCTGAAGGGGCCATTTGAGCAAAGCCGAAGCAGATCCAACAGACAGTCGCGCACTCCTTCAATGCGGTCGCGAACAAAACGATCGGCGACGCGCCTTTCCGACGAGCGACCAAAGACCTCCGCCTTGATCCTCCTCATCTCACGATGGACCTCTGCGATCGCTTCGACTAAAGCCGATCTTGATCTGGCGCCCGCAAAGCGCGCATAGGCGCCGGGTTTGCCGGTTTTCTTGTGCTCGAGAAGCCGATCGGTCATTCCACTGTAAGCGGACACGACGAATATGCGATTGTAGAGTGCGCTCCCGTTGCGTCCTCCGATTAGGACATTCTCGACTACGGCAGCAGTGTTGGAGATCGACGTACCTCCGATCTTCTCGACGGTGTGGGCGCTGGGCTTGCGGTTAGGCAAGAGGTGTCACCTCAAAATCTTTCGGCGAGGTGAGTTGGTCAATGGACAAACCCGCAGCACCAGCGGCCATCCATAGCCACTATTTCGCGGCGGGAGGTCCTGCTTGCGCGCTCACATTCAGACGTTCTTCTCCTTCTGACCCTCGCAGCGCTGCCGTGCCAAGGCCCTCCGCACCTCGGCCACGGCAGGTCGATCGAATTCACGCGTCGTCGTACTTTCCTGGTCTGCGGATGTGCTCGCGCAGGGGAAACCACGGCCTCACGGCCTCTGGCATGACGAGCGACGGCAGAGCGGCGGAGGGACCGACTACTCTCGATGTCGGCGCTTATTAGCCATCTCTGTGACGATATCAGATCGGCCAGGTCGAGAGGATAGGCACCGGTCTCATCATGCACCTCGCTACCGGCCAAGGGAGGGACGAAGACACATGCCAACACCAGTTCGGTCTCTGCACACAGCAGCTGAGCGTCATGCTTGTCGAGCGCGCAAATGATGCCCGGTCCTAAAACATGGACCTTATCCGCCTGCGGATCCTCGATAGAGCCCATTCCCGAGATGCGGTAGACTGCCTCAAGGTGGTTCCGATGGTGCATTTTTAAGTCGGCGCGGGGATGAATCCTGGTGAAATGAAAGGAGAAGCCCATCCCATCGCTCTTCAGGAGGAACCGAACGCTTTCCCAGCTCGACGTCTCAACACGCCGGGCTCTCAGTTTCTCCTCATTGAGATCCTTGACGAAAATGTTCACCTCTCACGCTGCCGTGTTCACAGCGTTGCCCATCACGCTGTCGATAGCGTCCTGGAGGATGTCGAGACCTTGGTTAAGTTGACCCTCCCCAATGATGAGGGGTGGCAGACATTTCACGACCTCGTCCTTGGGACCAGAGGTCTCGACGATGAGGCCGTTCTGGAAAGCGGTCCTGACCACCTCACCGGCAACCTCGCCCGACTTCAGATCGATACCCCGCATCATACCACGACCCTTGGCAGATGCGCGGTTTGGGTCGTATTTCTGCGCGATCTGCTCGAGGCGGCTTTTCAGCAGATTGCCTTTCTCCATGACGGACGCTGCCAAGCTGTCCGTTCGCCAGAAGTGCTCCAGGGCTGCCCGGGCAGTGACGAAAGCATGGCAATTGCCGCGGAACGTGCCGTTGTGTTCTCCCGGCTCCCACTTGTCGAGTTGTCGATCAACAAGGACGAGGGCCATTGGCAAGCCATAGCCCGATATCGATTTCGCCATCGTGACGATGTCTGGGCGGAGACCGGCCGCCTCGAAGCTGAAGAAAGCATCGGTCCGGCCAACACCCGCCTGAATGTCATCTACGATCAGCAGAGCTCCGTGCCTTTGGGCAATCGCTGCTACCTTGCGCAGCCACTCTGTGCCGGCGACATTGAGGCCGCCTTCGCCCTGAACTGTCTCGACAATCACCGCCGCCGGGGCGTCCACGCCGCCGGACGGATCCGAAAGCAGGCGATCAAGGTAATCGGCGGTGTCCACAGCAGGTCCAAAGTAGCCATCATAGGGCAGCCGCGTCACGCCACCGAGCAGCTGGCCGGCGGCAGCGCGGTGATATCGGTTGCCCGTGCAAGAGAGCGCACCAAGGGTCGCGCCATGAAAGCCGTTGGTGAAGGCGATGATGTTGGAGCGTCCGGTGATCTTGCGTGCTAGCTTGAGGGCAGCCTCGACGGCGTTCGCGCCAGTCGGTCCCGGAAACTGTATCACGTAATCTAATTGTCGCGGCCCAAGGATCGTCTCGTTGAATTCTCGCAGAAAAGACTCTTTTGCTTCGCTATACAGATCGAGGCCATGGGTGATGCCGTCAGCGGCAATGTAGTCTGCCAGGGCGGACTTCAGCTCGGGGGGATTGTGCCCATAGTTTAAACTCGAGCAGCCCATGAGAAAGTCGAGATAGGCCGTCCCATCTCGCGCAAACAACTGAGCCCCCCGCGCTGTCGCGAAAACTACCGGAAAGCGACGGCAGTAGCTCCGCACTTCGGACTCAAGATTGTGGAAAATCGCGAATTCCTCCTCGCGATCCGGTGCACTTTGGTCAGTCATCGTTGCCTCCCTATTTGGGTATTGAGGTAGGCGGACCGGCGGGAATGCCTGTTCGATGGGGTCGAATCCCCCAGGCGAACATCAGTGCCGCCTCGCCTCGCGTTTCATGCTGAGAACGTCTCAAAAGCCATGCCAATTGCGCCGAGGGAAGCTAAGAAATATTTTCTGAGGTTTGTTCAGTGACTTGTCCCGGAGTGCAGCAGACTGCCAGCCTAAAACAATGTGTCGCGGATTCGACAAACGACAGTAGGTGTCGATTGCCCGGCGTTCTCTCAGGAATGAGGACGGGGTTTAACAACGGGACTCGGTGACCTCGTCCGGCGCGCGGGCAGTCTGCTCGATGATGTCAGCGCGCAAGGATGCCGCGAACGCGAGCATCTGCTCGTCGCTCTCGTCAATTGGCCGTTGCTGAACCCGCACCTATAAGTCGCAGACGGCCACGCCCCCTTTCTGCCCATGGAACTTGTCATCCCACCAGGCAATCTTAGGATAGGCCGCGTGCGTGAGCGGAAAGGCCTCTGAGAGGTTCATCGCCGCTGAAATGCCTTTCTCGTCGACATCCAAACGGGACGGTGACAATCGCACTCCCGCCTGATCTGTCGGGCCGGATTGATGCCTTCTGCGCCGGCGCGGCAACATCGGCTCGTCTATGGAGCCAGGCCGACCCCGTAGTGTTCGGTGACCCACCAGAACCAGTCTTGATCGAGATCCACCTTGCGTGCCGCCTCGGCAACTGCATCGGCCGATCGCTCAAACAGCGCATAGCAGAGTTTGGCGTCATCGTGCCGGGCATGGTAGGCGATGCCGTCCGCGCCAACGGGATGACGGGCAAGCGCTACAGGCCTGCGGCACGTGGTAGGGCAATCCGCCATGTGCGACCTCGGCGGTTCCCCAAGGCGAGCAAGACCGGGCTCGGCAAGCCGGATCAATTTCAGATCTCGTTTGATGAGGAGGCGAACATAGGCCTTCCGCTTGAGTAAATCCGCATCGATGAGGGTGCGCCTGTCAAACGGCTTCCAAAACTGACCCCCGATCGGCGTCCAATTTTGACCCCCCCCTATGTAATGCGCGGCGGTCAGCGTTCGCCCGGGCGGAGCTGGTTTGGGTTGCGCAGCCCGGGCGAGCGCGGATAGCGCTTGGCAGCTTGATGGGGTGATCAGGCGCGGTTCTTGAAGCGCCAGGACTCGTTTCCGGTCTCGATGATCTCGCAATGATGAGTGAGACGGTCGAGCAGCGCTGTCGTCATCTTGGCGTCGCCGAAGACGGCGGGCCATTCGCCGAACGCCAGGTTGGTGGTGACGATGATCGAGGTCCGTTCATAGAGCCTGCTGATCAGGTGGAAGAGCAATTGCCCGCCGGCCTGGGCAAAGGGCAGATAGCCGAGTTCATCGAGCACGACGAAGTCGAGCCGGGTGAGGTAGTCGGCGATACGACCCTGCTTGCCGCCGCGGTGCTCGGTCTCGAGCCGGTTGACGAGATCGACGACGTTGAAGAAGCGGCCACGTGAGCCGTTGCGGATCAGGGCGCGGGCAATGGCGATTGCCAGATGCGACTTGCCGGTTCCGGTGCCGCCGATGAGCACGGCGTTGCGCTGGTCGGCGACGAAGGTGCCGTTGGCAAGATCCCGGACCAGCACTTCGTTGACCGGCGTGCCGTCGAAGTCGAACTCATCGATGTCCTTGGCGATCGGCAGCTTGGCGACAGTGAGCTGGTATTTGATGGAGCGGGCCTGCTTCTCGGCGATCTCGGCCGACAGCAGATCGCCGACCATCCTCGGCGGCTCGTGCTGGCGCTTGATGCCTGTCGCCATGACCTCGTCATAGGCGCCGCGCATCCCGTAGAGCTTCAGCGTCCCCATCAGTTCCAAAACCTGGGTGCGTTCCATCAGCTTGCCCTCCTGAGGCTGTCGTAGCGGGCGCAGTCGGCTTGCGGCTCGTGTTGCAGGCGAAGAGCGTCCGGGGTGAGAATGGTGACGGCCGGCGCCGGATCGCGCCGCCGCGCCAGGATGTTGATGATGACGGCGGCGGAGCAGACATTCTGATCGAGCGCTTCCTGGCAGGCAGCCTCCACGGCATCGATGCCGTCGGTCAACACCGTGGCCAGGATCGACACCATCTGCCGATCGCCGTCATGCGCCGCCTTCAATCTGCGTCGGATACGCTCCATCGCCGAGGGCAGAACCCAGCCCTGGAAGGGCGCACCGTTGCGCAGTGCACCGGGCTTGCGGGCAAGGACCGGCATATAATGCCAGGGATCGTAGATCGTCTCCCCGCGCCCGAAGGAGCGGGCATGTTCGGCGACGACCACGCCGTCCTGGCGAATGACGATCTTGCCGGCATAGGCATGGATCTCGACCGGGCGGCCGACGGCCGTCGACAGGACCGAGTATTTGTTGTTGTCGAAGCGCACCGTGCAGGTCTTCGACACCGAGGCCGGCACCGTATGGAACCCGTCGAAGGAACCGCGGTATTCAACCAGCTTGCCACGCTCCTCCTCGAACACGTTCCAGATCGTTCGTTCCGGTTGCTCGACGTGACGATGCGCCTTGGCGTAGGCGACGCACTTGTCATGCAGCCAGGCGTTTAGCTCCTCATAGGTCTTGAAGCGCAGCCGCGGCGTGAAGAAGCGCTCGCGCACCAGCCCGACCTGGTTCTCGACCTGACCCTTCTCCCAGCCCGAGGCCGGTGTGCAGGCGACCGGCTGCACCAGATAATGGCTGCACATCTGCAGGAAGCGGCGATTGTATTGGCGATCCTTGCCAACAAAGATCGTTTCCACCGCCGTCTTCATGTTGTCGTAGATGCCGCGCGTGCAGGCGCCACCGAAGAAGGCGAAGGCCCGGTCGTGGGCGTCGAACACCATCTCCTGCGTCTCCCGCGGATAGGCCCTGACGAACATCACGCGGCTATGGCAGAGCCGGACATGGGCGACCTTCACGGTCACTGTCACGCCGTTGATCAGGACGATCTCGTGGCTCCAGTCGAACTGGTAGGCCTCGCCCGGCGCGAAGAACAGCGGCACATAGGCGTCCGCCATCGCCGACCCCTGCGCCTTCGCCCAGCTCTTCGCGTATCGGCGGACGGCGTCATAGCCTCCCTCGTAGCCCAGGCTGCAAAGCTCTTCGTAAATCCGGATTAGCGTCAGTTGCTCGCGCGCCGCCTTGCCACGGTTGCCATTCAAAAACCCGTCAAGCTGATCCTGCCGCGGACCGATCTTCGGCTTGGGCTGCCGCTCGCGTTCGTAGGAGAACGATGTCTCATCGGATCTGAGAATCTTGCGGACGGTGTTCCGCGAAACATGCAGTTCGCGGCAAATCCGCTTGAGCGACCATCCCTGCACATGGAAGGCGCGCCGAACCCGGGCAATCGTATCCACCGACTTCATCCCCACACCATCCGCTCGCTACGACGAGCGGATGGTCGCAAATCAAAGCATCAGGGGGTCAAAATTGGACGCCGATTCCCCAGCTTATGGGGTCAATTTTGCACGCCGATTCACATGCGCCCAGGCGTTCGCAGAAACGTCTCGGCGAACGCGCCATTGGTCTTCCTTGCCGCGTAGAGAACACCATAGGAGGCGTCCGGAGCATTGAACCGCCCTTCAGTCGACCGATCAAAGAAGATCGGCTCCCACTTGGCGGTGTAGAAGCGGTGAACCTCCTGCCCTGCCGGTAGGTTCACCAGCTTGGGCCGGCGTCAGTGCAGGTCTGCGGGAGGAAGTGGCCCGCTCACGCTCCCTGCTCACCATGCCGCCTCGCGGCTTCTAGCACGAGGTCGAGTTGGCCGGACTTGAGCAGTTCGATGGGTTTGCGATTGGCCAGCCTTCCATCCGGCTGGGAGAGGAAGTTGAGCACCGTCCAGGAATTGCTTGTCTGCAACGCCTCGCGAACGGCTTTGAGCCCTGGCACAACGGTGCCATCGCGTTGAACTGCAGAGTCGGGTAGCTGCGACGGTTGCTGGGACCGGGAACCGCAAACAATGAACCGTCCTGCACGCGCTTGTCGATCGCCTGCCGGGAGGCACCGCGCATGAGAGTACGGACCTCATCAAGGTCATAGGCGCCACCTGCCTCGCGCAGATCCTGCTGGGCGATACGGACGCCTTCAAGCATCGCGCCGCTGCGCGCATCGGGCTCGAATGCGGACTTGTCCACTAACGGTTCACGCCCGACCTGGGTATGACGCGGGGCTCGCTCGATGACCTCGGTGACGCGAGCCACACGACCGCGCACCGACTTCCTGATTGCGCTGACAGATTCCGGCTTTTCGGAAACGATCGCCACGTGGGCGCCGGCCGGCAGCTTGAACCCGGACAGCGCCTTGATCGGGTCGCCCTTCATCGTGAACATTGTCAGCACGCCCCTGCCCTGCATCTTCGCGGTGACGGCCGTTGCCTTGGCGGGCGCTTTTTCTGCCATGGTCATGCCTCCTGATGAGGCAAATTTGGAGCGTCCCGCAACTTTGCAACTTCGACAATGCTCCGGCGGCTCAGCAGACTGGGCTATCCTCAACCGGAGTCCTGAACAATAGCACGGGGTGTGCCATCCTCGGACAGCCGCGGAGATGAAGCGAGCGTCGCTACGGAATCGCCTCAGGATATCTTGGTTCTTCAGCCGGCGGGGCCATGTTCGTCCGTTGCGCTCCCAGAGGAGTGCGGTGACCCAATGTCCATTCGTTGGCAAGCAAGAACTCGCCATTCTCTAGTCGCCCGAATTGGTCATTTCCTTGGCGCGGCGAGGGTGTATTCGGCGTACTCGATCCCGACAATCCGGCCACAGGCAGGTTCGACCCAGGTGACAAGCCCGGCGTCGAGGCGCTGGCGACCATTCATATCAAGTCGTCAGACTGGAACGATTGAGACTTAGTCCGGCAGCTTTGCCTTAACTGCGGGCGTCACTAGTGTCCTGATTGCGTAATTCGTGCGATTATTGCGTTGATTCGATTGGAGACGCAATGCATGGGACGAGTTGCTGCAACCATCGACTTGAGCGCCGAGGAACGCAAGGAGCTTGAAGGTCTGTCGCGCCGACGGCGAACGGCGCAAGGTCTGGCCCAGCGGGCGGAGATTGTGTTGTTGGCCGCCGAGGGGCTTCAGAACAAGGCGATCGCGCAGAGCGTCGGGGCGGTTGAGAACACGGTCGGCAAGTGGCGACGCCGCTTTGCCCAAGATCGGCTGGACGCCTCTACGATGAGCCGCGGCCGGGTCGGCCACGTGAGATCGGCGATGATGCGATTGCCAAGATGATCCGCCTGACACTGGAGGCGACACCGCGCGAAGCCACGCATTGCGCGCGTGGTCGACCATGCGCCATCGACGATCCATCGGATATGGAAAGCTTTTGGCCTTCAGCCGCACCGCGCAGAAAGCTTCAAGTTGTCGAGCGATCCTTTGTTTGTCGAGAAGGTGCGCGACATCGTCGGCCTCTACATGGGGCACCGCCCGAGCACGCGCTGGTCCTGTGCGTGGACGAGAAGAGCCAAATCCAGGCGCTCGATCGCACCCAACCGGTGCTGCCGATGCGGCCCGGCCAGATCGAGCGGCGCAGCCATGATTACAAGCGCCACGGCGTGACGTCGCTGTTCGCAGCGCTCGATATCGCCACCGGACGCATCATCGGCAAATGCTATTCGCGCCACCGCTCTACGGAGTTCCGCCGCTTCCTCGACGAGATCGAAGCGGCGGTTCCTGAGGATCTCGACATCCATTTGGTCATGGACAACTACGCCACGCACAAGACGCAACCCATCCGCAACTGGTTCGCCAAGCGACCCCGCTGGCACGTCCATCTAACACCCACCAGCGCGTCCTGGATCAATCAGGTCGAGCGCTTCTTCGCCGAACTCACCGACAAGCAGATCAGGCGCGGCGTTCACCGCTCAACCAGAGAACTCGAAGCCGCCATCGAAACCTACATCGATGCTGTCAACGCCGACCCGAAGCCCTTCAGATGGACAAAGTCCGCTACCGACATTCTCGCCTCAATCGAACGCTTCTGCCTCGCAACCCTCAAAACCGGCGACCAACAGGCTAAAATCGTCAGAACTTCAGAATCAGGAGGACACTAGCCACTCCCTTGCGCTTCGGGGTAGTTGGCGCGCACGTAGTCACTTGCCGCTCGCGTCGAAGGGAACGTTGCCAGCTGCTGCGGTGCTTCGTCCGGCCGCTGTGCCGCTCGGATCACCAGGACCTGATCGTCGTCGAGACACACGCTGGGGTGCTCGCGGAACTTCAGCCATTCCGCTTGTTTCGCCTCGGCCAACGCACAGGCGGCATCGTAGTTGTCTGCGACGCCGAGATGTGTCGAGCGGTCCCACGCGCCGCCGTTGAGACAACGGATTTCGATGCGGCCGTTCCCCAAGGTGATGCCGTATGGACGATCCCACCATGCATCGAGCTGCGCCTTGGTGCGCTCTTCGTTCGGCGTCGCGTCGAAGGTCTTTGGCAATTTGGGGTCGAGTGGAATCCAGTTCGGCATTTGGACTTCTCACAAAGCTGAGAAAGCCGCAGGTTAAGGCAAAAACCGCATGATCGGAAGCTGTTCTCTGAACGGGGCGATAGGCCGCGAAAACTCCTATGGCCTGTCAATTGCGCTCTGCCAGCCCAACGAACCGAGACCGCGACCGGATCCTGCGACTTTGGCATAGATGATTTATTCATCGACGGCGTCTTCGGCATTGTCGCCGGCCTCTGCAAACCCCGGCATGATGTCGCCGGCGAGCAACTTCTCCTTCGAAAGCAGGCCCGCGTCCTCGAGCGCCTCAAAGTCGGGGAGATCGCGTAGCGTGCCGAGCGCGAGAATGTCCGCCGCAACCGTTCGACCTGGATACAATATTGTCCCCAGTGCCTTGCCGGCGACGAGGCGCCGTATTTCCGGCGGCCTGGCGTCGCGAATCTCCTGCTTCGCGCATGGCTGCGGCCTTCGAGATCGAAGTCCCGCCTGCCGCACAGCAATCGCGTCCTTCGACCAGGTCGAGCTTGTCCCGCAGCATTTCTGCGCAAGATGCGGCTTCGACCTACGCGCTGCCCCGAAGGCCTCGATCAAAACGGCCGCGCGACGGCTGGATCGCGCGATCGCGGATATATGCCGGGTGGAATCGGCAACGGGCTCGGCGGCAACCGGCGATGTTGTCGCGCGTGCTACGCGCACCGGCTGTCGCCGGCATCGGCTCGGCGAGGACCCTTACAAACCTCTCGACCGCCGCGCGCATTCGCTGCTTCGAGCAGCTCGCGGCAAAACCTCTGGACTGGCTTGTGACCGACAAGGCCGCCGCAGTCGCGCATCGGCGCCGGATGATCATGGCGGCGGGCGGCCATGATAAACTGATCGCTCGCTTCGCCGACTTCCTGGACAGGCCATCAGACGAGGCCGAGATCCAAGCACCCAACACAGCCCAGTGCTGGTCTTGCAGACGTGCTGTCGGCCTATCTTCGCGTGGCCAGCGCTCGGACCACGTCAAAGCCTCACCGCGACCTTCGAGTTGCACAAGCCTGACGGATCGGTGGCGGACCCCTCCTGTCTTGGCGCGTGTCTACTATTCGTCCATGACGGCGCCGGCGTCAGGATCGCCGTCATCGGCAAACCCTAGCATGATGTCGCCCGCCAGCAGCTTTTCCTTGCTGAGCAGTCCTGCGTCCTCGAGCGCCTCGAAGTCGAGAAGATCGCGCAGGGTGCTCAGCCCGAACTCCAGGACGAATGCCTGCGTGGTGACGTAGGTGTAGGGCGCGCCCGGCTGCGGCGCGCGCGGGCCGGATGCGATCAACCCGGAGGAGCGAAGGTTGCCGAACCAGGTCGCGGCTGATCTCTTTGCCGAAGAAGGTGGACAGCTCGGCGCGGGTGATGGCTGGAAATAGGCGATGCACATCAAAACCAGCACCTCGGATTGGGTGAGGTCGACCGCCCGTTCACTTGCGCCGACGGCCCTGCGGATGGCGTCGGCATAGGCCGGACGAGTCAGGTGCTTCCAGCCGCCGGCAACAGCGACCAGGTCGTAGGGCCGGCCGCGCAGCTCCTCGCGGATATCGTCGATCAGGAGATCGACGCTGCAGGTCTTGCCAACGATCCGGGCCAAAGTCTCCCGCGTCACCGGCTCGCTGGCAGCAAAAATGGTTGCCTCAACGCGGTTCATCCATTCGCGCCAGCGCGCCTCCGACGGCAGGTGATCCAGTTCGCGATCGAACAGGCCGTCATCTGGTCGCCCCTTCTCTCTTCTCGTACGCGTTTCTTCCGCCATCGTCCTCAGATCCCTTAGATGCGGAAGGTCGTGCGACCGCTGAGCTCCCGCACGGCGTCGAGTTCGACCAGACGATCGAACAGGCGCTTGCCTTATCGGACGTAGCGGCGAAACGCCTAGCGCAGCACCTTGTCGGTCATCCTAGATCGGTGGAAAAGCCCGGAAACACGCGGTTTTGGGCGTCTTTCTCACCCTAATTCGGTGGACTCTCACCCCAGTTCTGTGGACGGATCGGCCCAGGTAAGTGGATTCCGCCGCCTCGCCGCGGTTCCAGCGGCGCTTCCGAGGTCGGCTAGGAACCAAGCACGCTGCTTTCCGCCCTTCTACCTTTCCCAAAAGCCTGGAATCCGCGCTCGGGTCATTGCGGCCCCGTGGACACGGTTTGGCCCCTTCCAAGTCCGCCGCCACCTCCGGAGGCCTCGATCGCGCTCTGCGGACCTGATAGACCCGTGCCCCCGGTGACGAACATGGCCAGCAGGAAGGCTGGCGATGATCCAAAGCGTCGCCTTGCCCCGGCAAGATCGAGCAATCGCGCGGCGCCGCTCAATTTCGCCGCGCGCCATGCAAGCGAGGCCGTCGCAAGGGCGCTTGGCGCACTGACGGTATTCCGCTCCAGCTGAAGACAGGCCTGGATCGAGCCACATGATGAAGGGCGGCAAGCGATGCTACATCGACGCCAAGGCGGATGATGGCGTCGCGCGCTACCGCCTTCCGCCAATCGGCATCGTCCACCGCGAACTTGTCGGGGTTACGTCCCATGACCGTCGCCCTCGCCTTCGTTCACCAAATCAGGCTAAGAATCCACCTAATCGGGACGAATACACCGAATTAGGATGAGCGATGAATGATACAGAACAAACACATACAGTCCGCTCATCCAGGAAGGACGACAATGCAAAATCCCCGGAAAATCCACCCAGAATCGACGATACGGCCGCCGACCATCTCGATGGCGATCTGCCCGATGTCATCGATCTCGTGTTGGAAATGGGTGCCTCGCCACCGTCGGCGCGCCTGGGAGCCCTCGTCGAGACCGCGACGGCCTACGCGAAGGCCTCCAGCTCCGAGAACACCCAAACCGCCTACGCCAAGGACTGGCGGCATTTCACCAGCTGGTGCCGCCGGGAAGGGTTCGATCCGCTGCCGCCTTCGAGCCAGGTCATCGGCCTCTACATCAGCGCCTGCGCCGCTGGCGATGCCAAGCGCGGCACCCCTCCCCTGTCCGTCGCCACAATTGAACGCCGCCTCTCCGGCCTCGCCTGGAACTTTACCCAACGCGGTTTTTCGCTCGTTCGATCCGACCGCCACATCGCCACGGTCCTCGCCGGCATTCGCAGAAAACACGCAAAGCCACCGCGGCAGAAGGAAGCCGTACTCGGTGAGGATCTCTTGGCGATGATCGCCACGCTCGGCCATGATCTGCGCGGGCTGCGCGACCGCGCCATCCTGCTGCTCGGCTTCGCCGGCGGCCTGCGCCGCTCGGAAATCGTCGGGCTCGACGTCGTCCACGACGACCACAGCGACGGCGCCGGCTGGATCGAGATTTTTGCCGACAAGGGCGTGCTGGCGACGCTGCGAGGAAAAACCGGCTGGCGCGAGGTCGAAGTCGGCCGTGGCTCCAGCGATTTGTCGTGCCGAGTAGTGGCGCTGGAAACCTGGATCAGGCTGGGCCGCATTGGGAGAGGCCCGCTTTTCCGGCGCATCTTCAAGGACAACAAAACCGTCGACGTCGAGCGACTCTCCGAAAAGCATGTCGCCCGCCTGGTCAAGCAGACCGCGCTCGCCGCCGGCGTTCGCGCCGATCTTCCGGAAGGCGAGCGCGCGCTGCTGCTTTCAGGGCGTGCAAAAACAGCTCGGCCATGCCTCGGCCGAGATGACCCGCAAATATCAGCGCCGGCGAGATCGGTTCCGGACCAACCTCACCAAGGCTTCCGGGCTGTAGCGTAACACGCAGGATTTCGAAGGTTTCGGAATAAAGCTTTCCGATCTGTGGACTGCATTACCGCTTGGGGCAGCATGTCAGGCCCAGGAAGCGACCGACAGAAAGGAGGGGTGGGCTTGCTCTCATACCGGTTGCTGAAAAACCACGCCGGCATTCTCCTGATCGGCGACTACACGTCTTTGCGCTGGCTGCATGAGGTTGTTCATGACGTCAACGAGAGGTCGCCGCTCGTTCGGGACAAGGAAGGAATGTTTCTCGGCCTCGCCTATGATGTACGCAAAGCTTACGAACGCCAACGTGAAATCATTCAGCCGCCCGCGCACCACCAAGAGATGGGCGTCCGCTACGGTGTACAGTTTGTGGCCGGTACTGCTGCTTCAACACAGGATGCTACGGCTGTCCCTCGCATTTCTCGACCATTCGGGCAAGACACAGGCCATCGCTTACGCGCTGGAGGCGATCATCGAGGAGGCACTGCAGGAAGATTTTGCAGCACAAGGAAAAGACGCAATAGCGCTATGGCAACGCATTCACGCGCAACCGGACGTCTTCGACAAGCTCCAAAGCCGCGGCGCAATCTTTTGCTCATGGACGAAGGCTGAACGAAAGCGGAATTTTCTACAGCTTCTGACCAGTTTCGATCCGATGTACGATAGCTATTATGCGCTCCGCCTCCAACCGGGTGAAAGGGATCTTTTATCTCCGGAAGAGCTTGAGTTATGGGCCAACGCCGAATGGCGTGATCCGCGCTGGTAGGGGCCAAGCGAGACGAGCATGCTAAACTGCCTTATCCCGTCATCGATTCCTGGTTCAGTGGATTCGTTCGTCCCGGTTGAGTGGACGAGCTGGGCGCGAGGGACGCCAATATGAGCGCAGGACCGATCCGCATGCCGGACGCAGCTTCCGTTCGAGCCGTCCTGAAAAGCCTCGATCCGGTGTCGGCCGACGCCGAGCTCGCCCCTGCCCTCGCCAATGCCTTTCCCGGCTTCGACTTCACCACAGCCGCGATCGACGATTTTTACTGGCGCGGCGAGGCCCGCACTGTCTTGTCCCCCCGTGGCACGCGCATCGGCGACCATCACGCTTGGGTCGAGCGCGAGCTTACCGACCTCGACGGCGACCTCACCGCCTTCTGGACGCGGCATCGCGAGAGCGGGTCTTGCTTCTCCGAATGGCGCGGCGCCAGCGTCTTTGCCTTCGTTTCCACCGGCCCCGGCGCTGCCGATTTTGTCCAACTCTCGCTTGGCCGCAAGATCGAGGTTCTGGCCGGACCGGTGATCGATTCTGGTTATCGCCCTTATAGCGCCGACGCTCTTTTGGACCCGTCCTGGGTGAGCGCGACGCTGATACGGTCGCTCCCGTGCTTGCCGGGCCCATTAACGGCTGCGTGACTTTTGCCCATTGGGCCATCGACATCCACGACCTTGAGGAGCGCGACCGGCGCGAGATCGGCTTTGTCCCGCGACCGCTCAAAATGCCGACTGAGCGGGTGCTCGCCGATGAAGGCGTCTCGGTGCACTGGCTGATGGGACGCATCGAGGCGATCGATACGCAAATCGGCCTGCCCTTCGCCTGGTTCTTCCTGATGACGCACGGGCACTGGGTCGATCCGGACGTCGGCTACGCGATCGCGGCTGGGTTGCGCGCGGGCCGCGTGCGGCTGCCCGACCCCGACGCCGCCGTGCTGCTCGCCTGGGCGGACAAGCCGTATCTGTTTTAAGCGAGCACTATGGACTTCCGGCTCCCGAAATCTCCATTTGACGCTAAACTGCGGCGCGCCGAGGCGCTCGACGTAATTGGATTCGGTGCTGGGCCTTCGACCGCCGCGCGTTTCTGGCCGGGATCTTGTCCGACGACGACACCGAGACGCTGCGCCATCTGCCAAACGCGTATTGCGAGAGCTCGCTAAAGGCGCTTGCGTGACCTCGGCTATCTTGAAGCCTGGTGCCAGGCCGCCTTGGCAGCCCCTGCCCTGGCCGGCGCGGGAGGCGTTGCTGATCAAGTTCGTCGCGCATCGTCTGTGGGATCCCGCAAAGCGGGAAACCGATCTTGCATACGGCATGCCGACCGACGTCTCGGCGACGCTGAAACCCGAGGGGCTTCTGCGCAGCGCCGGGCCGCACACGCCCTCGACGGTTCGCCGGCGGCTGTCGAACTGGTCGAGGCTTACGATATGGCGCGGCTTGGTAGCAAAGTTCAATGCTCCGGGGTCGTGGCACGACCTTTTTGCCGTCGACCATTTGCGCGCGGACTCGCGCCGCGTCTAATAGACTGCCGTCTAAATGGCAAAAACAATTAATGAAAACAATCGGAAAGCTGACAGTATCTTGTTGTACGCGAGGTCGAAAGGAGCCCAACAAGACCGGCAGCGTCTCAGTTTCGAATATTTAGAGCGCTACCGCAAGCCTGCTCCAGCGCACGACAGCGCATAGATCGCGTCCCACCCGCCTTTGAACCACTCAGGTAGCCGGAGATGAGCCTCGTTCACGAAGCCGGATTCTTCGAGAACGAGGACAGCGCCAGTCGACAGGACGCAATGTTGCGGTGAATGGGGGAAATTGTAGAAGGCGCATTCGATTAAACTGCGGGCCGCTTCGGTAGCGTAACTGTGATTCCAATATTGCTGCCCTCTAGTGGACCCGATCTGCGCCAGCCGAGTATCCGCCTCGAATGTCTTGAGGCCGCTATCGCCGACAATCCTTCGATCTTCATTGCGCTCAAGAGCAAACTGGAACCATCCCGGATTGCCTGGATTGCGCAGCGCGTCGATTCCAGGAATGCGCATCCGTCATCTTCGGTGCAGGTCTCCCAGCTTTGAAAACGGGCGACTTCGGGCTTGGCGTACATCGCCTCGAATTCGAGCGGGGTGAAGCGGCGAGCAGGTAGGCGGTGCGACTCGAAGAAATGCCTCATCGAAAACCATTGGATGGCATTTCGCATCTGCCCGGGACAGACGCGTGGACCGCGCCGAGGTTCAAACATGGGGTAATCGCGGAGCGAGTCGCCCTGAAGCCGGAAACGGTCACATATTGAAGAGCGGGTGGTTGTTCCCCGATAGGATGGAAGTACGGGCTCACGACTGGACGCCGGGCCCAAGCATCGAACGGAGAACAACCATGAGTGAATATATCGGTCTCGACGTGTCGTTGAAAGAGACGGCGATTTCTGTGCGGCGTGGCGGCAAAAGGATCTGGCGCGGCAAATGTCCCTCTGATCCGAGCTTGGTCGCGGACGTTCTCCGCAAGCGGGCGCCAGCGGCCAAGCGGGTAGTGTTCGAGACCGGCCCCTTGTCGGTGTGGTTCTATCATGCCTTGAGCGCCGAAGGACTTCCGGCGATCTGCATCGACGCCCGGCATGCCAAGGCCGCGCTGGACATGGCGCCGAACAAAACGGACGCAAACGATGCCGACGGCTTGGCGCATCTGGCCGAGGTCGGCTTCTACCGCGAGGTGCGGGTGAAGGGCTATGACAGCATGCTGAGCCGCACGCTGGTGGCCGCGCGGAGCCGGCTGGTCAAGATCACGACCGAGCTCTCCAACCAGATCCGCGGGCTCATGAAGACGTTCGGGCTGATCATTCCGCGAAGCAAGGGCAGCAAGTTCGAAGCCGACGTCCGGCGCCTGCTGGCCGGTCAGGAAGAGCTTGCCCGGATTGTCCTGCCCCTTCTCGAGGCTTGGCTCAGCATGCGCGCCCGCGCTGCTGAACTTGGACAGCAGCTCGTCGCCAACGCCCGGCACAATGACGCATGCCAGCTGTTGATGTCGATCCCCGGCGTCGGCACCATCACTGCGACTTCATTCATCGGCGCCATCGAGGATCCATCGAACTTCAAGACATCGCGCGCTGTCGGCGCGTGGCTGGGTTCGACAACCCGACGCTATCAATCCGGCGAAGTCGATTATGATGGTCATATCTCGCGGCGTGGGGATCCTCATCTGAGAGGGCTTCTCTATGAGGCCGCAGTCGTGATTCTGACGCGCAGCCGGGCTGACAGCAGTCTGCGCACATGGGGGCTGAAGCTGCGTGAGAAGATCGGCTTCAAGCGGGCAGCTGTCGCTGTCGCCCGCAAGCTCGCTGTCATCATGCATGCGATGCTAAAATCCGGTGAGTTGTTCAACCGGGAAGAAGCCATCGTGGCCTGACCATAAGGAAGTTCGAATGCGCCTACCCGAGGCGTAACGAGGCGTCCCTGCCAGGACGTGGGCCGAGCCATTCCGCTGTGTCAGTTGCATCGTTGGCGTCACAACGCTCGCGATTGCATTTCAAACCTTGGAAGGCTCCATCCCTCGCGAAGCCCATCATGCGGCGGCTTCATGTCGACCGCGAAGACGACCGTGCTCCCGGCAAACGACACCTCAATACAAATTTGGGCTTGCATTTCGGTCCGCGATTAGACGACTGACATAAACCAGTTCCGTATGATCTTCTGTCGCTAGTTAGGGTTAACCTTTTGTTAACTTAAAATTTCTTGTCGGGACAAACGAATCGGACATAATGACGGCATTCGAAAGAATTTCGGCGAAATGCCGTCACTTGAGGTTCCGGAAAGCATGAACGTTTTAGCGCCCGTGTCGAAACCCCTCTTCGACGACACCATTCTGGCACAAGGCCGCGAGATTTCCAGGAAGCTGAACCAGCTTCGTTTCGAGACCTTCCCACCGAACGCCAGGAAGACCTTGCGGCAATTTTCACTCGGGGAAGCGGCGTATTTTCTCGGGGTCTCGACTAGCAATCTCAAGAAGCTGCACCTTGAAGGCAAGGGTGTCGAGCCAACTATACATGCCGGAGGTCGCCGGACATATTCGGCCGAGCAGATCATGGAGCTGCGTCAATGGCTCGACCGTCACGGCCGAGCCGATGTGAAGAAATACGTTCCTCACCGCCGCAGGGACGAGAAGCTGCAGGTCGTTGCTGTTGTTAATTTCAAGGGGGGCAGCGGAAAGACAACGACGGCCGCACACCTTGCGCAACATCTGGCGCTAACGGGGCACCGTGTATTGGCCATCGACCTCGACCCACAGGCTTCGCTGTCGGCCCTGCACGGCATCCAACCCGAACTCGACAAGAATCCGTCGATCTACGAAGCGATCCGTTACGACGACGAGCGGAAGCCCATCACCGACGTGATCTTGCCGACAAACTTTCCAGGCCTGGAACTTATCCCTGCGTCGCTAGAATTGCAGGAATATGAGTATGACACTCCGCTGGCGATGCAGGACAAGAATTCCGTTGCCGGGAAGACGTTTTGGAATCGCATCGAAAAAGTCTTGCGGGAGGTCGATGACCGATACGACGTGGTCGTAATCGATTGTCCGCCCCAGCTCGGCTATTTGACGCTCACCGCTTTGTCGGCGGCGAGTTCGGTGCTGATCACTGTACATCCGCAGATGCTCGACCTGATGTCCATGTCGCAGTTCCTTCTGATGCTCGGCGACATCCTGAAGACAATTCGCCAGGCGGGCGGCGACGTAGATTTAGATTGGTTCAGATATTTGATCACTCGATACGAACCGACCGACGTCCCGCAAGCCCAGATGGTCGGATTCATGCAGTCAATGCTCGCGTCACAAATGCTCAAGACGCCGATGTTGAAATCGACCGCGATTTCGGATGCTGGGCTAACGAAGCAGACGCTTTATGAGGTCGAGAAATCCGGGATGATTAGGGCAACGTACGACCGTGCCATGGAGTCGATGGAAGCGGTTAACGCGGAAATCAGGGAACTGATCCACGGAGCTTGGGGACGTACGAAATAGACGGCCGTCTAAGGCAGGTTTTATTGCAATGAAATCAGATGAATGACCCAAATTTCGGGACGCTGAAATGGCAAGAAAGAACGTTTTCGACAATTTGATGCGGGAATCCGCGCCCGAAACGGCAGAAGATGGCGAGCCAGCTTCCGGGTTTCGCAAATTCGGAGCGGCGAGGTCCATCTCATCGTCGATCGATGAATTGGCCAGGCAGGCCTCCAAACTCGCCGAAGGCGAAACCGTTATTGAACTTGATCCCGACCTTGTCGACAGGTCATTTGTGCCTGACCGCCTGAGCGTTGATCAGGACGAAGCATACCACGAACTGCTGGAGGCAGTCAGGGAGAGGGGACAGGATACCCCAATCCTTGTAAGACCCCATCCCAGCACCGAAGGCCGCTACATGGCCGTGTTCGGACACCGACGGGTGAGAGTTGCCAAACAACTCGGGAGGCCTGTCCGCGCCGTAGTGAAGACGCTGGCAGACATCGACCACGTTGTCGCACAGGGGCAGGAAAACTCCGCCCGCGCCAATCTTACGTTTATTGAGCGTGTTCTGTTCGCCCACCAACTGGACGGGCTTGGTTTCAGCCGCAAAACCATCCAATCTGCTCTGTCGGTCGACTATCAAACCCTCTCTAAGATGCTGACGATTCCGAAAGCTATCCCCGCGGTCGTCATTGATGCGATTGGGCCGGCCAAAGGGATTGGTCGCGACCGGTGGTTGGATCTTCGGAAACTCGTCGAGAACCCCAAGAACACGCCAATTGCCAAGAGCTATGTGGCCAGTGAAGATTTCGCGGCCGCGGATTCTGACGAGCGTTTCAACCTGCTCTTTGATTTTCTGAATAGAGCGAAATCCAATAAGGCAATCAGGAAAGGGCTCGCTCCGCGAAACGACAGAACCTGGGCACCGGCTGACAAATCGGTCGCCGCGACGATTAGAAACAATGGAAAGGCCTTCAGTCTGGCGCTGAAAGCGAAAGACGCGGCCGAGTTCGGCGAATACATTTCGGAGAACCTGGACAGCCTGTACGAGGCTTTCAGAACTTCGAAAGAAGAGGCAACAGGAGACTAAACCCGCAAAAGAAAAAGGCCCCCGAACGTCACCGTAGCGGAAGCCCTTCTCGTCTCTGGACAATTCGAGAATCTCATTTCCGCGAATCAGTGTCAAGAGTTTTAAGCGTCGATTCGGCGGGCGGATTTCTTTTGCCTAATTGAAGGCGAAGGAAGAAATGGAGACGGGTATTGCAACGACGCCCTTTGGGCGGCGGCCGATGTCGCTTGCCATGCTGGCAGCGCAAAACGAGTCACGGGAGATCCCCAAGGGCAGGGTCGTCGACAAATGGCAGATCTACCGCAACCTCTGCGAGGGCAAGAGCATCGTCGGCATTGGCGATCGCGCCCTGGCCGTCCTGAATGCGCTGCTATCATTCTATCCTGACAGCGAGCTGAGTGAGGAAAACGGCCTCATCGTGTTTCCCTCGAACGCACAGCTGTCCCTTAGAGCTCATGGGATGCCCGAACCCACAGTCAGACGGCACCTGGCAGCCCTTGTGGACTGCGGGCTGATCATCCGTCGGGACAGCCCGAACGGCAAGCGTTATGCGCGCAAGGGCAGAGGAGGCGAGATCGAGGAAGCATTTGGCTTCTCCCTGGCGCCGCTGCTGGCGCGCGCTCACGAGTTCGAGGCGGCGGCTGAGCGTGTTCGCGCCGGCAACAGGGCGCTCAGGCTTATGCGTGAGCGGATCACTTTGCACCGCCGGGATATCCAGAAGTTGGTCGAGGCGGCGGTTGAGGAAGATGTGCCAGGCGACTGGGGAGGCCTGTGGAGGCGGTTCCGTGGCATTGTGGAGGCAATTCCGCGCCGAGCATGCATTGCCGACCTTGAACCCATCGTGGCCGATCTGGCCGCGTTGCATGACGACGTGGATAAGCTCCTGGAAATTCATATGAAATCCACGAATCCGAGCGGCAATGACTCTCAAAACGAGCGGCAGCAATCTGATTCAAACACCGACTCTATTTTTGAATTTGAACCTGCTTACGAGAAAAGCGGGTCGACGGCCGAGCCAAGGATGAGGACCGCGGAGCCCCCGAAAACCTATCCGCTAGGCCTTGTGCTGAAGGCCTGCCCGGAATTTTCGGATTATGCCGTCGGCGGGATTGGCAACTGGCGCGATTTCATGATCACGGCGGCCCAGGTGCGGGGCTACCTTGGCGTTTCGCCGTCAGCATATGAGGAAGCCTGCCATGTGATGGGCCAGGAGGTCGCCGCGATGGTGATTGCCTGCATTGTGCAAAGGGCACAGCACATCAACTCCGCAGGCGGCTATCTGCGGGTGCTGACCGAAAAGGCGCGGGCGGGGCAGTTTTCGGTCGGACCGATGCTGATGGCGGCGCTGAAGGCCAACGGGGCAACGGCGCGGATGACCGGATGAGTGTGTGGGTACCGGGATTTGCCGAGCGAGGGCTCAGGGTTTGATCCGCGCGATAGGGCGTGGATCGTGGCTGCAGCGCTTTCGGTAAGAACGCCCGATGCGAGGATCGAGGACATGAAAAACGAGCACGACCGGGAACCGACGCCCGATGAAACCGCCGGGATAGTGTGGTGGAACTCACTTACCGAGGCCAATCGCGCGGCTTGCGCTGGCGCGGGCTGGCAGCGCCGTCCCTGCGGATGCCTGGCTGGCGTACAAGCGGCTCGGAGATGTTGAGCATCAGCCGCGGACTATAAACTGACGGCGGTGCCTGCAGCAGGATGAACTCTCTCGGATCTAGGTCATCGATTCCGGACTTGAAAGCGGTCGAGAAGTGCCATATCTTTTGCACAAGAAATATGACTAGTGATATGGCGGAATGATTCCTATGGGCCAGGCACTCAAGGCTACCCGTGCAGACCGCAACGGGAAGATCGCGATCGAGCAGGTCGCGGACGGTTTCGGCATATCCAAGGGCCAGTTGGCCCAAACCGCCGGTCTTGCTCGCGAGACCCTCTATCGGTCCGAGCGCAGCCGGACGGTAAAGACCACAGGGACGTCTGCGTGAAATGCTCGAGATCATCAGCCGCGTGGCGGATTGGGCGGGCGGCAAGGAACAGGCGATGGCCTGGTATCGAGCCCAGCCGCTTCCGGCATTCGGCGGGCGCACCGCCGAAGCGCTTGTGAAGGAGGGCAAGGCCGCTGCGGTCCGTGACTATCTCGATCACATGGCCGTTGGTGGCTTTGCTTGAGGTTTTCCGCAACCTGCTACAGGGCGCACGATCCACGTTGGGCATTCAAGCCGACTTCCGGTGATGGAGCGGCGATCCGGGGTGCCCGATTCAATCCCCAGGGTGTGCCGGCGCTTTATCTGGGCTGACCGTCATGACAGCGGTCAAGGAAGCCAACCAGGGTTTCGCGCATCGGATCGACCCTTGCGTGCTGTGCTCCTACGAAGTCGATTGCGACGACATTGCGGACCTGACGACAGAGCAGGCGAGGGGAGAATTCTCCGTCACGTTCGAGGGACATGGCCTGCGCCTGGGCGACGGCTCTCAGCGATGGAAATCGCCCAGCGTCATGGTCGATCTATGACCGACTGCGGCCTCAAGGCATTGCCGGCATTCTGGTTCCGAGTTTTGCTCCCGGTGCCGAGACCGAGGATCGCAACCTGGTGCTTTGGGACTGGGGTCCGCATCTTCCGCACAAGGTAACTGTATTCGACCCGAGCGGCCGGCTGCCAAAGGACCAGCTGTCCTGGCGATGAAGCATCCGCGAAGGGCAGGGACGTTTTCGGCTGCTGGTGGCGCGCGACGCTTTCGGGGCGATATCAGTCACCGACCTCGATCGAATTGTGATCGCACCACATCCGCAACGCTCTTTCTTCCGCATTCGCTTCGAAAGCGTACCACCGATCGAGTGCACCCCTTCGCTGCAACAGATCCTTGAATCTTGCGTACGCGCCTCTTTTGCTGAAGATTTCTTGAACGTCACCGACGTTGTCAGGCAGAAATTGGCGGGCGAAGTCCAGTACGAGCGGCTTGCCCAGGTCGAGTTCTTTCTTGTCAGGTATTTGGGCGTATTTGTCGCTGACGTCGATATCATCCGGCAATTCGTCCAAATCACCGGTGAATTCGGAATGCCAGTAGAGCGTGCCTGACTGCTTGCACAGAAAGGCCTGATGTTCTCCCGCGCCCCCAGAACTGACGAATTCGAAAGCTAACAGTATGTCTTTGAAGCTGACGGGCATTGTCGTTCGGCGTCCCATATAGATGGCGTGGAGCCAACGCATCAGAGGTCGGTACCACGAGCTGTTCTCGATCGTGCCCCGCCGCATGGTGTACCCGGCGGTGACGAAGTCGCTCGCGAGCGCGCTCTCAACAGCGCCGTAGCGAGCGGCGTAGCGGCGGCATCGATGTTCGAAGGACCCACCGATGACCGACGACATGATGAACCGGCGCACGCTCGTGGTGAAGACCCCTGACGCTGATCTTTTGCGCGCGATGATGGGCTTTGCCGCGAGCGGCGGATGGCGATGGTGGACGGCGCCGCAACCGGGGGTCCGGGTTCTAAACGATGAGTCTTGCTGCCCTTCCGAGCGTGCGTTCGGCCTCGTTGTAGTAGTTCGACGCCTGCTGCACAGAGCGATGCTGTGACTGCTGCATGGCTTCGGGCAGCGGAATGCCGCGGCGAGCGGTTTCGGTGAGATAGCCGGAGCGCAGGCCATGGGCGGAAAACGCCGCCGGGTCGAGGCCAGCCTCGGCAACGCGCCGCTTCAGGATCAGGTTGACGGCCTGCGGGGTGAGGGCGCGTTTTTCGAGATTTCCCCAGCGGTCGATGCCGCGAAACACGGCGCCCTCGCTGATGCCGGCGCGCTCGAGCCAGTCCTTCAGGGCCAGCACCGGGCGGCCGACGAGCAGCACGAAAGCGTCGGTGTCGGCCTGTGTCGTCTTGGTGCGGCCAAGCCGGATTTTTAGGCAGGGCAGCTTTGGTCCGTCCGGGTCCTTCGGATCGGCCGGCACAGGCTCTTCCTCAACCAGCTGCTCGACACGCAGGGACGAAATTTCGCTGCGGCGGCGGCCGCCGGAGGCGAAGGCGGTGATGAGAAGCGCGCGGTCGCGCACGTCGACGAGACGGTCGCCGGCACAGGCTTTCAGAAGGGCGGCCAAAATATCGGCGGTCACCGCCTTCCTGCTCTTGCGGCCGCGCGGGCGGGCGCTGGCGCGCACCGCCAGTTTTAGCGCGCTGTGCAGTCCAGGGGCGTTGAATTTTCCGCGCAAACCGCGCCATTTGGTCAAGGTCGACCAGCTCGACAGCCGCCGGCGCACGGTGGCGGGCGCGTGCGGACCGTCGCTGCGCAGAAGCCCTTCAGCTTTCAGCGTTATCGCGACTTCGGCGGGCATGCCGTGCGCCGGATCCGTCTCCCGTTTCGAAAAATCCCAGAGATGATGGGCGACGAATTTGATCAGCAGCGCTTCCGGCGCGGGCCAGGGGAGCGAAAAACCGGTCGCGGCAAGCGACCAGGCTTCGAGGTAGCCGAGATCCGAGGCCAGCGCCCGCAGCGAATTCTCGCCGATGCCTTCTTTGGCCAGATGGCGCAGCGTGGCGACGTCGTCGTCGGTGAGGATGTCGGCCAAAAAGTCGCGGCGGTCGAACGGCAGCACAGACTCCAGCGCGTCGAGCGCCTCGGCGCGGCGCAGTTTCTGGTCGGATGCGGGTTTTGGCAGGCGAAGGTCCATGACGCCGCCTCAGAACAGATATTTTCTGTCGGCCCACTCAAGCAGCACGGCGGCATCGCGGTCTGGCAGGCGCACGCGCCCGGTCCGCAGCCCGTCAGCGACGGCGTGGCCGACGTCGGGATCGACAAAATGGCCGTGGGTCATCAGAAAAAACCAGGCGAAGGGCAGGCCGACTTCTTGGTCGATCGCTTCGATCCGCTCCATCAGCCGGTGCACGGACACCCCCTCTCCAGCGAGTAACTTTTCGGCCGGATGTTTCAGCGGCCGCGGAATAAACCCGATCTCGCGTTTTTGGCCGCGTCCCTCAAAATCGTGGATGTCGAAGGCCCAGTGGTCAAAGATGCGTGCAGCCGCGGAGCTGGATCGCGCCCAGTCGGCAAAAAAGCGGTTTTCGCGCGGAAAAAAATCGAACCAGTCCGGGTTGGCGTCCAGGAACGGCGTGTCCCTGACACCCTCGGAGCCGACCTCGTGGATGATGCGGTTTTCGAGTTCGGGCCGGCTTGCTTCGCGTTGCTCGCGTTCGATGCGGGCACGGCGCGCCAAAAAACTCCTCATGTGGACGATGCCGCCGCCGGTGCGGCCGCGCAGCCGGTAAACCGGTCCGGCGAGCTGCCGCGCCGCAACCGCGAAATCGCGAGTAACCCAGGTCGGCTCGAACAGATCGTCGGCGCTGGTGGGGCGGTAGTCGGGATCGACCAGGGCGCCGGCCAGATGTTCCGTCTCGCGGCCGAGCGAGAGCTGGACGAAGTCTGCGACGCCCGGACCGGTCGGCGCGAAGGTGAAGACGCTGGTGCCGCGCCATTCGGCAAAGTTTTCTCCGCTCTCGCGATGCCGGCTCCAGAAGGCGGTGAGGTCGCCGCCGACATCGGCCAGAGCGCGCTCGACCCAGGCGCGATGGTCGCCGCGGCGCGTGCCGTCGGCAGCGACGACAGCATGAGGGTTGCACCAGTAGGGGTCTTTGATCCTCGCGACGGTAAAGGCGAAGCCCGCAAAAGCGTTGTTCAGGGCCGGGGCGAGTTCGGCGTCGGCCGACTGCGGCTGCAGAGCTGCGAGCACGGTTTCGACGGAAGCGGGATCGGGCAGGCGGACGGTTTTTTGCTCGGGCATGCCGGGTGCTTCTCTATTGGTCTATTGGCCAGAAAAGGCCGCCCAGAACGCCGACCGTACGACGCCGGCGGTCATCTGGAGGACGATTCTGGCTGATTTGCGGGTCAAAAACCATCACTATCGATAAGAGGTCATTATCGATAGTGATAACGATCGCCGGGAAAGTCCCCGGCCAGTCAAGTTAAAGGGCATCTAGCTTGACAATTGCAAATCAGATACAAGCAAAACAATGGCTTACGAGATCGGAAAAATCCCCCTGGAGAGCCTCATCGGGCCCATCGCACAGGCCACGGGGGCGTTGGTGCGTCTCGACGAGCGCATCGCCCGCTCACCGGTGCGCCAGGGTTGGATCGAGCGCTCGCACTTCCATGACGCCGCCGCCGCGCTGTGGATTGAGGGCGAACTCGTCCACCTCGAGGACCTGGTCTTCCACGACGCGCATATGGACCAGCGCACGCCAACCCACGAGCTGACGCGGGCCCACGCCGTGGTTCGCAAACGCCGCCGCATACTGTCTCAGCCGCGCGACTGGGCGTTCGGTCGCGAAGGGCTGCGCGAGCTGACTGGGCAGCAGGGCGAGATCGGAACGATCCAATCGGAAGACGATCGGGAAGGGGAGGGGAGCGTGCTGCCGGGGGCCGAGCCTCCAGTGCCGGCCAACAGCCCGGACGACGATTTGCTCGCGCAGGAGTTTGCGGAGATCGACGCCTTGCTGGCCCGATCGTCCAAGGTCCTCAGCGGCGCAGAAATGCCGCCGCGACGCCTTCCGCAGGACGACGACCGGCTGTCGGTGCTCTACGACCAGGATTGGGACGAGGCAGCCCGACTCTCCGAGTGGCGCGAAATGCTGGACCGGTCGCGGCACGTTCCCGTCGTGCTGCGCGTGGCCCTGGCGCTTGACGCTTGGAACGACATCGATGTGCTGGAACGCGGCGCCTGGGTCGGTCCGCTGCTCATGGGGGCGCTCATGCGCCAGGAAGGCTTGGCCGCCCACCACCTACCGTGCCTGCATCTCGGCGCCAAGAACATTCCGCGGGAACGGAGGCGCGCGCGCAACCGCTCCGACCGGCTGCTCGCCTGGATCGACGCGATGTACGAAGCCGCGAGCGCTGGACTGAAGGAGCACGACCGTTTGCTGCTTGCCAAGGGCCAGATGGAACGTGTGCTGCGCGGCCGCCGCGCCAGCTCGAAATTGCCCGCGTTGCTCGATCTGGTGCTGTCGCGTCCGCTCGTGTCGACCAGCATGATTCAGGATGCACTCGAGGTTTCCCGGCAGGGTGCGCTCGACCTCATCGGCGCACTCCACCTGCGCGAGATGACGGGCAGGGGGAGTTTCAGGGCGTGGGGAATCCTGTAGATCGGATACGTGTGAGGCGGCCACTCGGCTTCGCCAGCGAAGGTCAGGCCTCTCGAACTTCGGCAAGCCGCCCATCAAGGCGGTCAAGCTGGAAGTGATCGCCCTTATCCTCAGCGCGATACTCGACCTGTGCCGGCAAGAGACCGGTCGGGATAGGATTTGTTGCGAGGGGTTGTGGACCACAGCCATTGGCTGAACCCTTCCCAAGAGCAGGGACTCATCAACGTCCACCGCCCATATCGCGCTGACCGCGGCGAAGGCCGGATCGAGAAACGTGTATGCCGAAACGGAAGCCCCGTTGGGCTTGGGAATGTGGAAGCGCTCCTGATGGTCTGACCCGACGGCTTTCTGGGTTTCCCGATCAATGTGTACCTGCGTAGGACCCACACCGAATGTGGCCTCGACTGCAAAAGGGAACTGACTGATGCCGTTTAATTCATGGAAGACGCCATCGGCACTGCGCAGAAGCCGGCCATTGACCGAAATGACGTAGGCGTCTGCAGCGCCCACGACGCCATTACCGAGATCGCCGGGTCGCTCCTCATTCCCCAAGAGGACGACAGCCTTAGCGGCGATGGCGGCCGTCCACCGCAACAAGAGTGCCTCATGGGGAAATGTACGGACAACTCCGAGTCCGGGCGCCAGCCATGCTTCGGGAATGTTGGTTGGCTCTGGTGTCACGATTTCAATCCAGATCCTTGTCCCATCCTGATCCAGAAGCAAATCTGGACCTATGCGATGATGGATTGCAGCGAGGCCATGCTTTTGAAGCTGATCGGCCAACAATACCTTGGAGAGCTGTTGCCAATACACGGCATCCTGAGGCGAGCAGAGCTTCTGCAGTGCATCTCGGTCTCCGAGCCCAGCGTCGAGAAAGGTTCGGTATGCTCCTTCCAGCGCGGTCCGAAGCGCTGCGCCGTGCTCGCCTTGGTTCGGATATCGCCTCCCGATTGCGGAGGGAAGATTGAGATCACGCATTTCACCGTTCGACATTTTGGCGCTCGACAGCAGGAGAGGTCAGGCGGGAATCGACCGCGCCAGGATGGCCTCGGCGGCATAAAAATGAGCCGTGTAGTATTCAGTCAGGTGCTTGCCATCAAAGCTTTTGTGCGAGTGCGTATAGTGTAGCCATGTTGGACCGAGCGTAATAGTGCCCGACTCGGTGCCGTATGCGTCAGATTCGGACGGCCAGAGATGGAGGCCATATCACGATGCCGATTCCTGAGAACCTCAAGCTTCTTCACACCGGTGAGGAAGTCGTATGGCAGAAATCGATCGCGACGATCGAGGCCGATCCTGACCTCAGCCTTCATCTGGCGATGATCGAGTGCGTGATGGACCTGCTGCAGTTCTACCGCATGGCCTATGATGAAAAGGACGAGGACCAGCTCATCGTCAAGCTGCTCGGGGCCAGGATTTTCAACGATCTCGGCGCCTCGATCAGGCTGATTTTGGGAGGGTACTACCAGGCGGCGGGCCTGCCGACCCGGGACATTCTGGAGACTGGGTTCCTGCTCGACTATTTCTCAACCGACCCGGCGCTGATCCAGACGTGGAAAGCCGTTCCAGAGGAGAAGCGCAACAAGGAGTTCAACCAAGCGAAGATCCGGGAAGTGCTCGACAAGCGGGACGGCTATGAAGGCAAGAAGCGATACGAACACTATAAGCTTCTGTCGGCCATTGCGGCACACCCGACATTCGCCGGCTTCACCATGCTCCGGCCGGAGCCGGGCGCCAACGCTCATATGGGCCCGTTTTTTGTTCCCAACCTTCTCACGGCTACGATTCAGGAGCTGGTGAAGGTGACAATGACGGCCTGGGAGAACTTCAAATGGTTCTTTAAGCCCGAAACCCTTTCCCAATTTCGAGCGACGCTACGCTATCTCGAGATGAGCTCGGAATGGGTTGAACGCATCTACGGAAAGAAGCTCGATCGAGGTGATATCGAGGCGGTCAAACGGATTCTCACACAGATTGATGGTCAGCCAAGCGACCGCGTCCCGCCCGCTGCATGAGGCCATCCGACGCTCGGTGGTTGCATCTTCTCTAATTCATCCTTAGATTGGGGAGGAATTAGAGAAGGAGGTACCGATGGCTTCCCCACAGACATTGACGTTGAGCGAGGCGGGCTATGTCCTCGACCGGTCAACCACGACGCTGAACAAGGCAGTCGATACCGATGTCATCCGTGCGAAACAGCGCAGGGTCGGCAAGGCCGTGCAGCGCCTCGTCGGTCCAGCGGAACTTCGCTTTCTGCGACTGGCCGATGAGCTCGAGAAGGACCTCACTCCTTCTGGTCGGCGGCGCCTCTATGGGCGCTGCGGAAGTTATCTGCCAGCACCCATATGGTGCGATGGGGCAAGCTCGACCTCGACCTCGCGCGGATCGACAGCGATCTGGAAGTCCGCCTCGCTCGGCTCGAGCACATTCGAAACTGGGTGGATCGCAGTGAGGACCAGTCCGAGGCTTTGATCCGGGATACTGGGATCCCCGCCCATCTGGTTGCTGCGCTCTCCAAGGAGCAGACCGTCGAGGAGATCCTGAGCGATTTTCCGTCGTTGTCGAAGACTCAGGTTGAGGCAGCGATCGAGTACGCTAAGGCCTATCCCAAGCGCGGTCGGCCTTACGCTCCTCGGAGCCTGAAGCGGACGCTGTCGGAGATGGCCGACCTTGGCGTCTTCGATGGAGACGACAGACCGGAGGAATCGGCGCCTCGGCCAATTCCGTGACGCTGTACCTTCTCGATGAGAATGTCCTTCGAGAGGCAGGAGCCCGCGGCAACGAGAATGTTCGCCGCTGGCTCGCAACCATCGACGATACCGACCTGCGCTTGAGCGCCGCCACGCTGTTCGAAAAGCGTCGCGGCGCGCAGGCTCTCAAGGGCCGCGATGCGGAGCGCTCCGCAGTCCTTCTCGCCGCGATCGATGCGCTGGAGAAGTCGTTTTCGGATCGCATCATCCCTATTGATGCGCCCGTGGTGGCGGAGTGGACCCGTCTGCTTGCGGGCAAGAACAAAGACCGGTGGGATCTGGCGCTTGCGGCTACGGCGAGGTTCGTGGGCTTGTTCTCGTCACGCGGAATGTGCGGGACTTTGCCGGACGTGGTGTTCGCATCCTTAACCCCTTCAAGGATCCGCCTGAAGAGCTCGAGGCCTGACCACGTGCGCGAGAAACCCTTCGCCCATTCCGCCATCGTGTTAATGGCCCAGGCCGCGCAGACTCACACCGAGATAAACAAGCTGGTTGTCTGCACGACTCTCGTCAAGAGTGGCGGGGGTTGCGCTTGATTTTTGCGAGACGAGCATTGCAACGGCGGCTAAACGACCTACGCGCGACTCTTGAGGGCAGCGCGGTCGACAATCTAGCGGCGCGACTTAACCGACCGGGCAGAGATCGGCTTGCGGCAATGTGGGAGGTCGCAGTTCTTCATGCTCTAGCGGATTCCGGCATGCTTCGGAGCGAGGTTCCACTCCCTTCGGGGAGTCGCCCGGACGCCTTCTTCGATAATGGGGACCTTCGGTTCACCGCAGACATTACTACCGTGTCAGACGAGGGTCTCGATGACGGCAATCCTTTTTTCGAGCTGAGCGCGCTTATTGAGAAAGAAAAGACTAAATTGGGACTGCCTATCGGCGGCGTGGATTTGCGCGTTAAGTCGATGGACCATCGAACCGGGCGAGGAACCAGGACCGTGCTGCGGCTGCCTCCCCGCAACCAGCTGGAGGCGTTTGTCCGGAACGAGATAGTGCCACAGTTGCGCAACCAGATACGTGCAGACGAATGGCCGTTGCGCGTCGCGATTGACAGCGATGACGCAGGCTTGGATATCACGATAAATCCTGCGAAATCGCCCTACAGCCAAGGCGGATTCGCCGCCTATGACGTCCCGCGGATTAAGGACCGCAACCCGCTGTTCAACGCGCTCAAGCCAAAGGCGGTGCAACTCCGCGGTGCTGAGGGCGTTACAGGCGTGGTTGTGTGCGACGGGGACTGCGCCGCTCTTTCCGAATGTCAACATAGTCAAAATCAAGTATCAGCCGAGACAATCGCCGAAGATTTCTTGCGCCAATATTCATCGATCGATTTCGTTCTCCTGTTGACGATCCGGGAGGCACAGCAATTGTGGCCGCGGGTTGACCCCGCGGATCGCCGAGTACACCACATCCTTGTGGTCCGCCCGGGACTTGATGCTAAAGACCAGCTGAGTGCCCTGTTTACCGCGATGATCGGAAAGCTTCCGAAACCCGTGGCGATGCCGGTCAACGGCGCGCTGCGCGCACGGGAGCGAGGATACGACCTTGGGCATCACGGAGGATACCAGATGGAAGGAAAGAAAATCCGCATCAGTTCGCGGGAACTGATGGAGGTTCTTGCCGGCCTTCGGACGCTCGCGGATAATGGCGCCAAGAATGTTGAGGCTAGCCGTCGCCAGCCATCCCGGCCAAGCCCGGTACAGAATGTCTTCCTGAGGAATCTTCAGCAGGGTCAGCGTCCAACGGCCATCAATGTCATCAAGACTGACGAAGACGATGGTGATGATTGGATTGAGTTCGAGTTCGACGAACCCGACCCGGCGATTTCCCCGTTCAGCTGACTTGCTCAATCAACCAGGTGACCGGAGTATCGGGTTCGATTACCTCCCCACGATCAAACAGGTCTATTGCAATGGCAAGTCCCCCGCGCCGACCCACAAATCCCTTGGCTGCCGCAGAAGCAGCGTTCAAGCCGATCAAAAAGCCTGCAGTGGTTCGCGAAGCCTCGGCTGCTCCAAATATCAGGGAGCTTGTTTCAATCAGGATCGACCGGGCAGTGCTCGATTATTTCCAAGAGGACGGGCCGGGCTGGCAGGATCGGATCAACGACACGTTGAGACAAGCCATCACGCATAAACGCGACTGATGCGATCGCTAATTGAGAAGACGGAATAATGCGTCAAGCTGCACTGGATGCGCAATGCTGCTATGCACAACTCGCTCTTCATACGGCGGCTGTATCAAGTAGGTTGCTGGCATCGAATTTCGTCGAGGTCACCTCCTCCCGACGTTGGCGACTTAGGGCGGCATTTATTCCTCCCGAATGCTGCCGTCCAATCAAGCCCGCCACACCTCCTCCCGCGGCGGGCTTTTTCTTTCAGCCGGTCGTCAAATATCGAACCGGAGTTGGGTTCCGTCATCACTCTCGTCGCCAAGCGACGACAGCGAGATTCCAAGCAGGCGAATTCCCTTGCTGGCAGGGAATATCGCCTCCAACAATCCGGTTGCTATTCGATCGAACTCTGACTGGCCGTTGATCGGCAATCTGATCGGCATAATCACGCAGAAGCCGCGCGCCGATTCCACGGAAGGTACCGGCCCATGTCAGAGCATCGGCCATCACGCCGCCATTGCCGTTGAAAACGCGGTTGCAGATTCGTTCGACCCGACGTGACATCTCGGCCGCCGCACGGCGCGAGAATGTCCTCAGCAGGATCCGGCGCGGATCTGCGCCGCCAACAATCAGATGGGTGACCCGATGGGCGAGGGTGTTGGTCTTTCCCGATCCCGCGCCTGCGATGAGTGAGAAGAGGTGCCGCAAGCATCGCCTTTGCGTCGACGACGCCACGCTCGACAGCACGCCGCTGCTCGATTCACTGAATCACGTTTCTCGTTTTGTTCGTAATGGCTCCGCAGTGGCCGTTGGCTTTATTGCCACTCCATCCAGCCGGCCACACGCCTGAGATTGAGGGCGAAAAAGTCTAGATAGGCGTCGCTTCCGTGGGCAAAGCCGGCCTTCAGTAGATCGGCGCGGATTGGCGGCACGAGCAAATCTTGTTCCACGGCCTGTCGTGCCGTTTCACGCCAGCCAATACGCCCGACGGACATGCGTTCCTTGCGGTCGTGGACAGAAAGGGTAGCCTTCAATTCATCTTCACTGTGTTCTTCCAAATGGGCGAGCGCCCCAAGTGTCTCGAACCGATCGAAGATCAGTCCAAGTTCGGATTGCATCCCAACAAACGACCGACCCCATTCGGTGAAAACATTCAAAAGATGGTCGCTTAGAGGTGTCTTTCGACGATCCAGTCCTTCAAGCGTCCTCCATGTGTTTTCATCGAAGCCTTTCCAGTCCCAAAGAAAAAGTGTTTTCACCAATGGCTTCGGGGTGCGGTCTTCGCGGGGCATCTTGAGATAGAACAGGTCGTGCAATTCTCTCCATCGTTGAGCGCGGACCAACCCCAATCCGTAGGCGGTAAACACCAACAATGCGGGATAAGACCTGAGTCCAAGCCAAATACTAAGGCCACTTCCTTCCTTGTTGGCATGCGAAACCAAGGCCCTTACGATATCGGACAACTGCGAAAATTCCGCGCCGTCACCCCACCGACCCATCGCGCCGGCGGCTCTGGCCAGCGGCTCCGATGCGGCCTGATAAATCTGGACGCGACCGCGAAATTCCTCCGGAGTCCAACTGCCTTGTGGCGATAGCTCGGACATGCCCATCCGATCCAATAGGCGCTCACCCTCTTGCGCGATGATTTCGTCAAGTTGGATGCGATGCTCTCCCTTGGCCAAATACCGCTTTACAGTGCTAACGAGTAGCTCGACGCTTAGCGGGTTTTGTTTCCGGGTGTGGCTTAGGGTCTCGACTCGTTGGGCCAATGAGACGAAGAATGTATCTGCGTCTGAAATCGTCACCTGTTGTGCTTTTCGGTGGCCAATCAGTTCACCAGCACCGCTGCCCGGTTCACCACGCAGGGTCCAGAAAGTAGGATATCGTCGGTTTGGTGCCCGTAAGATGGCTGCACGTAGTGCATGATCCCAGTCGCCAGACCAGCCACACAAAATAAGTCCGTGCTCATCGAAAATCCGATCGAGAAGCGCGTCATATTCGGGCGGATAGCCGTTCAGTTCTTCATCGGTGTTAAGGATTCTCGCATCCTTGTAATCACCGTGAAGCTTGAAGATGTAGCATGAGCTGTGGGACAACGGCTCTGCTCCGGCGAGCGCATCCACCGACCACACCACAGTTGGTTCAACACCTGCCTCCCTGAGCGCATTTTCCATCAACCGATCAAAATTCGTCGTGACGATCACTTTAAAGTAGCCGTCACGGACCAATCCGGCGATAGCATGATGTGCGGCCGTGGGGACTTTTCGCCGATCAATTCGATCCTGTTCATCAGGTTCAATGTACGAGTGCAGGATTGACCGTCGTTCTGCGCGCGATGATGCAAGTTCTCCCAGCAAAATAGAGTAATTTGGCTCGCTACCAGTCTGGGTTCGATACCATTGGGCCCAATCGGTCGGATCCGCCGCTCCCTGTGCCAAGGCGACGCGACGAACGAGATCGAGGGTGATTTCCCAGCCCGTTGGTATTCCCGCTGACCGGGAGAGCCCTGATCCCAGCAGCAGCGCATAAACGCCCTTGTTCTCAAATATAGAAAAGGCAAGTTGAGTGAGAGGATCGCCTGCCAAGATGCTCATGCGGGTTCCAACAACATATGACTCTTGATATGTCAGGACAGTAGAAGTTCGTTCCGACAGCGATCGTGAATATTCCCCTGCTAAATCTGTGAACTATGAACCTATGCTGCCGACCGCAGCGCAGTTTCCTCTTTGAAACTACGCCGATCAGGTAAGCATCGCGTATCCTGTTTAGGGCCACGCGAGAGTTCAAGTGACAACAAACTGTCGCCGGCAAATGCCGGACTGAGTTCGAGTCTCAGATATTCGAAGAGTTGACGATCGTGCACAGCCACGATCACTTGACGCTTTTGTCCCTTTGAAAGCGTCCGAAGCAACGCCGCGAAATGGGCGATATGCACGTCATCCATCGATTGAACCGGGTCGTCAAGGATCAGCCATGGCAACTGGGGCGCGACGCTCAAATGGAGTGCGATGAACAACGTCAGTGCAGCGGTGTTGAGATTCCCGGCGCTGAGCATTGCGCCCGGCGTGCCGCCGGCGCCGCCCGAGCGATGGGTGGTAATGAGTTTCGGATTGAGCCGATGCGTCGATTCGCTGGGGATCCTAAACGCAGGAACAAAGGGTTCATTCGGCGCCAGCCGGACAAAGAGATCTCGCCAGAGGCGGTTTAGCCGCTCATTAAATTCCCGAACGATAATGCGCGAACGAACAACCTCAACCTTTGCCCTGATTTTCTGAGCGTCGGCGCGGATCCCATTTGCTTTGCTTAGGGCGCTTTCGACTTCACTATATGTGCTCGTATCGTCACGGATCAGCTTCTCGGCGAACTCGCGTCTCGCGACTTCTGCTCGTATTCGCCGGAGAGCATCCTTGGCAGTGCGACGCGCGCTGACGCGCGTGTTCAATGCAGCCGTTCGCTGATCGAGCGCATCCAGGAGCTGAACGATGGCGGACTGGGGCGTGGCAATCAGTTCTGGCGCCGCCTGACCGAGCGTTTCAGTGAGCTCGGTCAATGTTGCCATCGTGGCGGTGCGAGCCAGATCCGCAGACTGGTGGCCAGCGAGAGCGCGGCGCGTGGCGGTCTCGACCGCAGCTCGGCGCGATCCTTCTCGAGCGACATTCTCACGCTGATCAAGTTCAACGACCAGGGCATCAACATCGGCAGACTCGCGCTCAAGGTCCGCAAGGGCTTTCGGTTCTAGAAGGCGCGACTTGAGCTCGGTCGCCTCGCGTTCTAGCCGCTCGACCAAGACCTGCTGCTCGGCTCTGTTCGTACTCAGGCCAAGCAAACGCTCTGCCGATCCAGAAAGGGTCCGCACCTTGTGGTTCAAATGCTCGGTAAGCGGACCTTGGCCCTTCTCGGCAAAATCGCGATCGCACACAGGACAGTGATCGTTCAAAACGAAAGACGACAGCTCCGCGAGTGCAGCGGCCAGGTTCCCCGAGTTGGTGGCTATGCGTCCTATCTCGCCGTCAATCGTCGTGAGATGCTTGCCGGCGACGATCAGTTCCGCCGTCACTTCCGATTCGCGCTTGGTGTCTTGAGCGGCGCGAACTTCGCGCTCGTTGAGCTGCACTTTCCGCGCCCGCAGAAGTTTCAGCGCATCAAGGCGCATCGCTTCCGGATCGGCTTGCGATAGAACTACATCGGGCAAAATCTTAGTGACCCGGTCACGTAGTTGGGAGAATACGTTCTCGAACTCTCTCTGCCATCCCTGGAGGTCGCTGTTCGCCTTACCATGGGCTTCAGAGAGACTCGTTTCGTCCTGTTGCGAAACGGTGGAAACGTTTCGCACTGCTTCCTGTTGGACGGCCAACACCTGCCGACGCTGGCCTGCCAAATCATTCAGTTGCGCATCTTCCGGCGATTGGGAGATCGCCTCCTCGATCAAATCTAAGCGCGTTTCGTCGATCGGGTTGAGAAGCTCCAACTGTGCCAGCGCCAGATTTAGATCGCCAAGTGCCTCAGCAATTATCTTCGCGGCCGCGTCGCGGGCTCCGCGATGTTCCGAGAGGGTTCGCTCAAGCCGTGTCTTTTCATACTCGACCTGACCATAGCGGTCGGTGGTCTTCCTTAGATTCCTGATGTCCGCTGCAGGGAGCAGCCCTGTTTCAATTGCATCAAGGCGGTCAAGGCCAAGCAACTCGTTGACAAACCGCGACAAGGGCGAATTCGGAGCCGAGTCCGAATCTTGATAGATTTGCAACAGCTGTCCGAGGAACGATTGCGGCAGATAACACCGTTCACTGAAGAACGATGCTGGTCCAGCCGGCAGTTTCTCGCCAGGCTCGACCCCGGCCCTCGTCAGAACTGAATGGAAATGATTGCCTCCGGCCAGCCCAAGAGTACGAAGGTCGATGTGCCCGCGTTCTGCCGAGCAGTGTAGCAATTGCTTTTGATACTGCGGATCCGCTCGGCCCAACGAAACAACACGCCCAGTGAGCGCCGTCTCGATCGCTGACAAAAGACTGGTTTTGCCGGCGCCGTTCTCACCATGGACGAGTATGACCTTAGCATCTAGTGGAGCGCGCACCATACCCTTGATGCTACGGAAGTTGGAGACCTCGAGTTCTTGGAGCTGAATATCAGTCATGAGCTGGTCCGCAGCGTCAGGACTTCGCCGAGACGTGCGCCAAGAGCCTGAGTAACCGCCTCCTCTCCATGAACCGACGCCTCAACGAGCCCGTCGACCAATTCGCGATCTAGGGTCTTCGGAAGCGCTGCAAGAAGTTCGGTCATCGTGTCGCTTTTCGACGTGCGTTCATCCGCTTCGTCCGAACCTAGGTCCAACGGCAAAAGGACACGGATTTGGTCGTCTAGAGCTTCGGCAACAGCGACATTGATGGGCCGGCCGTCGGCGTCAAGGGAGGCACTTTCCACGCTGAGGACTCGACACGTCGCGGACAGGGCTTCCATGTCTCCCTGCAGCATCGCTCCAGCAAGGATCACTGTCAGCACGTAGCGCGATTGCGTGATGTCCAGGGCCCGGCTGAGCGTCTCGATACGCTGCCGAACCCGCGTCGCATCCCTATCGCCATGGTCGCCGGTAGCCGTATCGACAATTAGGATGAGGTCGAGCCCGCGACCGTCACTGCCGCGCAATGCCGCGGTAAACTCGAAGTCCACTGTGGCAACCTTGAAGGGGGTCGCCAGTCTTGTGTAGCCAGCCGCCTCCAAACGTTTAACCAGGCCGTTCACGAGCAGAGTGTCGTTCATAGCGTAACCTCGCTGACGAACCTTGTCTTCAGACTGGCAAAATCTGGCTCGGTATCGAGCATCTGCGCTATGCTGACATGTCGTGTCCCGACCTTGCCTGTGCGGCCGGGAGGGCGGCTGCGTACGCGCGCGCTATCGACATTGTTAGGGAACATTTGTTGCCACACGTCATCGGCATGAATGACAACGGTGTTTTCGTTGGCGAAGGCCCCATGTTTCTGAAGATCAAGAGCAACTCCTGTCGATCGGGCGAGGAAAATAGCGCGTGAAGGAGCACCCGGCCAAGAACCCGTGCTTGCTATCGCGCCTGCCCCAAGGGCTTCGTCCGCGGGAGGCCTAAGCTCCCACAATCTCACGTTCTGGCCGTGTTCGAGAAGAGAAAGCGCGATGGCCATCTCTCCAAAACCGGCTGCTCGTACGTTCATGTCGCCCGCCAATTGTCCAACCGGAGTCGTGCTTATCACCTCATACGCGTCAGGCTTCGTCGGCAAGTGACCATTACGAAACAGGCTAATCATGCGCGACCATACAGCGATGGCGCGTGTGGTGAACTCAGTTCGATCAGTACCAATTGCACCCGCAATCGCATCCCGCATTCGGTGGAGTCCGGCTATGATAGGCTCAGTCTCACCTACGAACACAGTCCCAGCCAAACGCAGACTCAACAATGCGCTCAGCTTGTCAGTTAGCAGCTTCAGGATCAGCGCAAGCAGAACCTGCTCCGCCCAGGATCGAAGATGTGCACCGCCCTCGATTTCATCGACGAACTCGTTATACGTGCCCGCGTACACCATTTTCAGCATTGTGCGCTGACCGTCGCTGATCGCTTCTTCGCAAAAGACATGGCCTTGAGCTCTAGGCTCGCAAGGCCAAGGCCACGGGTTCGCTTTGCGAGCCTTATTGAAGGTCGCCTGCAGATTCACGTCCTGCAGCGAAAGGCCAATCATTAAAGCTTTCAAATTAGTTGCAGCAGAAAGTACTTCGGTTTGCATTGCCGCAAACTTCGGGTTTTCAGGCCACCCGATGATCTGGGTTTCAGAAGCAGTCAGGAACTCACGATATACGTCGGGATCCTCTGTTGCGTGGACAATACAGCCGTGAAATTTGAGGAGACGGGCCTTGGCCGCAGCATCTCGTAGATGACCTGGATCAACGACAACCTGCAGGTTTCCTTTTACGCCCCCGGCGAGGCGCTCCACCGCGGCTTCGATGAAGCCATCCCAATTTGCAGATGCTATCTCGTTGACGGCACCCTCGAGGATCAGGATCGCGATAGATAGATGCTCGGCAGCCGGTGGTGCGGGGTCCTTGAAAGCGTCACGGATGTCGACGCCCTCCCAAAGCAGATAATCCTCGCGTTCGCCCTTGATTCGGATGTCGAGAAGCTTGGAATACTTATTCCAGAGAACGCTGACGATCTTGTCGCGAAGCTCAGTTGGCCAATCCGCGAACTGTTCCTGAAAGTGCGGTTCTACTACATCGACGTTGATCTCGCTCAGTTTCAGCGCGGCTCGAAACGCGGGCTCGAACTTTGCTTGGGTGTCGGGATCCACTGCATGTTTACGCAGGAACTCCATGGCGCGAATGACGATCCCGCCGAGACTTGGCGCCTTGCGTGAAATGCCGGACCCCACCCAAAGCGCAAACTCGCCATCCTCAATGGCAACTGCCATCGCGCGAAAATCGCCGTCAAGTTTCTGGAGGGTATCCAGCACAGTGATCGAGGAGGCTGTGGGCAGAGGTGTCATTTCCACCGGAATACACACCCTGGGCGTTCCCTGCTCCGCCGAAGGGAGCGACGGAAAGCCCTGAGATCATAACCTCGGCGACCGAGAATCCACTCGTCGAACAACACCTCGGTTCTCGTAGAATCCATTATCGCCCCCCACTCGCCATAGTAGCGGCTAATCCTTGATTTCCTACAGCAAAGATCGTTGGGGGCTGCACAAAACGGAAATTGTGATTTCTAAATGCCATCCGCCCGTCGCTTGACCCGCCCAGCAGGGCACAACCCACGCCGGAAACGAACTCAAAACTGGATAGAAACTGGGGGCAAGGTCAGGCGCGATATGCAGAACGCGGACGCGTTCCGTGCCGTCTTCCTTCGTGGCCTGCATACGCGATGCCAGCATTTGCTGACGAAAGAGCTCGTAGAACGGCTCCCAAAACAGATCCGGGAGCTTCAGGTCTGCACTGCTGCGCAACGGGCCGATCGGCGCGAAGGCGATGTTCTGGTAGCGGCGAGACGCTCCGCTTCGCGCTTCGGCTCGGGCGGAGCGCCGTAGGATTCAGTGTACTTCCACTCGACGAGCAAGGTCTCGACTCGGCCTGCCTGCCGGAACGCAAACGGCATCGGCGCTTGTCACATTGGCGGCGCGCTTCGGGGCCATTCGTTCAGGTAATCCGTACGGCCGATCCATTCAAAGCCGACGAACCAGGGTTCACCGTCCGGCCCTTTCTCGACCTTCAGCATTTCCGGCAAGTCGCCAAGCGCGCTTTGGACGAGTCGCGGCAACATCTCCGGACGCGCGTCGCGAGAGGCATCAGGAAATTCAGGCAGCAAACCTGTGACGAGAGGCCATGAGCGGCATGCTGATGCCAAGCGATGGCATTGTCGGCGAAAATAGCGGTTGGCAATGTCGTGGATGTCGGGGTTTAGGTTAGAAAGGCGGTTCGCGGGAGCAAGGCGAAAGGCGCTCCTTTCGAAGCCGGCTTCGCCGGGAAGGTAGGCTTCGAAGAAGGCAGCCTGCCGCGTGCGTTCCTGTAGTACGAAGTGAGGCTCGCATGGATCCGTCATGGTGACTTTGACCGTTAGGCTTTCCTCGCCTTAGCGAGCAATGTTGAAAACAGAGTCTTGGCTTTGTCTGCTCGTTCCAAAGCCTCCAGTAGCGGGGTCATCGCCTCTTCAAGGCGGCCATCGGCAATCGCGGCAGCAACTGCTTTTGAATCCAGGTTGCACACCGTGTAGAAGTTGCCGCTATCGCTGAGATGGAAATCGGTCTCGGCCAAAACGCGAGCGTGATCTTTCGCGAGGGGTTTCCATTTCCTCGTGCCCGTGGAGTCTTGCCCGAACCAAAGACAAAGTTGGCCGCCTGCGACACCAAGATAGCGGGAGAGCCAGAAGTAAGGCTCCTGACCTATGCCTTCGCCGGTATCATCCGGTCCCTTGTCCGGATAGAACCAAGCCTCCGGCTGACCTTCTAGAAACCATTCTTGGGGAGCCGTCCAAGGATTATCTCGCTCGAAAGCTCCTTTCCAGCCTTGTTTCTTTGCCCAGTCATCGAGATGCTCGATAATCGACTCCCAAATGTTTTCACCAATGACCTCAATTCGCTTTGCAGCGGCATCGAGGTCCAACAAGTTTTCTACGATCAATCCATCAAGTTCTGCGTTATCGGTCATTCAAACTCCTTAGTGAAATTGGCCCACATGCGCTGCGAAAAGCAGCGCTAGTCGCGTGGAGAAGGTTTCCGCGCCAAGATTTCGCGCGACGGATTTGATCGCCCTCGAAACGTCTGCCCACCGAAGCTGGATGCAATTTGTGGGATCTGAGGGCGATGTTTCTGAGAGGTATAGGACGGCCCAATGCTGCTTGCGAAGGCTCGCCGCCTTTGTGGCTGCCAACTGCGCGTATAGAGCTACTTGGTCCCTTTTGGTTTCAAGCGCGTCAATCTTGACTTCCAGGAACAGGAGGAAGTTCGCACCCGTAATCTCGATATCGACACGGTGATCCCCATTGCCAAGCGGATAGCTCTCACGAACCGCACCTTGAACATCCCTGAGCAGGAAGCCCGCCTTGCGCGTCCCGCCGATGCGGTTCCAAATCTCAATCAGGTAGGCATCCCCAGCCCCGTGAGAGCCACCGGGATCGAGCAGCCAAGTTAGAACCCTCGCTGTACGGACCTCGTTGCGACCCAACCCCGCGACAGACCAGACGTCGATTGCGTCGCCGCGCTGCCGGGCCTGTAGCAGCGCGGGCGACAGTGCGCTCAGCACTTGGTCGAGTTGCGCTGGCACGAGCGTTTCAGGGGCCGAGACTAGGGCGCGGTGGTTGGCTTTCAACCCCGATCGAATCCGGAGGAGGATATCGCGCAAATTCTCGACGTCGACTGTTCTGTGCGGCTTCAGGTTCTTGCGCCAGTCCTTCAGAAATGAAGCGAGCCGTGCAAATGACGCAGAGGGCTGCGGATCTTCAGGCATCAGCCGTACGCTCGGCAAATCTCGCCGCCAGCTTTTCCCACTCGTCCTTGATCGCGAACGCATCCCGAAACTCGGCAAAGGCCCATGGATGACCGCCGGATATACTCGATGTGGAACCGTATCTCGCCCGAGAGCACAGCTGCGGAACTTGCAAATAGCATTCGTGCTCACGACGAAAGAATTGCCCATGGAGACACCCGGGGGGCTCGCTATGGTAGCGCCACTGCATCCGCCAAATGCAAGGTTTCTCAATGCGGATGAAAAGATCGCCGCGGTCATCGAAATCATGCGCGCGAAGCACTGCGGGTGGCTATTTCGCCTAAGACAGCATGAAGAAGCGTTCCAACTTCCTGTTCGGCCAGCCCAGGTGCAATTCCTGGTTCGGACAGTTGAACGAGAATTGTCTTGGCGGTGCTGCGCCAGAAGGCATTCGCGTCATCCCCGTTCTTGGATTCCAGGACTTGGGCGATACCTTCGACCAATTTCCGCCGCCGATGCAGCGGAAACGCGCTTATGTTTGAATCACACATCGATCACCTCACCCCTTCAATCTCGCGAATAAGCATTGGCGGGTTAAAAAATTTGGTTAACAGCGCTTTTTTCTGACGGTGGCCAGCAATGGAATACAGCGTCCGCTACGCTCGGTGGACGGTGCCGCGAATAGGGCATTCGGTCTTACACTGATCGTCATTTCGCAGGCGCTGTGTGATCTCTCAACGATGTAGCCGGCACGACACGTGGGACATTGACGTAGAAGGTCGCCGTCAATGGTCTCGAAGCGCAGGTTGTCGCCGGCAATCTCGGAGAGCTCGCGGATGTATCGAGATGGTTCGCGGCTGTTGGCGAGCAGGAACACGCCGCGGCTGGCGCGGGTTAGGGTGACATAGAACAAACGCCGTTCTTCGGCATATTCAAATGTCTCCGGTCGCGGCATGACCAAGTTCAGCAGTTCGTCGTCCTCGATCCGGCTTGGCACCCCGTAATCGCCTTCGCTGATATCGAGCAAGATTGTGTAGTCGGCCTCGAGCCCCTTGGCACGATGGAACGACAGTCCCGAGACGTCGATGTTTTCGAAACCAGGCTTTGCGCTCTTGAACGGGTCGAGCTGGTTGTAGCGCCAGAGCACCATCACTTTGAGCTTCTGGCGCCCATCGTTCCGCCATTGCTCTGAGATACCACCGAGGAAAATGTCGAGGCGCTTCAGCAGCCGCCTACAGGCTTCGCCAAAGTCGGGTTTGCCGCGGTCGCTCGCGACCGGAATGACGCGGATCGATCGAGCGATCGCCGGCCGTGTCGAATGCACCGACTTTTTCAGCTGCGCGGGATTGCGCTGCACGAAGCTCGCGGCAGTCTCGGCGATGAACTGGTTGCAGCGATAGGTCTGCTCGAGGCGACCTTGCCAGCTGGCCCCGAAATTCGCCTCGAACTGCGTGAAGATCGTGATGTTGGAACCGGCAAAACGGTAGATGGACTGCCAGTCGTCACCGACGGCAAATATCTTGGTGAAAGGTTTCTGGTACTTCAGCGCTTTGATGAGATTTGCACTCGGCTCGGAAATATCCTGGAACTCATCGGCGAGGATCAGGGTGTAGGGGCTCTGATACCGGCCGGTCTCCACAAGGCGCGTCGCCTTCGCAATCATGGAGTCGAAGTCGATGCGGTTGGCTTCTTCCAGCTTGCGGGAATAGGCCTCGGTAATGATCCAGACCGCGCGGGCGAAATCCTTGGCGCGGGCGCTATCGTGCAGCGATCCGGCGCGCTCGACGAGCATCTCCAGGGTTAGGTGCCTGGCGCGGATGTGTTTGATGCAGACCGCGATCAGCTTGTGATAGTGCTTGATCACCACCGGCTCGAGGGCCTGGACGATGGCGGTATAGCACTTTCGCCGGAGCGGAATACTGCGCTTGGCGAGCTCCGCTTCGAGCTCTGAGACCAGCGATCCACGACTCGCTTGTGCCGACGTGGTCTCGAACACATCGAGCCCCGCCTCGCGATACGAAGCCCGCTTGCTTTCGGTATGGGCGACGTAGTCGGCGAAGGGCGACGAACCGTCGGCGTTGATGGCCAGATGCTCGTGAATCGTTTGGCTGGCCGTGTAATAAAAGTCCGGATGCAGGTGCCTGATCGCACCGTTTTTGTTTTCGAGCGCGATCTGTCGCTCGTACTCGAATTCCACAGAATGCAACCATAACCAGTTGACGATCGTCTGCTCCTGAAGCGACTTCACGTAGACGCCGGCCATCGTGCCGATGGTGGCATTGCCATTTCGCCACCGCACCGACAGGTAGCGTTCGTGATCGGCCTTCGTATCGAAGACCTCGGCGGGGATATCGGCCTTGGGATGCAGAACCAGAAGGTCGATCCAGAGCCTGGCGAATTCCGGATCGACGCCCAACAAGTCTTCGATGATCTTCTCGATCACCTTCGCCTCACCAGCCGGGTGCTCGACCCAGTCGGCGAGTTGGGGCGGCCGTTCCTCGGTCTCTTCGATGATCTTACGCCCCAGCGCGTGAAAGGTGGTCACCCGGCATTTCAGTTCCCCCGCTTCGACGCCGAGTTGACGGGCAATCCGCCCCTTGAGTTCCTCGGCGGCGCTCCTGTTGAAGGCGAGTACCAGGATTTCGTCGGGGCGATGGAGCTGCTTGTTGAGGACATATGCGACCTTGCCGACCATGGTGGCGGACTTTCCGGAGCCCGCCGAGGCGACCAGCAGGTTGTTGTCCTCCAAGCGGATGCAGGCTTCCCGCTGCTGGTCGGACAAGGATCGCCCGTCGAGATCATCAAAGAATGATCGGTATCTGCTGAGCTCCGCGGAAACGAACTCATCATTGTACCGGTGGCGAACGCTCGGGTCCGTGAGGAACGCGAGGGACGCCGGCAATGCGGCCTTTAGACCCGAGGGCATCATTTCCGGATCGAAGAGCGGATGGGACAAAGCAGCTGCAGCCTTGCCCGGCACGGCCGCGATCACCCTCGCGAGATCGGCGTGGGCTAGGTATTGCCGCTGCTGCTCCGTGATCGTCCGCAGCCGGGCGTCCACCTCGCTCAATCGGCCGCTCTCGGAGGCAACGAGGTCGAACAGATGAGCGTTGACGAAACCATAGAGGTCGGTCGCGAGCTGCACCGCTGCCTGTTCTCCCAGGCAGGCAAGACTATCGACCCGATGGCTGGATCGAACCTCGACGCAATGCCACAGCAGGGCCTTGCTGACTGAGATGGCGGTTACGTCGATGCATGGCATATCGATGGTGCCGGACGAGACCAGTCGTACCATTCCCGGCGTCGATCGATTGAGCGTCAGCTTCCAGCGTCCGGACGGCAGAAACCGTGCGAAGAAACCAGGCCGGTATGTTCGAGTGCGTCCAGACATCCTGGACTAGGTGCCACATCGATGGCGTTGTCGTCACGCCGAGCAGAGCTGGCCAGCAATACTATTTTGTGGCGATCGCGGTCGCACGTGGCAAGATCATCTCTGGATGATGCGAGTCTCTTGTGAGGCGCAAGATGAAGCTGAGACGACTTGAAAAGATGCGCACGGGCGGTACCCGCACGAAGATGCAGCTCTCCATCCCAATGCCCAAGACGCCTGATGGAAGAGTCTATCGCTACTCACCCAATGCGGAGGCCCACCCCCGGCATTTCGTGCTCGGGGACCCTGTCGTCGGATTTGTTGCGGATCCTGATAGAGCCGTCCGGATCAAATATGCTCCTGGCACTCCGGGGACCGTCTGCCCCTACAGTGGCGTCAGGGCCGACGATGCAGAGTTCATGCATCCGGACGATCGCAAGGCTGCAGTCAAGATTGTGAAACAGGCCGCCTTGCAGGACATGCAGGACGCGGTTTCGGACATGCTTGCCGGTGTGGCGCGAGGCAGCAAGTCGATTACCTACAAGCCGGCAGCCCGCCGGAGCAAGTCTCGCCCTCGTTTCGGCCGCCGTGATCTTATGCGCCTTCTGGTCTGCGATTGCTGCGGGCGGGACTATGGTGTCTTCGCGATTGCGCTGTTTTGCCCCGACTGCGGGGCGCCCAATCTGGCGTTGCACTTCGCTCGCGAGGCCGAGTTGGTCGGGCAGCAGGTGGATCTGGCGGAATCCCAGGGTAAGGACCGGCAGGAACTGGCCTATCGCCTGCTCGGCAATGCTCATGAAGATGTGCTGACTGCTTTCTAGGCAACCCTCAAGGTCGCTTATGCCTATCGCGTTCAGAACCGTGTCCCAGGGTCGACACCGATCAAGCCGATCGGCAACGATTTCCAGAACATCGACAAAGGCCGCAAGCGCTTCGAGGAATTCTCGTTCGATCCGTTCGCCGAACTCGACGCAGGGGAGCTTGCAGTCCCTCACTCAATATCCAGAAACGTCACTTGATCGGACACAATCTCGGCGTGGTCGATGCCAAATTTGCGCAACATGCCAAGGAGGCAAAGCTGGGCGAGACCGTTGAACTGGTGGCGGCCGACGTCCGTGCCTTCGCCGCTCTCTGCAAAAAGGTGGTTCGACGGATCGACGATATGCTCGGGGACGCAGCACTGCCACCACCGGCGGACCAGACCGAGGAGGAGGCGATGCCGCCCCCAACAGAGACGGTCGGTGATCTGACCTCGGAGGGATCGGCACTGGGAAAATGGATATGCAAGACTCGGTCGATGGCCTACCCCATCATCTCAATGAGGATGCGCTGATCGCAGCCTTTCCAAACTGGTCTACGGATCAGTTCGCCGAAGCGCTGGCCGAGGACGACTACGTGAGCCTTACTCACACGATTTCCGGGCGTTTGCCGCGCGTACACGTGGGCGCGGACCTCTTCTTGACCTTCGATCCGATCTGCATGGAAAGCGATCCGATTGCCGACGCGCTGCAGCTGATCAGGCTCATCCTGGATAAGGACTCGGTGGACGTGCCTGCCCTGCATGCGGAAAGCCAAATGTCGCTGCGGCGCTTCAACCCCGCCATCGGCATGATCATCGCGGAGATCGGTGAGGGCAGGGTGTCCGAAGCCTACGTTGAGCGCTACCCGGCGCCGTATTTCTTCATCGTCGATTCTGATCGCGTGGCGATCAAAAGGCTGGCTCGGCGGCTGGAAGGTTAGTTGGAGCCGTCAACTCATGCCGATATGCTCGTGAGACGCGCGTCCGACATAGCCGGCGGGCGAGACGTGAGCGACCCGAGCATAGGTGACGGAACGTACCGGACACATAGTGTAGTGCACCCCTCGGGTGAGACAGAGATCAGTAACAGTTCTCTGTTTCTGAGATCGCCGCAGGGGCTTCCCGCCGCGAAGCTGTCCAAGAGCGCGGCGTGCAGTACCTCAGAGATGGCAAAGGTCTGGTACTCGGGCAGAATTCCATGTGACGCGACCTGACGGGCCACGGCCGCCTCGACCTCCTGTGGATTTTCACCAGCGTCGATGAGCTGGCGCGCCGCGATGGGGTAAGCAGCCGCCAACGCCGCTTCGAGCGTCATGCTGCCTTGCTTGAGCAGAGGGGAGGCCACTTTTCCCACCCGCTCCCCGAGCACAAGCTCGACCCGGGAGAACTTCCGCAGTTCGTTGGTCATCGGACCTGATCACTCAACGCTCGCAAGTGCTTCTAATACAACGGCTAGCGAGCACTTAGCTCGTTGCGCATTTTCTCATAGCTGTCCAACAATGCCTGCGACTCGGGAGTGGCGCTGATCGCGTGATTTATGAGCAGCAATCGATATTCGAAATTCGGGTGAGACTGCCCATGATCCCAGAATATGCGGGGATCGCCAAGCGAGCGGCATCCGAAACAGGCGAGTGTTGCCTCGCTCGAGACCACGAAGGAGAGGCTGCTCAGGAACATGATCGCCTCGGTGGTGCCGAAATAGAGGTCGTAGTTGTCGATCGGCGGATTGCCGTTTCCGAGTCGGCTAAATTCCCTTTTCAGGATTGTTGCAACATAATCGTCGGCTTGGCGCTCCCGCGCTTTCGCCTCGGTCTCGTCGTTGTTTGGCACGGCGTCGGCCGTTGCCGGAAGGAACGCACCGTAGTGCCTGTTCCCGATATGGCCCAGCTCATGCAGTAGCAGGAACACGAGCATCGAAATCTGCTTGTCCTGCATAAGCACATTGTCTTTGGACAGAACCGCGAAATTGCGCTCGAAATGCACGCCGCTGATCACAATCGTCCGGCAGCCTGCGGGTACTTCCGCGACGACCGGCCTGGCCTGGTCCGGCCTGATATGATGGACGGGGATCTCATCGCTGCTCGCGTTGTCTTCCGTCGTATTCGAGAAAAACAGTACCAGTTCCGGATCGCGCACGGCCGCGTTGACAATTTCGATCGCCCGTTTGATTTGGGCATCTGTCACCTTGGTGCTCCGCAGGGCAAAATCACAGGCGGCGACGGCGTTGCCCACGCCCAGAATTAGGGCCAACGAGGCGAATGTCAGAATTCGTACGAGCATTTCGTGCTTTGCAACGGTTCGCAGACCGGAGCAGGTCATCAAGGTATTGGCGCGCCGCCTGTGCATCGGTTTCATCTCTGACCGAACTGAGCGTTTTGGCCGCCTCCTGTTCAATGTTGTCCACGCAGCCGAAACGGCTATCGGCGACGCCATTCAGATAAGTTGCACCGGACGTCGAGACGGCGGCGCCTGCACCGAGCAAACCGATGGCAAGGGTCAGCAGGATGCTGGCCCGCGGTCCCATTGGATTGCCTTCTGCAGGCCAGCGAGTACCGTCGTTCCAGCTCCGAACACGACGACCAGCATCAACAGCCATTGTGCCCAGGATTTGGTCTCAATGGTCGCCTGATTCACGCTGGTCGCGATGGCATTGGCTTCGCTGATGGCGTTGTTGATTTCATCCGGAGGCAGCGGGAGGGCACCGTCGAACCCCGATCCGATGCGCGCAAAATCGCCGACGATGCGAAGGGCCTCCGGTGTCAGGGCGAACGTGACAAGAAGGCCTATCGCGAGAATGGCAATACCTATCGCAATGAGTGTCTTCCCCATGCCCCCTCCACGTCGATCAACCAACATGCACCGCCTGCCCCATACCCTGAGATCCGACTTCGCCAGGACTAGGTTACGCTCACAGCAGCAGCAATTTCGGCGCTCCCAAAATCATCGTCCCGCCGCACCACGATTGAGGTTTTCACCAGATAGTGGTCGGAAAGATACTTATCATGCGCCAGGGGACTTGCCGATCTCAGAATATACTGGCGGCTAAACCGGAAGGTTTTCCGCTCGGCGCCGCGCGGGATAAAGATGCGGTCGAACGGAGCATCATTGCCGATCGCGTAGGTCGGGATGTCGTCTTCATTCAAGTCTTCAAAGCCGCTCTCGATGAAGGCCTGAATCGCTCCTTCGTCACGCCTTTTGCAGTTGGTGTCGCCGAGGACGATGATATCACGCTCATCGAAGGCATCGCCAATTGCGGCAATCTGCGCCATCAGTTCGCGCGCTTCATGGTATCGCGTGCGCATCACGACGTGGCGTTGCCCGACGTTCGACTTCATGTGAAGCGGTATCACCACGAAGTCCGTCAGTTGTATGGCTGCGTCTTCACCGGGCCTCGCCGCAAATTTCACCGCATGCGGATGCCTGTCCCAAAGGAAGAGCCTGTCTCCGTTGTCGTCGACGACCTGGTTCGACACGTTGACGCGCAGGGTGTCGCCGACTTTTGTCACGCGGGCCGTGTTCCAGGCGATGCCACAAAGCTGTTCTCGATCGCTCGGATCACGATTCGGGAAGATTTCGTACTCCCAATGATTGCCGGTGTGCTCCTCGACGAGATCTAAGGAGGCTCTGAGGAACTTGTTTCCAAGTTGGCCGCCGGCTGGGAAATCATCCGTGATGTAGAGCTCCTGAATCGCTAAAATGCTGACGCCGGAGAGTTCGATGTGCTCGGCGATGGCGTACTGATTGTTCGGTGAGTCGTCCACTCGCCCGAAATGTTCGATATTCCAGCTGCCGATATGTATGTATCTTGGTTTCATGTGACCCTCCCTTTGCCAAAATGACGGTTCATGTCATGCGGTGCTGCGCGGGCCCAGATCGACGCCCGGGCGGTCACTCCGCTTCGATCTCGATATCCACATAAGTCTTGCCACTGAGGATGCACTCGAGGTCCGTTCGCGGCGGTTGTGCCTCCATGAGCCACTGCTCCTCCCGGTCCGCATAGTGCGGCAGGTTCGCGGCACCGGCCGCACCGAAGCTGTCCAGATACTTTCGAGCGTTGCCGACGCGCTTGCCGAGCTCGACAAGAAGCTCGGAGCGCGGGATGCTTGGGTACGTGTTCCCTCGTGCCGTCGACACGAGCGCTTTCGCGGCTGGCTGCTCTCCATCGGCAGGAAGGGGAAGGATCGCATTCAGGATCCTGGCAGGCTCGCTTTCGCCGTTTCCGCCGCTGGACCAAGGCGTGGCGTTCTCGCTGCCATGATGGCCGATTTTGAGGAAATCGATCGGCTCGCCCAGAAGTTCGGGCCGCGTGTTCCACATTGTGTTCCAGGAACCATTTCCCTGCCCAAGGCGGAACGTATTGGTCCATTCTGCATCGCCGACGAACAGAAGGCGCCGTCCTTTCCATTCGATCAGCAGAACGACACTGGTGTTGTTGATGACTTTGTCGTTTTCCTGCGTGAACGCGAACAGTCCCGACATCATCCGCGATCGCAGACGCCGGAAATCGGAGCCGCTTATGCTCTCGGGCCTGACCTGGGGCTCGTCCCTGAGCGTTCGCAGGGCACCTGTCGTTTCATTGAAGGCGTGAACGATCTCCGCCCCTTCATCACCGAGATAATAGAGGTCGATATTCTCTTCGGGCCCGAGAACCTTGAGAGTGGCGCCCTGCAGTGTCTCGATCGCCAATTCATCTTCCGTCATGTCGGCATGGACGTATTTGGGTTCGATTGCGTTTCGGGTCGGAAGCGTGGTTCGCAACGCCTCCATCGCGCCGTCATTGCCGAGCTCATAGAGGGCGACGAGGCCTTGGAGCTCAGGGCTCAGGGACAGGTCCCTCGCCGCAAGATTGCGCATGGCCCGCGTCGCAAGCCGGTTGAGGGCAAAGGCGTGTTCGGCTTGAGGATGCTGCGCGTTCATCGCCGCGCTCATCCAGATGTTTTCGATTTGGATGCCGTCGAAGTCCTCGGGGTCGAATCCCTTGATATGGTCGGCATGTTCGTGTGTCGCGACCAGAAGGTCGAGCCGAACCCGCCCACCGCCGGCGTCCGGCAGGATCTCTTTCAGATTTGCGACCGCACGCTTTAGTAGCGCTGCCCGGCCCTTCGAACCGCAGTCTATGAGGATGTGGAAGTTGTCGACCGCACCGTCTTTCACACGCGCCCCGGGAATGCAGCAATAGATGCAGTCGCCGACCTCGACGTCGTAGGCGCGGACTAGGAGCTTATCTGCCACTGCACATCTCCCATTTCATCGTCGCGATCGTCATGGAGGCCGATATGCGGAGCCAGGTGAAAGCGCACCGTGCCGTCGATCACGCGCGAGCCGAGAGGAGCTATGCTCTTCTCGAGCAGCCCAGCCTCCCCACCAATCGGATTGTTGATTCTCCCTGCCGCAATCCGACGGGCCAACGCCGAGAGGAAGGCCGCCCTGCGCTCTCGTCCTTCCTCAAGCTCATCATCGGCGTCCCGGCCCGTGCCAAGCTGTGGCCCGGTACCCGGCTTCCGCGCCCAGTGAAGGACGTTGCCGTTCTCATCAAGCGCGATTGTGCCGCCGCACAGCAGACTTGTGGTCTGGCCTTCATAGGCGCCGAATTCAGCACCGTTGAGCTCGACATCCTCGCGCCAGACGTACTGGACGAGGACCTGCTTCGGCTGTCGGCGCCCGTCGATGGTGAACTTCTGCGCGGTCGTGACCTCAGGAAGAACAATGTCTGCCGTGTACGGGATAAGCAGCGACTTACGGTTATCGTCGAGGAAGCGGTAGGCGTACGCCCGCGAATTCGCGATGGTTTCGACATCGTGAAATATGTCGACAGGCAGACGCCGGAACGTGACCTTTGCTCGGCCAAGCTCTTCACGCTCCGACTCGTCGATCAGCCCGCGTTGTATGAACGCGTCGAGCATCATCGCTCGCTGACCGTCCGGATCGCTCGGATTGGCGATCTCCTCTGCCCGCAGGACGGCGATCGCATAATCTTTGAAGGTGACGTCTACGGGCGGCAGCAGATCGAGGGGCTGCACTGCTACGTTTTGCATCCGTCGCACAGTGTACCAGAATGCCTTTGCGACAGAGAGCTTTTCAACGTCGATATAATATCGCGACAGCCGGCGGAGGATGTCAAATATGGCTCCGGTCAGCACCTCCGACATGAAGTGTTGCGACTGGCTGTCTTTCACGTCAGCAAACCTCTGCTTGTTCAGAGCGCTACGCAGGTAAGGCCGATCCTTCACTTGTCTGCCGAATTCGTCGGCAATGCTGGACAGCGCACTCTCGCTGTCGAGGTCGCCCTCTGTTTTCGCGACGAGTTGGGCACGGAAGGCATTGTTGCGGAAGGCGATCAGGATCGCAGCCATATCGCCCATGAACTCGTGAAATCCCGCGGTCTCGGGCAACACGGACTCGTTATAGTAGGGACGTAGACCATCGAGCACGGCATGGCCGAATTCGTGGTTGATGATGTCGGCTGAGAGGCAGGTGAAAACGCGGCCTGCAGGTCGGTCGAAATAATAGAACTGGAGCGACTTGCTCTCGCGATCGTAGTAGGCGTTTTCGCCGTAGCCGGCGTGGGGAACAACGATCAGCCGGTTGCCCTCGAAACCCCAGCGAATTGGCCGTCCCAAACCAAACCCGTTCTCGAAGTAATCAAGTCCGTTCTGCAGCGTGGCCCAGACGTTCACCTGGTGGAACTGAGGCGTGTTCAGCTTGTTCCGGTCTACCTCATCGCCATTCTGGTCGAGAAAAACGTTTCGCCGAGGATCCCACTTCGCCGGCGCGGCGAAGGACTCAGTGCCGCCGTCATAATCGACCACCACGAATCGTGCACTGGTTGGACCATCGCCCAACCCCGGTTCCCAGGGCACCAGAAATCCATCCGCGAAATCGAACTTCTGGTCCGACGCCGTGATGGCCGGGTCCTGAAAATAGACGTCGAACGGGATGCGTAGGTCCAGTTCCTCCTGTACGTCCCGCTGCACGTATCGGCGCGCCGCATAGACCTGCCTCCGAGCCTCCGGGGAAATGGACAAGTCCTGCGTCGCTCTTGGCATGTCACCTCCCGTGCCGGAGTTTTCCGGCCACCTCACAAACGCTTCGTAACGGCGTCTACTCAATCACTAGGTAGGCAGCTGCTGGTCGAGAAAGCCCTGTTGAGAAGTTCCGCCAATCGAAGGCCCGCGGTTCCCAGCTGGTGGTCAATCAGAGGAAGGTTCTCGTTCCGATAAGCATCATCCAGCACTATGTTGTTCGGCACGCTGGCGATCAGTGTGACTGCGATGCGGTGGCTCTCGTTCGCCCAGTCGGTGGTCGTACCGACAGAAATGGCAGTGGCGTCAGCCGTCCTGAGCCAACCGGTTTCGAGGCGCTCGACATAGCTATCCCATGACCAGCCGGTCTTGTCGATCAGAGCAGCGTCCCAAGTTGAGTGCAGGTTTGTGTTGAACGGTAGGTCTCCGTTCACCCGCTCCAGGGTGGTTATCGTGACATCGATGCCGTTTCCGCCGCGTTCGTCCTTGATCGTGTGCAACGGTTGATGGAGGCCTCCAATGAGGTGAACCAGGAACTTCAGCGCCCGCTGCCGCTGTTCCGTTGGTGCGGTGGCACAGCTGACGAGCGCGAGTTCCCGGTCGATCGCTGCGATGATGCAATCACCAAGCGCCGGGTCGGGTGTGCAGTCGCGAGTCGCGTCGTAGGCTGCGGCGGCGGATGGTATTTCGACGAAATGCCAACGGGTCGTTCTCCGGTCTCGAGCGCGTTCATCATCTGCCCAACTACCGATGGATGCGAGTGACGTACCCGGCCCCAGGATGGATTCGACACCAACGGCGGCCGCGTCGTTCAAACGATGCTGCGCGATCTCCGCAACAATCGAATGACCAGAGGTCCCCCAAGCAAACGCAGTATGAGTTGCCGCAAGTACACCCAATGCTGTCAGCACAAGTGTCCGCATTATGCACGTCCCCTCAAGATCTACATTAAGACATCCTTTTTGTGACAGATGCAAGACAACGGCCTGAGGCCGACGGACGAGGTGAAAAAACTTGAGCTTGGTTGCGGAAGTTGCGATCCAGCCATGACGCAACAGCAAGCCACACCGATGCCGATGGATGGAGGGTTTCAGCGCGAGCTACGCCTTCGCGGGCTGCTGAACTCGGTAGCGGTTTAGAGGCTTACAAACGCAGGAGACACAATGGGGAAGATGAAAGAGCTGCAGATCGAGACCCACAACCTCGATCGAGATTGGCAAGATCTATTGCTACGCATTCTCGCGCAGGAGGACGTCGGCCTGGCGGCCGCAACGCGGCCGGATGAAGAGCCAGCAGACCAGGAAGAATGGGAACTCTACCGTTCGCTTCCAGACTTGACGTTTACGCCGAAAGAGACAGTCAGAAAGTTGGCCGTCGAGTTCAAGATGTTCCGCTGGCAGAAAGATTGGCAGCGGCATGTAAGAGACGCGATTTCTCACATCCATGGGATCGTTAGAACAGAGGGCTTCGATGGCGGGATTGTCATCGTATCCCTCGACATTTCGGACCAGGCCCTCGCGGAGCTCAAGTCGACCGCCGCACCTGAAGTTCAGATTTGGGGACTGGGCACTCTGAGGTCGTTGGCAGAGAAAGATGACGCACTCGCGGACGCCCTCGAAGAGCTCGTCTCAGAAACTGTCCTCGACGGTGATTCTGGCATTCGCGGCAACGTGGACACGCAATCGCCGACAGGCTGGAAGCTCGCTTCGCGCCTCCGTCAAATCCCAGCCGGCAAGGAAGGTTGGAGCGACTTCGAGAAATATTGCGAGCAGGCTATTCGGTTTCTATTTGCGGCGGAACTCTCCAATCTGAGTTCTCAACAGCGCACCGACGATAAGCTGAACCGAATGGATTTGATTGGCCGGATCAAATCAGATCGCGGTTCATTCTGGTCTATGATCGCCGCCGACTTCTCGTCTCGCTACATTGTCTTCGACGCGAAAAACTATCATGAGCCGATTGGTCAAGCTGAGATCCAAATCACCGAAAAATATCTCTTCTCCAAAGGGCTCAGGACGGTCGCTATCCTGGTCGCGCGATCAGGCGCCGATGAGAGCGCCCGGAAATCTGCCGAGACGATCTTGCGTGAGAATGGGAAGTTCATACTGGTCATCAACCTAGACGATCTGTGCCACATGCTTACGGGAGCGGATGCGGGGGACCCGCCCGAGAACCGGCTTTTTGAACGAATGGACGAGATGCTCATGAAGATGGGTCGATAGACAACCGTCAGCTCGGCGCACGCTCTTAGCGACGCAAGTAGTCACCGCGACTCCGACGCATCAGAGGAACGACCGTCAAGATCTATCTTCACGGCCAGCTTGTCCGGCAGCCGCCCCTAGGGTTGGGTCAGGATTGAACCTTCTCAGCAACTCGCATATTGTTGGTTGAGCGCCGCCATCATCGGCGTGGCCGCTGCCATGGCGAAGGACCGTCGTCCAACGGGTATTCTTTCTCGCGACCGAACCCTGATTCCGGCCGCAAGAGGTGAGCAGCGCATCTCGACAAGGCCGAGATGAAGGACTTCGCGTGTATTCCACACTTGATGGCGCTAAGAAATGCGCAAAGGAGTTGAAGCGGCTGTTTGAGGACAGCGGCTTCGTTTTTCCGTTGAACAAATGCCAGGCAGCAGTTGCCCGCGGCGGGGGCTTCCGAGACTGGCACGATCTTGAGGCAGCTCTCAGCAACTCCGTTCGACCAATCGAGCTAGGTGCCTTTCGCAAGCGGCTGCTCGTAGCGTTGCCCGAGCCCTGCCGTCCACCCGTGCTCGCGTGGCTCGACAAAGATCCGGCGGAAGCAGCACCCGATCGCGAAACACCCCGCGTTGGTATCGCGACGTCTTTCCGTATCTGTTGGCGACCGCCGCGTTGCACCGCAGTCGCAGCCCTCTGCTACGGCCTGGTTCAGGAGCCGGCCAGCGACTGCGAGAAGCACTCGTCCTCGGCCTCCTTCTCAACGTCCATGGAGGAACGCGAGCCGTCCCCTGGCTTGAGCCCGACACACTTGCCTTTGTGTTCCGTGGCGACCTGGCGTCTCTGTTTCAAGACGATGCTCGGCACCCACGGTTCGACGCCGAGCTTGCGACATTGATCGCTGCCGGCATTCTGGACGTCCAGGAGGGGCGGGTCAGGGTGCTTTCTCCCAATGCGGAGGCGGTGGCGGCGCGTGTTGCTGACAACCGGACCGGAAAGGCCGAGTATTGGGCAGGGGCAGGCGGCGCCGAGGGTACGTGCTCTGCACGACGCGCTTGCTGCTATCGGCGTCCGCAACGCGCGGCGGGTCGCGGACGCCATCTCCCGTTTCGGTTCGGACGCGTACATCACACCCTCCGGGCCGGTGCTGGAGTTACTTTCTTCGCTCGCTGAGGAGGGCGAGGTCCAGACGTTCGCCAAGGCATACGGGCTGTTCACCACCCTTCGGCCGCTCAATGCCCACTATGTGCGCGAGTCGGTACCGGCAAAGATCTCGTCGCGCTATCTTGCGAGTCATCGACGTCTCGATGCATCCAAGATACTCGCATGGGCATCCGTCCATCCGGATTGGCCAGATCAGCTCAAGGCGACGCTATCGAAACCGGCCCTATTCGCTCTCACAGTCAACGCGATGGCAAATGCGATCGCGGTCGCATGATCATCAAACCGCCGCCGCGCATACGGCGGCGGCGGTTCCTCCTAGTTAGATATCCGTTCGGTTCTTGTGCTTTCGTCCTCCCTGCTTGCCGTCCGCGGGCCGATCCAGCCGGAGGGAGAGGTGGTCCATCTTGTTGCCCATCACCTCACCGACCTGTTCGGGGGCATTGCACATGCCTCTAAACCTAGGACGGGAACTCTCCTATTCCGAGAGGGAAGCCCCGGGTATCAGCCGCTTCGCTCCCAGCATATTCCATTTGGGTCGCATGGCGCGGATGAGGGCGGCTTCAAGCCCGGCGGCAGTGCTCACCGGCAGACCGTTCCACTCGAGCGCCTCGGGTGTCGCGACAAAAACCTGCACCGACTTTCCCTCGGCTAGGCACTCGAGGATCAGCGCCTTCCACGCGCGAGCTCGTCCTGTGGCCTTTGTGGCCCCGCCGGTAGTGGCCCATCCGCGCGTGCAAACCTGTCTAGGTCAGCCCGATATATTTAACCACTCCGTCAACGGCGAAGGCGTAGATTCCAGGCTCGTTGGGCGCCCTCTCGCTAAGATGGGAGGCCTCGTCCGAAAGGCGGGTCCACTCGCCGACTGGCCAGAACCCGGCCTTGATCAATACTGCAGGCGAGGCGTCCAAGCGCGGGCTGGCAGCCGCATGATCCGCCGCCTTGGGTTTCCCGGCGCTACGAGGTCGTTGCCCCTGTGCGCCTCTGGCTTCCTCATCGACGAGCACTTTGCGAACATGCTGGTATCGGAGCTCGAGCATACGGGCGATCTCCGCCCGCTCGTAGCCGGCTAGCCGCGAGCGCCCGAATTCGCGCGGATTTGGTTGTAAGGCCAGTAATCACATCCTCGACCGGAGGTCGTGCGGTTCGCAGGTCAGACATCGATCGACCAGACCTCAATACCATCTTTCTCAAATTGCGGCCGCCGCGAGTTTCCGGGGAACAGCGGAGACATGAAGAACACGTACCGGTTGCGTTCGGGCCGCCCCGCGAGCTTCGCGAGGTCCGCCGCAAGTTTGCCGTTGTTGCGGGGGGTTGCCGCAGCGAAGGTCTCCGCGCCAACCTCACCAGCTCCACGCTCATGATGTCGAGCTCGAGCGACGCATGGGCGCCAGGCGCGAGGCGGAAGCCGCCGATATTCGGATGCAGCTGCAGCAACTGCCTGGCAGCGCCAATCGCGACTGCAAACGTCCAGGTCTGATTGATCTGCTCGATGAAGTTGAGCGCACGATCCTCGATCGAATGAAAGGCGACAGGCTCGAACTTGATCTGCCGCAGCATGTCGAGCGGATCGCCGGTTTATGCTGACATCCAGTCCCGCGCTCGTGCGGCCGACGCACGCACGAGCGACATCAGTTCGTCGGCCTCCTCACGGCAGCTGACGGTCAGCGCAGGCGCCATGGCGATCCGGCGAACCTCTTCCAATGTCATCTCCCCATCGTGCGCCCGCACCAGAACCGATAGGTGCTCATGCGTCGATCGTCGACGACATGTCCGTGAATCCCGCGAGCCTGCACGACCGCGAGGGTGTCACGCATCCGCGCCACGCGGTTCTGGCGATCGACCGTTGTGGCCAGGGCCATCTGAAGGCCGTCAAATGCCAGGATTTCCTCGTGGAAATTGTGAGCGGAGCCGTGGTGGGGCAGCGTCAATATACCAACATTGGACGCGTATGGCTGATAGAAATTCATCCAGGGGTCGCGCCGTAGCTTCTGCTTCAGCGCGGAATCTCCCGTTCCGAGCCAGCCCACAGGTTCAATGAAGCCGATGTCCCAATGGGGAAAGTCCTCATAGGGCCATCCGTATCGATGCCAGCGATGATCGTCATCGGCTGGTCGGGTGCTTTGACAATACGGTCCGGAGTAGAGCGACATCGACAGGGCGTTGTGGCCGTGCCCGAAGTGCTCACCGTAGAGATCAAGCAGCACCTTCGTCTTCTCGGGCGAGCAAAGAAATTCGATCAATTTCGCGGCGAGCTTTTCCTCGTTGCCGCCTCTGATCCTAAGGGCCTTTGTGACCGCTCGCTGAAAGCGGGAACGAACGGCCTTGTCGACCGGATGCACATAGGGGAGCAGGATCCAGTCGCCGATCTGCCACTGTGCAGTTTCATAATAGCGCCACTCCAGTCGCATGAAGGAGCCGGCGCCGGCAAGAACGGCGCCGTCGGCGGCTTCTGACCTCGCTTCGCTGGCGGCCGTCAAACCTTCCGGGACAGGTCCTCTTGGCTTACGCAGGTGGTGGGCAAGCCGCGTGCCGGGCTTTTTCTTTTCCGGCAATGCCATCGCATCCCGGCGATCGTCACCCCCGCCGTCGTCGATCGGACCATCGGGCTCCATCGGCCCGCCCGGCCGCGGAGCATCACCATCATCCGCCTCGAGAAAGATGACGTATCTCGCGCCGCGGTCCAGCCACCAGCCCGCCGGATTGCCGAAGTACTCGCGAGCGGATGTCGAAATGGCGCCGGACTCCGTGTCAGCGAGAATGAAGATCAGTCGCTCGATGACGTCGAGATACGGCACGACGACGGTCTCTGCTGGTGCAATGGCCTGCAAGTGTTCGATGCCGTTGGAGTGATCAGAGTGGAGGTGGGATACGAAGAGAATGTCCGTGCGTTCCTCGCAACTCAGCCGGTGCGCGTTTAATGCGCTCTTGAACGCGTTGCCGTGCTCGGACCCGCAGTCATAAACGTACCGGAAGCTCTTAATCTCCGTATAGCCTTCCAGCTCCGCACCAGTTCTTGGTGGCTCGAAGACCTGAATGTGTCCCGTGTGGAAACCACCATGTCCAACGGCATGTTGTACGCGACTGACGCACGCCCTGAGCACGATTGCCCGCCCCCCCAATTTTCTTTCCTGAAGCTTATAGCAGCATTGCTTGCCAAATCTTTGCTAGTCGTGGAATCGCGTGACGGTGCTCCAGTCTGCACCAGTTCTTTCCGATCGAACGGGGCGGTGGCGCATGAAGACGCTGCCTTAAACATTGTCTGGCGCTCACGGCACGAACTGACCTCAAGGGGGTCTAAACATGCCAGCACGCTCTCATGTTCACGTTCTGTGCTCGAAAAGTCGCATAAAGAGGCAGTCTGGAGTTGAAAGTTCAGGACCCAAAGGGGCCTCATTTCATTCCATTGAACCCGCCTTGGCCGGATAACCCTTTGCGACGTAGCTAAGAAGGCGGCTTCATAGCCGAGCGCCATGGCGAAGATGCGCTAGTCTAAGTCTAGACGCATCTGTGAATTTTTGCATGCGCATCGCTGCCGACAACGCCTGGCATGATTGTCCTGCTCGAAAACGGCTGCGGCGATCGCGGCAACGCGATCGATGCGATCATTTAGACAGAGGCCTCCGCCTGGCATCGAGCAACATGCACGGAGGTACGCAAAGCGCAAATTGCATCAAGTATTTGATGGGACGAGCCCCCCGCGCAAAGAGCTTGCGCTGCGTCCATCGTGCCGCCGAACTGGGGGCGTGACGATCGACCACGATGGCCTATTTTTTTGCAAAGTCGAATGTCCCGATTCCGAAGGCAGGGAAAAACTCCGACCACAGCGAAGAATAGTAACAACACGGGCGACGCAAGCCGCCTTGCCCTCTAGCAGGGGAGGTGGTTGCGGTGCTCTCACTGACACGAGATCGCAAATGGCACGTGGGTGAGCAACAGAACTGGCGACGCCCATGGTGATCGGCTTGACTCGCTGGAGGAAGCACAAGGTCTCGGCGGGCGCAGGCGCAAGCGACGGGTCGAGGCTGGCCACCGCGGTATCTGATCGAAGCGTAGTCGGACAAGCAAGCGGCGTAGTGCCCTACCTCGATGTTCCTAGAAGCGCGCCGGCAGCCTGGGCGGGGGGCTTGGGGTTAGACTGCCGGCGCACGCCACTCATGAAGAGCGGCCTCTTTTCGCGGTTCGGACACCCATAGTCAACCCGGCAACGTCTGGATGCCCGCTGTGCTCTTTGCAGAGCGGCGATGCCGGCATATCGGCCGATCCTGTCTAGGATGGTGGGCCACTCTCGTCGGCCGAGTTGATGCTCCAGCCAGTATCGCCTGCCGACCAGCATGAGTTCGCCGTTAGCAATCCATCGTCGCGAGCCGAGACCGAGGTAAAAAGCGCGTGTTATCGACTATGTAGCTGACGCTCCCGCTGACGCCCTCGAGTGCAGACGCTATGGCCCGTTCGCACATCTTGTGAATAGTACTGCCCCATGCACCTGAAACCGCCTCCTGGGACCAGGCTTGCTCAAGCCCTTCCTTCAACACGATTGATCCGACGCCAAGGGAAGCGGTTTCGAGGTGCCGCAGCGCGTCCATGATGATGGCCGCCGCGGGGGCCTCGCGGACTTCGAGAACCTTTTCACCGGTTGAGATGTGTTCGAGCCCGGTTATTGAAATACTGGCTCTTGCGGATTCTGATCGACTTCAGTGCTCGTCGCGATCGATGCCGCAGGCCATTTTTCTGCAGCAAATGACCTTTCCGAAAGTTTGCGACAGAACCCGCCGACGCCGCTCTCATCGAAGCGGATGAGGCTCAGCGGCCTCCCACCGTTGCCGGCCGAGGGCTGCTGCTGCAGAATTCATGCGGGCGTTCCAGTCACGGCCTTCCATTCGGCGATGGCTTGCAGGCGATGAACATGTATGGCGAGAGCAGAACGTTTGGGGCGGGGCGGGACGAAGAGGTTGCGGAGGGCTGACAAGGTCGAGACGAAGCGTTGCAGGCCTCCCGGCGATCGGACCCCCTGCATCATCCGCTCCCGTTTCGCGGCGGCACATGGGAATTCTCCGCTCTGTTGTTCAACCCCTTGTGCGACCGGTGCCTCGACGTCCGGCATCACCTGTCGCTTTGCCGCTCCATACGAGCGCAGCTAGTCGGTGATCATGCGCTTCGGCGCGAGCCCCTGCTTCTTCAACAGCCGCGTCAGCAAGCGCTTGGCGGCCTTGGTGTTGCGGCGGTTTTGCACGATTTCGTCCAGCACATATCCATCCTGGTCGACGGCGCGCCACAACCAAAGCTTTTTGCCGGCGATGGTGACGACCACTTCGTTCAGGTACCATACATCATTCCGGCACGGCGGCTTGGGGCGCAAGCAGCGAGCGTAGTCCGGCCCGAACTTGATGCCCCACCGGCGAATTGTCTCATACGAAACCACGATGCCGCGTTCCAGCAGCATTTCCTCAACCAGGCGCAGGCTCAGCGGAAACCGGAAATAAAGCCAGACCGCGTGGGCGATAATAGGCGGCGGAAATCGGGGGGCGTGTAGCTGACGGCGGGCGTATTCATGCCCCCCGGCGTCTATGTCGCAAATCTTGGCGATTGGTTTGTGTGACAAGCCCGCCGCAGGTCTCAACGCGTTCATATGCAGACAATGTGAAATCGCCCTATTCCGCCTTTTTTTACCGCTCCTTAAGTCCCTCGCTCGCATGCTTGTCGATGCCATTGAACTCATGGCCATCGGCCAAGGATTTGGAAAATACCTCTCGCAGCAGAAACCGTGAGAGTCGCTGTAGGCCTAACGTTAAGGGGCTGGGAGAGAGCGGTTTGATTGGACGAAATGTGTACCGGAGTACCGAGTCATGAAGCCACGAGGTAATCTGGTCCGACTGAAGCAATTTCAGGTGAATGAGAAGCGGCGACAGTTGCAGCAGCTAGACATGATGATTGCCGATTTCGAACGCATGGCGCGAGAACTGGACTTCCAGATAAACGCCGAGGAAACGAAGGCCGGCATCTCCGATATCAATCATTTCGCTTATCCGACGTTCGCCAAGGCCGCCCGCCTACGTCGTGACAACCTCAAGAATTCGCAATCGGACCTTCTGCGGCAGAGAACCACAGCCGAGCCATGCCTCGCCGAGGCTGAAGCAGAGCTCTCCAAGGCGCAAATGCTAGAATCGCGCAGCGGCAGAGGCCACGACCTCGAACCCGGCAACCGAAGCGCCATGATCGGCTGAGCCGGACGGCTTCAGCGCGCCTCAATTCGCGACACCCGACTGGCCGTTGGCGCGTGTGTCGCCGCAGCGTGACAGCCGTCCCGGCCAGCTATCGCTGCATCAAGCCGCTGAAACTTTACAGTGCCGGGCGCGCTGCTACCTCAATTTCTTTACCGCTCAATCAATGTGACAGCACCGATTCTTTCTCAACCGCGGCATGCCCTAAATCGTCACCTGCGTCCCGATCTCGACGACGCGTCCGGTCGGGATCTGGAAATATTCCGTCGCATCTGCCGCCGTGCGCGCCAGCCCGATGAACAGCTTGTCCTGCCAGGCCGGCATGCCGGAATTGGGCGAGGCTTTGAGCGAGCGCCGCGACAGGAAGAACGACGTCGTCATGATGTCGAACTTCCAGCCCTGCTTGCGGCAGATGGCCAGCGCGCGCGGGATGTTGGGCTGCTCCATATAGCCGAAGGTCAGCGTCACGCGCATGAACAGCTCGTTGACGGTCTCCATCTTGACGCGCTCGCTGTCGGGCACGACAGGCTGCGGCGCCGTCACCACCGAAAGGATGACGTTCTGTTCGTGCAGCACCTTGTAGTGCTTGAGGCTGTGCATCAGCGCGGTCGGCGCGCTCAGCGGATCGCTGGTCAGGAACACCGCGGTGCCCGACACCAGATGCGGCTTCTTCTTCAGCAGATTGCCGGCAAGGAAATCCAGCGGAATCTCGTTCCGGCGCGTCTTGTCGAACAAATAGCGGGTGCCGCGGATCCAGGTCCACATCGCCAGCACGATGGTGAAGGCCACCGCCAGCGAAGCCCAGCCACCTTCGAACACTTTGACGATGTTCGAGGCAAAGAAGCCGATGTCGATGAACGCGAATACCACTGTCAGGGAGATGGCCAGCCAGAGCTGCCATTTCCAGATGCGGCTCATGATCACGTAGAGCAGCACCGTCGTCACCAGCATGTTGCCGGTCACCGAAATGCCGTAGGCTGAGGCAAGCTTGCTGGATTCGCCAAAGCCGACCACCAGCAGCATCACCACCAGCGCCAGCAGCATGTTGACGCGCGGCATGTAGATCTGGCCGGACTGTCTTTCCGACGTATGCAGGATTTCCAGGCGCGGCAGCATGTTGAGCTGCACCGCTTGCCTGGTCAGCGAGAAAGCGCCGGAGATCACCGCCTGGCTGGCGATGACGGTCGCAGCGGTGGCGAGAACGACCATCGGAATAAGCGTCCAGCCTTCGTTCATCTCGAAGAAGGGATGACCGACCACGCCGTTTTTCGCCAGCACGAATGCGCCCTGCCCGGCATAGTTCAGCAGCAGGCAAGGGAACACGATTGCCAGCCAGGCGAGCACGATGGGCTTGCGGCCGAAATGGCCGAGGTCGGCGTAGAGCGCTTCGGCGCCGGTGACGGCGAGGAAGATGGCGCCGATCGTCACGAAGGCGACGTCGGGTGAATTGATCAGGAAGGCGACGATATAATGCGGGCTGACTGCCAGCAGGATTTCCGGATCGGCGATGATGTGGTTGAGACCGGAAAGGCCGATGGCCAGGAACCAGACTGCCGTGATCGGGCCGAAGATCAGGGCGACGCCGCCGGTTCCAAACCGCTGTGCCGAAAACAGAATCGCCAGGATGACCAGCGTCAGCGGCACCACATAAGGCTGGAAGGTCGGCGTGACGACGTTCATGCCTTCGACCGCCGACAGCACCGAGATCGCCGGCGTGATGACTGCGTCACCAAAAAAAAGCGAGGCACCGACGATGCCGATGCCGAGGATCACCGCCGAGCGGGTCGGGAAACTGTTGCGCGCCAGCGCCATCAGCGACAGCACACCGCCCTCGCCGCGATTGTCGGCCCTGAGCACGAACATGATATATTTGATGGTGACGATGATGGTCAGCGACCAGATGATCAGCGACAACACGCCGAGGATCTCGCCACGGTTGGCGACTTCGCCCCCCGACGATGCCACCAATGCCTCGCGGAAAGCATAGATCGGGCTGGTGCCGATATCGCCGTAAACCACGCCGAGTGCGCCCAGCATCAGCACCTTGGTGCTGTGCTGCTCGACCTCAGAATGGCTCGATTGTTCGACGGGTTCTGCCTCGTTACCAGCATTGGTAAGGGCCATGGACGACACTCCGATAAGCGCGCGGTGCTCTACGCTTGCTGCACTGCAATATCAAGTGCCGTCACGTAATGGCTCCGTATGCGGACCGCATTTGTTGCCCCACCGGCGGATTGTCTCATACGAAACCACGATCCCCCTCCAGCGCCATTTCCTCGACCAAACACAGGCTCAAGGGGAACCTGAAGGAGAGCCAGACCGCATGGGCGATGATCTGCGGCAGGAAACGATGGCGCGTGACGCTCAACCTGCCCGACCTCAGCTGGAGTTTGCGACGGAACCGGGAAATATGCCGGACCAAGCTGACTGGTGACACACGAACGCATTATTGTCTTCCGGTCTGGCGGCAACAGTATCGGCAGGACGGCAAAGCTGACCGGCTGCTGCAGCGAAGCGCAGGTGAAGCGCGTCTGGGCTCGACATCAGAAGGAAAGCGGGAAGCAGGAAATGCTGTCGCAAAAGTTGAGCTCTGCGACGGTGCAAAAGTCAGTTGCAAATCGTCGCGACAGAGGCTCGGCAGCTCCCCGAAGTAGCCATTTCAGATTGCTTGCAGGTGCGGATAAAGTCCTTTATGCATCGGCACATGATCAAGTCCGCGCTCATCGCTGCAATCTATTATGCGACGCTTCCATAAGGAGCGGCGCGTTTCGATCATGCCTTGAAACAAGCCGCCGTCAGGCGGCTTTGTTCATGAGAGGACCCCCTGGCGGCAATACCAGGAGGATTCCCTATATGGCACTTCCCGATTTACCAACCGATCATTCCGAACCATGTTCGGCGGCTTTGAAGACGCTCATTGAGCGCGGCTATGTAAATCAAGGGACCGACCTGCCGGGTGTCGATGCCGCCTTTGAAGCAGGCATCGTACCCGCTTACGCTGGTTTCGATGCGACGGCTGACAGTCTTCATGTCGGCCATCTTCTTCTGATCATGGCGCTTCGTCATCTTCAGCAGACTGGCCATAAACCCATCGTTCTCATTGGGGGTGGGACCACCCGCATCGGCGATCCCAGCTTCCGTTCGGAGGCGCGGCCCATGCTGACGGACGAGCGGATCGCCGCCAACATTGAAGGGATCAGAAAGGTCTTTGACCGTCTCCTTGTCTTCGGAGACGGTCCGACGGATGCCGTGATGGTGAACAATGCCGACTGGCTGGACAGCATTCGTTGGATCGACATGCTGAGAGACGTCGGCAGGCATTTCTCCGTCAATCGGATGCTCTCTTTCGACAGTGTGAAGTCGCGGCTGGAAAAGCAGGAGAATCTGAGCTTCTTAGAATTCAACTACATGATCCTCCAAGCGTTCGACTTCCTTGAGCTATCCCGCCGGACCGGTTGCCGTTTGCAGATGGGTGGAGCCGACCAGTGGGGGAACATCATCAATGGCATCGACTTGATACGGCGGACGGATGGAAAGGAAGTCTTCGGAGTGACTACGCCGCTTCTGACGACTTCTTCAGGTGTCAAGATGGGTAAGACGGCTGCCGGAGCTGTGTGGCTCAACGAAGATCGCCTTTCGCCATACGATTACTGGCAATTCTGGCGTAACACGGAAGACGCTGATGTCGTTCGGTTCCTGAAGCTTTTCACCGATCTGCCGATGGACGAGATCGAGCGATTTGGACAGGCTGAAGGAACCGAGCTAAACGCCGTCAAAGAACGTCTGGCCAACGAAGCTACGGCCCTGGCACATGGAACTAACGCCGCCAAACAGGCGGAGGCCACGGCTAGCCAAGCATTTGGGCAGGGCGAAGCCGCAGAGGGGCTACCGACGCTTCATCTAAATGACGCCGAGGGCTTGGCCGGAGTAGCCCTTGTGGATTTGCTGGTACGCGCCGGATTGACCTCCTCCAAAGGGGAAGCGCGAAGGGCGATCTCGGGACGAGGTGTGCGGATCAACGGCAACGTCGTCGAGATTGATACAATGATATCGTCCCAAGACCTCCCGATCCGGCTTTCGCTCGGCCGGAAGCGCCACACTGTTGTAAAGTAGGGTTTCAGCAAATGCTGTCGCAGAAATTCTGCCCGCTTAGCGGATATTGCAGACATTCGCGTCGAGTTCCCTGAGGAATGTCGAGAGACATTCCCCAGGGGGTAGTTAAGGCCGGGCAAAGGCAGCAAACTGGCCGGGTGGGTGATTGGCTACTATATTACGTGATGCATTAACATGTAGGAGGTCGAGCAGCATTGTCACGCTTCCATGCGGCAATGGGCGGGCCGTTTCCTTTGATGTGATCGGCATTGACGGCGACCGCACACAAGGTGTCCACCTATTTTGGTGACGCCTCATGCATCAGAGCACTCAACAGTAAAAGGTGCGGGGAAATTCGCGCTTACTAATTAACTGCCAAGCGACACACGTTTCGCGCGCGGATCTGCAGATCATCTTGCGGCGCGCGGCATTGATGCTCAGAAACGTCGCCGGCGTGCCGCTGGAACCGGCCACCGAGGACGCTCTCAACGCCATTGCTGCCGAAATGGAAATCGGCCGGGCGGACCTCATTCAGATCGTGCTGCGGGAATGGTTGGAAACGAACGCCTATCTGCCCGTGCGCGAAATCGATGAGGAGAATGAAACGGACGGGAGCGCGTAAATGCAAACTTCCGCGATCACGCTATGCACGGCGAAGCTGCGACTCATCTATCGCTAAGGCGCGGCGGACCTGATGGCCTGTCGTATTCGTCGATGGCCATGGTTCGAGCGATAGGAACGCGGAACGCCTCCGTGGCGCCCCGAATGTCGTCATCATATACGGCTTGTACGCGTCCCCAACTGCCGCAGCTTTCATCGGCTGCGCACTTCGCCATCCGGACTTGAGACAGTGCCGGCTCTGCTTCGGTGCAACGTCCGCGATGGCGGCTCGATTCCTGGGCCAAGACTCCATTTTCGGGCGGCAATTCCAGCACCGACCTTGACCGAGTCATGCCGCATATGTGTTGGATGTCGCATCGTCGTAGCCCCGCTAAGCCGACCAGGCCTCCCGACCGCCGGATCGATAATGATGATCGCCTCTGGAGAATTGTTCTTGCTGTCGAGCGCGATGGTCTCCACCGTCTTGCCGTGCTCTATTTCCGCTCAGTCATGAGCAACGCCAGCCAGCCTGTCGACACTTTCGACGAGGTCCCGTGCCTTATCTGCATCGTGTGAAGGCTTTGTGGGTTCGCTCGGGCCGCGCCATCCCCAGCCTATCTTCCTTCACGGCCAACAGCGAAGCATCCAATGCTAATTCGTGAAGCGTCGAGAAAACAAAATTTGACTGGCAATCAAGTTTCTGTGGCGCGACCTTTCGTGGATGCGACAGCCAAACAGCCTGACTTCCCCACTGGGAATGCTTGCTGCCTCGACCTCTCTCCGGCCGGCCGAACGCCCTTTGCGGTGCCGGCCGACACGTTCCGTGCCGGTGCCGGAGCCGAGGAGAGCCCGAGGCCTTCACCATCATCAATCCGCTATATGGGCCATGCGCTCAACAACGCGCTGCAGGACACAGGACGTGCCGTCCCACAGGGATTATTGAATCCCGTTAGGATTTAAACGCCATATCCAATCGCAGCCATCCGCTGAACGCAGCTATCGCCGTCGACGCGAACATCGAACAGAACCGACCCTGCGGTTTTTTCCGCAGCGTCAGCCACACGATCGCAGAACGGTCGATTGAGGTAACAGGCACAGCAATAATCGTGTTGGGGAACAACGGAGAACTTAGATGCGCGTCGGTAAACGGGGACACCGCCCTTTTGGTGGCGAAATTGGCTGCGTGGAATGCGTCTCCGCTGAGTTCCGAAGTCGGAGCCCGCACCTCGGCATCGCCGACGGCGTCGAAGATTTCCAGGAAATCATTATCCGGCATTCCAAATATGCCGCCTCGCGTTTTGCCCTGGAAGCCGAGACAGCGCTGATCCAGTTCGCGGAGTCTTCGCCCATGCCGTTCGTCAATGGCATCAAGGCTTCGCGGGAGCGTGTCGTCGCTCGGGACGACGAAGATCGCCAGAGCTTCCTGCGCAAGCGCGGCTTCTCCAAGGCGGAGACGACGAAGATCATCGATGCCGTGCTTTCGGAGGAAGGGCACCCGCCCGCCTCGATTTTCGACTTCGTGCAGGGCATTACACGGGTGGCGCGCGACAAGCCGCATCAGGATGTTCGCCTGGAGATGGAGGGCAAGGCCAAGAAGCTTCTCGATCTGGCAGCATGATACTGCAATGCTGCGCGCGGCGGGAGTAGGTAACGTCACCGGGCTGCTGATGCCGCCAGTTTCGAACATGTGCATCGCTGCGGCGCAGCACACGGCCTGCGCTGCCGGTCTGGCAAACACACCTCTCAGGTCTAGGTGTGCGCTGCACAGATCGCAATGCTGCTATGCACAATTAATGCTTCTCGGGAGCGTGGAAGGGAGTAGGTTGTCGGTATCAAGTTTCGTCCGGGTCACCTCCTCCCGACCTCGGCGATCAGGGACGGCATTTATTCCTCCCGAATGCTGTCGTCCAAATCAAGCCCGCCGCACCTCCTCCCGCGGCGGGCTTTTTCGTTGTGCGAGCGGCGGCTTCTTCCAGCCCGATGAAGGAAACGAACGCGGAGGGTCCGTCAATCGGGGCGGTTGAACCGTTCGATGGTGATGGTACGCGCGACATCCACCGTAATCTCCAGCACTTCGTTCCATGCCTCCTCGCCACCGAGCTCCGAAAGGGCGAGATGAAAGAGCCTGTGCTGGAGATCGAGGCTCATCAGGCCAGGGGCGGTGTTGAAGGCGACCAGCCCGTCATCGACCCTCGCTTCGAACAGCAACTTAAGTTTCTTGTAGTTCTCTAGCAAACGAGTGTCGCGCAAAACGCGGGTCTCGTCTTTCTCCAGAAGCTTGTAAGCAATTTCCAAGCAAAGAACGTACTCCCAGAAGGCAGCAACGACTTACCCGGCAGCGTCTGGATGCCCGCTGTGCTCTTTCAGAGCGGCTCGCGATGCCGGCCATGTCGGCCGATCCTGCCTAGGATGGGGGGCCACTCTCGTCGGCCGAGTTGATGCTCCAGCCAGTATCGCCTTGCCGACCAGCATGGGTTCGCCGTTAGCAATCCATCCTCGCGAGCCAATGCTATCGTGCACGTGTCGCAGCACTCCGGGCGGCTATATCGCCTAAGACAGCATGACGAAGCGTTCCAACTTCCTGTTCGGCGAGCCCGTGTGCAGTTCCTGACTCGGACAGTGGACGAGAATTCTCATGGCGGTGATGCGCCAGAAGGCATTCGCGTCCAACGGAATCAAGCCTCGACTATCAGTCCCAAACTACACATCACAAGAGCGATCTTCCACCCATTTGCAGATTATCCGACTGATCAGGCGGCGTCCGATATGTCCGACTCTGCCTCAAGAATTCCCACAGGTATGGACAGCGATCTCGCTATTGGTCGCAACGTGCTTAGGTTCAAGACTTGATTCATAGTTTCTCGAAGGCGATGACAAGGACGTCACGATATGCGAACGGCATTTTCGGATTTTCGGTCACGATCGGTGATACATCATGAAACGTCTTGCGATCGTTGCAAATCACAAAATCAGTTGGAAGGTTCATTTCGACATCGCCGAGGAACCGCTTTGAGGCATCAGTAATCGTGCTCATACCGCCGGTCACGTTAACCCGCCCGATCATGTAAGAAACGATGAAATCCACCCCGTCCTGATGAAGGCCCTCGGGTGCTGGTTTGCCGTTTACACCGTCGCGTGCAACAATCCGGTAGGGATGCAGCTTAATATCCCAACGATCATGTCCAGCGGTTTGACATAGAATTCTGCAGAAACCTGTCAGAATCTTGTTTAAGACAGGATGATCTATAAACGATTGTTCAAAGGGCTCGAAGTAGCGCTTGAAGCCGCCATTCAAGTGGTTGATGGCTTTCGATTGCTCGTAAGGGGCATGGGGCAGGAGCCGAAAAATTCCGTCAACTGCGTCATATTCAAACGCACCATAGCGCCGGTAGCGATAGGTCCCGCCGTCACGCATGTATTCATCGAGAAGCAATCGATTCCAGTGGTTAGCAAAGTTCTTCCAGTCAGCATCAATTTCGATGCCGAAGCCGGCTTCGGTGCGCTTACCTCTGGAAAACCACCATCCATTCGTGACCAGATGATCAGTGCATTCTTGACTGAGGCTGCATAGCGCCTGGGGTGCGACCTTTTTCATGGGTGTCTCCCGTCTTGGTAATTTGGCGAGGGGGAAGTTTTAAAGGACGCTTGGTGGCTCGCGGCTTGGTGTTCCCAAAGGTGGCGGTCCGTAATGTATTTCGGCGTGCTGGCTATGATGGACCGAGGTAAAAAGCGCGTATTATCGACTATGTAGCTGACGCTCCCGCTGACGCCCTCGAGCGCGGACGCTATGGCCCGTTCGCACATCTTGTGAATAGTACTGCCCCATTCACCTGAAACCGCCTCCTGGGACCAGGCTTGCTCAAGCCCTTCCTTCAACACGATTGATCCGACGCAAAGGGAAGCGGTTTCGAGGTGCCGCAGCGCGTCCATGATGATGGCCGCTGCGGGGGCCTCGCGGACTTCGAGAACCTTTTCACCGGTTGAGATGTGTTCGAGCCCGACAAAGCGGCCGTGTCCGAATTTGCCAACTGTTTTATTCAGGAGCGGGATTGTGTCGATCAGTGCAACATCACGGTCATCAATTGACACGAGATTTCCGTCGATAAACCCGAGTTTGATCTCTACCGGCTGCTCTGCGGCAGTGTTGCGCGTCCAATCAAATGCCTCTTCCGGGATAGAAAAGTTCTCGGGATCATCCAAAGGTCCAGACTCGAATTCCCGGCACCAGACGTTTTCGTCTCCGCTCCAGGTGCGGTCCGTCACAAAAGTCAGTCCGAACTTAGAGAGGGCGGCGGCCTTCTGCTGCCGGGAAATCACCGAGCATTCATACGGACTGCCGAAGTTGCCGGAAAATCCCGAGCGCTTGATGCTATTGTTAAGGCGCGGAAGCCTATTCTGCGAAAGACTTGCTGTATGAAGAAGCAGCCGTGAGCCGATTGATGTTGCATGATCAACAATCAACGAGGCGATTACGGGACGGCTCAAGGAACTGCTTAACGGATAGTTACCAAGGTACTTGGCGTGGGCCCGAATGGCGGGTTTCACGCCTTGTTCGACAAAAGCTTCCCGCCCTTCGAGACAGACAAAGCGCGCGCCGAACCTGGCTGCCGTCTGTTCCAGCAAAGGCTTATCGATGGAAGTTCCGACATCCACCGCGACAGCTTCAATATTCGAAAAGCCAAGGCTTTGCAGCTTGTAGAGAAGGTAGGTGCTGTCGAGACCGCCGCTGAACATGGTTGCAACTGGTGCGTTTCGGTCCGGAAAAGCCTCCAGATCTTCGAAACTCAAAATGCCGCCGGTAGATGGTTTGATCGAAGTTGAGACGGGGTTCATTTGTCAGGTCCTGCTCTCAAAAAAGATGCCGGAAAAGGTTCCGGCGAGGATGAGGCCGGCACCTATCAAGCCCGTTGCGGTCAAAGATTCTGTCAGGAGAAGGTGCGCGAGGACGAAACCAAAAAAGGGTTCTGTTCCCATCAGCAAGCCAACCCGTGTCGGCGTGGATTTTCTGACCGCGGCGTTTTGAATGTAGAATGCAGCGATCGTGCAGAAGAGTGAAAGGAAGGCGACGGCGCCCCAAAACTGAAGGGGGGCCTTCACAATAAGGCCGTAGATTCCGAATTGACCCACGGCTAAAACGAAAGTGAGTGTTGCCACCGCCGATCCCTGGATGGCCGTCAGTGCCGCAGACGAAATCTGCCGGCCGGCCAGAAGGCGTTTGGTGGAAACGACCATAATTGCTCGCAGAATCGCAGCCCCCAGCACAAGCGCGTCACCCGGACTGAACTTGCCGATCCCGCCAGTGAGAAGGCCGACACCGATGCAGGATATGGCGGCACTTGCCAATATGCCCGGAGGTGGAAGTCGCCCCGATAGCCCATAGTCAATGATCGGCGTGAAAATTACACAAAGCGAAATGATCAAGGCCGTATTCATTGCGCTTGTTGATGCAACACCGTAAGTTTCAGCAATAAAAATTGAAAAAAGTATTGTCCCCAATACGAGGCCACGGATGCAATCGCCCCAAGAGATCGACGCGATCTCATGTCTTGCCACCACTGCCATAAAGATCGTGGTAATCAGGAAACGATAAAGAATGAGGATCAAAACCGGCGCATAGAATAGTGCGCTTTTCGCGACCGGATAGCTCGCGCCCCAAACGAATGCGGCACCCAGTACGGCCAGGTCGGCCGAGAAGGATGAGGTCAGTGACCTCCTCGCAGGTATTGAAGCACGTTCGAAAACGTCCACGTTCAAGTATCCTTTGTGCTAGCCACCCATCCTACTGTGCAGAACGAGTCAAAACAGATTAGGCCGTCCCTATAACGTTGGTATCGCGGAACTGTCCGGCCTTCCGCGAGGCGCTCATCGATGTCCCACCACTGGACTTCATTAAGCGGCGGGACGATCGAGCGGCTTTTTGTCCAGTCGTGGCCCGCGTCGCGAGATTTTGGCGTCCCCACATGCAGTAGGGGGAGTGTTTGGTTACAAGCTCGGCCCATTCCGATTGCAACCGGAGGGCGGATTCGCATGCACAGATCTTGCTGTAGCGACTGCCTGAGGCTGTTCATGGAGGAACTCCTGCAGGTTCGTGCCGTAGGTATTTGTGATTCAGCAAAGCAAATGCCGTGCCAATCCAGAAAACCATTTTTAGACAACACGATCGTTTTGATAGTGCAGTGTTTCATACCCAACATTGTCAGAAGGCCGACAATGAGTCCGACTGCCGGGCATGCAACCGAACGCTGTGATCCTGTTATCCTGACAGGTTTCCCGCTGCAGCCCGGCTTGGCAATTCATCAGGGCCTGTCGCAAATGAAAAGTCGAAGGGCGAGGCGGCTTCCGGCTCGCAGAGCGGCCCGAACGACCTCGGCGCGGTCTCTAAGCCTCGCCCCGATGCAGCTTGGCCTACATACCGACGATCTCGTTGACTACGCCGCGCGCAAGGAAACGCGGTACGAGCACCTTGCCGTAGTTGCGGACGCTGTACAGCTTCGTACTTTCTCCGGGCGGTGCGCGCGAACTGAAGGAATGGCTGTTTCGGGAAGCCGACTTGGCAGTGTCGAACGAGGATATTGCCCGTCGCTTCGTGGCCGACTGCCGTCGCACCCGCACGGGTCGGGAGTTCCCCGCCTGGCTCGGGCCGACACCTTCGCAAAACTCGAGGGGCGGCAGCGGATCCTCGGCTTGTCGCGTTGCTCGCCAGGAAACCCGTGCGCTTGGCGAGTGTGGCCATGGCGAACAAGATGGCCCGTGTGGTCTGGGCGATCATGGTACGCGCGAGACCTCAAGCTCGTCATGCCGCGAACCTTGCGGTGTAAGGTTGCGAAGAAGATAAATTTTAGGACAGAGAACAGGCGGGCCGATCGATCGGCTACCAGTAGGTTGTGAGAGCGACGCGATGTGATGGCGAGACTGGTCAGGCCGGGAACAGGGACAACCCGTCGAATGTCCGAGCACCATAGCCTGATAGGCAGATTGAGATCCAGTTCGCCGGTCCCATCAGGGCCAGCAGTCTCGGATGGCTGCATCAACAGGCCGGACAGAAGACTGCACCCGCCCAACGCGCCGTAACGTCCAATTACCTCTTGCATCGCGGGAGCCATCCACAGAGGACGTTTCTCGGAGAAGGCGACGGCGCTGCATGCGGAGTACCACCGACCGGCGGTCTGCCGACCGCCCGCGCTCGTGTCGGTAATGTCGAGGCTTCCTTCAGCGAATAGCGACCAACAGGAGAACTTTGACCGATCGCGGGTGCGAAGCCGCATTGGCATGTGAGCGCCCAAATAGACTGCCAAGCCACGCTCGAGTCAGCGTGCAAATTTTTGCCCAATGGCCCGAGGTGATGGGCTGCCAAACCGTGACTCTCAAGCTCCCCTCCGAAGACTGCACCAGAGGACTACGACCCGCTGCCTTCCTCTTAAACCGTCATCGCTCTGACAACACATTCTGCAATGCTCGGCGGATGTCGATGAGGCGGCTCATCACGCAAAGTAGGTATTCAGCAGGTCGGGAGGAACGAATGAACCCTGATGCTTTCCGCAGCCCAGTTTTCGTTAAGCGTGCAACGTACATCGTGCAAGAGATTGCCAGCCTGGCCGACGCCATCGATTTCCTCAACGAGTGGCCAGGAAACCGCAGAGACTTGATCCACGAAGCCGCCCTCAAGGCCTGCTATGATGCATACGACGAGCGAATACCTGTAAGCGCAGCGCGCAATGCCTTTTTCGGCTTTGCGAAACGGGCCGCTATATTGGAAGATGCAACCTCCGCGATGCAGTGGCTCGCTGCCTGCAAGTCGGGCAGTGGAAAAGTGAAAGTGTAGGCATACGCGAAATGTGCGAGGCTGGCGCGGGTAGCACCAAGGAGGGCACTGTGTCGAGATTTCACAGTTCGCCGAAAGCAAAAGCTTCTCAAAATCAACAGCAAAACGGCAGATCTCGCGCAACCCCCATCATAACCAGACCCACTGCACTCGGTCGCTAGGCTAGTGCCAAGTCCAGCGACGAAGATGCAGCGGAACCATTCGGCTGGCAAAGAAGTGCGACCGAGGCCTGTTGCCGTAGAGGAGGCGGAGAGATGATCGGCTTGAGCAGATTTGAGCGGCCAATGGTTGTTAAGGTTAGCCGTCACAGATCGGAGCGTATCGTGTTCGACGTCAATGACGCGGCCGCTATCTTGCTCCGTGATCTTAGTCGTCGGACCGAGAAACGGAAGATACCGATGGACGCCTGTCGGCAAGTATTGCGTGGCGAGGCTCATCCACCAGCTGCACGAAGAGCTTTCGTCGCAGCCGCGCTCGAAGCAAAAATCCTGCGCAGTGACTAAAAAATGAAGCCGCGCGATATCGGTTGGCTATGCCCAGGTTCGAGCACGCCGTTCGGCTTCAGCGTCGAGCAGCCGTTTGCCGCGAAGAGCGGCACGGCGATATATTGATGGAAAGGAGAAGGGAGTTCGCGCGGCTTGTGCCCCGGAGCGGGTGTCCACACAGACGGCGCAGCAACTGGCTTCGCAGGATCGGCCTCGGATGATAGGCAGGCCGCTGGCCGCTTCCAGCACGACCCGGCAAAGCCGACGGCGCCGAGGTCGAGTTCTCGATGAAGACTTCGATGAGTCGGACCGGATTGTCCTGCATCACCTAAACGTCTAGGCACTCGGGAAAGAGCGTCGCTTGCCGGCGATCCTCGCCCTCGACAAACCGATTCATCCCATGTCGGCTCTTCTGAGCCTTGTCCACCGAGAGCGGGATTAGCCCGACCGGCCTTGGCCTGCACTGGCCGCAGCTCGATGCCGATGTGGATGTGCCGGCGCTGCTGCAAGGTGTGTTCGGCTCCAAGCGTTGCCAACGTGCCAAGAGAATCGCGGGCTCCCGCTGTTGGCCGGCCTCGTGCCAAAGTTCCTCGATGACATGGGCATGGTCGCAACCAATGCCTCCGCTCGCGCGCGAACACATCCGTGAAAGTTGATGCAATCAGTCAACAAACGTGATAGCGGCGTCCCCGCCTGCACTGATGGGTGCAATAAGCCTTTCAGATTGACGGAGATCAGGGGAATGGGGTTAACCCGACGCTTGGACGAACACGGCGATCGTCCGGCGCTGATCTTTCCCGGCCGCACGCCGATCACCTACCGCGATCTTGCGCTACGTGTCACAGCGGTGGCAGCCGAGTTCGGACCGGAGAAAAAGCTGGTCGCGGTAGCAGCCGAGCCGACGGAACACGCGGTCATCTCCTATCTGGCAGCCATGCACGGCAGGCACGCCGTCGCATTGATCCCGCCCTGCAACGCATCCGCTCTGGACGACTTCGTCGCCGACTATTCGCCCGAAATCATCTGCAGACGCGTAGACGCCCGCTGGCGCTGCCGCGCGGAAGCCGGGAAGTCCTGCATCCCGATCTCGCGGTGCTGCTCGGTACCTCCGGCAGCACCGGCAAGAGCCGGTATGAACAGTTTGCGCGCGGATCTTTCGACAAGTCATTGCTCCACGAGCCGAAACGCTTGTGGAAAAGAAGCGCGGCGCTCGGGAGGACGAATGAAGCGATATTACAAGGTCGTTCGTCCTATTGGCCATCTTGGGCTGGCTGACGTGGCGGCTCTGTGGTCGCATGACAGCAGCCGGCCACTTGGGTGTGTTGGCCGCCGCGACAGCAAATATCGCAGCGGCCGGTCCACCCGCCGAGCAAGTCATATTCTTCCACCATGTAGCTCTTGATCTTCAGCCAACTGCCGTGCCGCCAACCGGCTTCCATGGATGCAGGTCAATTCACGATTTGCTGAAACGCGCTGTTTCCGCCCGGGTGGAGCTAGCCTGTCAGTTTAGTGAAGTCGTGGCGCCGCGCGCGAACATGTGCCAGCAAATTCGTTTCGTTTACGACCCCTGATTGAAAGAGATTCAGCGTGGTCGAGGCCAGAATCTGACCGTCTATCGAAGTGCTGTACCATTTAGCGTGGGCGGCTATCTGGTCGACAACCCGCTGGCAAATCGCCCGATCTTTAGGTCTAAGGAACTGACTTTTCGGCGCTCGTAGCATCTCGATGCCTTTAAAGGGGAGTCACTTGTCTCCCAAGCGACACCCATGCGTGGGTCTCCCGAGAATGGATACTAAATGCATCCAGGCCATTCGTTTGAGTGGTACGATGCGGGGCGTTGGCATCGGTGACGTGGTTGCGATCACGGCCGCGGTACGGAGGCGGTCACCGACGAGCGTATCAGTGATACAACGCACTTCCTTAGCGGGCGGCCCAGCAGCTTGGGTTAGGGGGCGGCCGCTGGGCCTGACCAGCGAGCGTTCGGGAATGCTCGACTGGCTGGTTGGTATTTTAGATAAATCTAATATAATCGAACCATGCGAACGAAGTACGCGGCGGTAAGAAAGTGGCTGGCGTCCGATTCACTTAGCGGCGCTTTTGCCTTGGGTTCTGGCGAGCTTTCGGACGGGTTTGCAGCCAATTTTGCAGATCGCCGATCTGTTACCCACAGGGACTTTTTCCTCGTCAACAAATCGTCACGATCGCCCTCAGCGGTCGCTCGGCTATGCATCGCAGCTATGGCGTAGTCGGCTCTGTTGGTTCGATAGTCTTCTTTTTGGACAGTCATCGTTTGCTCCCAGTTTCATAGCCCCTCTTTTGCCCTGGCGGGGAGATTAACTGCCGGTGCATTACGCGAGTCAATCGATGAAACGACCACTCCGCAGTCGCGAGGGCGGGGAGCAACCCGACAATTTTTAACGTTGGAACGGCTTACAGACTGCAACACAGCCGCCCTTTCGTCGGGCTGCGTTGATCGCGTTCATGTTGCCCTTCAGCTCGCCGGTCTTGGCTTCACGTACCTTGATGTCGTGTTGTCGCATCATGCTGCCAACCGGCAAGCCAAGCCAAAACACGCCGTCCACGTCACGGCGGGCGGTTCTGTCTTGTACGGCCATTATCGGCGCGAGGTCGGAACTCGTTCGGTAAAGTTCGGCTTCCAACTGGCTGCAGGACTTGCCCGCGTATACGCTGGACGAAACCAGCATGGGCTTGATGTCGGCTGGGCGAGTAGCGCAGCCCGACAAAACGCTGATGGCTACAAACGCACGTAACTTGATTCATGCTTCCCCCCAAAATGCCCGCGGCGAGCAGGCGCTGAGGGCAGGACGAAGTCTATGTGCTTGACGGCATGCGGAATATATTCCTATTCTGCGGGATGCCGCACCCTCGCCGACACGAAGCCGTTTCCGAATATCACCTCGCCAAAATTGAACGACAGGCGTGGCGCCTTGTCTCTGTCGGTCGGGGCGACGCTTTTGGACCTCAAAGTGTCCGCTGCCGACCTCGGCCTGCGGGTTGGTGAACCCGTTGAAATCATCGTTGATCTGATCGCCGCACAAAGCCTTCAGATCATCGGCAGCATCGCGGTGTCATCCGGGGTGGCGCACAACGAGAGCAACACGGTCAACCCGGCAGTGGCGGGCGGGCTGGGCTACATGAGCGTTGGGCTGACCGTCATGCCGACCCAGAACGATGTCACGTTTGGCACGAGCCTGCTGGTTCGGCTCAACATCGCTGCCGGCGTCGGTGCGAATGCCTGTTCGTGCTCGGCTGGGCTGTCCAGAAGGCCAAGTCACGCCTGACCTACATCGGCGGGGCTCTCCAATCTGCGGCCATGGTGGCGGAGGATGCGCACCCGAAGCTTAACATCGACCCGTTCTTCCGCATTGCGGCCAGCGGCGTCACCAACGACTATGCTGGCAACCCCCTGATCGGAGCATCGGCTGGCGGGTTTCCTCCTGTTCTGGTCAACGCGCCGGCAGGCTCGCCCTTCGGCACCAGGCCATCAAGCTGCCGGCCGGCCACGCTGCACGACATCGAGACGCCCGTAGCCAAAGCAGGGTTGACGGTGGGAGAAACTGTCTGGTGTATCTTCGCCTTCATGGCGGGGAGTGCCCAGTCCATCCAGTTCATCCACTACATTCGGTGTCGTCCAGGGTGACCCAGACCGTTCAGATAACCAAAACGGTCAATGGCCTGACGTATATTTCGCTGCCCATCGTGGTCACCCAGAACGACGTTACCTACGGCCTTAATCACCAGCTCCGCATCCTTCCGACAGGGGCCTTGGCCGCGGATGCCTACCTTCCCGGCTGGGCCATCCAGAAGGCACCGGGCCGGCTGATCGATAACCATGGCCGGTTTGACAAACTGGCCAAGGACGTTGCCTCCGTGCCGGCCTCGCAGTTCGCCGGCAAGATCGGTGCGCACTTCGGCGATAGCATCATCGAAAGTGTCATCTGGCCGGGCATCACGCCGACCGCCAAGATTGCCCAGCGCACCGGCATGACGATCACCAACTGCGGCGGCGGCGGTACCCGCATGGCCAACCATGCTGCGAACTATGACAAGTTCTCGTTTTACCGGCTGGCCGATGCCATTGCCTCCGGTGATTTTTCCCAACAGATAGCCGCAGCAACGGTCATCGGAGGCACCTTTCCAGCGATTGCAGCGCGCATCGCATCGGTGGATTACAGCCTGCTGGATTACCTGATCCCCTCGTTCGGCACCAACGACTTCACCGGCGCCGGCCCGACGTGCCCCATCGGCACCAATGCGGACATAACCGGGGCGACCTTCAAGGGAGCCATCAACTACGGCATCCAGACGATCATGACCGCCCGGCCGAACCTGAAGCTCATCTTCACGACGCCGATATGGCGGACGCTGGACGGCACTGCGGGAGGAGCCGGAAGCCAGCTGATCGACTACGCCAACGCCATGCTTGAGGTCTGCGCCCTAAACAGGGTGCCAGTGGTCGATCTGTACCGCCGCTTCATCATCAACCAGTTCAACTACGTTCATTAGATGGGTCCTGGAGACGGAACTCACCCCAACAATCTTGGACAGGACCTGATCGGCGGCATGATGGCGGCGGGGCTGTTCGACAACTTCTAAGTTGCGCCTAGACAATCTCGGCGCGGACGAAATGCCATGACGCCGTGTTAATGATCGTGTCCGGGGTGTAGGGATTGGTGAGTTTCACTAGCGTCCCATCAACTTCCGCGACCGTCCAGACGCCAGTTTCGTCGCTCCAGTCGCCCGGAACGGCTACAATCATGGTGATGCGGTAATCTCTTCCGATTTCGAACATTCGGCCCTCCCCAGTTTTTGGTTCGGGGCAGAATGCGCGCGTGCTTGGGCCGGCGCAAGCGTCACCGACCTCGCAGGCGCGGATGGCGTCGACCAGCGCGACAACCGCGCCACGGGCCAGGTGGATGCCATCCTCGACGTGATCTCGAGCAACCTTTTCACGGCGATGGCAAATCTACCCTAGTGGAAGTCAATCTTTTTCGACGGCTGCGCGGTGTGGCTTTTGAGACTGATGAGCGCAGGCGTGTCGATCTTCGACGCTATCCGCCGGGCCAGTTCCCGCAATTCGAAAAAGCCGTCAATACTCATCAGGCTCAACGGTGTGCCTGACGAAGTATCCCACCGCAAAGGTACTTTGTCTTGCCTGTACGAAGATCCGTTCATCTCGCAAATGGCGTCGTAAATCGCCTGCGCGATCGACATTTCGGCCCGGATACGCTCTGCGTCTTTTTGGCTGTTCATAAGAATTTTTCCCAAACCACGGTCCCCCTTAGCCGCTTTAATTAGGTGTCGCTAGATCACGCGGATGTGACACGTCGGATAAAATCGATTGATATGGCCGAGGGAGCGCACGCGGTTTTCTTTGGTCTTCGCCGTGTTGAGCGCCATGCAAGACTCGTGCCGCGTCCATCTTGATCGCAGCGTTGAATGGGCACTATTCGCAATGTATATTGCGCCCATGAGCACTGCAGCTGACAACAATTTTTTGCTGCCGCCTCCGGCTCCAGCGTATCTGCCGGCGCGCGTCATCGGCGACCCGAAGAAGGCGGCGTAGTGGTCAGCCCGCTTCCGGATCCCGAGGTCGCAGACGAAGCGCCAAGCGAGCCCTACCTCACCCCATACGACAATAAACGCGTCGCCATGTATATGTGGCTGCTGGACGCCGCCTATGACGACGAGGATTGGCGCGTGGTTGCCAGGACTGTGCTGCATATCGATCCCGAGAAGGAACCGAAGCGGGCGCACCGAGCCTGGGAAACTCATCTCGCCCGCGCCCGGTGGATTCTCAAGGAAGGGTACAAGTTCCTGTTCCCGAGCCCCACGACTCACTGACGAGTCTGTCCGTTAGGGCCGAAATTGGGGCCGCAAGAAGATACCGACAAAAGGTTTAATGAAATCAAGGGCATCTGGCGGAGGGAGTGACCGTCCGGCTGTTTTTTCGCGCCGACGTCATGCCTTTTCTTCGCACCGGTTAAAGGTTTTGGTTCCCTGGACCAGGAAACATCGATGGGGCTCGCGGTCACCCAGGTGAAGCCACCGCATCCACCATGCGCATCAAGCGCACTGGTCAGTCGACGCGACAATACACGAGACCCGCCGCGCAGTGCCTCCAGTTCTTTGAGACTGGCACTGATGAAGGCAAGTGCCTCGCCGCGGTTGGGAACCGGTCCCTTCTTCATAGCACGAACCCTGCTGCCACGAATTGACCCCAACTTAATTAAACGCGCTCTCATGGGTGAAAGTGACTGTCAGCATTGGAGGCGCGGAAATTTCTCCCAATGCAGATGCTCAGGACGTCCTTCGCACTGCCGGACGGTGCCTTTTTGAAGCGAAACAACATGGACGAAATCGTGTTTCGTTCGTCTATGACGCCGCCATGTTGCGGGTCGTGACGCCCTAACCTACCGCTGGCCCAGCCCTGACGCTGGCAGAGTATCGCGAGAATGGGGCCTGCCTTCCAACCGATTGCGGATGCACCAACAACCCGGCCACGTTCGACGTTTCACAGCCTGGGGCCTATTTTTCAGGTAACCGGCAATTCGTTGGAGTCCGTTCTCCAAAGTGACGCAAAAAGGCCCGCCCCATTGTCTGGAGCAGGCCCTTTGACTTGCGCGGTACTCAGAACCTTGCCGCTTCGCGAAAGATAATAGCGAATGGTAAACATCGACTGAACGTCCGTGCAGCTTCGGTGGCCTTGGGTTAGGTGCGGCCTGTCCTTGTTGCTGGGCGAGATCGGGGCGGCTGATGCCGGCTCAGTGCGACGCGGATTCCGTGCAAACCCCAACAATGCTGCCCCCGCATCGATCACCGCAAGCAGATTGGCCAGCTAAATGTCATCAACTGCAGGGCAAATTCGTTGCTCGCCGGCCGACAAATGCTGGGAGGCACTGCATGCGCGCACTCGGGGACCTGCGGTGAGAGATTGGCGCCCGGCCGCGATTGATCAAAGTTGGGCCTACGGACCGAGTGTCACCGCTTGCGATCGTAACATTGCTGCGATCCGAATTTACTCTTTGGCTCGCGCCCAAGCTGGACGCTCAAGAATGCCGCGTCTTCGCCGATATCCTGACGCTTCAGCCCGGCGACCGGTGGCGCAGGGAAATCTCACGAACGCGAGCCGGATCGCGAGCCAGACCGAAGATGAGCTTTCCACCTCTGGATGATACCGGAGTCTGGGCCCGTTGGCGCAGGATGGAAGTCGATCCTGATGTACGATGATACACTTCCCGTGCGTCGAGATGGGCGGACTCGAAATGAGGCCGCAGTTCGTCAACGACACCGTTGTCGCTCGGGATTGCCTGCTCGAACAGCAGATGTCCGTAATCGGCCGTCAGGCTTCGAGCTCCTTCGGCTGACTTTTGAGGGCGGCGATGAGTAGCCCCAAAAGAGCCTTCCGCCACCGGAGCAGGAGCGAGAAGTTGTATCCGGCGGGGGCCAGGACGGCGTCGCCCTGCTGGCGGGCGAGGTAGTTGCGGCCAGCTTCTTTCGCTTCGCGCCACCAACCTTCGACCAAACCGGTGCCGTGACACCCGTTCCGAGAACAGGCGAGCCGCGCGCCGGTCCATATGCCGCGAAGGACAGACGAGCCAACATCCCGAAACTTGCTTACGTCGAACTCGCGGGAGACCGGCACCAGGGGGCCTGACACCAAGTCCTCGAATGCCCTCGATGTGTGTTCAAGATCCTAGGAAGTTCTCTCCTTACCACTGGAAGACAGCTCGTCCAGCCGCATCTGAACAGGAGGCCGGTGCTCAATCAGTGCCGCGCAGGATGTGCCCGATTGACAGGCATCAGGGAAGCCCAGGTCCTTAGTCCACAACGCTGTGACGAGCGCGACAACCGCGGCGGGGTTAGCCAGCTCACAGTTCAAGTCGACGGCTCAACTGTTGCATGGGGAGAGCTCTTACTTCTCGCTCCAAGTGCGGACGCGGCGCACGAGCTCGGAAGTTGAGATCCCGTAGCGATCGTGAAGCGTCGGCAGCGCGCCAGCGTCGAGGAACTCGTCCGGCAGGGCGATCTGCCGAAAGACTGGGGCCACTCCCTCCCGCATCAGCAGCGCGGCGACACCTTCGCCCAGCCCACCGATGATGGTGTGGTTCTCGGTCACTATCACTAGCCGTCCCGGACGGCGCGCCGCGGCAAGTATCGTCTGCGTGTCCAGAGGCTTGATCGTCGGAACGTGCAGAACGGCGCAGCCGATCCTGTCGGCTTCAAGCGCCTTCGCCGCCTCCAGCGCGCGCATGGTCATCAGGCCGCTTGAAATGAACAGCACATCCTCACCCTCGCGCAACAGGCGTGCCTTGCCGATTTGGAATGTGTAATCGTACTCGTCGAGCACGACAGGGACCTTGCCGCGCAAAAGCCGCATGTAGACCGGCCCGTTGTAGTCCGCGATCGCCTCCGTGGCCTGTTCGATGTCGAGCGCGTCGCAAGGGTCGATGATCGTCAGGTTCGGCATCCCGCGGAAGATCGCGATGTCCTCCGTCGCCTGGTGGCTGGGGCCGTAGCCGGTCGTCAGCCCCGGTAAGGCGCAGACGATCTTCACATTGAGTCTCTCCTCGGCGATCGCCATGCAGATGAAATCGTAGGCACGTCGCGATGCGAAGACGGCGTAGGTGGTGGCGAAGGGCGTAAAACCCTCCCGCGCCAAGCCGGCGGCGACGCTCATCAGCACCTGCTCCGCCATGCCCATCTGATAGAAGCGGTCCGGATGCTCCTGTGCGAAGACATGGAGATCGGTGTATTTCGCGAGGTCCGCCGTCAGGCCAACTATCCCGGGCCGCTGGTGCGCCAGTCTGGCCAGTGTGTGCCCGAACGGCGCATTGCGTGTCGGTACGCCATCGGGCGCGATCGACGCGATCATCGCCGATGTGGTCTTGCGCTCACCGGCATTGGCGGCGTGGCGCGGCGCGAACTTTGACAACCTCAACGCGGACGTCCCTTCTCCAAAGCTTCGAGCGCCAGCGCCCATTCATGCGGTTCGACGCGGATGAAATGCGTGATGTCGCGGGTTTCCAGGAACGGCACGCCCTTGCCCATGCGGGTATCGCAAACGATCACACGCGGACGAGGCTCCTTCAGCCCGCGCGCCAGGTCGAAGGCCACGCGGACCGCTTCGATGTCGTTGCCGTCGACGCGCTGCGCGTGCCAGCCGAACGCCTCGAACTTGTCTGTCACCGGCTCGGAGGAAAGCATGGCCGTCGATGGACCGTCGGCCTGCTGGTTGTTGAAGTCGACGATGGCAATGAGATTGTCGAGCTTGTGGTGGGCCGCCGACATCGCCGCTTCCCAGGTCGAACCCTCGCCGAGTTCGCCGTCGGACAGGAGGTTATAGACGAAACTGTCGCTCTGCTTGCGCCTCAGCCCCATGCACATACCGACAGCGATGCCAAGGCCGTGACCGAGCGAGCCGCCGGTGATCTCCATGCCGGGCGTGTATGGCGCCATGCCCGACATCGGCATACGGCTTTCATCGCTGCCATAGGTTTCGAGCTCTTCCTCCGGCAGCACGCCCGCTTCGATCAGAGCCGCGTAGAGCGCGATCGCATAGTGTCCGATCGACAGCAGGAAGCGGTCGCGTCCCTCCCACAACGTGTCCTCCGGCCGGTAGCGAAGCGCATGGAAATAGGCGACGGCAAGCACGTCGGCGACACCCAGCGCCTGTCCGACATAACCTTGGCCCTGGACTTGGCCCATTCGCACGGCATGTCGGCGGATACGATAGGCTCGTTCGGCCAGGCTGACATTGCTGCCAGCGCGAGGCATCTCAAGATCCGTTATCCTCTCAGCCATGGATCAGCATCCCACCGTTGACGTCGATCACGGCGCCGGTGATGTAGCTGGCCAGATCGGACGCCAAAAAGAGATAGGCGCCAGCGACGTCGCGCGCATCCCCCAGCCGGCTGAGCGGGATTCCCTTGATGATGTCGGCGCGCATGGCTTCGGTCAGTTTGCCGCCGGTGATGTCGGTCTGGATCAGGCCCGGTGTGACACAGTTGACGCGGATGCCTTCGGGACCGAATTCGCGCGCCATGGCCTTGGCAAGCCCCAGAACACCCGCCTTGGCAGCCGAATAGTGCGGGCCACCGAAGATGCCGCCGCCGCGCTGGGCCGAAACCGACGACATGCAGATGATCGAGCCACCGCCATTTTCGCGCATGTTCGGGATGAATGCCTGGCTGAGATAGAGCACGCCGCGTAGGTTGACATCGAGCATGCGGTCCCAGTCAGCCGGGCCGATATCCAGTGTCTTTGCGGGCTGCGTGATCCCGGCAATGTTGCACAGCACGTCGACCTTGCCGAAGGCTTCGGCCACTTCGGCAGCAGCCCTCTTGCACGCATCGAGGTCGGCGACGTTACAGGCGAGGCCAATGTGCTCGGGCCCAAGCGACTCGGCGGCGTCACGGGCCTGTTGCTCATCGAGGTCAAGAATAGCAATGCGCGCGCCTTGCTCCGCCATCAGCGTTGCCGTGGAGCGGCCTATCCCCCGAGGGCTCGCGGCCCCTGAAATCACCACGGCCTTGCCCTTCAGCAACATGTCGAACTCTCCTGCTATTTCTCTTTGCCGGTGATCTAAAGTCGGTAGAACCGGGCAGCGTTGTCATGGAACAGCGCGAGCCGCTCCTCGTGCGGGTAGGCGATCGTAGTTTCCTTGAAGGCGTTCAAAATGGCGTCGAAGCTCGAGAACAGCTTGTCGACGGGGAAGTTCGTCGCGAACATCGAGCGGCCGACGCCGAAGGCTGCGATCGCCTCCTCGACATAAGGACGAATCGAGGCCGTGGTCCAAGTCCAGTCGCCCATGCCGAGGCCCGAGATTTTGCAGGCGACGTTCGGCGCTTGCGCCAACTGGTGCATGCCTTTTTTCCAGGCGCCAAAATGCTCGGCGCCGTCGACCTGCATGCCGGTGTGATTGAGAATGATCTGGACGTCGGGAAAGTCGCGCGCGAGTTCGAGGAACTCGCCCATCTGGGGATAGTAGAGCTGCAGGTCGAAGCTCAGCCGTCGCTTCGCCAGCTCCCGGAAACCACGCCGCCATTCGGGTGTCCGGCTCACCTCCGGCCGCGCCAGATAGGTCTTGGTGGCGTCGGGATGGTAGTTCATCGACTGCCGAATGCCGCGGAAGTTCTGATGTTCCATGTGGCGGTCGAGGAGCTCGCCAACATCGGGTCTAGACAGGTCGGCATAGCCGACGATGCCGTGGGGAAACCCCCGCTTGTCGGCGATCTCCTGCAGCCAGCGCGTCTCCCCAACCGGATCGCTGGGATCGAACCCCACATCCAGGTGCACCGATTTTACGAGGTTCTGGTTCTTGCCGTCCTCAAGATAGTCCTCGAGAAGGTAACTTTTTCGGATCGCCTCGTAGTCACCGAAGGCTGACGGCTTAACCCCGTCGGTCAGCCACGGATAATAATTGGCCTCCAGATCCCACAAATGATGGTGCGGATCGATGAACGGCAGCTCGGCCACGGTCGGGATTCCTTGCTTGAGGTCTGGACCCGCCGGCCAAGCCGGCGGGTCCATTGGGTGGCGGTCAGTTGCTCGGGGGAAAGACGCGGGCGATGACCTTCTTGGCCTCGGGACTGTCAACCTTGTCGGCCGTAACAAGAGGCATGACCAAGGCCAGATCCTGGGTCACCGGCGCGCCCGTCAGTGCGTTGTAGACCTGTTGGGTTCCGTCGATCCCTTGGCCCACCGCCTCCTGGAAGAAGATGCCTTGGATCGCTCCCGTCTTGAGCAGCGCAATCGTTGTCGGCGAGCCATCGGCGACGGTAATGCCGATCTTGCCGGCCAGGCCGCGCGTTTCGACCACCTTGGCGGCGCCGCTGCCGGCTTCGTCATACATGCCGTAGATAGCCTTGACATCGGGATTAGCGGTCAAGAGGTCATTTGCCTGGGTGACGGCTTCGTTGATCGTCAGGCCACGCGTCTCCAGCATCTGGACGAGGTCACACCCTGCGGCCGCGAACGCCTCCTTGGCGCCCTTGAGGTATTTCTGCGCATTCTCCCGATCCTGCGGCAAGGACAGCATACCGACCTTGTTGCCGCCACGCTCCTTGGCGAGCTCGCAGGTGAATTTCCCCTGCGCCTTGCCGGTCTCATAGTTGTTCGCCGTGACCGAGGATGTGTAGTTGGTGAGGCCCGGCTGCGGCCCGATGCCGGCGAACGCGATCGGTACTTTCTGCTTCGCCAGATAATCGAGCAGCGGCGGTGTCGATGTCGAGCTAACGGGGCCGATCACAATGGCCGAGACACCTTTGGTGACGGCGGTCCTGGCATTGTCCATCTGCTTGGCGGGCGAATTCTCCGACGTGTACTCGACATAGTCCATGCCAAGCTCGTTGGCCTTCTCCTTCACGCCGTAGCCGACCCATTGCCAGTAGGAGATATCCAGCGATGGGGCGATATAAGCGACGGTCTTCTTGTCTTCAGCATATGATGCGCTGGACAGGCCGGACGCCGCCAATGCTGCAAGCAGGATTGTCTTCATTTTCATCTTGGTTCCTCCCGTTGATGATCTAGATGCGGTTGTTATTGCTGAAGCGGTCGATCAGAACCGCGAGCAGGATTGCAGCGCCGGTGACCGAGCCTTGCCAGAAGCTGTTCACGCCAATGAGGTTCACGCCGTTCTGGATACAGGTGATCATCAGCGCGCCCAGCACGGCGCCGATCGCGCTCCCGGTTCCGCCAAAGAGGCTGGCCCCGCCAATGACGACGGCGGCGATTGCCTGCAGCATCAGGCTGGCGCCGGCAGTGGCTTCGGCGTTGAGGATGTAGCTTACCGTCAACAGCCCGGCGAAAGAGGCGAGCAGGCCCGAAGCGACATAGGCCGCGAACTTAATGCGCAGAACCGGAATGCCGAGCAGCCGGGCGGCAATTGCCGATGAGCCGACGGCGTAGAACCAGCGTCCAAGGACGACCTTGCGCAAGGCGTATTCCAGCAGGACCATCAGGATGATGCAGAACAGAAGATGGTTCGGGATGCCTGGGATGATCTCGCCCGAATTCAGGAGCCAGAAATCCGGGGCGCCGATCGGCATCGAACGCCCATTGGTGACGATGAAGGCAAGGCTGCCCGCCACCGCGTAGGTGATGAGCGTGACGACGAAAGGCGCGAGCCCGACGACCGTGACCAGAAGGCCATTGATCGAGCCGAACACAAGGCCGACCGCCAGGCCGGCAGCACTCGCGGTCAGTCCGTCACCGCCATTGGCCATCGCCAACGCGGTCACCATTCCGGTCAGGGAAAAGACTGAACCGACCGAAAGATCGATTCCGCCGGTAATGACGACCAGCAAAACACCGAGCGACATGATTATGAGAGGCGCGGCGGCCTGGATGATGTTTTGCACATTGCCCATGCTGAGTGCTGCGGGCACCAACATGCCGACGGCCAGCAGCAGGACGACGATCGCAGCGGCAATCGCGGCTTCCGTGCGGTAGGACAAAAGAACTACTGGGACGCGCGACGTGGTGGTCCGGAGTTTTTTCGTCGTGGTGGTGCCGTCGGTTGCGTCGGTCATGCCGCCATCCCCGTCAGTTCGGCGAGCCCCTCCTCGGTGAAGTGCTCTTCAGGCAGAAAGCCCTTTGGCCGCCCATCGGTGTCAAAGGCGAAAATGGCGTCGCAAAGCTCGAGCAGTTCGACGTTCTCGGTCGACCACCAGATGATGATCGCGCCAGCGTCGGCCATCTCCCGGATCAAACCGTAAATGTCATGCTTGGTGCCGATGTCGACGCCACGCGTCGGCTCTTCCAGCACCACCATCCGGAGCGGCAGCCCAAGCCACCGTGCGACGAGAAGCTTCTGCTGGTTGCCGCCGGACAACGAGGCCGGCAGGTCCCAGATCGAGCTGGCTTTCAACTTCAGCGCCGAAACGAGATCACGACATTCCTGCCGCTCGGCTGCGCCTACGATCCGCCGCCTCTCGCGAACCCTGCGTGCTGCAAGCACGTTATCGACGATGGGCAGCTGCGAAAGGATCCCTTTGGTTGCGCGGTCGCCCGAAACAAAGCCGATACCGGCCCGCGCCGCTGCCACTGGGGACGAGAAACGGTCCCCAAAGCCCCCGCCCGAAAGGCGCCAGCCAGCCCCCGGTCCGGCGCCCACCAGGGGAGCAATGAGGCCGGTCGGGCCCGCCGGTGCGCCGGCCAGTCCCAGGATGGTGCCGGACGAAATTGCGATCCTGACGTTGTTTGGGCCCAGCAGCTCGATCGGTGGGCTCTGGGGGAGGCCCCTTTGCGGTTTGCGGTGGGTTGCTGGACGCTGCGCGTGTTGGCCCATCTGCTGGATGATGTCCGCGTCGCTGAGCGAGGCCAGGGGCGTGGCATTCGCGATCGTGACGCCATCGCGCAAGATCGTGCAGACATCGCAGAGCGCGCGGATTTCGCGCATGCGGTGAGAAACAAAGACGATACCAATGCCTTCTTCTCGCACCAGCCGCTTTAGCACCGAGACGAGTTTGACCGTCTCGCCGGCTGTCAGGTTGGCGGTGGGCTCATCGAGAAGCAGCACTTCCGCTCCGGTCGAAAGTGCGCGGGCGATCTCGACGATCTGGCCTTCGTGGAGGGACAATTTGCGTGCCGGCCGATCGATGATCTCTTCGCCGATCGCGGGGTCGATCAGGCGGAGCGCACCAAGCGCGATTTCCCGCATGCAGCGACGGCTGATCTGCGACCAGCCCGCCTTTGCATGGACGATGCCGATGTTTTCCGCGACCGACAGCTCGGGCAATAGCGCCAGCTCCTGATGCACCACCGCGATGATCGGCCTGGCGTGGCCGGCCTTCGACGAGGCGAAGCTAATATCGCCGGCATCGCGTGAGGTCAGCCCGGTGATGATGCGGATCAGGGTGCTTTTGCCGGCGCCGTTGCCGCCCAGGAGCGCGTGGATTTCGCCAGGCCGGACCTGAAAACTCACGCCCCGAAGGACCCGTGTTGCGCCGTAGTTCTTCTTAACATTGGAAGCCTCGATCAGGGGCTTCCTGGTCGATGCCTGTCCAACTGCCGGCACATTGCCGGCACTACCCAAGCTTGAGGCTGCACCCGGTCCCATTCTGTATCTCCTCCCGAGACCATAGGATGATGCGACCGATTGACATTCGGCTCAATTCTCGTTTCTTAACATTCTGTGTAGCTGAGCTTAACTGACGAGGACGATGTCAGACATCAAGTTCAATTCGATGACGTATTTCGAGGCGGTCGCGCGGCTCGGCGGTGTGGCAAAGGCCGCGCAGGAATTGCAGGTGACACCTTCGGCGGTTAGCCAGCAGCTGCGGCTGCTCGAACACCAACTCGGGGTGCGGCTTTTTCAGCGCGAAAAGCGCCATCTCTCGCTCACGATCGACGGTGAGCGGCTCTTCCAGACCACCACCCAGGCTTTCGAATCCATACGCGAGGTGCGTAATGCCATTGTGCGGCAGCGCGAAAGCTTTCAGCTCAGCCTGCGCGTCAGTCCTTCCTTCGGTGAGAAATGGCTGGCGCCTCGGTTAGCCGAGTTCAGCAAGGGCTATCCGAGCTGGAATTTGCGCGTCGACGCCACGCCCAATTTCTCGGATTTCGAAACGGAGGTCATCGATCTCGATCTTCGTTATGGCGACGGCGGCTGGGCCGGCCTTTATTCGGATTGCGTCGTCAACGATCTGATCCTGCCGATGTGCTCGCCTTCCTATCTTGCCGGACTGCGCGCGATCTCACCGGATCCGCGCGAGCAGCTTCGCCGTGCGCGGTTGATCGACAGTGTGAAGGCCTATTTCCGGTGGGATTATTGGCTGCCGCGCAACGGTATCCAGGGCGCCCGCATGGCCTATCCTTACCGTTTCGACCGTTCGTCAATGTCGATTCAACTGGCGAAGGACGGTGCAGGTGTGGTCCTGGAAAGCACATCCATCGCATTCGAGGACCTGGTGTCGGGTTCTCTGGTTCCGGTCTCGATAGAGTTCGAGGTCATCGAGTTTCCGGGATACTGGCTGGTCTGTCCTTCGCGGCATATGAACCGGCGCGCGGTTCGCCTGTTTTCGGACTGGGTGTCACGCGTGGGTAAGCGCGACACCGATCTGGCTCGCCAGTTTCTGGCGAAAAAGCAACTCCGCATATCATTCGAACGACGGCCACATTTCGGGGCACGAGATGACAAAGCGGCGCCAATGGCGTGAACAGTTCGACGTTCAAGACACATGGCAAGACGAAGATTGACAGCACGTTACGGTTGAGGAGCTGGCAAAACGCAGGCTGTGTGCAAGCGAATGGGTTGGCCCCGCTTTTCATAGTCCGCGTAGCCTATGCCTGTGGCTGCCCGCGCCACAATGACCCTCGAGATCAGTCAAGCTGCGACCTTCTTGCGGCTCCGCTTCTCGGCTCGGCGGGCAATAAGCTGCGCCTCCGCCAGTTCCTCCATTTCATAGGAGGCAGCGGGCGCGATATGGATATGAAGCAGCTTTCCTAGCCAGGTCATCATCGCTGTCGGAGCTTCGTCTCGTGGAAACCTGCTGCAAAACTGGCCTGATCAACAGCGCCAGTTGCATGGCGTTTTCCCAGTCCAGTTGGCTTTGCAAAACGAAATGCGGTTCAGCCCAAGGGTCGGTTTCCTCACCAGCACGCCACGTCCCCGCCGTTTTAGCCACAGTGTCCCGGCAACGCATCTTGCACCTGCTTGACAACCGCTCGCAGGATCTCAACGCCCTTCTCGATCTGCCGAATGCTCAAGGCGGCATAGCCCATGACAAGCCCCATGCGATCGATGTGGCCTTCGTCCGACTGCCGCTCGTAAAGGGGCGAGATCAGGTGTAGCCCCAGGCCCGCGCCTCGGGCGGCTTCGACCAGGGTCGTTTCCCGCGATCGCGGCAGTTCGTCGAACCAAACGACGACGTGCAGACCGGCCTCTGCTCCCTGGACAGCGATGCGATCTCCGAAGCTGCGCCGCAAGGCGCCCAGCAACGTCCCCCGACGCTCGCCGTTCAGCCTGCGCACGCGCCGCACATGGCTTTCGTAGCCGCCACTCTCGATCAAAGAGGCCAGAGCCTCCTGTTCAGCCACCGGCGAATGCCGGTCCGCGAATTGTTTGGCGGTAGCGAAGACCTCCTGCAATTCCGTCGGGACGACGAGATAGCCGATACGCAGCATCGGCGAGAGCGTTTTGGAGATCGTGCCGAGGTAGATGACAGCCCCGTGGTCCTCGAGACTGTGCAGCGGAGGGACCGGATTGATGTCGTAGCGATATTCGCTGTCGTAGTCGTCCTCGATCACATAGGCGTTGTTGTGCCGCGCCCATTCCAGAAGCTGATGGCGGCGCGCGATCGGCATGACGCCGCCCAGCGGAAACTGATGCGATGGCGTGACATAGGCCAGTCGTGCCCCGATCCCCGCCAGCAACTCCGTCTTCATCCCGTCCTCGTCGACGGTGACCGGGATGGGCAAGGCACCCGTACTGGCAAAGACCTGACGCGCCATCCTGTAGCACGGGTCCTCGATGACGAAGCGGTCGGCGCGATCAAGAAGCAGGCGAGCGCACAGATCGAGGCCCTGCTGCGAACCGTTGACGATGATGATCTGCTCGAGGTCGCAGCTCAGGGTTCGGGCGCGCCAGAGATAGCCCTGGAGCGCCTGGCGCAGCCGGCGCGAGCCGCGAGGGTCGTCATAGGCAAGACGCAACGGGCGCTGCCCCATCGCCTCGTTCATCGCACGTTTCCAGACCAATGCGGGGAAGTCTGATGGCGCCAGGTCGCCATAGCGGAAATCGACCTTCAGTCCAGTCGGCAGATAATCCGGCCAGGGCGGCGTAACGCGCAGTCGTTCGCCATAGGCGGACAGATGAACCGGGCCGACTCGTTTCGCGACGGTGCGGCTCGTCTCAGGACCGATCAGCGAGGATGCAACGCGAGGTCGTGCGCCTTGACGGACTTCGATGAAACCTTCCGCGGTCAGTTGGTCATAGGCGACCGTCACCGTCGTTCGCGAAACCCCAAGGTCACTTGCCAGGCCGCGGGAGGACGGCAGCTGACTACCGGTTTCATAGACGCCGCCGAGGATTTGCTCGCGAAGAGCCTCGTAGATCTGGCGTGCACCCATCGCGTGCGAGCGACCTGCAGAACCGGCACTTGAAGACTGGACCATTTCATTCATTGCTAACTGGATATTTCACATTGGCCAGTTTGCCGTCAATCTTTCGGAAACCCAAGAAAGATCTTAGAGGCCGAATGACCCGCTCCTATCAATCCGAAACGGATGCTCTCACGCGGTCGCTCAACGACACCGGTCCCGCATTCGCCACTCGGGCGATCCATCATGGCTACGATCCGGCCGGCTTTTCCGATGCCGTTCAGCCGCCAGTCTTCTTGACCTCGACCTATGGATTCGAAAGCGTGGCAGCGAACGAGGCCGCCGCCGCCCTTGGCGGAAGGCTCTATGCGCGCGAATACAATCCGACGACGGAGATCCTCGAGCAACGGCTCGCCAATCTGGAAGGAGCCGAGGCAGGTCTGGTCGTTGCCTCGGGGATGGCGGCTTTCGGGACGCTGATCCTGTCGCTCCTGTCCCAAGGCGATGAACTCATCGTCCACAGGACGCTTTATGCGAACACGCTTGCCATGGTCGAACAGGCGGTCCCCCGCTTCGGCATCAAGGTCGTCGCGGTCGACCTGTCCGATCCTCACAATCTCGATGCCGCGATCACCGAGCCATTGCCGAGCGCGCCCACGCGCGCGGTGTAAAGGTTGCAGTCGACAGCACCTTCGCCTCCCCCGCGCTCCAGCGGCCGCTCGAACATGGGGCAGACCTCGTGCTCCACTCGCTGACCAAATACATCAATGGGCACGGCGATGCGCTTGGCGGGGCGATTCTCGGCGACGCGCAAACGCTCCGCACGCTGCACGAAACGGGCCTGCGCTACATCACCGGCGCAGCGCTCTCGCCCATGTCAGCCTTCCTGATCCTGCGCGGTCTGAAGACGCTCACGCTGCGCATGGAACGGCACAGCGCCACTGCCCTTGCGGTGGCTCAGGCGCTCGAGGCGCACCCGGCGGTGGCATGGGTAAGTTATCCCTTCCTCGACTCGCACCCTGATCAGGTGACGGCGCGAAAGCAGATGTCCCAAGGGTCGGGCATGTTGGCCTTTGGCCTCCACGCTGGGTTCGAGGGCGCGCGGCGGATGATGGACCGGCTCAACCTGATCACCCGGGCTGTCAGCCTCGGCGATGCCGACAGTCTCATCTATCATCCGGCAAGCCTGACCCGTGCTCGTCAGCCGATCCGCAAGGATGCGCATCTGGCCGATGGAGTCGGCGAGGACCTCATGCGTCTCTCGGTGGGTCTTGAAGACGTCGATGACCTAATCGCCGACCTGCGGCGGGCTCTGGACGCCTTGTGATGACCTGTCGTCCGGCCAGTCCTGCGCTCACGCACAAACCTGGAGCCTTGCCATGGCATTCCTGAGCGGTCTTTCCGCGTTTCCCATCACGCCCGCCGATCGTGACGGCCGCGTCGATACCGTTGCTCTGCGCAGGCTGATTGCTCGGCTTGGCGCCGCTCAGGTCGACTCCATCGGTCTTCTCGGCAGCACCGGCACCTATATGTATCTGTCGCGCGAGGAACGGCGACGGACGCTCGCCGAGACCTTGGACGAAATCGCCGGGCGAATGCCGGTCGTGGTGGGTGTGGGCGCGCTGCGCACCGATGAAGCAGTGAGATTCGCGCAGGACGCCAAGGCCCTTGGAGCTGCCGCGGGGCTGCTTGCGGCCGCCTCCTACACCCCGCTTACTGAGGACGAGGTGTTCGAACATTTCTCCACTGTGGCGCGCGAAAGTGGCCTGCCGATCGTCGTCTACGACAATCCAGGAACGACGCATTTCCATTTCACCCCAGCACTCGTCAGCCGCCTGGCAAAGGTGGGTGGGATTGTCGCTATCAAGAATCCGACAGACAAGGGCGATGCGATCAAGAGCCATCTGGCCGACCAGAGGCGCACTGTGCCGGAAGGGTTCTCGATCGGCTACAGCGGCGACTGGAACGCCGCAGAGGCCATGATCGCCGGCGCCGACACATGGTACAGCGTCCTCGCCGGCATCCTGCCCGAGGTCTGCGTGAAGATCGTCACGGCGGCGCAACAGGGCGATGCGGCCGAAGCGCGACGGATCGATGCCACGCTTGCGCCGCTCTGGAGCCTCTTCAAGGAGTTCTCGAGCCTTCGCGTCGTCCATGCACTTGCCGAATTGCTCGACATTTGCCGTGCCGACCCCCCGCGTCCCATCCTGCCTCTGCCCTCAGCAGCGAAGCGCCAGATCGCCGCCGCGTTGGAACGCTTGCCATCGGATGTCAACCGGTGAATAGCGAACCCGGCGGCCAGTGAAGGAACCTGTCATGTATGTACCCGCGCATTTCGATGAACCGAGCCGAGAAGTCCGCTACGAACTGATCGAGAACAGTGCACTTGGCATGCTGATAACCCATGGCCGGAGCGGTCTCGACGCCAATCACATCCCTTCGAACTCGACACGTCACAGGGAGAAAACGGTACCCTTCGCTGCCACGTCGCGCGCAACAATCCAGTTTGGCAGGACCTGACGACCGCCCATGAGGTGCTCGTGGTGTTCCGCGCCGCCGACGCCTACATTTCACCGCAGTGGTATCCGAGCAAGCAGGAGTTCCACAAGCAGGTGCCGACCTGGAACTACCTCGTCGCACATGCATATGGACGGATCACAATCCACGACGACGAACGCTATGTCCGCCGCCATGTCGCCAAACTGACCCACAGGCACGAGGCGACCCAGCCTGTCCCGTGGAAGATGGGTAACGCGCCGAAGATCGCTTGCAGATTTCTCCTGTCAAAACCACGGGCCCCGCCGATCGTGCAACCAAGCTGCCCGGTCGACCATCCGGACCGCGGCCTTCAGTGCCAGCTCGCCTTGGGACCGGCCCTCCAGCAATTGTTTGAGCGCGCAGCGGAATCCGGCTGGACCGAGGACGAGATAGCCTGTGCGCTCCTCGAGCTCACTCGCGAGCGCCTCAAGGGACAGCTACCAAGCGAGGCGTTATTTGATCGGGAAGGTACTTCGTGAAGCAGGTAATTTAGCCATATTGCCAAAAACAGCTATTTCGCCTGTTTTAGGGGTGAAGATGGAGACCAGGATGACCAGCTTTACGCTAACCGACCTCGGCAACAAATCCGGCGAGGTGGTCGAGGCGGCATACCGAGGGCCTGTCGAGATCACAAAGCGCGGCAAGCGCAAATTTGTGCTCCTAACCGCCGAGTAGTTCGATCGATTGTCGGGACGAAGCGCAAATTGAGCGTATCGTGTCGAAGATCTCAAGGGAGCCGAGCGCGATGAAATTCTCGCTGGCCTAGACGGCCGTCACCTTGATGGATAGCGGAGAATGACCGAGCCTGAACACGACCAGGTCATTTTCTATTCCTACCTGTGGGCGCGAGAATTCGATCGCGGTGAAGAGAGTGGCCGAAAGCCTCGGCCGACTTGCGTGATGGTAATCGTCGCAGGCAAGAACGGCCGCACGCGGCCTCTGCTTTTTCACGATGAGTAACGCTCCGGGACCTGACCGGCGTCGAGATCCCGGAGCCTGAGGCGAAGAGGGTGAAACTCTATACGCGGCCTGGGCCATCGTGGACGCCTCATGGGCTTTTGGAGTCCACCGTTCCGGTAGGCCAGTTCACGCGACGTTTCATGGCGAAGCTTGCGGCTGAGGCAGCGACAGCCATTCGGGCCAAAAACATTCGCAGCATACCGCGGCAATAATCATCGCATCGCTCGCTGAAATCCGGCATTTCCCTAACTTGATCAGTACCGACGATGGGCGCGCAGTATTACTCCGGTCGCCTTTCCAGACTCCACATCGATGCCTACAAGGACCTGGATACGCGGCTTCTGCAGCTCCTTCACCGCCAACCCTACCGGTGCAGCTTCATCCATGGAGGCCCAACGCGCGCCGATGTCGATGCTTTCGATGAGATGAGAAACCTTGTGTTCGGTAAGCGCAATTAACCCGTCGAGTTCCTTCGCCCGGGTAGCAATATAACGTGTCACATCAACGGACGTGAAGGCACCTGTTGGCCTGCCAGCCTTATCCACACATACGATCGCCTGATGCTTCTCATCGACAAGCCCGATCACATCGTTCAAGGCGGTGTCGGGAGTTACGCTCAAGAACGCTTTGTCGAGCTTCGCAGCGAGATTATTTGCCGCAGTACCGTCCCGGCGCGGTCGGGTTCTGACGACCGCGCTCAGCGTGGAGTGATGCCTCATCCACTCTGCGGTCTCTTTGCAGCGCAACTCGGTCAGTCGAACGATCTTTGCATAGATATCCGTGATGTTCATGTCCAGAATTGGCTCGTGATGAGCAACTCGATTCCGGAACGTGTTGATTGGCCTTACGAGGTTCTGGATATCCTGCCGGCTTTCCCCATGCTGCAGATGGGGGAAGGCCAAGTTGACGGTCGTGCGCCAGAGTGCGCCATACTCAGATCGAAAGAGATTCGACCAGAAATCGAATGTAAGCGTTGCGACAATCTGATCTCGGGAAGCGTTCTGTCCCGCCCGTTGAATGGCCTTGTCTAGAGTCCATAGACCCTCCGGCGTCAAAGTATGATCCCGGAAGGCGGCATTCTGATGCCAGTTCTGCTGAAACTTACTGACGAGGATCTCATCGACGGCATTGCGAAGCGTGACTTCCGCCACGTTGATAGGATACAGGAACGCCTTCGCGACGCGGGCGTTGTAAAGATACAGCGCCAACGCATACTCTTCGTGGTTGCCGCCCTTGGATAGGTAGGTGGCAAACCGTGGCTCAGAGATGGAGGCCCTGATCGCCTGCATCGTGGGTTGCGAGTACAGATAAGGAACTTGACTTTCCGCCATGAAACGAAGATAACTCCCCCAAGCAGTCGAACTGGCCCCACTGGCTTGCCAAGCGCCGTCGACACCGATTTATGTGCACCAGGTCAGGCCAGTCCTCACCTGGTGTTTCATTTTTGGGTATCATGCAAGCTTACTTGAGACGAGGCCCGAAGTTATCGTTATAGCTGGAGCGCCGCTTTCAAAGCGCGCCATCATCGACGGTCGTGATCAGGGGGATTGGTCCAACACCCCTGATAATCGCCATCTTCTATCCCACCGCCGCGCGTCGGCAACGGCAGCTCGCCTGATTGCATGGTGAAATACGCGAAAACCTGCACGTCATTGCGCCAAATCAGAGTACATGCTGCGAAGTTTATTGACATGATCGAGGTCAATCGATGCAGAGATCGGCACAGCAGATCGAACGCATATCTCGCTGGCGTGAAGCATTTCGCGACGACACGACCGGCATCCACAAAACCATTCAGGATCTCCTCTGGAACTACGCTGCTTTCCGGACGACGGTAAGGATCGTGCGGCTCGCAAACGAAAGGCGCGAGGCGCGTCGCCACTCAACCAAATGCTGTTCAACCTTATATCAGAGGGTTACTGGTCGAGCCTGCTTCTAGGCACAAGACGGCTTCTGGACAAAGCGCCCCTCAACGGCCCAAAGGGCGTGTATTCGATCCGCTCTGTCGTAAAGGACGTGGAGACAAGCCGCGAATGGCTCACCCGGAGGATCTACGTCGAGAAGGTGCTGGATGCTCACTACGATCTCGATCGACTACGCCGGGAACAGCATGAGAAACTCACCGCGGCGAAGGGAGGGGTCATCTGGGGCGATCCTGAACTCATGAAGAGCGAAGCCGCGCACCGTCATTTCGATACCCTAAGCGGTGTATCCCACTTGGCACGTAGTCCCGATGATCTCGTCGATCCTGCGATCTTCACCCGGATCGAGGCCCGCCTAGCAGCCCTGGATGCAATCGCGGTGCATGTCAGCACACACGTAGCCATGCCGGCAACAAGGAGAGCCGCCTTAACAAGCTGCTCGACGATTTTGACGTACGCGATGCGCAAAAGACCCTTAAGCAGCTGAAGGAAGTTGCCGACCTGACCGGGGTCTGGTTTGCAAATGAAGGCGGCACGGGCCTTACAACATATATCGGAGACCAGTTCCAAGGCCTCGATCAGCCGGTTGTACAACAGGCGGACATCGCTGATCTGGCCGAACAGTGGCGTGTGATCGATCGCGAGGTCGCGAACTGGTCAATCGATCCGGCGGGTCTCTGAATGCTGCCTGCCTTCACCCTTTGGCGTGCTTTCAGCTGAACTTCAACCCGATCTTCCGGTTGGCCGCAGGAGGCGGCGCAGCTTCGAAAGCGGCTGGTTTTTCGACCAAGCTCCATCGTCTTCGCCAGGACGAGCGCGACGTCGAATTGTTCGGCGCCATCATCGGATAGTCGGAGGCAGGTTCCACTTCTGCCGATACTGGTCCGATGTCAGATGCGTGGCGCGGCGGACGCCGCTATCGTGGCTGCATCGTCGGTACAAGAAGAACGATTTTTTCGCCCAGACCTTGACGAAGCCGGCATAAGTCAGCCGCAAGTGCCGCAGGCATGAATCCGCGAGGTTTCGTGCCAAGTGAGCTGGCTCCTGTGCAGAGCCCATTTCCCGCTCTGTCGGCTTAATTCCCTTGTTCCAGCCCGGATCTTGCCGATCAACCCGCTGCGGGGTCGGACTACGCAAAGCGTGCCGTCGCCCATGGCTTCGCCATCGCGATGATCGCGGTCCCGGCTGGACCCGACGGGCGCCTGTCGAGCGGGGAATGGTCTCCGCGACCAAGGAGCCAAACAAATGTCGCACGAACTCAGTCTCGCTCAGAGCCACGCCTGGAATCTCGCTCGCATTGATGACGCCGGTCATCCTGTTCAAGGTCGATGACAACGAATAGGGCGTTCTTCCTGCCGACGACCTCGACGGCGACGAAGTCGACGCGATCGCCGAATACTGCCCATACACAGGAGGTCGGCCGGTTCATTGAACCGGCCCTCTGCCACGGCGTGCCGCTTGCGAGCGGCAGGCCGCAAGGGAGGCTGCGCCGCGGCGGAAGCCGCGCCCTTGCGCCCTTTGCTCTTCGCGGCGGTCGCGGAGTGTTCCGCGAATTGTGTGGAAGAAATTGACTTGGAGAAAGGGACGGCCGGAAGGCTGCCGGGAGAGAAGAATGGAAAGACGGGTATAGAAGAGCTGCGCGGCCGGGTCGGGTGTGCGGCGGTGCTGGAGACCGGCGGCTTCACGGTCGACCTCAAGGAAAGCACTCGCAAAGCGGTCAAATACCGTCGCGGCGACGATATCATCATCGTCATCCATGACGGCAAGGGATGGTTCGACCCGTTGTCGGATGCAAAGGGTGATGTCTATTCGCTGGTGCAGCATCTGGACGGCGGCGATTTCCTGGAAGCGCTCGTGCAGGTAGCGTCGCTTGTGCGATTTGTGCTGAGCGAGCCCGAATGGAAACGGCAGTCACGGGAGACCGAACCCGTCCAGCCCATTCCGAAGCGATGGGAGGCGCGACGCAAGCCGTGGCGCGGGTCGGCGACCTGGCGCTATCTGCGCGATGAACGGCACATTCCCGAACAGGTCATCCGGACCGGGATCGCTCAGAACATTCTGAGGGAAGGCCCGCGCGGCAGCCTGTGGGCCGCCCACAGCGACGCGGCCGGTCTCGTCACTGGCTGGGAGGAGCGCGGCCCGCAATGGCGTGGTTTTGCGGCCGGAGGCGGCAAGGTGTTGTTCCGGTTCGGGACGGTGGAAGCCACCCGCATCTGCGTCACCGAAGCGGCGATCGACGCCATGAGCCTGGCCGCGATCGAACGGATCCGGCGCGACACGCTGTATGCCAGCACCTGCGGCGGTTGGTCGCCGACGACGGACACGGCTCTTCGCCTGTTGGGAGGAAGGCCGAACACGCGGCTTGTAGCGGCCACCGACGCCAACCCGCAGGGCGAGGCATTCGTGTCGAGGCTGCGTGAGCTTGCCGGCGAGCTCGCCTGTGACTTTGAGCGGCTGAAGCCGCGCGCCCAAGACTGGAACGCGATGCTGCAGGACGCGGCATCCGCCTGACGGCGCCGATCACTCAACCGCAGCGCAGAATTGAAGATCAGCCCGCGCTTTGCCATGGCCATGCTAGCTTGAAAGGATGCGCCACGCGGCATGACAGCCGGTTTCGCACCGCCAAATTGGGGAGGCAAGAAGCGAGAAAAGAAAAGGAAACCCGGCTGCCGCATGCCCGCCGGTCGCGTGCAAGGGTGAAGCTTCGCCCGGCTGCGCCGGCCCTTGACCCGCCCGGACGGTGAGGCGGCCGCAGGAGAGGGGTCATGAAGGGCTGAAGATGATGGGCATCCACGAGGATGCTGCGCGCTCAGGCCCGACGAGACTGAAGGAGCCCGCCGATGAACCCCTTTTTTCCCACCCGTAAAGTCTACCAGGGCATTGCCGACCGCCGGCAGATGTGCCGTTTGTTCGACCGCCATGCGCAGCGCCCGATCCGGGAGCATGTCGATGCCGGAGTTCTTTATAGCGGCGAGTGGTTTGAAGTCGGCCCCGTCGAGCACGACTACATGCTGGAGATCCTGCCACCGCTCTGGATGCGCGGCGAGATGTTCGCGCTGCGCGAGTTCCTTACCGACAGCATCACCAGCGTCTTCTACACGCTGCGCATCGACGGCAGAACGCGTTATTTCCATGCCTATTGCGATCTGAATGTGGCGCGATCGCCTGCCGAAATGCGCGATGCCATCGTCGAGCGCGAGACCTGGCCGGTGAAGGCTATGACGCGCGAAGAGCGGCTGGAGCATATCTGGAGCGCCACGCACGACGAGTACGGTGGCTATGCCGGCGACCGCTGGCTGCCGCAGCATCGAGGCAAGCGCACGGTACTCTGTTATGGCGGGCGGCAGGGCGCCATGCTGAAGCTGCTCGACGAGCTCACCGATGATGAGATCGCGGCGAAGCTGCCGGTGCATCTGCGCCACCTCCCCCTGGCCGTTGCCGCGTGAGGGGAATGCGATGTTCACTTTTCCCATTCTCGCAGTTCGCAAGGTCATCGAGCGCGGAAAAACCGATGCCGCCAAAAACGGCGGTTTCCGCAATCCCTATTATGGCCTCAAGCCCGGCGAGGGCGAGATCCCCGGCCTCTGGCTGGTCGGAGACCAAGGTGTCTATCTATTGTCGAACGGAAAACTCGCACACGGCGAGCGCCCGCTCGTCCTCTATTCCGAAGAGTGCCACCCGATCGGTAACCCCGACTGGTTTCACTACAAGCAGCGCCATTTCGGTGGTGACGACGGCATCGAATTCATCGACGCCGAGCAACTGATCCCGCTGTTCGATCGCAACCTTCGCTGCACGCATCTCAACGTGCAGCTCACCGAGACCGAAGTCTCGCTCTCGCTGATCGCCCGCTAACCCCAGCAAACCTGCCAGCCGTTTCACTCGGACGCCAACGCCGTCCGCGCGATCGTGCTCGCCCTCAAATCCAAGGAGATTTTCCATGGCTCATAACGACCCCTTCACATTCGACCTCTTTGGCAATACCGCGCTTTCGTCGGGGCTCAGTCTCGCGCGCTCCGTCGATCTGCTGAAGCCGGGGGCTCTTGCCGCCTTCGTCACCAGCTGCGGCACTTTTGATAAGGCCGACAGCACTGCGCGCGAGCATATCGCGAAGACCGCCGACCTGATTGCCGCGATCCGCCTGCCAGAGGGCAGTTTCCGGGCCGACGCCGGCACGGATGTCGTGGTCGACATCCTGTTCTTCCGCAAGCGCAAGATCGGCGAGCCAGAGGGCGACCTGTCATGGCTCGACACCGAAGAAATTCGGGCCGCGACGCCCGATGAGGGCGCCATCCGCGTGAACCGCTGGTTCGCGCGCCACCCGGATTTCGTGCTCGGCACGCATGCCACCATCCCGGGGCCTTACGGCGAGGCCTATTCCTGCCTGCCCCATCGCGGCGTCGATCTGGAGCGGGCGCTCACCGCAGCGATCTACCTGCTTCCGGAAGCCATTTATGACGGTGATCCGGACGAGATTGGTCATAACGCCGAGGACAGTGTCAATGTCGTCGATGCCCTGCCGGAAGGCGCCGGCGTGCGCGAGGGCAGTTTCTTCGTCGCGAAAAATACCGCCCTCGCGCAGATGATCGATGGCGCCGCTGTCACCATCACCATACGCAAAGGCCGGGCGAGCGAAGGCGTGCCGGAAAAGCACGCGCGTATGATCCGTAAGTTGATCCCCATCCGTGATGCCGTACGTGAAGTCCTGAAGGCCCAGGAGTTCGACCGGCCCTGGAAGCCGGCCCAAGTCAGCCTGCGCATCGCCTGGTCGAATTTTGTGCGCGCCTTCGGCCCCATCAACACGACCGTCGTTTCCACCAGCGAGGACGCCGAGACCGGCGAGGTCCGCGAAGTGCATCGCCGGCCGAACCTGCAGCCCTTCCTTGACGATCCCGATTGCTGGCTGGTCGCCTCCATCGAGGACTATGATCTCGAAACCAATACCGCCCGGCCGGGCCCGATTTTCACCGAGCGCGTCATCGCGCCGCCCGCAGCACCGATCATCACAAGTGCTGCCGATGCGCTTGTCGTCGTGCTCAACGAACGCGGCCATGTCGACGTCGATCACATCGCCGAGCTGCTGCACGCCGATGCCGAAGCAGTCATCGCCGAACTCGGCGACGCCATCTACCGTGATCCCGAGACCGGTTCCTGGCAAACGGCCGACGCCTATCTCTCCGGCCAGGTCCGCGACAAGCTCAAGGCTGCAAAAGCCGCTGCCGCACTCGACCCCGTCTTCGAGCGCAATGTCCGTGCCCTGGTCGAGGTTCAGCCGGCCGATCTTCGGCCTTCCGACATTACCGCGCGTCTTGGCGCACCATGGATCCCTGCCGCCGATGTTGCCGCCTTCGTCAAGGAGACCATTGGCGCCGAGATCAGGATCGATCATATGCCGGAGCTGGCATCGTGGACGGTAGAGGCGCGTCAATTGGGATGGATGGCGGCCGGCACGTCCGAATGGGGCACCGACCGCCGTCATGCCGGCGAGCTCCTAGCCGACGCGCTGAACAGCCGGGTGCCGCAGATCTTCGATACGTTGAAGGAGGGCCATGCCGAAAAGCGCGCGCTCAATGTTGTGGATACGGAAGCCGCCAAGGAAAAGCTGCAGAAGATCAAGACCGCTTTCCAGAACTGGATCTGGTCCGATCCCGACCGGACCGACCGGCTGGCGCGGATTTATAATGACCGCTTCAACAACATCGCGCCCCGAAAATTCAACGGGGATCACCTGCAGCTTCCAGGCCCCTCAGGCGCCTTTTCTCTGTATGGGCACCAGAAGCGCGGCATCTGGCGCATCGTGTCGGCCGGCTCGACCTACCTCGCCCATGCCGTCGGCGCCGGCAAGACCATGACGATTGCCGCGGCCGTCATGGAGCAGCACCGGCTTGGCCTGATCGCGAAGGCCATGTTGGTGGTCCCCGGCCATTGCCTTGCGCAGGCGGCCCGCGAATTTCTGGCGCTCTATCCGACCGCGCGAATCCTGGTGGCCGACGAGACGAATTTTTCTTTAGCCAAGCGACATCGCTTCCTGTCGCGTGCGGCCACCGCCACCTGGGATGCGATCATCATCACCCACAGCGCCTTCCGCTTCATCGGCGTGCCGTCGGCATTCGAGCAACAGATGATCAGGCAAGAACTGGAACTTTACGAGACGCTGCTGACCAAGGTCGAGAGCGACGACCGCGTCTCGCGCAAGCGTCTCGAGCGGCTGAAGGAGGGGCTCAGGGAACGGCTGGAGGCGCTCGCGACCCGCAAGGATGCCCTGCTCACCATCTCCGAGATCGGCGTCGACCAGATCATCGTCGATGAAGCCCAGGAGTTCAGGAAGCTCAGCTTCGCCACCAACATGTCCACGCTCAAGGGCGTCGATCCGAACGGCTCGCAGCGGGCCTGGGACCTTTATGTCAAATCCCGGTTCGTGGAGACGAAGAATCCGGGCCGGTCGCTCGTGCTGGCCTCGGGCACACCGATCACCAACACGCTTGGCGAGATGTTCTCGGTGCAGCGCTATCTCGGTTACGAGGCGCTGCTTCAGCGCGGCCTGCACGAATTCGACGCCTGGGCTTCGACCTTTGGCGACGTCACGACTGAACTCGAATTGCAGCCATCCGGAAAATACAAGCCGGTGACGCGCTTCGCCACCTTCATCAACGTGCCGGAGCTGATCGCAATGTTCCGCTCCTTCGCGGATGTGGTGATGCCGCAAGACCTTCGGGAATATGTGAAGGTGCCGGCGCTTTCGACCGGCGCGCGTCAGATCATCACCGCCAAGCCGTCCGCGGCCTTCAAGCGCTACCAGCTGGTGCTCGACGCCCGCATCAGGGCCATCGAGGAACGCGACCGTCCGGCAGAACCTGGTGACGACATCCTTCTCTCGGTTATCACCGATGGCCGGCACGCTGCTATCGACCTGCGCCTGGTCGATCCGGACAATGACAATGAGCCGGACAACAAGCTCAACGACCTGATCGGTAATGCCTTCCGTATCTGGCAAGAAACAGCGCAAAGCAGCTATGTCCGCGCCGACGGCAAGCCGTTCGAGCTCCCGGGCGCAGCGCAGATGATCTTCTCCGATCTCGGTACGATCAGCGTGGAGCAAGCCAGAGGCTTCTCAGCTTATCGTTGGATCAGGGATGAACTGATCCGCAGGGGCGTTCCGGCATCCGAAATTGCCTTCATGCAGGACTCCAAGAAGTCGGAGGCCAAGCAGCGCCTGTTCGGTGATGTGCGCGCAGGAAAAATCCGGTTCCTGATCGGCTCTTCCGATACGATGGGCACCGGCGTCAACGCGCAGCTCCGCCTCAAGGCGCTGCATCATCTCGACGTGCCGTGGCTTCCTTCCCAGATCGAGCAGCGTGAAGGTCGCATCCTGCGGCAGGGCAACCAGCACGATTTCATCGATATCTTCGCCTACGCCACGGAAGGATCGATGGACGCCCAGATGTGGCAGAACAACGAGCGCAAGGCCCGGTTCATCGCGGCAGCCCTCTCCGGAGACACGTCCATTCGGCGGTTGGAGGATATGGGTGAGGGGCAGGCCAACCAGTTAACGATGGCCAAGGCGATCGCCTCGGGCGATCCGCGTCTGATGCAGAAGGCGGGTCTGGAGGCGGACATTGCCCGTCTGGAGCGCCTGCGCGCGGCCCACATTGATGATGAGCACGCCGTTCGACGGCAGATCCGCGATGCCCAGCGCGATATCGAATACTCGACCCGGCGCATCGGCGAGGTCGGCAAGGATTTCGAGCGCCTCGTGCCGACGACCGGCGATGGGTTCAGCATGGTGGTCAGAGGCGACGCGTTCACGGAGCGCAAACTCGCCGGCCGTGCGCTGATGAAGGAAATCCTGACCCTCGTGCAGCACAGGCAAGAAGGTGAAACCACCATCGCCTCCATCGGTGGGTTCGATATCGGATATTCCGGCGAGCGTTTCGGCAAGGACGGCTACCGCTATGCCACCATGCTGATGCGCACCAGCGCCGATCATGAAATCGAGCTCCCTGTCACGACCGCGCCGCTTGGCGCCATCGCCCGGCTCGAGCATGCCTTGGCCGGCTTCGAGAGCGAGCAGGTACAATACCGCCAGCGTCTTGAGGATGCCGAGCTCAGGCTCACCTCCTATCGCTCGCGTCAGGGCGGCGAGTTCGGATTCTCTGGTGAACTGGCTGAGAAGCGCCGGCAGCTTGCGGGGATCGAAACCGATCTTGCGACGTCGATTGATGGCCAGGATCAGCGTTCAGCCGCATAGCAGGCTCGACACCGGCTGCCGGTCATTGCGTCAGGCATTGACCGGCGGCAGGGGTTCGGCAGTTTGAAAGTGTCTGAGCAAAGGATGGCGCCAGATATTCGATCGAGTCATCCCGATAGCCGGCGATCGGGAATCCGTAAGGCCGAAGATAAGAAGAAACAGCACCAGCATATGTTGGCAGCGCTGCACAGTGACTTCAATGCGACAAGAACAATCGGGCAGCAGCCTTCTTGGCAGTTGCCTGAATCGATGTGGAGAATCCATGCGGAACGCATTGGTCAACAATGAATGGCGTGAAGCAGAACGCGGTCTGCCTGGCGCTTGCCCTGGCTGCGAACAGCCCATGACACCGAAATGCTGCGACCGTCGCATCCGACATGGGGCGCATCGTGGCGTACGGACCTGCGATCCCTGGTGGGAGCCAGAAACGCCTTGGCATCGGAACTGGAAAGCACAGTTCCCGCCCGCCTGGCAGGAAGTCATCCAGCACGATGCCAGAGGCCAGCGGCATATAGCGGATGTGAGGACGGATCACGGCCTCGCCCTCGAGTTCCAGCATTCGCATCAGCGCCCTGAAGAATGTGCCACTCGCGAAAGCTTCTACGGCAACATGATCTGGACGTGGACGGAACGCGGCTGAAGCGGGATTTGTCGCGCTTTTCGGAAGGCCATCCTTCACTGCGTCGCTCGCCCTTGCACGGAGTATATACGACGCCGTTCCCGGCGGAGTGTTTCCGAGCAGCTGGCTCGAATGCCGTACTCCGGTCTTCTTTGATTTGCAGGTAACGAACCGCTTGAACCAAACACTTCGGTCGAGCGCCGCTATCTGCGGGGGATTGCTACCGGGACGTCCCGATGGCCATGCGGTCGTTGTCGCGTCGCAGCGGCAGAGTCTGATTCATGCCGCGCACCATCGGCCGCAGATCGTCGCTTCCCAGAAGATAGTCCACGCGCTGGCTGAAAGGTTCAGGGTGGCTCGGGTGCAAGCGATGCAGGAGGCGCGCCGATATCTGGTCAACACAGTGCGGAAACCGCGACACAAGTCGTAGCGGCGTCCGTCTCGGATGGTTCGGTTCTAGATCTACGTCGGAGGGAGGAAGAAGGAAAACGAAGAAAGAATAAAGCCCGCTCGCAGATCGGGCGGGCCGCTGACGCTGGCCCTCAACCGCGCCGCTCGCGATCCCGACCGCGTCGTCCTGCGCAGGGCCCAAGAGCCCCGCTCGGCCAGCCGGGCAGGGATGCTCGGCCGCGGGTGCACCAGCCCGCCCGCTCCGCGGGCCGGGGAGTGTCTTCAGGAAGAAGACGAGGAAGGACGCAGCGATTAGCGGCGTCCGAAAACCCCTTGAAGGAGCATCTCCATGGAACTGAAGTTTGTCGATCCGCGCGCGCTGAAGGATAACCCTGACAAGGCGCGACGCTCGAAGTCGAGTCCGCAGGCCGACGCGCTGCTGCTGGCTACGATCCGTGCCGTCGGCATCGTGCAGCCGCCTGTCGTCGCGCTGGAGACGGATGGCGGCAATGGCTACGTCATCGATGCCGGCCATCGCCGGGTGAAACAGGCGATCGCGGCCGGTCTCGAAGAGATCGCCGTGCTGGTGATCGAAAGGGCCAAGCATGGTGGTGCAATGCGGTCGCTGGCCGAGACGCTGGCGCATGAGCAGCTGAATCCCGTCGACCAATGGCGCGCAATTGAGCGGCTGGTCGCGCTCGGCGGGACCGAGGAAGCGATCGCCGTCGCTTTAGCGCTTCCCGTCCGCCAGATCAGGAAGCTGCGCCTGCTCGCCAACGTTCTGCCGGCCATGTTGGACCAGATGGCCAAGGGCGACATGCCCAACGAGCAGCAGTTGCGCACCATCGCCTCGGCTTCGCTTGATGAACAGAAGGAGGTCTGGAAGAAGCACAAGCCCTCCAAGACCGATCCCCAGGTGTCGTGGTGGAGCGTGGCGCAGGGCCTTACGAAGCGTCGCATGTACGCGCGCGACGCCAGCTTCGGTGACGATCTCGCTCAGGCCTACGGCATTGCCTGGGTCGAGGACCTGTTCGCTCCGGCCGACGAGGACAGCCGCTATACCACGGATGTCGAGGCCTTTCTTGGCGCGCAGCAGGAGTGGATGGCAAACGCTGTGCCCAAGCGGGGGGCGATCGTGGAGGCCGATCAGTGGGGCGAGCCGAAGCTGCCTGCCAAGGCCGAGCGTGTGTACGGCAAGCCGTCGAAATCCGATCACACCGCCATGTATCTTGACCGCGACGGCAAGGTGCAGTCGGTCGGGTACCGCATGCCGGCGGCGAACAAGCCCAACGGCAAGAATGGCGCTGATGTTGAGGCCGATGGCGATTATATCGTCGTTACGGCAAAGCCGCGTCCAGACGTCACGCGCAAAGGCATGAAGATGATCGGCGATCTGCGTACCGATGCGCTGCACGAGGCGCTGTCGCGCGCACCGATCGAGGACGACACGCTGATGGCGCTGCTCGTTCTCGCCTTCGCCGGCCAGAATGTCACAGTGGCATCCGGTGCCCGCGACATCTCCTATTACGGGGCGGCACGACTCGGCGAACATGCCGCGCGCCTGTTCGACCGGGAGGGCAAGCTCGCGTTCGACATGGACACGCTGCGCACTGCCGTGCGCTCCTTGCTGATCGACGTTCTGTCGTGCAGGGAAAATCGCTCGGACAGCGGCGTTGTCGCCCGTGTCGCTGGCGACGTCATCGCCGCCGACAACTTCCTGGCCAACATGGGGACGGAGGACTTCCTGTCATGCCTGTCGCGGCAGGCATTGGAAGCCGCCTGCGCGGATACGTCCGTCCTGCCCCGTCAGAAGATCAAGGACACCCGCGCGGCCCTGGTCGAGCATTTCAAGCAAGGCCGCTTCGTCCACCCCTCGGCGCTGTTTGCGCCCACTCCGGAAAAGCTGACCTCCTGGCTGAAGATGATTGAGGCCAGGCAACAGCCCGAGGACGACGGCACGCCGCAGGACCAGGACGAGCTCGACGGCGATGCGATCGTCGATCCTGCGCATGACCATGTCGGCGACGATGACGCTGAAGGCTTCCGCGAGGCCGCCGAATAACAGCGCGCGCCTTCTTCCTTCCGTTCGCATTCCCGCCGCCGGTGACCTCACCGGCGGCGGTTCTGTTTCCACCATGAGCAACACGGAGACCATCATGTCGGCTCAATTGATCTATGACCTCGTTCCACTCGGTTCCATCGTGAATTATTCCGATGGATCACCACGCCCGCCAGAGCGGCATCGCAAGAAGCTCGCCGCCTGGGAGAACCGCAACTGCGGCGGCCGTCTGATCCGCAAGCAGGCCGAAGCCCGCGTCGGCAATACCACGCTGCCTGCCTCGATCACCCTGCACAAGGGCGATTATGGCAGTCAGGGCACCATCGTCCTGCGTGTTCACCAGAGTTTTTCGGTGAACAGCGACCTGAAGTTTTCGGTCAAGGAGCGGCCCGCCATCGGCACGGTTCTCGTTCTCAACCGCGCCGGCCACGATGCGGAGCTTGTGCATCTTGCCGCCAATCGCACGGCCGCCGAGGAATGGCTTACCCGCCACGGCTATCCGAACGCCGTGTTGCAGCAAGTCACGCCCGACACCGTAGCGGCGGATACTGTAAAGGGGAGGGCAGCATGACTGCGCGAACTTCTGAAACCCATGTCGTCGAAACCTCCGGTTTTCCGGGAGTTACTTTTGGCCGAAGCGCCGATGGGCTTTGCGTTGCCCTTGTCGGTGAGCACGGCTTCGCCATGGCTCCAGCCCGCGATGGCCGGCACTATCTTGTCACGGGCTGGCGTATCCGTCGGCCCATGGCCGAATGGACGCGCAGCGATTTCTACGGTCATGCCGGTGAGCTTGCCGACGAGGCGGCGTTTCGCGCGCATGTCAAGGAGAGCGCCCTCCACCAGCAGCAGCGCGCGGCTCTCGGACGTCGCGAAATCCACTCCCGCGCCCACACGCCATGGGGAACGTCGCAGGGAGCGACCGCCTATGCCGAGGGCGTCGTGGCTCACTCGACCGCAGGCCATGGCGGGTTCCATCTGTCGGCGGAGCGAAATCGCAAAGTCCAGCCTATGCTCCGTGCCGATGGCGGCTGGTATGAAGAGGACTGCCATTGGGCGTCCGTCGCCCAGGCTTTCCCCGAGCTCTTCACGGACTTCGAGAAGGCTTGTGCGGAAACGACGATCCGCGACTGGTACCCGGACGCGTGGGAGGCGATCCGCGAGAGGGTGCTCGAACCCGGCCAAACTGCGAAAAAGGACGAGCGGGCGTTGTTCGAGAAGCATACCGATGACTGAGTCTTGGTGTCGGCGATCCGTTCCGAGCACCAGGCCGGTTTCACCGAGGTTATCGCGACCCCTGGCGGCAAGCGCGGACCGGGCACGGAGGAACGTCGCTTTCTCGTTGCGACCGACGAATACCATGTCGGCCGCTTTGGATTCGTCATCGATGTTGCGCGCCACCGTGTCTATGGCGGGCCATCGAGCTTCATGGATTGGCAGGGAAGGAATGCATAGTGTCTGTCCCCGATCGCCGCGCACAGCTCTTTCGCATGGAGGAGGCACGGCGCCAAACACAGCGCCAGCTCGAAATGATCGACCGGCAGATCATAAGGCAGATGACGGCGATTATTCCGCAGCTCAAGCCCCAGCGTATCGGCCACCGACGCCGAAAATCTGGCGATGCAATAGCCTTCTGGATCGGTATCGATCGAACCTCGCAGCGATCAGGCAGCACGAGATCGCCGCTCTCTCCCGCAAGCTGGCAAGGCAGGATGCTGCAACCGAGATGCTGCGTGCCAGACTGCCAACGGACCTGATGCGCGCCTGATACCGCAGCTTGGTCAGCGCTTGCGGACGAACTCCGTTCGCAACACCAGCCCCTTGATCGCATCATGCGGACAATCGATTTCTTCGGGATTGTCGGTGAGCCGGATCGACTTGATCACTGTCCCCTGCTTCAGGGTCTGGCCGGCACCCTTGACCTTGAGATCCTTGACGAGGACGACGGCGTCGCCGTCGGCGAGCACATTGCCGGCGGCATCGCGCACTTCAATTTTCCCGGCAGAAGCTGCAACGGCAGCCATCTCCGACGCCGGTCGCCATTCCCCGGTCACGTCGTCCTAGACGTAGTCGTCGTTCTGACCTGTCATTGCTGCCTCGCCTCGGGATTGAATACAGTACGCTGTCAGTCCGACGTGGGTACAGGCCATCGATCCGCATCGGTGGACCAGCGCACGTCACATATACCGGCAGGAGCCGAAGTTCAAACCACTATCGTCCCCGCGCAGCCTGGCGGGCAGGCGGATCGTGTCGCGGCGGGAATTGAACACTGCATTCCTCTCGCATGCCGATGTCCGAATTCATCCCTTGCCGGTCTTCCCGGCGGGTTTGCTGCGGTCTGAACCGGCGGCTGTCCGCTTCAAGGCCGCTATCGCGCCGCGGAGCGGCCGGAACCCGCCGATCTCGGCAAGGCTGGCCCGCGTCCCGCGCAGGGCCAGTGAAGAACTGGCCCCGCTTGTCCGCAAGCCAACCTCGCTCGCCTGGCAGGCTCCGGACCCTGAAGCACAGCTTCCGCCGGTTCCTTTTGACCGCACCCGCAGGGAAGACCGGCAAAGGCCGGAACACCTGAAGGGCATCGCTAGAAAGGAAAGCTCAATGTCCAGTTCAACCCGCTCCACCAAGACCAAGGCCCGCGTCGTCCAGCTCCGTAAGGGGACCACCCTCGAAATGGTCCGGCTCTGCTGCCCGGATGGCAACCAGGCCGCCCTCATCTCGGAAAGTTTTGGCCTCCCCGTCCTCGACGGTGATGGCATCCGTGAATTCCACGAGCGCAGCCTGTTCGATGGTGCAGACACACTCTCCGAGGGCCTTTCCGACAAGGCGATGCAGATCCACCTGCAGAGGATCGTCGGCTCTTATGTCGGCTCCGCCTATGGAGCAGGCCAGTTCTACTCGAAGGCCGTCACGGAGGCGAAGGATGCCACGGCCAAGCTCGCCAACGACACCCGCGACGAGGACATTGACGGTCCGGCCGGCTTCGACAGCAAGGCTCAGCGCAAGCGCGAATTCGCCGCCGAAATGGGCCTTCAGGCGCATGCCCTGCGCATGGCGGCCGAGGGCGCCGTGGCCGCCTACGAGCACGTCGTTGGCGAAAGCTGGAAGCCTTATGAACGTCAGACCGAGAACCCCGGCCAGACCGTCAACCGGCAGGCGGCCGATCTCCAGATGGCAGCCCTTGGCTAACTGCCACCGGGCGGAGCTTCGACTCCGCCCGACCTTCTTTGTCGATGCCTGCGCCACATCGCGCTCCGGTCCGACGAGCACCGAAGCACAGCGGGTTTCCGACGCGCTCGCCGGCCGCGCAAAAGCGGATTATCTCTCCGGTCGCCGTGCTGGGGGCAGCCCTTGGCTTCGCGAGAGGCCCGACAAGTTCGGTATCTCTGTCGAGGCAGTCGAATCGATCATATTGGAATTTCTGGAAGTGCTCGGCATCGAGATTCGCGATTTGCCGCAAGCGAAGCGCACCACCCGTAGTCCGGGCCGGAAAGTCAGGAGTTCCGCGACCGCTTTGACAGTGCTTCGGCGATAAATGCCGTTTTGGCGTTGCTGTAGCCTTCTCGACCAGAGCCGAACCTGTCGGCAAGGCGCTTCTTGAGAAGCCCATATGTTTTCGCCACGTCGGGATTGGCGCGCAGGTAGTCGCGAAAAGCTATATGCCGCCCGAGTTCTGGATTTGCCGCTGCACATACGTAGAGGTGATGCGCCGGCAACCTGCTCGGCTGAGTAAAGGCGTGACGCCCATCAATTCCCCTCTCACCCTCATATGTATATCCAATTTTCGAGAGCTTACTGATCGCAAAAGAAAGGTCGGCTTCGGTTGGAATCACCACATCCATGTCGATTATGGGCTTTGCGGCTAAACCGGCGACCGAAGTGCTTCCGATATGCTCAATCTCAAGCGCCGTTCTCCCTAGATGTGAGCGCGATCTCATCTCTGATCTGAGGAAAAACATCGGGCCATGCTGAGTCATACGGCACGATAATCACAGGATTGACCATTTTTCAAACCGATGGCTTTTTGTCGCGAAGACCTGTGATGTAGCAAACTTTAAGATTTTTGCGACAGATAGTCCGTTTGCACGACAAGCAAGCCGTCAGAGGCGGCAAGTTCCGGCTATCGCCCAATAGCAAAGGCTGAAAAGTCGAAGGTATTCACATAGTCGCGGAATGCGGCCTGCGCCTTGGACTGGTTCTTCAGGTTGGGAAAGATCAGCGTCATTTCATAGGGTGGAATTTCCCAGCCCGGGAGCAGTTCCACAAGCCGGCCGACCGCGACGGACGGCTGGCACACATAAGCGGGAAGGAGTGCCACCCCATTGCCCGCGATGCAGGATTGCAGCAGGAACCCCATGGAATCCGAGATAGCGGCCGGCGGCGGTTGTAGGACGATCGGTGTGTCGTCTGACGAGAACACCCATTGGGGCTGCGCATCATGCACCAGGCAGCGGCGATGCAGGAGATCGGTCGGTTCCCGAAGAGGACTGCCAGCCGCCAGATAGGCTGGCGCGGCGACGAGAACCCGTTTGATCGAAGAGACACGCCGCACGATCAGGTCCTGACCTGTGGTCGTGCCGACGCGAAAAGCGAAATCAATCCGCTCGCGGATGATGTCGAGATGCCGGTTTGTGGCGATCAGATCGATGGCGATCCGGGCAAACTGCGTGGTAAATCCGTGGAGGAAGGTCGGCATGAAATAGGTGGCTGTTACCTCTGGGCAGGTGATCTTCAGCGTCCCGAGCGGTTGTTCCTTGAGATTCGTCATCGCCATGTTCGCGGCCGAAACCTCTGCGCGGACGCGGTGGCAGTATTCGAGATAAACTTGGCCGCTGCCGGTAAGGCTTACGTGCCGGGTGGAACGATTGAGGAGGCGCAGTCCCACACGGGCCTCTAGCTGGGCGATGCGCTGGCTGACGGTAGATTTGGGCATCCCAATGCGCTCCCCGGCGCGGGTAAAGCTGCCCGTCTCGGCGACTTCGGCCAAAAGGATCATGTCGTCGACGCTGTCCAAAGTCCGCACCCCTTCTCATGTCGTCGCTCATTGTACAATAACACGGACAAGATTTCCGTATAATCAGAATTGTTGGAACGTTCTCGGCTCGCTAGCCTGGGCGCCCGAAGAAGGAACGCGAAAATGTCGATCAGTCAGACGGCCCCCAAAGCGGACAGGGTGGGCATCGCCGTTGCGACGATGGTTTTCACTGACCTGACGCTTTCCATCGCGGATGCGATCATCAAGGTCACGATCTCGGAGATGCCGCTGTCGCAGTTCATTTTCCTGCGGTCCTGCGTCACGCTGCCCTTGTTGATCTCGATCCTGAAATGGCGCTTTCCGCAGGTGTCGTTGCGCCCAGCCCATCCTGGCTGGGCCATCGTGCGAAGCAGCCTGCTTCTGTCGAGCCTGCTGATCTATTACGCTTCGCTACCGCGCCTCGATTTCTCGATGGCGGCGGCGGTCTATTACACGATCCCGCTGTTCATTACCCTTTTTGCGGCCTTCTGGATCAGGGAACCTGTCGGGGCGCAAGGTTGGGTCGGAGTCGCCCTCGGCTTCATCGGTGTGCTGCTCATGCTGAAGCCGCAGGCCGGCGATCTTGGCATCCATGCCGTGATGCCGCTGGTTTCCGCGATTCTCTACGCTCTGGCGATGGTGCTGACGCGCACCAAGAGCCGTGGCGAAAACCCCTTCATTTTGGCGCTGATCTTCAACCTGATAGCGATCGTTCTCGCGGGCGGCGCGAGCCTGGCGGCCGTGATCGCAGGGAGCGAGGGCGGACAAAGCCTGTTCATGGACGCGTGGATTCCAATGGGCTGGACCCAATGGGCGCTGATCGGGCTTTTGAGCATGACCATGCTGATCGGCAGCGTCGGCACGGCCATCGCCTATCAGTTGGGACCATCCTCGATCATCTCGACCTGGGACTTTTCCTATCTGGCCTTCGCAGTGCTATGGGGCGTCGTGCTGTTCTCGGAACGTCTGGATACGGCTTCCATGCTCGGTATCGTTCTCATCGCACTGGCTGGAATTATCGTGATCCGGCGTTAACCGAGGCGGATGACGGCTTCAGGTTACGAGTATCGCAAAACTCGCAAGTTTTGTTCGGGTTTTGCGACCTGAGCGCATGAATCGGTGCCCCTGCCACAGTGATGCGATGCAGGAAGACCTCGCCGCGTATGCCACGCAGGCCGGTGCGGATCGCCAGATCCACCTCCAGATCCACCTCCACGGCATCGTCCCACGCCCTGGGTCGTTCTTCCGCATGAATCGAATTCCCAGCTGTGGCACCGGTCAGTTCGGGTAGGCCCCAGCGGGCCGAGCCAGATCAGCCGGCCCGTGCCGACGTCCAGCCCGAGAGGCGTATTTCCATGGCCGTGTACGCGG
>NZ_JAMYNZ010000011.1:0-208197 GCF_040319465.1 Mesorhizobium sp. M0910
ATCTCCCCCACAAGGGGGGAGATTGGCAGCTTCGCTGTCTGCTCTTAAATCAGCTTCTCCAGCGTGATCGGCAGGTCCCGCACCCTTTTCCCGGTGGCGTGGAACACCGCGTTGGCGATCGCCGGCGCCACGCCAACAATGCCCAGTTCGCCGACCCCCTTGCCGCCAAGCACCGAGGAGTGCGGATCGGGAATACCGACCGAGATCACCTCGATATCGGGAATGTCGGCATTCGTGGCGATGAGATAGTCGGCGAGATTGTTGTTGACGATGCGCCCATGCCGGCGGTCGACGATGCCTTCCTCGAGCAGCGCCTGGCCGATGCCCATGATGATACCGCCCTTCCACTGGCTTTCGGCGAGCTTGGGGTTGTAGAGCCGGCCCGAATCCAGCGCCGACACCACACGCGACACACGAACCGTGCCAAAGTCCTCGTCGACGCGCACTTCGATGAAATGCGCGCACCAGCTGTAGCGGGAATAGTCGCCCTCGGTGTGTGGCAGCGCCATGGCTATGGTGGTGTAGTTCTTGTAGCGGTCCTCGACCGTCGAATTGGCCGGCATGGTGTCGCCCTTCGCCTCGATATGCTCGCGCCCGACGCTCCTGAGCAGTTCGGCGATGGAAACTTCAGGGCCGTTGCCGCGCGGTGAAGCGATGCGGCCATTGGCGACGACGAGCGTGTTGGCCTGCAGCGCATGGAACGGCGAAGCCGGATCGCTGATGGCGAGCCCGATCAGTTGGTCGAGCGCGGCACTCGTCGCCTTGTGGACGGCGCCGGTCATCACCCCGGCCAGCCGCGAACCGCCGGTGACGCCGGCTCGCGCATAGCGGGAATCGCCAAGCTTGACGACGACGTTTTCCGCCGGCACGCCCACCACCTCGGCGGCGGTCTGCGCCAGGATCGTGTAGGTGCCTTGCCCCATGTCGATCGATGAGCTTTCGACCTCGACCGAGCCGTCGGCCAGGATGCGCACCATGGCCTCGCCATAGGCGCGCCGCACCGGATAGGTGCCGGCGGCGACACCCCAGCCGATCAGCTGGTTGCCGTCGCGCATCGAACGCGGCCGGGGGTTCCGCTTCGACCAGCCAAAGGCTTCGGCGCCGGCGGCGAAGGCCTCACGCAGCTGCCGTGTCGACCACGGCTTCTTGGCATGCGGGTCCTGCTCGGCATAGTTCCTGAGCCGGATTTCCAGCGGATCGATGCCGGCCTCGTAAGCGAGCTCGTCAATGGCGCTTTCGATGCCGAAGGCGCTCGGGTTCTCGCCCGGCGCGCGCAATGCCCCCGGCACCACCGTGTTGACCCGCACGACGTTCTGCCGCGACGAGAAATTCGGCGTCGCGTACATGACCGAGGTGACCGAGCCGAGCGGCTCGACCCACATGCCGTCGACAGAGGTCTCGTTGACGCCGCGATGCACGATCGACTGGATTTTGCCGTCGCGATCGGCGCCGAGCGCTACCGTCTGGCGCGTCGCCGCCCGTCCGCCATAGGCGGTGAAGGTCTGCGGCCTGGTGACCGCCAGCTTCACCGGCCGTCCCAGCATTTTCGCGGCCGCTGCCGCCACCGCGCCGTAGCCATAGGCGAACGCCTTGGACCCGAAGCCGCCGCCAATATAGGGCGAGACAAGGCGCACATTCTCGAACGGCACGCCAAACCATTCGGCATAGGTCCGCGCCATGCCGTCGACCCATTGACTCGGCTCCCAGACCGTCAGCTGGTCGCCCTGCCACTTTGCGATCAGGCCATGCGGCTCCATCGGCGCCTGGTATTCGCGCGGCGTGTTGTAAGCGTTGCAGATCCTGACCGGAGCCGAGGCGAACGCTGTCTCCGCCTCGCCCCATTCCTTGGTCATGGCGTCGACCGGGATGCCGTCGCCGGCCTTCGGATCGCTGAGGTCGACGATCGCCGGCGCCTCGTCATAGGCGATCTTGACCAGCGCCGCGGCCGCTGCCGCCTGCTCGAAACTCTCGGCCACCACCGCCGCGACATGCTGGCCGCTGAAGGTGATGTCGCGCGCCAGCGGGCAATAGGCGACATCCGGCGGCGGCGTGCCCAGCCAGTCCGTTGCGGTTCTCAGCGGCAGGATATTGTCAGGCGTCAGCACCAGCAGCACGCCGGGCGACGCTTCGGCCGCGGCCGTGTCGATCGAACGCACCCGGCCGGCGGCAATGGTGCTCTCGACCAGCACCGCATGGGTAAGTCCCTCGAGCTGCTGCTCGACGGCATATTTGGCGGCACCGGTGATCTTGGCCGGGCCGTCGACGCGAGACAGCCGGCCGCCGACCTGATCGGCGAGGACGGCACCGTCCGAAGCGTCGCCGTGTTTGGCATCGCCGGGTCTTGCTCTCAACTCGTGAACGGTCATGCCGTTTCTCCCATTTTTAGGATGGCGCGGGTGACGACGCGCGGCGCCAGTTGGATCTTGTGGTGGTTGGCGCCATGGTCGACGGCGCCCTCGACGGCGAGCAGGCTGGCTTGCCTGACGACCTCCGGCTCGAGCACTTTGCCTTTCAGCGCCTCTTCGACGGCGCGGGCGCGCCATGGCTTGGTGGCGACGCCGCCAAGCGCGACGCGAAGATCGCGGATCGTCCTTCCGTCGGCCTCGAACTCGATACCGACCACGGCACTTGCCGCGGCGAATTCATAGGACTGGCGGTCACGGACTTTGAGATAGGTCGAGCGGCGGGCGGCGGCCGAAGCGGGAATGCCGATCGCGGTGATCATCTCGCCGGGCTCGATCGCATGTTCGTTGTCGGGCGTGCTGCCCGGCAGCAGAAAAAAGTTATCGACGGCGATTTGGCGGTCACCGAGATGGACGATTGCGTCGAAAGCGGCGAGTGCAACCGCCAGGTCGCCGGGATAGGTGGCGATGCAGGCCTCGCTGGTCCCGAGCACGGCATGGCCGCGGGTGACGCCGCCGATAGCCGAGCAGCCGCTGCCGGGCGAGCGCTTGTTGCAGGCGGGAAAATTCGCCGGGTCGCGGAAATAGGGGCAGCGCGTACGCTGCATCAGATTGCCGCCGATCGTCGCCATGTTGCGCAGCTGCGCCGATGCCGCCTGCCACAGCGCCTCTGAGACGGCAGGGAACCCGCTCTTGATACCGGCATGGTCGGCCACGGTGCTCATCCTGGCCAGCGCCCCGACCGTGGCGCCCCGGTCATCGATCACGATCGTGTCCAGTCCGGTGAGATGGGTGATGTCGACCACGATCTCGGGTTCGGCAACGCCGCATTTGGCGAGATCGACAAGCGTCGTGCCGCCGGCGAGCAGCATGGCGCCGGGCAGTGCTGCTGCCTCACGCGCTGCGTCGACCGAGCCGGCACGGAGATACGAAAAGTCCCTCATGATGTGGCCTCCACGGCTGCCTGGCGCACGGCGGCGACGATATGCGGATATGCGCCGCAGCGGCAGAGATTGCCGGCCATGTATTCGCGGATCTCCTCATCGGAGCCGGCATGGCCTTCGCGAATGCAGGCGACCGCCGACATGATCTGGCCCGGCGTGCAATAGCCGCACTGGAAGGCATCCTGTTCGAGGAAGGCGGCCTGCACCGCATGTAGCGCGCCATCCTCCCCGGCAAGCCCTTCGATGGTGGTGATGGCACGTCCTTCGGCCTGCGCGGCAAGAGTCAGGCAGGCCAGCACGCGCTGGCCGTCGATATGGACGGTGCAGGCGCCGCACTGGCCTTGGTCGCAGCCCTTCTTGGTGCCGGTCAGGCCGAGATGATCGCGCAAGGCGTCGAGCAGGGTAACACGCGGCTCTGCCTCGAGCTCATGTCGATGTCCGTTGATTTGAAGTTGGATCGGAGTTCGGGTTTTGCTTGTCATGGGGCGTCTGGCTCCAGTTGCTTGACGCGAGAGGGGATGATCTGGCGCCCGGCCAGCGAGCGGCAAGGTCAGCTTATGGCTAGGTGAAGGCTAATCTCCCCTTGCGGGGAGATGCCCGGCAGGGCAGCGGGGGTCCGCTTGGCTTGATGCGACCTCCGGGAGGGCCGCGGTTTGCGAGGTTGAAAGACGTGACATACCCGATCCCGTGATTACATGATCCCGTGATTACATGATAAAGGCGCTCCACAAATCGGAGGCGCCTCCGTTTATTAACTAGGGGCCTGCTCCGCCCTGTTCAAGCCCCGGATCGAAATTGATCGAAATTGGAGAAAATTGGGGGCGGGCAGCCAGCCGTCATGCCGGGAGACAAAAAAGCACCACCGGCCCAAGCCGGTGGTGCTCTCTGGACTGTCTGTAGGGGCAGGACAGTCCAATGATCCTGAGGGGATCGCGCTCAACGTGGGCTCATTTTTGCCCCACGGCATCGGCCGAACAGATGAGGAGTGCCGGCCGCGAGGAAATATCCTCCGTCGTCACCCGCCGTGCACCGGAGGCGGGCAAGATGCCTCGCCTGCCGGAACGCCGGCCCAAACTCGATCCTGTGATTATAGTTACTTGCGATTATATTTGTCGGAGACGTAACGAAGGTGGAAGAGTCTGCGTTCTTGAAACGGGGCCTGCCTATCCGGTTATGCTTCGGATCAGCACTGGAGAAGAAATTGGCCGCGGAGCCGCCCGTCATACCTGGAGACAAAACCGAAACCGCCGTTGCAAAACCGCTGCGCGCCGACGCGCAGCGCAACCGCGACGCGCTGGTCGAGGTCGCGGCAAAGGCCTTTGCCGCGCATGGCGTCGACGCCTCGCTGGAGGAGATTGCGCGCCAGGCCGGCGTCGGCATCGGCACGCTCTACCGGCATTTCCCAACCCGCGAGCATCTGGTCGAGGTGGTTTATCGGCGCGAAGTGGAAGGGCTGTGCCAGGCGGCCGACGAACTCGCCCACGATCATTCGCCCGACGTGGCGCTTGAACAATGGATGCAGCGCTTCGTCGACTACATCGCCACCAAGCGCGGGCTGTCGACAAGCCTGCGCATCCTGCTCACGACCAACTCCACCCTGTTCTCCGACGTTTCGGGCAGGGTGACGCTCGCCTTGCGGCGGCTGATCGATGCCGCGGTCGCCGACGGCTCGATCCGCAGCGACGTCGATGCCTCCGACGTGCTGCATGCGCTGGGCGGCATCTATTCGGCCCCGGACACCAAGGACTGGCGCGACCGCTCGCGCCGATTGGTGTCGCTGCTGATGGATGGGCTGCGGTTTGGAGCGGCCAAATCCCGCCCATCCAAGGAATAACGAATGCAGTGACTGTCCTTATTTCAGCGAGATGCTCATACCGCTGAGATCGGCATTGACTTGCAGGCCTACCTGCCTGCCTGTGAGTTCGAGTTGGGCACCCTTGTCATTGGTCATGACGATCACCTGGGCTCCTTTGCCGAGCGCGCCGCCACCGCCCGCTGCGCCGTAAACCCCCGTCACATCCCGGGCGCGCCGTATGTGGCGCACGGTACCTTTGAAATAGGTCTTGGAGGCACCGAAGGCGAGGCCGCCCGAGATGCCGCCGACCGAGATGGGATACCGGCGACCATGGAAGGTCAGTGTGCCCTCGCCTCCGGCGCCGCCGATGAAGAAGGCCGCCTTGTAGATGGCGAAGCGGATCGTACCGCTGTCGGCATGTGCGACGCTGGCAAAGCTAACTGCCGCCGCAGTTATGACGGCAACCGCGACTGAACGAAATCTGGACGAAATCTTCATGATGAGAACTCCTCAAGATCGCCGCATGCCCAGCCGGCCGGGCACGTCGGCGCCGTATCAAAGTCATAGCTGAACAGTCTCGCCCGTCATTGGTTCCAAGCACGCGGCCTGAATCCGGCTGCGAGAAGACCGCTACGAAACGAGGCGGATGGCGAGCGTAGTCCTGGCTGTAAGAACATGACTGATGGTGGGGATGATCGTAGGTGTTGAGGCGGAATGGTATTAGTCTGCGCTGTCCTGGGGTTTCGGGAGCGCGGCAAAGGAATGGATTTCAACTCACGGCATGGCTACCTCCTGATCGGCGGCCTTATCCTGGTCGGTGCCGGGCTGCTGGTCCTTTCGCTGATCGTCAATCTTCGCGTGGCGCACAGCGTGCGCGACGACGTACGCCATCGTGAAAAGCTGCTGGAATATTATCGCAACATCTTTTCGCAGCTGGGCGTGATCATGATCGGGATTGGCGTGTCCCTGTTCATCTTCTTTTTCCAGCAGAATTATCAGGACCAGCGCAAACGCGAAGCGGAGCTCCAGCAGGTTCTCGCCAAACTGGCGGCACGTGTTGCCCGCGGCAGCGCTGTCGTGGAGGCCCTCGGCGAATTCGACGCGCTGCTGGATGATGGTGGTGCTTATGTCAGTCCGGAACACGGCGGTGACAACGCCGCTGTCAGCGCCCACGGAACGGCGCTCGCCAAGCAGGTTTCCCAGATCCTTCTGGTCGAGCGCGACGTCGATGTTCAGGGGTTCGATATCCTGAATCTGTCGCGCGATTTCGAAGCATCGTTCGTCGTCAACGAGCTCAACCCAACGCTATGGTTCAACGTCGTCCGGGACGAGAGCGACATCAAATATGCCACCACCCAGATGGCCCTTGATTACAAGGACCTGCAGGATGCGATCGGCGGCGAGCCTATCGAGGTTGCGATCGCCAAGCCCGAAAAGGAGCGGAAGATCAAGCAGGAGGTGCTCGACGTGTTTTATGATGCCGACCTCCTGCGCCAGCGCAGCAGGCGGTTTCTCGGCCGCGCGTGCTGGCTTTTCAGCAAGGGGCGCGACTTCGTCAAGCTTGCACCGGCCAATGAGATCGAAGCCGATGCCACGTCGCACCAGGAATGGATCGATCGGTCAAAAGGCTTCCTGACGCAGTTGAAGTCGGGAAGCGGCGATTGCTTCAAATTGCTCCAGTTCGGCCCGGCATCCTGAACCGGCAAGCATCGCCCGCCCGGCGGCGGCTAATCCCCCACGCGTTGCAGCGTGCCGAGACGATTGTCGTCGAGAAATTCGACGGTCATGGCCGACGCCTTGCCGTCGGGGCCGAGGGCAAAGCTGACGGCCGAAGGCCTGTCCGGCATCTCGGCATCGGGGAAGGTCACGAAGAGGTCGCGGTTGAAATGCTTCAGTGGATAGGACCGCGCACCGGCAGGCCCGACCTTGAGGACAAGAGCGTCTCCTTCGCCTGACACAATAGCATCGCCGATGAAGTCGTTGAAGTAACGGCCCGCATAGGCGCTGGCCGGCGCCGCCGGACTTGCTGGAGAGGGCGGCGCGGCATAGGTAGCCTTGGCCGCCGCAATCACCGGGCCGAACATGCCTGCATAGATATCATTCCAAGCCTTTACCTTGTCCTTTCCCAGCGTTCCGTCGAAGACGAGATCGGCGAAGCTGTCGGACAGTCCCTCCGGCACGCCTGTCGGAAAGGCGTTGGCGATGACGACGATGCCAAGCTTCTCCTCGGGAAAGAGCATCACCAGACTGCGGGCGCCGGCGCTGAAGGCGCCCGCATGACCCCAGATCGGTCCGTGCCGGCCGAATTCGACATTCCAGCCGAGGCCGTAGAAGGCCTCGCCTCCGGAGACGGGGTTCTTGCCGCGAACCATCAAGGGAATATGTGTCTGGTCCAGCGCATCGGCGGCAATGAGTCTCTTGCCGGCGTAGTCCCCGTTGCCGAGCACAAGGCGCATCCATTGCGAGAGGTCGCGTGCGGTGGAACTGACGCCGCCTGCTGGCGCCTGCGCATCCGGATAGCGCTGGACCTTGGCGGTCCACGCGCCATCGATTTTGGCGTGGAGCTCGGCGCGGTTGGCGTGCTTGATGAAGTCCGAATGACGGGAACTGGTCGAGGCCATTCCAAGCGGACGGTAGAGCTTCTCTTCGGCGACCTCTTCCCATGATTTGCCTGTCGGCTTCGCGGCCGCGACGGCACCCTCGGTCAGTCCGAAATTGCTGTAGGAATAGCCCGCGCGAAAGCTGGATGACGGCGACACGAACCGCAGGCGGCGCAGGATCTCCGCGCGGTCATAGCCGATGTCCTCGAGGTCGTCGCCGGCGGTGCCGGGAAGCCCGCTGCGGTGTGCAAACAGATCGCGGACCGTGAGTTCGCTGGTCGGATAGGGCTGAGCGAGCCGGAAAGCCGGATCGAGGTCGGCGATCTTGGAATCCCACGAAGCGATCCCGTCGCTGACCAGCGCCGCCACGACGGTGGCGGAGACCGGCTTGGAGAGCGAGGCAATCTGGAAGACCGTGTCGGCATCGACGATCTCCGGTTTTCCGGCTTCGCGATGCCCGAACCCCTTGAGGAAGATCACCTCGTCGCCGTGCACGACGCCGATGGCCAGACCGGGCACGCTACCATCCGCGACGACGCCTTCGGCAAGCAATTCGAGCTTCGACAGAGCGGCGGCGATCCTGTCGGGTGGGATGGTATCGGCCGACGCCGCCTTCGGCAAAAGCGTCATGATTGCGATGAAGGCCAACATCCTCCACCGGAGGTGATTCCGGTTTATGAACAGCCGCATGCTCAGCCCCTCCGCTTCACCGGCGTGCACTATTGCAGGCCGACGCAGGGAAGGCCAGCCTCACCCTCGACCCGCCATCCATTGACGGATGTCCGCATCACACCAGTCGAAATTCAGACAGCCGCGCCTGAGCTAGGATGCAGCGCGCAGGCGGAGGCGCCGCCTGCCGGCGCGGGCCTTCTCCGCCACCGCGGCGGTGATCTCGACCACGCCGTCTTCACGCGGTCTGGCGTTGGTGACCTTGTGGAGCCGCTCATAGGGCAACAGTTCCTTGACCCGGGCTTGAAGCGACGCGACTTCGGCTCGCAGATCCTCGCATTCCTGCCTCTGGACGTCGAACTGTATCTGTTCGGATGCCTGTTGCAGAGAAAGCTGCGAAAAATTTGCGCTGATTGCGGAAAGGTTCATCTTGTCGTTTTCGCTCTCTTTCATGAGAGCAGACAATTTTTGCTCGACAATTTGCCTTTCGGCCACCGCGTCGCTCGCTTGGGCCTTGAGCCTGGCGATCTCGCTGGCGGCTTCGCTGTTCTGGTTGGAGGCGGCCTCCAGCCGCGATCGAAGGTCCTCGATTTCAGAACGCAAGCCGGTCATCTCCGCGACACTGCGTGCAAGCTCGGCTTCCCTGTCACCGTCCCTGAGGCGGGCTGCTTCCGTTATTTCCGATAGCTTCGCCTGCGCCATATCGAGCGATTTCTGCAGCCGCATCTCCTCTTTCTCGCTCTTGCCAAGCGCGGCCAGCAGTTCCGAAAGCTGCGCGGCATCATTGGCATGGACAGTCGAGAGTTCGTCCAGCCTGTGCCGGGCCTCGGCTTCCCGTTTCAGCGCCTTGTCGAGGTCGATCGACAAGCTGACATGTTTCTCCCGCAGCATTTCGTTCTCGCGCGAGCGTCTGTTGGCCTCGACGGCTCTGGCTGAGAGTGTTTTGACAAGCTCGCCGAACTCGGCCTCGCGTTTTGCGCTCGCATTGCCTGCCACGACAAGTTCCAGCCTTGCCGCAGCCAGCGCGCCGCGAAGTGCTTCCTTGTCCTCGACCAGGCTTGCCTCGTGCTGCTGCAGGGCCTCGATAGCGCTGTCGCGCTCGCGCTGCTTTCTGGTTGCATCGTGGAGCTGTTCGGACAGCACCCTTTGCTGCGCGGTCAGGCCAGTATTTGCCAGCTCCAATTCGTTGGCGCGAAGAATGTCGCCGTGGAGCAGTTTTAGAAATTCGCCCGTCAGATGATGCGAGGTCGCGATCTCCGACAGTTTCGCATTGATCTCCCCCAGATACTCCTGCGCGTCGTGAAAGAGCCCATCGACCGCGCTTAAGGCAGCCAGCCGGGTTTGCGTATGGGGGGACAGCCGTCGTGCGGTCTCGAAGGCGTCCGCATTGGCCTCGATCTGCGAGCTGTCATCCGTTGCCCCGAGATTCTCATCCGATACCGTCTCATCCGGCACAGTGACGTCGTTCAGCGGCGGCTGATCGTCCACGTTGAGACATTCGCTAAACGCATCCGCCAAATCGGTTTCGAGCTCCTTGAACGCTCTTTCCACAGTCTCGGCACGCTTGATCAAACCTTTGAAATTCATGACCGAATATCCCTCTCGTGCAGCGCCGTTAAGGAGCGGACTTTCAACTCTTGACCTCGCCTCCCCGAATACGGGGTTCATCTCCTGACGTGCGCTCTGGCCGACGCAGGCTAGGGACAGGCTTGGCCACTGTCCTCGTGTGTTTGAATGACGTAAAGCCGTGTTCTGCCGCGCTCCATACCCGAGGCGTTGGCACCGCTCGCAAAATGCCACTCATTTCACCCGAGACGGATATGAAGCGGCGCAAGCCTGAGAATCGCCTGGTAATTGTCTTAAGGACCGGCCGAGCGCCTCGGTGTTCTGCAGCAGCTACAAGGTCACGGCCTAGGACGACGCGTGTCACTGCCGAGAGGCCTGACCTAATAAATGATTGTGTTGAATACGTTTCGCTGATTAGCTGCTGTGAATAGACCAGGGACAAGACCGACAAAATGTTGTCCCGGGAGGACCGCGATGCCGGTGCTTGAGGTTCGCCACGTCTCCAAGAATTTCGGGGCTATCCAGGCCCTGACCGACGTCAGCTTCCAGGTGGAGCGAGGCGAAGTCGTTGGTCTCATGGGGGATAACGGCGCCGGCAAATCGACGATAGTCAAGACGGTGGCCGGGAATTTTCCTCCGAGCGACGGCGAAATTGTAGTCGAGGGCGAGGTGTGCCACTTCCACCAGCCTGTGCAGGCCCGCGCCAAAGGGATCGAAGTTGTTTATCAGGACCTGGCGCTCGCCGATAACTTGACAGCCGCGCAGAACGTCTTTCTGGGGCGCGAGATCAAGAAAGGCTTCTGGCCGATCAGGATTCTTGACAAGCAGGCGATGATCGATCGCTCGGCTGCGCTGTTCAAGGAACTCAAATCGGAAACCCGGCCGCGCGACCTCGTCAGAAAGATGTCGGGTGGGCAGCGCCAGGCGGTCGCCATCGCGCGGACCCGACTTTCAAATGCCAAGCTGGTGCTGATGGACGAACCAACGGCCGCCATCTCAGTGCGCCAGGTGGCGGAAGTACTCGAACTGATCCGGCGCCTCAAAGCACAAGGAGTCGGCGTCATGCTGATCAGTCACCGAATGCCTGATGTGTTCGCCGTGGCAGATCGTATTATCGTCCTCAGGCGGGGCTCAAAAGTTGCCGACAAGCCAGCCGACAAAACGTCGCCCGAGGAAATCACTGGACTGATAACGGGGGCCATCCGTGGCGAATAGTGTTCAGGAGTCAGTTGGCGTTCAGGGCTCAGTCGAAGAACATGGCCGGCCGGCCATGTCGGATTTCGTTCCGACCAAGGAAAAAACAGTTCTCCAACGTGTGATTTCAAGTCAGCCCTTCTGGGTGACGATCGCGCTCATTGCGCTCGTCATGTTGATGACTGCGATGGAGCCGAGCTTCGGCACCTCTGAAAACGTCGCCAATGTGACGCGCAATTTCGCACCTTTCGGCATCATGGCACTTGGCATGACGATCGTCATCATCACCGGCGGCATAGATCTGTCGGTCGGCTCCGTCATGGGTCTCGTGGTCATCGTCGCCGGCCTGTTCCTCACCTGGCATTATCCCTGGTACGTCGCCTTCGCCATGGGCCTTTTCTCCGGTCTGGCGTGTGGCGCGGTCAATGGATTCTTTGTCGCCTATGTCGGGATGCCGTCCTTTGTGGTCACCCTCGGCATGCTGTCCGTCGCGCGCTCGCTGGCGGTCGTATTCTCGGCCAACCAGATGCTCTACCAGTTCGGGCCCGATGCCCCGATCGTAAAGGCAATCGGTCAGGGGAAATGGCCGCGGCATGGTCTGGACGACTGGGCACCGCATTGGATACCAGAACTGTCGTCACAATTCTGGACCATGGTGATCCTGGCCCTGATTGTCGGCTTCGTGTTTAACTTCACTGCCTGGGCCCGGCATCTCTTCGCCATCGGCGGCAATGAGGAGGCGGCACGGCTCACCGGCGTTGAACGGCGAGCACCATTGCGCCAAGCGCGACGGCGGCCGTGAGCAGATGTTTTTTCATGTGACGTTCTCCTCCTTGGTGTGATGTCCCGCAAGCCTCCCGCCGGCGGGTTTCTAGCGGCGTTTTTTGGGCATCAAGACTGCCAGCGACGCGGCGAGAATCGATTTGCCGCCGGTTTGCATGCCCAAGAGAACCGCAAGAACGATGAAGGCGCCGACGAAGGCACCCTGCCAGTTTGAATCGATGCCGGCCATCAGCAGCGCGTTCCTGATCACCTCGAGGAAGGCGGAACCGATGATCGCACCGAAGGCCGTGCCGGCGCCGCCCATGAGGCTGGCGCCGCCAATGACTGTCGCGGCGATAACGCGCAGCTCATAGCCTTGGCCCATGGCATTGATGGCCGAGCTTCCGGCGCCCAGGCGAAATACACCTTCGCCCTGGTGCCGAAGAACATGAACAATCCTTTCTTCGACCAGGCACGCGACGGCTGCAAGAAGGCCGAGGCCGAATCCAATGGCGCTGTAGAGTGCATGTATATCGGCCCCGGCGAACATGGCGGCGGCGACGAGCAGGTGCAGATCGTGCAGGACCTCGTAGCCAAGAAGGTGGACGGCATCGCCGTGTCGCCTTCGAACGCCGCAGCGATGGCGGTTGCGCTGCAGGCCGCCAAGGAGGCCGGTATCCCGGTTCTCACCTGGGACTCCGATCTCCTGCCCGAAAACAAGGATCTGCGCGTTGCCTACATCGGCACCCACAATTACGAGATCGGTGTGAACCTCGCCAAGCTTGTCATGCAGATCAAGCCCAAAGGCGGCACGATCTGCATCCAGTCCGGCGGCGCCGCGGCGGCCAACCACAACGAGCGCATGCAGGGCATTCGCGATACGCTTTCGGGCACCAAATCGGCGGCCTCGCCCGGAGATCGGCTGACAGGCCAGAACGGCTGGACCGAAATCGAAGGCTGTCCGCTCTACACCAACGATGATTTCCCGCTTTCGGTGCAACAGTTCGAGGATATCATGGCGAAAAACCCGAACCTCGACGCGTTTGTCCCAACCGGTGGCTTCCCGCAGTTCATCCCTGATGCCAACCGCGCCGCCGTCGCACCGTACAAGGACAAGATCGCCTCGAAGGCCCTGGCCCTTGTCGTCGCCGACACGCTTCCGGTACAGATCGACCAGATGAAGGAAGGTTTCTCGCTTGGCCAGGTCGGCCAGCGGCCGTTCGAGATGGGCTACAAGACGATGATGGCGCTGAAGGACATGAAGGATGGCAAGGCTCCGCCGGCCGACCCGACCTACACGGGCCTCGATGTCTGCACTCCGGAGACAGCCGACACCTGCGTCGCTAAATAGTGCTTTTGGGCGGGAGGAAACTCCCGCCCTTTTCCATAGGGGATCTCAATGCCGGAATTGTTCTCGCTCAAGGGCCGTGTCGCATTGGTCACGGGCGCCTCGCGTGGCCTTGGTTTTGCCATGGCCAAGGCACTTGCGGAGAACGGCGCGACGGTGGTCGTCAACGCCCGCGACGTGGCCGCCCTTTCCGCCGCGGCGGACAGGATAGGTGCAGAAGCCCTGCCGTTCGATGTCACCGACGCGGCGATCTCAAGGGCGTCGCTCGAAGGAATCGTCGAACGCCACGGCCGCCTCGACATTCTGGTCAACAACGCCGGCATCCAGCATCGTAAGCCGCTGGTCGAATGGCAGGACGAGGATTTCAACCACGTGGTTGCCGTCAATCTGTCGGCTTGCTTCCGCATGATGCGCGACGCGGTGCGCCTGATGCTGCCAAACAAGTTCGGGCGCATAATAAACACCGGATCGGTCGCTGCGATCCTTGGCCGTCCCACCATTCACGCCTATGTGGCGGCAAAGGCGGGGCTGCACGGGCTGACACGCTCAACTGCCGCTGAGCTGGGCCGCCACGGCATCACCGTCAACGCGATCGCCCCAGGCTATTTCGCCACCGAGCTCAACACCGCACTTATGCACGACGAGGCCTTCACCAAATGGGTCGAGGCACGAACCCCCGCGGGCCGCTGGGCCCAGCCTGAGGAACTCGGCGGAGCCGTGGTGTTTCTCGCCTCCGACGCTGCCGCTTACGTCAACGGGCACGTGCTGGCCGTTGACGGCGGGCTATCGGTTTCCCTGTGATTTCAACCGGCGACACCGTGCCGACAGGGCGTGCCTGCTAGCCGCCTGAAACGACTTGCTGCATGTGCTGCTGGCCCGGTCCCCCTGCGCGGACGCAGACGCCACACGATTGGATGGCGCGCCGTATTGCAGCCGCCGACTCTCGATTCGCAACGGGTTATTTCGACGTCTGGCGGCATCGATGCTTGATGCCGCCAATATTTCATTCCACACACCGGCCACGATGAGAAACGACATACGGGATCAGCGCCGGGTATTCGGGTGGGCCTTGCCCACTTCGATTGCCCTGCATCTGCTCATCGTCGCGTTTTTGTTGTTCGGACTGCCGGCAACGCTCTCGCAGCCAGGGAAGGAGCAGGCCATTGCGGTGGATATCGTGCCGCCGCCCAAACCGCCGGAAAAAACCAAACCTCCGTCCCCCGCTGAACCGCCCAAGCCGGAAAAGCCGCCGGAAGCAAAGGTCGAGACCCCGGCGAGCCGTGAGGTCGCCGCGCAGAGACCTGTCTTCCAATTCGGTGAGAAGGACGCCGGTCCTCGCAAGTCTCTGGACGGCAACAGTGCGGAGGATGGTTCGGAACAACCGCCCGCGCCGCAAGATCCCAATAACCAGGATCTTGCACAGCCACCTGCCGTGACTGCGGTCGACGGGAAAGACCAGGCTCCGCCGCCTGGCGCATCACAGCCGCCAAAGCCCAAGCCGGCGGATGTCGCTAACGTGCAAAAGCCGTTGAAGCTTGAAGAAGCGAAAAGATTGTTCTCGCAAGCAGCAACCGATGATCCAATCGCGACAACCGCCATGAGAAACGTGCCGCGCGCAGTACGAATCGGTCAGCTCTGCAACACGGAGCTCGCGCAGCAATTGGTGCACGCGTCGCCCCCCTATTTCCCAGACAGCTTGCTTGAGTATCGGCTGAAGGCCGGCACGGTCATGAACGTCGCCAGTGCGCCGTTCCCCGCAAACGGGCAGTGGTACGATCTGAGCTTTCGTTGTGAGGTCGATCCGGACGCAACGAAAGTCGTGTCGTTCGCCTTCCGTGTTGGAAATCCGGTGCCGCGCAGTGAATGGAAGCGCCGCGGGTTGCCCGCCGAATAGGTGGTCAAGGCCACGGAGGCCGGCTGTCCGGCGCCATCAAATCCGGCCGGCGATGTCTTCGCGCGGCCCGAGTGACCGAACCAACACGCGCCAAAAATGGCTTTCGTCAGTGGCCGCCGAAGTCTAGCATACGGCTTTGGGAGGAGGCTTCGATGACTTCAAGTTTCAATGTTCACCATGCTGCCGGCTATGAGCAGCTCATGGGCCGCTGGAGCCAAAGGCTCGCGCCGCTGTTCATCGACTTTGCGGGCCTTAAAGACGGCGAAAAGATCCTCGACGTCGGTTGCGGCACCGGCAGCCTGACCTTCGCGCTCGTCAAGGCCGCTGACCTCCGTGAGGTCGCCGCGATCGACTTTTCAGGCGTTTTTGTCGAGGAGGCAATCCGGCGCAACTCCGATCCGCGGATAAAAATCCGTCAGGCGGATGCCTGCGCCCTGCCCTTTGAGGACGGCGCGTTCGACCGTGCCCTGGCCCTGCTCGTGCTCCATTTCGTGCCCGAAGCCGGCAAGGCAGTCGCCGAGATGCGCCGCGTCGTGCGGCCGGGCGGCGTGGTCGCGGCGACGGTATGGGACCATCTCGGCGGCATGCCGGGGATGCGCATGATGATCGACACGGTGGCGGTGCTCAGCGAAGGCGGACGCCAGCTGCGCGCCCGCTATTGCACGCAGCCGATGATGCAGCCGGGTGAAATGAAACGGACCTTTGTCGAGCAGGGTCTCCGCGACGTTACGGAGACCGAGCTGATGATCCGCATGGACTATCAAAACTTCGACGATTACTGGGCGCCGATAGCCGCCGGCGAAGGGCCGCTCGGCAAGTATGTGGCCACGCTCGATCCAGAAGAGCGGGCGCGCGTCGACGCCGCCATGCGCGACGCCTATGAGGCCGGCCGGCCCGACGGCCCGAGATCCTTTGCGAATGTCGCCTGGGCCTGCCGCGGTATCGTTGCCTGACCGGCCGGCAGCCGGGATGCATTCTTCGCATAGGAAGCATCGCTCTCCTCGCGCCGGCTTGTCCCGCTGTTGACGGGACGGCCTCCGCTTCGGCCCCGCTAGATCCGCCAAGGGTGGCTGCATTAGCCGATCCCGTAGACCAGCCTGACGCGGCCGTCCGAAAGCTGCTCCACTTTGCGCAGTTCGAGCCCACGACGATTTTTCGCCGTCCCAAACAGCGCCTTTCCTTCACCGGCGAGCAGCGGATAGACGATCAGCCTGAGCTCATCGACCAGCCCGGCATCGATAAGGCTCGCGGTAATTCGGGCGCCGCCCATAAGGTAGATGTCTTTGCCGGGCTTCTGTTTAAGCGCAGCGATATCCTCGAAATTCCGCACGAAGCGCGTCTTTGGCCAGGCGGCCGAAGTCATTGTGTTCGACAGCACATAATGCGGGGTCTGCGCGGCGAATCGGGCCCATTCGAGCTCGGCCGGCTTCGGCAATTTGCCGGTCATCGGCAGCGGCTTGTCGGGCTCGTTCTGGATGGCGCTCCAGTAGCGCTCGTAGCCGGCATACATGACGCTGCCAAGCAGGCAGGCGTCGATTTGCGGCGTCAGGCCATATTCGTCCGACCACGCGTCGACCCAATCGGCGTAACCCTCGGGCCCCTCCATCTTGCCGTCGACGGAGATTTTCATCCCAGCGATCAATTTGCGCATGACTTCCTCCATCAGGCTTGCGGGATGCAAGCACGTTTCATCGTTGCTTCGTGTTGCTGGCGGCGACCTCAGGGATGGACGCCGCGAGTTACATCAGGCCGGCAGGCGGCGATCGTATTCTTCCCGCAGGCGGCTCCAGCCGTCCCAGAACGAGGTCGGCGTCTTGCCAGCCAGGCGGGCGGCCAGCAGGTCGAGGTGTATGTGCCAGCCGGCCGTGATGTTGAGCTGGATTGCACGTTCCGGCAGGCGGCGATGGACGACGGTGAGCAGCACATCGCTACCCTTCGCCTCCAGCAAGAAGGAGACGCCGCCGGTATTTCCCCAGGTGATGGAAAGCTTGCGCGGCGGATCGAGGTCGGTGATCCGGCCCTCCATCCGATGCTCTTCGGGAAAGCCCGCGGGGCGCTGGCCAGGCGGGTCCGTCAGCTCGTCGTTACGCCAGACCAATTCGAACGAGCTGCCCGCCTTCATTTCCATCTGCCCCGCTGCCATCCACTGCCGGCGCAGGTCACTCTCGGTGAGATAGGCCCAGACGCGCTCGATGGGTCCGGGCAAAAGGCGTTGGATAGTGAACGTGGCGGGCTCGCTTAGCGCGCCATAGGCGTCGATGCTTCTCATCTGGTTCATTGCTCGTCTCCTTCTTTCGGATTGGGCGATTTCCTGGGCTCATCCTGGGCTTTGCGTGCGTCCTCTTCGCGAAGAAGGCGTTCGAGAACATCGAGACGACCGGTCCAGAAGCGCTCGTAGAAGCTGAGCCACTGATGGGCGCTGGCCAGCGGTCCGGGGGATAGTCGGCACAGATGCGTGCGGCCCCTCACCTCTCGACGAATAAGCCCTGCGTTCTCCAGCGCCTTGATGTGCTTGGAGGCCGCCGCGAGCGACATCGCGAAGGGTTCCGCCAGCTGGCTTACCGTTTTCTCGCCATGGGCGAGATCGCGAAGCATGTGCCGGCGCGTGGCGTCGCCAAGGGCGTGAAAGACCGCATCCATCTGAGGTGTTTGTAATTCAACCATGTAGTTGAATATAGACGCACGCTTTGAGATAGTCAACCGTTTGGTTGAATAAATTATGTGAAGCGCCGCAGGGCCGTTTGCGCCATCGAGCGCATCGACGTGACGGGAGATACGGACGGCCCGCGACAGTAAGGGCGAGGCCCTTATTTGCCGTTGAAGAAACTGTGGATCGCGGCTTCCAGCCTTTCGATAAGCTGAGGGTTGTGGCAGCTGCCAGCCCAGATCAGGGCGTTTAGCCTTATTTCTTTGTTGATAAAGCTCACTTTCCCAGAATCCAGCAGGTATTCCGCGATCTCGTAGTGCCGCCCTTTGATAGCCTCGATGAGCGCGTTGTTTCTCCCCGTCTTGTCGGTCAGATTTACTTCCGCGCCATTCTCCACGAGCAACTTGACGACTTCGAGATGCCCGTTCTTCGCCGCCTCGATAAGAGCCGTTCTACCGTAGTAGTCAGCTCGCGCGTTGATCTCTATTTGGGGGTGTCTCACGAGGCCTGAGATACACGCGTAATGTCCCTTGGCCGACGCAAGGCTCAAGGGCGTGCTCTTCCACTTGTTTCTGGCATTCACATCGATTTCCGGGTCTTCGATCAGCACCTCGACCACCGCTGTGCGGTCATTGAGGGCTGAAAGGTGAAGTGCAGACCAGCCGCCGTCGTCCGACTGATTGATCTCGGCGCCAGCCGCCAATTCCGATCGAACCGCATCCGCATCGCCTTGTTCTGCCGCGACCAGCAGGGGCGACCAGTCTCTTGCTCCTTCGCCTTCCAAGCTGTTGGTCAACGCAGTCGCCTCCTCGGATAGTCCACAGAATACCACAGAATCCGCGACAGCGGGATCGTCCTGAATGGAGTTCCCTGGACTCCGTGGGTCACAGAGAGCTGTCGGCCCGAAGCGGAAGATCAGCGCTTCACGTCCGTCTCCTCACATTCTCATGATATCGACTGGCTTTGGCGGCCATCCAGACTAGATAGAGCGTGCGCCGGGCGGAATGATGCAGAAGGACCTGAACATGGCTGAACAGATTACCCTAGATAGACCTGAACAAATCAGATTGAACGACGGCTCCGCCATTCCGCAAATCGGCCTTGGCGTGTGGCAGGTCGATCCAGCCATCACGGCCAAGGTGGTGGGCTGGGGGATCGAGGCCGGCTACAAACTGATCGACACCGCCGAAGGCTACCAGAACGAGGAAGGCGTCGGGCAGGCGATCCGCTCGGCCGGCGTGCCGAGAAGCGAGCTGTTCATCACCTCGAAACTTCGCAACGGCGCCCATCAGCGCGACGCCGCCCTGCGCGCTTTCAACGAGACGATGAGCAAGCTCGGCATCGAGCAGCTCGACCTGTTCCTGATCCACTGGCCGGTGCCCGGCCAGGACAGATATGTCGAGGCCTGGAAGACGCTGATCGAGCTCAGGCAATCGGGCCGGATCAAGTCGATCGGCGTTTCGAACTTCAATCAGGACCATCTCGAGCGGATCATCGGCGAGACCGGCGTCTCGCCGACAGTCAACCAGATCGAGCTCCATCCCCGTTTCCAGCAGCGCGACAAACGCGAATTTCACGACAGGCACAACATCCGCATCGAAAGCTGGAGCCCGCTGGGCAGCGGCCGGCTGTTGAGCGACCCGACGCTCGAAAGCATCGCCAGGAAACACGGCAAGTCGGTGGCGCAGGTGATTATCAGGTGGCACCTTCAGGAAGGGCTGATCGTCATCCCGAAATCGATCCACCAGGACCGGATCGCCGCCAATTTCGATGTCTTCGATTTCGAATTGGAAGCGAAGGACCTCGAGCTCATCCGGGGCATGGATTCGCCCGACGGCCGCACCGGCCCGAACCCCGCCACCGCCGCGTTCCTGTTCTGACGAAGGCGGGCATCACCGCGGCGTTGGCATTCCTTTGCGACCCCTGTGTCCTGCCCTCTTTGGCACCACTTGGCATCTCCCCCCGGGGGAGATTGGCAGCTTCAACGGGAGCGCCGTTCTTGCAACGTTGGAGACTAGCGAAAAGCCGAGATGAGAGCCAATCTCCCCCCTCGTGGGGGAGATGTCCGGCAGGACAGAGAAGTGGTCGTTTCCAAGTTACAAGGGGGGCGCTGTCCCGCCGGTCTTGCCAGGGTTCTGCTGCCCATCCGTCGCTCACGGAACTCGCGCTTTGGCCACCCATTCAGGATGCAGCGGCGAGCCCAGTCACAATGCCAATGTGCTGGCCTTGGGCATCGATTTGGCATTTGCGCGGTGTCGTGGAGGCAATGGCGTGTAAGGCATTGTCAACGCTCTTTGGCGATCGAGGTCGGCGTTCTACGGCGCCCCCCTCTGTCCTGCCGGACATCTCCCCCACGAGGGGGGAGATCGGCAGCTTCGGCCCCAACGCGGTCCTATAGCGACCGCGACAGCTCACCTCAGATCCCCGAGCCATCCAGCAGCGGGACATCATCCTCCTCCCAGGGGCTCGGCATCGAACCCTTGCTCAGATTGGCCGACGGCAGCGGCATCCAGCACTTCAGCTCCGGTTCGGCATATTCGACGATGCGTCCCGGAGAAGAGTCGGAAGCCCTCCAGCCTTCGCTGCCGAACTGATCGGCCCGGGCCCAGAAAGCCATGTCGACTTCGGCCGGCCCCTGTTCGGATGGCCGAACCGTGACAAGGATTCTGCTGCCGTCCCTTGGCGCACTCGACATGTGGCGCCACCGATCGGGCTCGTCCATCGTATTTCCTCCTACGGAATTCACCTCGCACAGATAGTCGCTTCGCCTTCACAAGCGGTCAACCCGAACTTTCAGGCTTACCCCCCGGAGGGAAGGATCTGGGGCAAGCCTCTGCTCCGCCAGGCCACGGAACAAGTCATGGCGCGCCGGGTTTGGGCAAAGTTGTTGAGGAAGCAAAATGAGATCAGCGGCGCGACCGATCCTTACGATCGTGGCATGGAAGGCCGTGCCCACGCCCTTCCATCCCAACCCGGTCCGATCGCAATGAGGCAGGCCGGTTCTGACCGTTCCAACTCACCGGAGGAGAGGAATGGCGGCATAGGACGAGCACTCGGCCTTGGCCTGATAACAGGGGCGGCCGACGACGATTGTTCGGCGATAGGCACCTATGCCAGCGCCGGCGCCCGCTTCGGACCCGACCTGCTCTGGACGGCTCCGGTGACCTTGCCGATGATGTACGCGGTCGTCTACCTGTCGTCGAAGCTCGGCCAGGTATCCGGGCGCGGATTGTTCCACGTCATCAAGGACTTCTATCCGCGGTGGCTGCTCTGGTCCGTGCTGTTGGGTGTGCTCATCGGGAATACCATCGAGGCGGCGGCGGATCTTGGCGGAATGGCCGCCGCGATCAACATATTCGTGCCGCTTCCCATTCCGGTGATCGTGCTGTTCGTCGCCGCCCTCATCTTCGCCCTTCAGGTCTTCGGCTCCTATACCTTGATCCGCAACGTTTTCCGCTGGCTGGCGCTGGCGCTGCTCGCTTATGTCGGTGCCGCCATTCTGGCCAAGCCGGATGCCGCGGCGGTGCTACGCGGAACGCTGCTTCCCAGGATCGAATTCAACCGTGAGTTCCTGTCGATTCTGGTCGCCATCATCGGCACGACGCTGTCCGCCTATCTCTATACGTGGCAGTCCAACGAGGAGGTCGAGGAGGAGATTGCCCAAGGGCGAGCGACGCTCAAGGAAAGGAAGGGCGCCACCGAGGGTGAACTGCGGCGCTCTCGCCGGGACATCCTCATCGGCATGATGTTTTCAAATCTCATCATGTACTTCATCATCCTGTCGACAGGCGCGACGCTCTACGAAGCGGGCCACCACGACATCGACACAGCGGCACAGGCCGCGGAGGCGCTGCGTCCGCTCGCCGGCCAGGCCGCAAGCATTCTGTTCGCCGCAGGCGTGATCGGCGTGGGTTTCCTTGCCGTTCCTGTCATGACCACCGGCGCCGCCTATGACGTGGCACAGGCCATCGGCTGGAAAAACAGCCTGCACGCCCGTGCTCGAGAGGCGCCCAAATTCTATCTCACCATCGGCTTCTTTACGGCGATCGCGGCCGGCCTCAACTTCCTCGGCTTCAATCCGATGAAGGCGCTGGTCTGGTCCGGCATCGTTCAAGGCTTTTCGACGCCGCCCTTGCTGCTGCTCATCATGCTGATGACGAACAGCCGCAGGATCATGGGCGACCAGGTGAACAGCCGGAGCACCAACATACTCGGTTGGGCAACAACCGCCGCCATCTTCTCGGCGACGATCGGCCTGGTGGCGACCTGGTTCTTGTGATCCGGCGGAACAAAGGCGCGCTGTCCCGCCGGTTGGATTGCCTCTGCCGCTTGCGGAACTATCGCAACCTTGCCGATCTTGGAAATTCCACAACGTCCGCAGGCGGACGCGTGTACTGGGCCGCGACAATTGCATCGACCAGGAGATCCAGAGCCGCACGAGCCGTGCGGCTCGTCTCGTCGTCGCCGCGCAAATAATGGCAGGCTCGTTCAAGGTGCAGGTGTGCGGCGGCAAAGTCGCTCGTCATAGGCTTCTCCTTTTTGCCCACCGGCCGGCCGGCAAGATGACCGCCCGGATTTACCCAAAAGCAAATATCCACAGCCGGATTTGAATCAAGATTGACCGAACTACCGCATGCCGCCGAGCCACTCCAGCACCTTGACCTGTGCTTCGCCCGCACCTTCCCCCAGCACCGCGAGGCCGTCCGGGATGGTGGCGCCAGGACATGGTACACCGCGTTGAATGAACCAATTACGGGCGGTGTTCCGCAAACTCTGTCCGCTCACCGCGCTGCTTTTGAAATTTTCTCGCTCTTTTAATTCTACAAACTCTCTAGACTTAACATGATCACCAGACTTGAAATCGAGCGCTTGAGAGGAGCCGGGAATGTCGAAAAAGCTCGTGGTGGGACTGTCGGGCAATTTGACCCGGCCCTCAAAGACCAAGGCGTTCGTCAGCCACATTGTCGGGCAAGCCGCCGAAAGCATCGGCGCGGCCTCGGCGGTCTTCGACATCGATGATCTCGGCGCGTCCCTGCCGCAGGCAAGGCGCCTTGGCGACCTCGAGCCGGCGGCCCGCAACATCGTCGAACGGCTGCTGGTCGCCGACATCCTGGTGGCCGGCTCGCCTACTTTCAAAGGCAGTTATACCGGGCTTTTCAAGCACTTCTTCGACCTGCTCGACCCGTCCTCGCTGAGGGGCAAGCCGGTCATCCTCGGCGCGACCGGCGGTGGCGAGCGCCATTCGCTGATCGTCGAGCACCAGCTGCGGCCGCTCTTCGGCTTCTTCGAGGCGCTGACCATGCCGACCGCGATCTACGCCTCCGACAAGGACTTCGCCAATGGCGTGCTGACGTCGGATGCCATCCACGCCCGTGCCCGGCAGGCGGTGGCCGAGGCGTGCCGGGTAACCGGAGTGCCTTACGGCGTCGGGCTTGCCGCCTGAAACACGCCGCTGATCCGAGATCCCCGTCCCGATCCATCCAGGAGCACGCCGCAATGACCCGATCCAAAAAATCCAGGCAAATCAAACTTGGCGCTTTCCTGCCCGGCGGCGGCCAGCACATCGCCGCCTGGCGCCATCCCGAGGCGCCGGCCGACGGCGCGACCAATTTCGAGTTTCACAAGCAGCTTGCGCTGACCGCTGAGCGCGGCCTGTTCGACGCCTATTTCCTCGCCGATAATCTGACCGTCGGCCTCGGCGCCCGCGAAGGCGGCAACGCCAAGATCGCCGGCTTCGAGCCGGTGACGCTGTTTGCCGCCCTTGCGCCGCTCACCACGCATCTCGGCTTCATCGCCACCGCCTCGACCACCTATGAGGAACCCTACACCCTCGCCCGCAAGTTCGCCTCGCTCGACCTGCTGTCGAATGGCCGCGCCGGCTGGAATGTCGTCACCTCGGCCGGCGACGACACCGCGCGCAACTTCAATCGCGACATCCAGCCGAACCATGCCGAGCGCTATGCGCGCGCCCATGAGCATGTCGAGACGGTCAAGGCGCTGTGGGACAGCTGGGAGGACGACGCCTTCATCCGCGACAAGAAATCGGGCCGCTTCTACGACAAGGACAAGCTCCACGACATCGATCACAAGGGTGCGCATTTCAGCGTCAAGGGCCCGCTGAACGTGCCGCGTCCCGTGCAGGGGCACCCGGTGGTGGTGCAAGCGGGGCAGTCGGAGGACGGCCGCAAGCTCGCCGCCCATTCTGCGGAAGTCATTTTCACCGCCCATCAGAACCTGGCGTCGGCGCAGGAATTCTACCGCGACATCAAGGCGCGCGTGATCGCCGCCGGCCGCGATCCCGAGCAGGTGCTGATCATGCCCGGCGTAGCACCTTTCGTCGGCCGCACCGAAGAGGAAGCCCGCGCCAAATACCAGCAGCTGAACGATCTCATCCTGCCCGAGGACGGCGTCGCCCTGCTCAACGGGCTGGCCGGCCAGACGCTCGACATCACCGGTTATCCGCTTGACGGGCCGCTGCCGCCGAGCAGGGAAACCGAAGGCATGAAGAGCCGCCAGGCGCTGATCCGCCAGATTGCCGACGAGCACAACTTCACCATCCGCCAGCTCTACCAATGGGTGGCAACGGCGCGCGGCCATTACACCGTCATCGGCAGTGCCACTCAGGTCGCCGACCAGCTGGAGGAATGGTTCGGCAACGAGGCCGCCGACGGCTTCAACATCCTGCCGCCCTGGTTGCCCGGCGCGCTTGACGATTTCGTTGAGCTGGTGATCCCCGAACTGCAGCGCCGCGGCCTGTTCCGCACCGCCTATGAAGGCAGGACGCTGCGGGAGAACCTCGGCCTCAGGCGGCCGGAAAATCCCTGGACCGCCGCCCGGCCGGCCGTGCTGGCCGCCGAATAGCTCCCTAAGCGCCCGATAAGCCCTCGAAGCAAAAGGCAAAGACGATGACTTTGCAGCACATCGAACAGGCCGCCGGCATCGGCACGCGTGATCGCAACACCAGCATCGGCACGGATTTCCTGCGCCTCGGCGGCCGGGCGGGTGCTCGCTTCCTCGCGCGCTACGGCGTCCTCATAGCTTTCCTCGCACTCTGGCAGGTGTCGAGCAGCGCCGGATGGGTCAACGCGGCGGTGCTGCCGCCGATCGACACGATTGCCGCGGCACTTTGGAAGGGGCTGGCCGGCGGCACCTTGCTCGGCGACATAGCCATCAGCCTGCAGCGCGCCGGTTTCGCCTTCGCCGCCGCCGTGCTGGTCGCCATCCCGCTTGGCCTGTTCATGGGCCAGGTGCGCGCGGTCGAAACCGCGCTCGATCCCATCCTGCAGGTTTTCCGGCAGACCTCGGCGCTGGCGCTCTATCCGGTGTTCATCCTGCTTCTGGGGCTGGGCGAGGCGTCCAAGGTGTTCGTCATCTTCTGGGCGACGCTGTTCCCGCTGCTGCTCAACACCATCGGCGGCGTCAAGGAAGTCGATCCGAAACTGCTCGAAATGGCCCGCGTCTACGGCGCCAATCAGCTCACCGTCTTCCGCCGCGTCGTGCTGCCCGGCGCGGTGCCCTCGATCTTCGTCGGGCTGAGGCTCAGCGCCACCACGGCGCTGCTGCTGTTGATCGCCTCCGAAATGATCGGCGCCAACAAGGGCATCGGCTTCCAGGTGATGAACGCGCAGTACAACTTCCAGATCCCGCTGATGTTCGCGGCGATCGTCATCCTCGCCGGCCTCGGCCTGATCGCCAACCAGGCGCTGGTCAGCCTGCAGCGGCGGCTCTGCCGCTGGAGCAATGCCGTCGACTGAGCAGCCTTTTTCGCCATCTCCCAACCAGGCCCCCGAACCGGGCCAGACAGAGGAAGACCGGACCATGAAAATCTCCCGCCGTTCCCTGCTTGCCGGCGCGCCCTTCGCCGCCGGCCTTCTCGCCGCCAGCCTGCCGCGCTTCGCCCTTGCCGAAGCCGCACCCGTCAAGTTCCGCTCCCTCGCCAGCCGTGGCAGCATCTCTCCGCATGAGCTGGCCGGCGAGCTCGGCTATTTCAAAGGCCTCGGTATCGAGGTCGAGAATGTCGGCTATTCCGGCGGCGGCCCGGAATCGTTGTTTGCGCTCGCCTCCGGCAGCGTCGATATCGGCTCGGCCGCAACCGCCGCCGTGATCAATTCGATCTCCGGCGGCAACGACTTCGTCGCCGTCTATCCGAGCAACGGCATCAACAGCAAGGTGCGCAGCGTCTTCTACGTGCTCGACGACAGCCCGATCAAATCGATCGCCGACATTGCCGGCAAGACCATCGCCGTCAATACGCTCGGCGCCCATCTCGACTACACCGTGCGCGAGGCGCTGCACAGCGTCGGCCTGTCGCCGGACGCCGCCAATCTCGTTGTCGTACCCGGACCGCAGCTCGAGCAGACCTTGCGCTCCCGCCAGGTCGACATCGCGGCGCTCGGCTACTGGCAGGCGACGTTTGCCGGGGCGCTGGTCGACAATGGCGGCGTGCGCGGCGTGTTCAACGACACCGACGTGCTGGGCGAGCTGGCCGGCGGCTTCGTCGTGCTCAGGCGCGACTTCATCGCCGCGCATCCCGACGCCGCCCGCAATTTCGTCGAGCAGTCGGCGCGCGCCTCCGACTGGTCGCTGCAGAGCCCCGACGAAGCGCGCAAGGTGCTGGCAAATATCCTCGACAAGCGCGGCGAAAACGGCGAGCTGGCGCGCTACTGGACCGGCTTCGGGCTGCGCCAGGGGGCCAAGGCGACGGACCGCGACATCGATTTCTGGGTCAGCGTGCTCGAACGCGACGGCCGCCTGCCAAAGGGTAAGCTGAAGGCAGCAGACATCCTCTACCGGCCCGGCGAAACCAAGACCAACTGACAAGGCCAACCGGCAAGGCAATCAGCTGGGAGATGAGCGCGATGAGCAGCACAAGCGGCGGTGAGGTCAGCATACGCGACCTGTCCAAATCGTTCAGCATCGGCGGGCGTTCGCTTGCCGTGCTGAGGACCCTCAATCTCGACATCCGCTCGGGTGAATGCCTGGTCATCGTCGGCGCCAGCGGGTCAGGCAAGACAACGCTGCTGCGCATCCTGGCCGGACTGGAGGCGGCCGACAGCGGCGGCGTCGCCATCGATGGCAAGCCGGTGCACGGCGTCGGCGCCGAGCGCGCGGTGATTTTCCAGGAACCGCGCCTGCTGCCCTGGCTGACGGTGCTCGGCAACGTCGCCTTCGGCCTCGAAGTGCGCGGCGTGCCGAAGGCCGACGCCGAGGAACGGGCGCGCTTCTATATCGCGCTCGTCGGCCTCGCCGAATTCGGCGATGCGTTTCCAAGGCAGCTGTCGGGCGGCATGGCGCAGCGCGTCGGCATTGCCCGCGCCCTGACCGTGCAGCCCGAGATCCTGCTGCTTGACGAGCCGCTGGGCGCGCTCGACGCGATGACCAAGATCGGCATGCAGGAGGAACTGGCGCGCATCTGGAGCGAGGAGAACGTCACCATGGTGATGGTGACGCACGACCTCGAGGAAGCGATCTACCTCGCCGACAGGGTGCTGATCCTGCCCAAGGAGAAAGGCGGCGCGGCGCGGCTGATCGACATCGACCTGGCCCGCCCGCGCGAGCGCAGCGAAAGCCGCTTCGTACGCTACCGCGAAGAACTGCTGCGCGAATTCGGGCTGCACTGAAAGCCGCCTAAGAGGCTTGGATCCCGCGTCCCGCGAAGCGGGAGCGAAGCGGGGAGAGGTGTCTCGGCGAAGCCGAGACGGAGATGGGCCTTCCTTCGAGTGCCCTGCACTACGCTCTTTCCTGGAACCGGATTCCCCACCTCGGCATTTCCTTAACCGGGAGGCAAAGGAGCGCGGCATGAAAGCTTTGTTCGCAATCTTTGGCGGCTTCGTCCTGACGCTCGCCGTATTCGCCAGCGGTCTCGCCTTCGCCACCTGGCTATTGATAGCCAAGCCGGTACCGCCGGCCGCCCCGGTCTCCAGCGTCGCCGAACTGTGGGCCAAGGATCCGCGCCCGGTAAACCCGGCCTCGCAGCGCCTCGAGCGCCTCCCGGCCCGCCCGGTTCCCGTTCGCACCTCGGAAGTTGATCGCACCTCCAAACCCGCCGACACCGCCGCAGCTTCGACAGCCGACGCCACCGCCACCGGCTCCATCAAGCCACCAGCGGAAGAGCAGCAGCAAGCGCTGCCCGCCGCTCATGTCGAATGGTGCGCCAGCCGCTACCGCTCCTACCGGCCGGACGACAACCGCTACACCTCCTACAGCGGCCAACAGCGCCCCTGCATCTCGCCCTATCTCGACATCACCGATGACGGCAGCTACGTCGAGGCGAGCGATACATCGTCGGTGGAGGGCTACGCCCCATCGGATGAACCCGGCGACGCCGAGCTCTCATCCGATCACGTGCAATACTGCTTCAGCCGCTACCGGTCATATCGACCGGAAGACAACACCTACCAGCCATATTCCGGCGGGCCGCGCCGGCAGTGCGAGTAGCGCGGGCCGCGGTGGCTGGCGGCCGCAGTGCATGGCGCCTTGTGCGACCAACGATCACGCAGATTTCTTGGATCGTTCGGGTTGGCACGGCGTTCATCCGATACCCAAAGGAGAAATCAACATGGGCGACGACCGGGAAGACAAGATTCGTGAGCGCGCATACCAGATCTGGGAACGTGAAGGCGGGATCCATGGCGATCCCGAGCGGCATTGGCACCGGGCCGAGGCCGAGATCGACAGGGAGGCAGCCCTGCCGCTGACGGCAGGCGATGCCCTGCCGGAAACCCGCGAGGTCGCGAGCTCCGACGTCTTGACGGTGGAGGCCCTGGCGGTGCGCACCGGCATATCGGGCGAACAGGCGCAGGAGCTGATCGACAGGCTGGGCAACGACCGGGCGGCGATCGAGCAAGCCGCGCGCAACCTCAAGGGGAAGCGCCGGCCCTAGCCAGGGAGAGACAGATGATCAGAAAACTCAAAGACGGAAAATACCGCCTCTATTCGCGCAAGAAGGACGAAAAGACCGGCAAGCGCCGCAATCTCGGCACGTTGGATACCCGCGAGGCCGCCGAGAAGCACGAACGGGAGGTGCAGTACTTCAAGCGCCATTGAGGGCGGCGTGCCGTCGCTTGCCAGGCAGCCGCGCCGGAATGCCTGGCGGAACCTGAATTCCAGCCCGTAACAAGGCGTCGCGAAGCCGCTACCGCTCCTACAGGGCAAGGGACGGTCCTACAGCGGAGCGGCGCCCCTGCATCTCGCCCTATCTCGATGCGGTGCTGCCGACCGCGCAACTCCCCGCCGATGGCAGCGACTACGTCGAGGCGAACGACGCTTCGATGGAGGTCCCGCCGGATGAAACCGGCGCCGCCTGGCTTCCGCCCTACCACGTGCAATATTGCTTCAGCCACTATCGTTCCTATCGGCCGGAAGACAACAGCTACCAGCCCTATTCCGGCGGCCCGCGCAGGCAGTGCCAATAGGTGGGCGCTGAGGGCGCCTGGCGCGCGTCGGTCGGCATCTATGTGCTGCACCTTCCGGAAGTAGGCGATCTGTTACATGTGTCGTCGGAATATCGCGCGACGGGCGATAGTCTCCCAGTGAAGAATTGCTTGTACCGGCTGGTTGCAGATAGATGGTCTGCAATATTGGGGGGTGTTCGCAGTGGCTGAGGAAAAAGGCTATAAGCTGGGCGACGATCTGCCGAAATCCAACCCTTGGCGGGATGACCGTCTAGGGTATGCTCCGTTTGCAAAGCGGATAGCGACAGTCATCATCAAAATGACAGCACCAAACGGCTACGTGATCGGCGTTCACGGCCAGTGGGGGAGTGGGAAGTCGACCGCGCTCAACTTCATCTTAGAATATTTGAAGAAACACAACGCCGAGCACGAAAATGATCAGATAACCCATATCGATTTTCGGCCTTGGATTGTGTCCGGTCATCAGGATCTGATTGTCGCTTTCTTCAAGATACTGTCGGAGAGACTAGGACCGAAAGGCACCCGTTGGACGCGGTTTCAGAATTGGATTGCCGGGTTGATTAGCGGAACAACGGATAATCTGGTGGACGCTGCGGCGACTGTGGCCTTGACTGTCGACCCGAGCGGCGGTGCAGCTTCCGGATTTGCAGGCAACTTGGCAAAGAAGTCGGTCAACGCACTATTAGGTCGGTACCTCGAAAATCCGTCTTTGCAAACGGCATATGAGGACTTGAAAAGTCAACTTGGCCGTAGCGGCAGACGCTTTGTAGTCACGATCGACGATATGGATCGGCTAGAAAACAAAGACGTGAAATCGATCATGCAGATGGTAAAAAGCATCGGCCAACTGCCCAACGTCGTTTATCTTTTGGCCTACGATCGCGATATAGTCTGGGAAGCTTTGGATCACGGGACGGATCGTGGAAGACCGCGCTTCGCGGAGAAAATCGTTCAGCAAGAAATTGAACTTCCGCGGCCCGCCAAGAACGCACTTCTTACCATCCTTGATCAGGAGATCTCCTTTCTAACCGGCACGACTGAGGACACCTCGCGCTGGCACTACATCGTCCGCGACGGGATTCGGCGGTGGATACGGTCGCCACGCGATGTGGTGAAACTCTGAAATTCTCTTGGCAAGCGTTGGAGGGAGAAATTGACGCTCAAGACCTCCTCGCTATTGAAGGGGTGAGACTGTTTGACCAAGGCTCGTTCAACTGGATTCGAGACAGCAGAGATTTTCTCTTCACGGAAGGGCGCTTTGTTATGGCGCAAGACGACGTGAGGAAGACCGCAGTGGAGGGCCTCAAACGGCGAATCCCCGACGAAGTCCAGCCGCAGGTCCTTCGGGTGCTATCAGTGCTGTTCCCGCAGGCGGCCAAATGGTTAGAAGGTCAGCAAGCCTCTGGTGATGAAGCCTTCATAGACGTGACCAAACGACGTGGTATTGGGAGCGAAGCCGGCTATGACGCTTACTTTGGTCTTCACCCGTCTTCCGATGCAATTCCTAAGGCGGTCATCAACGATCTTATGTCGAATCTGGAAGATGCCGACGCGATCGAGACCATCATTCGAAGCTACAGCGGAAAGAGAAATAGCCGTGGCGAACTGATGATCGCCAAGCTCCTTGACGAATTGCGCGTGCAGTACCGTGCAAGCCGTCCTGCGCAGCCGACCCAAGCCCTTCTGGATGCCTTGTTTCGGATCGGTGAAGACGTCATCGGTATTGATTGGGACGGTAATATGTTTGGGCTATCGCCGCGGGCACAGCTCGGGTTTCTTATTTGGAATATGCTGGAGCAGTGGGGGGTGGAGGAGGCAGGTAGCCACCTGATTGCAGCATTCGAAAAAGCTGCCTCACCAGCATTTGCAGCCGACATATATGTCGATCGTGGCCGTGAACTAGGCGTATTTCGCTCCGACTCCGGCGAACGGCCAGTAGTCAGTCAGGAGCATTTCGAGAAGCTCGGTGCCATTCTCATCACGAAAATCCAAGCCGCGGCTCACGACGGCACTTTGGAAGCCGCACCATTCTATTTTGACCTCACTAGGGCGTGGGCGCATATCGCTGGTGCGGCGGCTCCTAAGGCGTGGCTTGCTGCTGGTATATCCGAGAGCGCCGAGTTCATGGCGAAAGCCGGCAGAGGCTTGGTCAGTTATAGCGTTGGAACGAAAGAGCGCCGATATACAATGCGAGACGCTCCTGAGCCGCAGTTCTACGATTTGTCGTTGCTCGTCGAAGCAGGGAAGAAGCACCTAAAGTCCGACCTGAGTAAGGACCAGCGAAATCTGCTGACAGAGATTGTGCGCGGGTCCGAGCAACTGCTAAAGGGCCAGTCGCCGGAAGAGACGCGAGATGAACAACATGAAGGATGACGGCGCGTCAACCGCATCGCCCAACTGGATGTCCGGGTCTCGCCACCTCTGCACCCCTACCGCGCTGCCCGCCGGCTCTCCACCGCGTCAAGTCGCTCCTGCAGATGCCCATTCAAAACAATCATCTCCTTGAGCGCCTTCACCGCATCGCCCTTATGCCGGGCGATGAACCTGTCGGCGATGGCCTGCAGCGCAGCCTCCTGGCGGCTGTCCAGCGTCACGATGTGGTCCATGGCGGTGCCTCCGAGCGTTCCTGTTGAAATTGAACAAAACGGGAACAAAAGTGTCAAGAGCGAATTGACTCTGCGAGGAATGCCTTCCTATTTGTCAGTAGGTGGGGCGGTTGCTCACAAATCGAGGAGAGCCGCGATGGGCAGACGAAAAAGCCGGTTCGACAGGCTGTCGGCGAGGGATGCGGAGGCGATCATCAGGGACGCTTTGAGCCTGCGCCGGACGGTGCTGTCGTCGCAGCTGCATCTGAAGGCGCATGGCGAGCTGTTCTGGCAGCTTTACGGGCTTGTCGAGAAATTGCACGAGGTGCTGGCCAGCGTAGCGGAGAAGGAGCCCGATTATCGGATGGCGGAGCTTGGCCTGCTTCCCCTCCCCGAGGATTACTCGACCCGGAAATGAGCCATGGCCGGGCCGATGGACAGCGTTGGGCGTGCCGCCAAGGCCAACATGCTGCCTATCGTGGAGTGCGGCCACTGCTACCACGTCGGGCGCTTCAGGGCGAATGACGTGGCCCAGGTGGTGGGCTGGAACAAACCGCTGGAAGCGATCAGGTTCAGGTGCAAGCGATGCAGCCGCAAGGACACGACGGTGAAGACGCAGTTCATCGATCAGGATCATCCGCCCAAGGGCTACATCTGGGTGCTGCAGAAATTCAAGCGCTAAAACAATGAGCCTTGCGCCGGCGCCTGCTGCGGAAACTTGATCTGCGTCGCCGGTTTGTCGACGATCACTAGCGCGTCATCGGGCGCCGTGCGCTGCAGGTGTCTTGCCTCCGACCATGGCGCGCTGAGCCAAGCCTCGGTTTCTTCCGGCGTGGTCAGGATCACCGGCATTGCCTTGTCGTGGATCGGCGCGATCAGCGCGTTGGGCCTGGTCGTCATGAAGCCATAGACCTGGTGCTCGGCGGGGCCGTCCTTGACCTTGCGAATGCCCTGCCAGCGCGTCCACAGGCCGGCAAAGAAGAACAGCGGGCGGTCCTCGCCGAGTGCAAACCAGAAGTTGCGCTGAATGCCGGTCTCGGGGTCCTTGTCGCCGGGCGTCGGGCTGGGCTCGGCGAAGCTGGTGACGGGCACCACGCAGCGGTTCTCGATGCCGAGATATTGCTGCCAGTGGCCGTATTGCGGATTGCGGATGTTGGTGGTGCCGTAGTCGGCCTTGCCCTTGACCCGCTCCAGTGGCGTCGGCATGCCCCACAGCAGATTGGCTAATTCGCGTTCGCCGTCCGGCGCATTGCGCACCACCGGGCCTGGCTGGTTGGGATAGATGTCGATGGAGGGTTCGAGATTGCCGAGGATATCGCGCAAGGCGCGGGTCCACTGGCGAATGGCCTCCTGGCTGGTCGTGATATTGTAAAGATTGCACATTTCAGGCCGTTCCCGGATGCTCAGGCATCTTGTTGGAAACGGCCCGGAATTTCCAGCGCTGTCCGTCGGGTTGCTGACACGGCAGGCCGTGTCAGCAATGGTTTTGTGAGACCTACCGCGCCGATTGTCTCATAGCTTGTGCGGCGACTGCCGCGAGAAAAGCCCTGGCCGCGGCATCGCAGGCCGCTCGGGACGGACCCTTGGCGAAAAGGAGAAGCTCGGCGGCTCGCATGTTGAGCCCGTGCTTTCTCGCGAATGTGACCAGATCGTAGGGTTTGTTGTCGTAAGGCTCGTCGTCGTCGTAGTCGATCGTCAGATCGTAGTTTTCTTTCATTTTCTTCCTCCCTTTAGCGATCTCCCCCCTCCTGTCGCTAACGCAAAATTAACGTCGATGGCGTCGGGCGAGTCCACCAATCAGAGATTGTGTAAGAAACGTACCGGGGCTGTGCGAGGTCAGATGTGCAGCCTCGCACCGGGTCCGGTGGGCAAGCGCCGCGTACCGACCCGATCGAAACCCGGCCTTCGGGCAGGCTAATTGTTAGGACGTTGATAAGCATTTGGTAATAAAAGGCGGGAAATGAAATGCTGGCTTGATCGGGCATCTATGATGCTGTCGTTCTCAGTGGGCCTGTGACGTGCGCATCAAAAGCCAGATCCTTCTCAGTATGATGGCCGCCGCGGCTTTGATCGGGGTGGTCGGCGGCGTTGCGATTTTCACGCAGATGGCGGCGATCAGGGCGTTGGGGTTGACCGAAGCGACCAATGTCGCGCGCGAACTGGCCAACACGATCGTGTTCAGGTCATCCGATGGGGCGCCGTCGCTGTTCGACCGACCCGACGCGCTCCGGGAGTTTTTGGAGCATCAGCACCATGGTTCGCGCAGGGATTTCCTGGTCGTCGATCGCAACAAGGTCCTTCTGGCCCACGCTTCCGACGAGGACCACAAGGTCGGCGACAAGTTCGATCACGACGCCGGCGATGAAGTCGGCCAGACTCTGAAAGATGGCATCTCCCGCAGGTTTGAGGATGCTCATGAGGCCAACGACATGCTGGTCGTTCCGATCGAACATCCCGAGGACACGATCATCGGTGCCGTGCTCCTGGAATACGACCCGTTGCTAGGCGATGCCGAACGGCGCACCAGCAACATGCTTTGGTTGGTTGGCCTCAGCGCGACAGCCGCCATGCTGGTTGCGGCGGGATTCGCCGCTGTACTGCTGCGTCGTTTCGGTACCGGCCTTTCTGGCATGATGGGAGGCATGGAATCGCTGGCCAAAGGCAATGCCATGACGCGTGTAAGCTACACCGGCAAAGATGAGTTCGGGCAGCTGGCGCACGGCTTCAACATGATGGCCGCCGAATTGGAATCGGCGCGGGCCCACATCGAGGATATCGTCGAGACGGCGGCTGAAGGCATTGCCGTCCTCGACGGTGATGGCCGGATTGCCAGCGTCAATCCCGCGGCGGTCTCGATGATCGGGCGGCGCGCCAACAAGATCGTCGGCCAGGAGTGGCGCTCGGTCATGACGATACGTGATCCGAAAGGCGACGAATTCGCCGCCGGGACGTCTCCCATCGAGCTGGCCTTGACCTCGGGCCGCCAACACCAGGGCGAAGTGCGCTTGACCAAATTGGACGGCTCGCATTTGCCGGTGATCGCGAGTTGCAGTCCGCTCAGCAAGTCGGACGGAAGCCTCGTCCTCACGCTCAACGACATCAGCGAACTGCGCCGCGCGGAGAGCGTTGTGAACGAGCGTGCCAATCAGCTGGCTGGGCTGAACCGCGAATTGCACGAGAAGTCGGAAACAACGTCCCGTCTGGTGAAGCTGGGGGAGCTGCTGCAGGCCTGCGTTACGTTTCCTGAAGCGTTTTCAGTGGTCGGCACCGCCATGGCCGAGTTCCTCGGCGGCTTAAGCGGAACCGTCCACCTGACCAGCGCCTCGCGTAACCTGGTGGAAGAGGTAGCGCATTGGGGCGCCGTCCGGTCGAGCGCTGGCCAATTTGCGCCGGAAGACTGCTGGGCGTTGCGGCGCGGCCAGGAGCATGTCGCCGGCCCGGGCATGTTGTCGCCGCGTTGCGCCCATATCACCGAGAATGGCGGCAAGGGTTACGTCTGCATGCCGCTGGCGGCGCAAGGCGAAACACTGGGCATCTTGCATTTGTGTGAACCGAATGCGGCGGACAAACCGCAATGGCTGGCTGAAAGGCAGCAGATCCTGCGCGGCGTCGTCGACACGCTGGCATTGGCGCTGGCCAATCTGCGCCTGCGCGAGACGCTGCGGCAGCAATCGATCCGCGATCCGAATACCGGTCTGTTCAACAGACGGTATCTCGAGGAGACCAGCAGCCGTGAACTGCGCCGAATGGAGCGCTCGGGTCAGCCATTGGTCGTCATGATGCTTGACGTCGATCATTTCAAACAGTTCAACGATACGTTCGGCCACGAGGCCGGTGACCTGGTGTTGAAGCAAGTTGCCGCCACCTTGATCGAGCATGCCAGGGATAGCGATGTCGTATCGCGCTATGGCGGCGAGGAATTCGCCCTTGTGATGCCGGGGTGCTCGCTTGAAGAGGGTGCTGAGCGGGCGGAGGCGCTGCGCCAGGCAATCAGACAGCTTCACCTGGCGCATCGAGGCAGGACGCTGGGCACTGTTACCGTTTCGTTCGGGGTGGCCGCTTACCCCGACCACGGAGCGGGCTGGGCCGAACTCACAAATGCCGCGGATCATGCGCTCTACGAGGCCAAGGGTGAGGGTCGCGATCGGGTCGTGGTTGCGCGCAACAGCGCCCCCGGCGAGCGACAAATCCAGTTGGTAACGGCTCCCAAAAAATAGCCGGACGCCATCTTGCCGCTGATTGCCAAGCGACGCTCGCACGAAGGCCAAGCCGGCCTCGTTGGGTTCGACTAAAGAATAAATCCGGCTAATAACACCGTAAGGAGCAGTGACAGCGGAACGGCTGCAAGACACCAGATCTCCAACGTGTTGTTTTGCCGCGGGTCCATCGTCAGCCTCACTTTTTTATTTTGTCATTGTGACACCAACGGTTGGCCGGAGGTAGCGGTTCCAAGCGACGGTGTTCATAGAGCGCTGCCTGTGCTGCATATTAGCAACAGCTTGACGACCGCTGAGCCCTGTCCCGCCTGGACAACTTCAGTTGGCGCCGGATTGGATGCGCATTCCGCAGGAATGCAAGCGCCCTCCGCATCAGCCGTGCGGGGATTGATCGACGCCCATGATCAGCGCCGAGCCGCATGCCCCGGAACCCGATGGCTGCATCTATCCCCGGACGAAGTTTCGCTACCACCGAGCCGATCCGATCTTCACTCACAGCCAGCGATGCCCGTTCGCAGGGACCTAAGTCTGACCTGCCTGCGCAATGGTCCCGTGCACAGGCAGTTTCGGGAACAACTGCGCCCGTCTTCAGTTGATGGCGTCACCTCCTCGAGGAGACATCGGCGCAGAATCAGTCCCTTCATGCGCTGATTGGGGTCCGCCTGCCATTGCTGGATTTGGCTGGCGGACCCTTGGTTCTGTATGCTCCAGATCGAAGGCGGGTAAGCTCGGGATCACACATCACCCCAGAAATCCTGCAGAGAAGCATGGCGGAGGTCTTCCTCATCCCTGAGATGCTTGACCTGGCTTGACATTCGAGACGACCTCACAGCGCGCGCAGCGGGGTCGCCCTCAGCCCTCCAGCGCCTCGTGCTGGTAAAGCTCGTCCATGCTGAGCGTCGCCAGCGCGGCGAAGGGTGCCTGCTTTTTCACGCGGCCGTGGCTCAGGATCACGACGTCGTCGCAGAACGAGATGGTGCTGCGATGATGGCTGATGACGATGGTGGTGCGGCGGCCGGCGCGCGACTTCAGCGTTTCGACGATCGCCGCTTCCGATAGCCCGTCCACAGCATTGGTGGCTTCGTCGAGGATGAGGATATCGGGATCGCGCACCAGGGCCCTGGCCAGTGCGATCCGCTGCCGCTGTCCGGCTGAAAGGTTAACGCCGCGGTAGCCGACGACGGTCCTGTAGCCTTGCGGCAGTTGCTCGATGAAGCCATGCGCTTCGGCCAGTTTTGCCGCGCGCTCGGCATCGTCGGCCGAGGCGGCGTCCTGGCCGTAGACAATGTTTTCGAAAATCGTGCCGTCGACCAGTTCCAGCTCCTGGCTGGCAAGTGCAATGTGCTTTCGCCACTGGCTGGGGTCGATGCGGTCCAGCGGCGATCCATCGACGAGGATCCTGCCGCTATCCGGTTCGACAAAGCGGCACAGGAGATTGACGATCGTCGTCTTACCGGCGCCCGACCGGCCTATCAGCGCGGTTGAGCGGCCGCTGCGCAGGTCGAAGCTCGCCGCATGCAGCACCACCGCGCGCTGTTCCGAACCGGAATAGGTAAAGGTGACGTCCTCGAACTTGATGCCTTGGCTGAGCCCGGGGAACGCCGCGTCACCTTGCGGCGGCTGGGGCTTGCCGGATGGGTCCAGCATCCACGTCACCTCTTCAAGCGATCCGCTCAGGCCCTGCAGCTGGCTCCAGGCCATTTGCAAAGACCGCATATAGGGCTGCAGCCTGTAGAGCAGGATGACGAAGGCGACGATCAGCGGGAAGCTGACATTGGCGAACCAGGCGCCGATCACCACCGCCAGGAACAGCATGGCGTGCAGGATTTCGGTCAGCGGCGGCAACGCTCCCTGACGGGTCAAAAGCACGAAGGCGGCGCGGCGCACCGCATCCGACGCCTGGTCGAATGCCGCCTTCTCGCGTTGCTCCTGGCCGAAGATGCGGATCAGCCGCCCGGCATGCACCAGATGCAGCATCTGTGAGGCGAGCTGGCTGTTACGGGAGGCGACGCTGCGGCTCGGCGCCTTCAGATTGGCGGACAGCATGGCGTGCGCGACCTGCACCAGCGCCAGGCCCAGCGTGACCAGCAACGTCATCTGCCACGACAGGAGCAGCAGGAAGGTCAGCAGGATGATCGCGGCCGATGCGTTGACGATTGCCCCCAGCGTGATCTGGATGGCATCCGAGGCCCGCCAGGATTCGTTGGAGATGATGTTGAGCAGCCGCCCGGGACTTTGCTGCAGGAAGAACGGGTACCCTACCCTGACCAGCTGCTCCGACAGCGCGCTGCGGATCGAATGGCTGGCCTTGCCGTAGATGAAGGTGGTCAGCAGCGTGTTGGCGTAGGCGAACAGATTTTTCAGAACGATCGAGCCGAGGATGGCGACCGATATGACGATCAGCCGGTCGCGTTCGCTCAGGCTCGCTCCGACATGCTGGAAGACGGCGGAAAAGCCTGCCATGCCGGTCTGCCCCTGTTGCCCCATGATTATGTTCAGCAACGGGATGATCAGGCCGATACCGAAGCCTTCAAGTGCCGCGCTGAGCAGCCCGAGCACCACTACGGCCGGAAGCAGGCGCAACTGCTTTTGCCCGAGCGCGCGACGCAGCATCGGCAGGCTGGGCGGCATCAGTCGCATGATAGCGGATCACCTCGCCTCGGCATTTGCCTGTTGCTCCTGTCGCATCTCCGTTGTCTTTGGCGATTTCGCCAGCAAAAGCACCGCGAACTTGGCCGCGCCGAGCAGATTCATGCCGATGATCGGCCAGTGCGACAGCTTGAGTTCACGATCGAACAGCGGGCCTTTCCTCAGTTCGCGCAAGGCTGCCCTCATCGACCAGTAGAAATGCCGAAGCAGCCACGGCGCGTGGCGGATATGCTTCAGGCAAAGCCCGCCATTGCCCATGCTGTAATCGCGATGCAGCTTTTCGATGGCCTTGCGGTCGCGCCGGCCGTGATGGTGATAGATGGTCATGTCGGGCACATATTCGACCGGAATGCCGAGCAGCACGGCCCGGACGAGATAGTCCGTATCTTCCGCGGAGCGCAGCGGGCCGCCGGCGCCGAAGCGTTCGTCGAAACGCCCGATTCGGGCGGCAACATCGCGGTGCATCGTCATGTTGCAGCCAAGCACGAAGCCGCCGGGATGGACATCCGGCGTAAGCCGCGCGCGCACCGGCGACCACTTGATGGTGAACGGCAGGTCGCGGGGGTCGCCGATCTCGACGCGGCCGCCGCGGATGACCCGTTCGCCGGCCGCATAGTGCCGCTGCAGATCGCGCAGATAATCCTTGTGAACCGCGCAATCATCATCGACGAAGACCAGCACGCGGCCCCGCGCCCGCTCCAGCCCGGCGTTGCGCGCGGCCGCCAATCCGGGTCGCGGCTCGCAAATGGCAGTGAACGGGATGTCCGACAGTTCGGCGATGCTGGCCAGCCGTTTGGCCGTGCTGTCGGTCGAGCCGTTGTCGACAACCACCAGCTCGGCGGCAAAGTCGGCATGGGCACGACACGCGGCCTGGATCGAGCTGATGCAGGGCTCGAGTACGGCGACACGGTCGCGTGTGCAGACAATGAAGCTGACCGCCGGCGCCGGTCCTTGCTGCGGCCGCGGCGACATGGCCGCCGGCATCATCGAGCGGCCGCGTTGCTGGAGCTGGTGCGATTTGACGAACATGGGTTGCTAGCTCAACTGGTTCGAAGGCAAAACCGCCGCGGCCGGCACGGACTGCAGATACCGCGACAGGGCATCCACCTGCCTGGTGACCGACATCGAGGCGAGACTGAAGCGCGGCGCGAAAGCACCGGTGCGAAACACGTACTGCTCGCGGCGCCGGATGAGTTTCCATTTCGCCGTCCGTGTCAGGAATTCGTGCATCAGCAGCGGCTGTCTTTCTCCCGATATCAGCTGATAGAGGAAATAGAACAGGTTCAGCGTGCCGGCCTGGTAGCTCGGCCTCGTCTCGACCGGAAGCGCGGCTATCCTTTCTTCCAGCGCGAGGATCCATTCGGCGGCACGGCGAATCGTCTCCATCGACAGGACATCACCGGTGGCGCGGAGGTCCTGCGTCTCTTGTGCGAGCCCTTCGCGTTCTAGGTTCTCGGCGACGATCTTCAAATGCGTCCTGCGCATTTCGCGCTTGTGCCTGTTGGTCACGCTGTCGTCATGGATACGATAGGCGATGAGGCTTTCGGGGATCATTGCTGCCGGGTAGCGATCAGTCAGTCGCCTGAACAGGTCGAAATCCTCGGCGTGCTTGTAGCTCTCGTCATAATGTAGAACGCCGTCTTCGATGACCTTCCGGTTATAAACGACCGTTGAATGCATGAAGATCGTGAAGAACATCGACAATATGCGCAGGCTATTGTCCTGGAATATCGGATCGGGCGACCCCCTGACGATGCGGTTGCCGAGCAACGTGTCGAAGCTTGCACCGCATAGAGCGAGGTCAGGCTGCTGGTCGAACAGTGCTACCTGCCGCGACAGGCGCTGGGGATACGCGATGTCGTCGGCATCCATCCTGGCAACCAGATCGCCGCGGGCCATGGCCAAGCCTTCGTTCAGCGTTGCGATCAGGCCGCGGTTTTCGCGTGAGATGATCGAGATGCGGCTGTCGGCCTGGCGATATTTCCGCAGGATTTGCAGCGAGTTGTCCGTCGAGCCGTCATCGATGGCGATGACCTCAAGATGCTTGTAATCCTGGCGCAGGATGCTGCTCAGCGCAGCGGCCAGATAAGGTCCCGCATTGTAGATCGGCAGCAGAACGGAGACCAAGGGAGCAGCAGCCATAGTCAGCCCCGATCGGTTTGTTGCAGCTTGCGCGGCAAGCGTGGTGCGCCATCAAGCGGCCTGCCCAGATATGCTCCGGCCGCAAGCCATCCGGCATTGCCCACGTCGATGCCTGCCGGGGCGGCGCCTGGGCCTCTTCGAGCGACATAGGGGAAGTGGCGCTTGAGGCTGTTGAGCGGCTTTTCGAAAAGCAGCCACGAAACCGAAGCCAGCATGAGCGTTGCCGTTCCCGCAACCAGGAACCGCCCCGGCCCTTGCTCGGAGACGTTGAGCGGGATCCACGGCTGCGATTTGACGACCAGCGCCAGCACAATGGGATGGTAGAGATAGACGCCGTAGCTGATGCGGCCAAAACCGAGCAGCGGCGGCAGTTCGAGAAGTTTTCCGGCGCGCCCGCCAATGCCCCTCGAACAGCTTGCAACGATGACCACCAGCGGCGCGACAGGCAGGATCTGCAACAGCAGCCAGAGGCCCCATTCCTGCACCGGATTTGCAGGCGTCGGCGCAAACCACTGCAGAACGAAAAACGCCGCAGCGAGCCCCGGCCAGCCAACTCGAAGCCATTGCGGCAAGCCAGCAGCTCTTGACCGGTAGGCGGCGAGCAGCGCGCCTGACGCCAGTGCATCCATAGACGCCGGCGGCAGCAGGTCGCGCGCCAGGCTGGGCGTTCCCGCGATCGGCCAATAAAAGCGATAGGCCAGCGACAGCGCGATAACGCCGATGCAGATCGATTCCAGGCGCCGGCGCGGCGCCAGCAGGATGATCAGCGGCCAGGCGATGTAGAACTGCTCCTCGATGCTCAGGCTCCAGAAATGGCAGAGCAGCCAGGGCGTCCATTCATTCTGCGATGCGTACCAGAAGTTCGACAGATAGAGCGCATGCCAGGCCAGCGACCCTCTGGACTGCTCCAGGTCCACCAGCCAGACGAAACCCAGCACGGCGAAATAAGGCGGGAATATCCGCAGCGCCCGCCTGATATAGAAGGATTTCAGCGCCGGTCCGGTTTCGAATTCGGCGGCCGCTCTGGCTTCCAGCAGCAGTCGCGTGATCAGAAAGCCGCTCAGCACGAAAAACAGGCGCACGCCAATATGGCCCCAGAACGAGGATCCTCCGGCCGCGAAGAAGTGGGCGTACAGCACCATCGTCACGGCGATGGCCCTCAGCGCGTCCAATTGGGTGTCGCGCGCATTTCCCATTAGCGGCGTACGCCGGCGGGACGGCGAAACTGCCAATCGGTCAACATGGCGGCGTCGTTCACGGCGCATTTCCAATCGGTAGCGCCCCCCTCACCCAGAATAGGGCCACCATTGTGCAACGCAACACAAAAAGTTGACACATTTGAAACAGGAACGTGAGACGCTACTAATAAAGCACAAGAAACAGCAGGAACCAGCCCGAATTGTCCATTTTTGACGATTTTCACACCCTGCCTTGGCCGACCAATTTCGGCGGCAGGGGTGCTGCGATGCAACATGCTCGCCGCCGCCGCGAAGCTCGTCCGCTCGATCGCCGCCGGCAGCACCGGCGTCATCCTCGTCGCGCATGATCTCTCCACGGTGCGGGCGCTGGCCGACAGGATCGTGGTCCTCAGCCTCGGACGCGTGGCCTATGATGGATCCCCCAGGCACCTGAGCGCCGACCAGCTGTGGGACCTCATAGCGAGCGGCACCCTCGCATCCGCCGGGCCAATAGGAAGGCGTGTTGAAGGAGGGGCTGCTTCGCGGGACCCACTCACGCGCAAGCTTCCCGCCTCCGGGTTACGCCTCCTTGCTCGCGTTCGCGAGCGCCACTGTGCGACGCTCCGGCAGCCCCATTCCGACGAGCGCACCGGCGAGCGAGAGCAGAGCGGAGACGTCGATTGCCGAGGTGAAGCCATCACTGAACGCATCGGTGGACGCGAAGCTTCCGGTCCCGGCGAACACCGCACCGGCGATCGCGATCCCAGATACGCCGCCAAGAAAGCGGAACGTGTTGAACGTGCCGGCAGCCTTGCCGACCTCCGGCCGCGCAACCGCATTGAGCACCGCGTTCTGCGCGGCAGGCATGGCCATCGATACGCCTGCGCCGGTAATGATCAGCGGCGCGACGAGCTGGATGTAGGGCAAATCAGGTGCTGCGATCTGCGCCAGCCAGGCCATTCCGGCCGCTTGCAGGATCAATCCGGCCACCACAAGCCAGCGCTCACCGACGCGGTTGATCAGGCTGCCGGCGATCGGTGCGACCACAAAAAGCGTGGCGGTCCAGGGCAGCAATCCCATGCCGGCGCCGAGCGGCCCACGGCTCTGGGAAAACTGCAGAAACTGCGGCAACAGGAATACGAGGCCGTACATGGCGGCGCAGAGCAGGAAGTTCGCACCTACGCCCGAGGAGAATGCGCGCGCCCGGAAAAACCGCAAAGGCAGCATGGGCTCACGGGTACGCAACTGCCAAAGGACGAATGCGATGGCGAGAAGCAGCCCGGCCGTCAGCGCCGACAGCACTTCAGAGCTGCTCCAGCCCACGATGTTGCCGCGCATCAGACCCCAGACCACTCCAAATGCCGCCGCAGTTACCAGGACGACGCCGAGGACATCGATTGCCGTGCCCGGCCCGTGACTCTCCGGAATCCGACGCAGCACCAGCGGGATGAGAACGATGCCGACCGGAACATTGAGCCAGAAGATCCAGTGCCAGGAGAGGCCTTCGGAGATCGCACCGCCGGCCATCGGACCGATGATCAGGGCCAGGCCGGTGATGCTGCTGAAGATACCCAGCGCCTTGCCTCGTTCCTCCGGAGGAAAAGCGACGCTCAGCAGCGCCATGGCCAGCGGCATGACCATTGCGGCACCCGCGCCCTGAACCGCGCGGGCCGCAATCAGCAATCCGGCATTTCCAGCGAGCGCGCAGGCAACCGACGCTGCGACGAACAGCGCCAATCCGGCGATGAAGATGCGGCGGCGGCCGAACCTGTCACCGAGCGCCGCCCCGGTCATAAGCAGGACGGCAAAACTCAAATTGTAGGCGTTCATCGTCCATTGCAGCGTCTCCAGCGAGGCATCGAGTTCGACCCGCATCGTGCTCAATGCGGTCGCCACGACCATCGCATCGAGAACGACCATCAAGGAGCCTATCGACGTGAGGGCGAGAACCCAGACCTTCGTTGACCCCGCACTTTGCTTGCTCATGATTATGACGCCTCCGGCTTGAACAGATGGCCCGCCAGTCTCGCGGGCCCGTGATCCAGTGACGCGGAGGCACCACCAAAGGATTCCAGCTAAAGAAAGTTTTTTTCGACCGAATCCTTTTGCCATCGTCGAGCGTCTATAGGACGCTGCCCGCGATGGCGGGCGCCCTGCCTGGGAGATACGCATGAAATCGACGCTTGTGCGATGACCGGATCCGCAATCGGCACGCCAGAAGGACGGGAGCCATTTGACCGGCTGCTCGGCGAATTGCGGCCGAAACTGCACCGTTACTGCGCCCGCATGACCGGTTCGGTGATCGATGCCGAGGATGTCGTTCAGGAAGCTACGGTCAAGGCGCTCGAGGCGTTCCCCGGGAGCGGGCCGATAGCCAATGTCGAGGGCTGGCTGTTCCGCATCGCGCACAATGCCGCGCTCGACCACCTGCGCCGTCGCGCCAGGGCGGATGCCGCGCATGCCGTCGATGATATCGACATGATACCTGACCCCGGTATGTCGGCCGAGGGTCGTCACACTGCAGCCGCAAGCCTGCAGACCTTCATGCGGCTGCCCGCGGCGCAGCGTAGCAGCGTCATCCTCATGGATGTGCTCGGCTATACGATCGAAGAGATCGGCAACATTATCGACAGCAGCGTTCCGGCGGTGAAAGCCGCTCTGCATCGCGGCCGTCTGCGCCTGCGCGAGGTCGCCGGCGAGCCTGACGATCGGCCTGTGCCGGTGTTGACCGAGCCCGAGCGGGCGCGTCTGGCAGCCTACGTAGATCGGTTCAACGCCCGCGACTTCGATGCGATCCGCGACATGTTGGCCGAAGACGTGCGGCTTGACCTCGTCAACCGGCTCCGGGCGAGCGGCCGCGCGAAAGTGGGCCGATACTTCCACAATTACGCGGGTATCCACGATTGGCAACTGCTTCCAGGCCAGGTCGATCGGCACCCAGCCATTCTTGTGATCGATCCGGATGACCCGGCCGGAGGGCCAAAATACTTTATCCTGCTGGAATGGGCGGGCGACAGATTGGCGAGAATTCGCGATTTCCGCTATGCGCGCTACACGCTTGATGGCGCCGAAGTAGTGCCTCTGCGGGCATAGCAATTCGCGTTTCATAATGCCGAACAACCACTGCCAGGATCGCGGCCGCTTGCCATCCAAGCGGCCGCCCTTTTTCGTCGATCCTGCTTTAAGCCGGTTGCAACTCCCTGCGCGGCAGCGGCGGGAAGGCGATCGCAATCGCCATCGCACCAAGCCCGACAAGGGCCGAGCCGATGAACAGCCAAGAATAGCTGGCATAGGCATCGAACACCATGCCGCCGGCGAGCGGGCCGAAAGCCATGCCAAGGCTGGACAGCATGGTTACGGCACCGAACACGGTGCCGAGGATGCGCTGGCCAAAATATTCGCGCGCCAGCACCGCATAGAGCGGCATGACGCCGCCATAGGTGGCGCCGAAGATGACGGCGAGCGTGTAGAATTGACCAAGCTCGCTGACGGCCAGATAGGCGGCGATAACCACGGCCTGTATGGCCAGCCCGGTGATCAGCACCGGCTTGACGCCCAGCCGGTCGGCAAGCACGCCGTAAAGCAGCCGGCCACCCAGCCCTGCTAGGCCCTCGATGCTGTAGATGCTGACCGCCGCCATCGGCGCTATGCCGCACAGCATGGCATAGCTCACCATGTGGAAGATTGGCCCGGAATGCGCCGCGCAGCAGGCAAAGAAGGTCAGTCCCAACACGATGAATTGCGGCGAGCGCAGCGCCTGCGCAACCGTCATGCCGGCACCCTCGGCGGCAACGCTTGGGGCAGCGCCGTCGGCAGCGGGCTTGGGCGGCTGGCGCACCAGAAGCGCGGCCGGTAGTAGCAGCACCCACGCGGTTATGCCGATGTCGAACATTGCGGTGCGCCAGTCGTAGGCCGAAATCAGCCAGCGGGCGAAGGGCGAGATGGTCATTGGCGCCACGCCCATGCCGGCCGAGACCAGCGAGACGGCGAGGCTGCGGTTCGTGTCGAACCAGGCGGAGGTCAGCGCGATCATCGGCGCGAAGAAGGCGCTTGCCGCGAGGCCGACGAGCACGCCGTAGGCCAACTGGAAAACGAGCAGCGAACCGGTGCGGCTGGCCAGGACCAGCGCCAGGCCAAGCAGCACGGCGCCGGTCATGACGACGATGCGGGCGCCAAAGCGGTCGTAAATGGCGCCCCAGGCGAAGCCGCCGAGGCCCATTACCAGGAAGTTCAGCGTCATCGCACTCGATATGCCGGCGCGCGACCATTGTGTGTCGAGCGCCATCGGTTCGAGGAAGATCGCCAGCGAGAACATCGCCCCGAGAGCGACACAGGTCATCAGCGCGCCAGCCGCGACGATAACCCAACGATAGGGAAGGCTCATTTCAATTTTCTCCCATGCCGGAAGCGTTGATACGGCACGACCTTTTCGAGCTTCGCCGAGCCGCTTGCGTCCGAAGGACGTTGGACATGTTTTGAATCCGACAATCCGGTTGCATTTTTTATCCAGTCAGAAAATTGCGCCGCTCAACTGCTCCAATGCATTGACCGTGCATCGTCCCGAGCTAGATTTCCAGCCTGGCCATCAGGAGCTATCGGGTATGGAACTTCATCGCGGCCGTCTCATCGACCACCTCCAGCTGGTGGTCAGGGATATTGCGGCCAGCCGTCGTTTCTACGAGGCGGTTCTCAACGTGCTCGGCATCCCGATCGGTGGCGCCGGCAATGATTATTTCTGGGCCGACGAGCTGTTCATTTCCAGCCCCGACAGCCCGGCGGCCCTGGGAAAGCTGACCGGCCGCCATCACCTGGCCTTCCAGGCAAATGACCGCGCCATGGTCGACGCATTCCACGGGGCCGGGCTTGAGGCCGGCGGCACCGACAATGGCGCGCCCGGCGAACGATCCTACCATCCCGGCTATTACGCCGCCTTCCTGCTCGACCCCGACGGCAACAACATCGAGGCCGTCCACCACGGCGCGGCCAACCGCAGCGCCGATTCAGTGAAGATCACGTTCTAGCTCTATGGACAGGTAACGAAGGCGGGGGGTCGCTTGTGCTACTAACAGGGTAATCTCGAAGCCGCCGCTGTCTTTGCCACGGAGCCCTGCGCTATCGCGCCAGCGCCGCCATTTGGCCCGCAAGGAAGTCGACGAACAGCCGCGCGCGAACGGGCAGCTGTCGCCCGTACGCATGGACAATGTGCACCGGCATGGTCGGCATCGCCACCTCGGGCAGGATGCGGACCAGGCGACCCGTGTCGAGATCGTCCTGCACCGCAAACCGCATCAGATGCGCGATGCCGGCGCCGGCAAGTGCCGCATTGCGGATGGCGCCGCCGTCGTCGGTATCGAGCCGCCCATCCGGCACGATCATCGTACCGTCGGCAAATGTGACCGGATAAGGCCGGCCAGCCATCTGGTGGCGGACGAATTCATGGTCCCGTAAATCCTCGACCGATGCCGGACGGCCGCGCCGCTCGACATAGGCCGGTGAGGCCACCAGCATGATCGGCAGATTGGCGATCTTGCGCGCGACGAGCCCGGTGTCTGAGAGCGGCCCCATGCGCACCGCAACGTCATAGCCTTCGCGGATCAGATCGGCGTGACGGTCGGTGACGCTGAGCTCCAGTTTGACTGCGCCGTGCTGCGCAAGGAACGCTTGCGCCCATGCCGCAATCAGGCCACGCCCAAGCTCGACCGGCGCTGTAACACGCAGCAGGCCGCGCGCCGTATCGGCCATCTGGACGATGTCTTCGGCATCGTCCAGCGCTCTTAGCAGCGGCGCAACCCGCTCGTAGTAGGCGAGGCCTTCGCTGGTGAGCCCGAGCCGACGCGTCGAGCGCTGGATCAGCTTGACGCCGAGCCGGCGCTCGAGCCGCGCCACGCTTTTCGACACCGCCGACGGGCTGGAGCCGACCAGCCGGCTGGCGGCATGGAACGAGCCGGCATCGACCGTGCGGACGAAGGCGACGAGACCGGCGGTCTTTTCGAGGATGGTGGTCATTCCGGAATTCCAGGCACGAAAGAACGGATTGTGGGCACCATAATACGCGTTTCGATCATGATTAAATACCGCTCATCGTCAACAAAGGAGAGATTTGATGAGCAAGCTGAACGGCAAGGTCGCCATCGTCACCGGCGCCTCCAAGGGTATCGGCGCAGCCATCGCCAAGAGTCTTGCCACGGCCGGCGCCGCAGTGGTCGTCAACTACGCCTCGTCACGGGAAGGCGCCGACCGCGTTGTCGCCGAGATCGAGGACCGTGGCGGCCGCGCCGTCGCCGTCCAGGGCGACGTGTCGCAAGCGGCTGATGTGCGCCGCCTGTTCGAGGCGGCGAAATTGGAGTTTGGCGGGCTCGACATACTGGTCAACAATGCCGGAGTCTTCGCATTCGAGCCGCTGGAAGCGGTTACCGAGGCCGAGTTTCACCGCGAGTTCGACACCAATGTGTTGGGCATCATTCTGACCACGCAAGCAGCAGTGAAGCATTTTGGCGCGGGCGGCGGCAGCATCATCAACATAAGCTCGGTCGCCAGCCGCAATCCGCAGCCGAACTCGCTCGTCTACGCCGCCACCAAGGGCGCGGTGGACACGATCACGCTGTCGATGTCGCGGGAGCTCGGCGCACGCAACATCCGCGTCAACGCCATCGCGCCCGGCGGCATCGATACCGAGGGCCTCGCGCGCATCGGCATCGTCGGCAGCGAATTCGAGAAGCAGATTATAGCCATGACGCCGCTCGGTCGCTTCGGCCTGCCCGACGATGTCGCCCGCGTCGCGGTGTTCCTCGCCTCCGACGAAGCGTCCTGGCTGACCGGCGAGCGCATCACCGCCTCCGGTGGCTGGCGATAGGCATGGAGGGCGCGAACCTGCCGGCTCGCTGACCGTGCTACCCGCGGCGCGACGCACTGCAATCGATGACGAGAGCGATCTAAGCCCTATGTAGCAGCGAGGGAGGAGCGCCGTGCGCCATCGATGACGGCGAGATGCCAGGGAGGTAACGAATGACGGGCGACGAAAAAGCAATCCGAAAGCTGGTCGAGACGTGGATGGATGCGAGCAAGCGTGGAGACATCGCGACCGTCCTCAGCTTGATGACGGACGACGCAATCTTCATGGTTCCCGGCCGGGAACCCTTCGACAAGGAGATCTTCGCGGCAGCCGCGCGGGAGACGGCCGGCGTTCATATCGACGGCACGAGCGATATCGTGGAACTACAGCTTCTCGGCAATTGGGCCTTCATCCGCAGCCGCATCAATATGACCGCGACCCCGCCGAATGGCGAGCCGGTCCATCGATCGGGATATGCGCTGACGCTCCTGCGCAAGGAGGCGGATGGTGAGTGGCGGCTCGCACGCGACGCAAACCTGCTGACCCAGCAAGGCTAGAGCCGGTCTCCGGCATCTCTGCACCTGGGCGAAGATGCGATGCAGGTCGCTCTGATTCCCTCCACCTGATCACACCGGCAAGAGGGCGTTCGACTTGACATCGGCGATGGAGGCGAACGTGTGCGTTTCGCGCACGCCGGGCAGCGGCAGGATGACCCGCTGCAGGAAATCCTGGAACACCGCCATATCGGCGATCCGCGCCTTGACCAGATAATCGAAACCGCCAACCACCATATGGCACTCCAGAACCTCCGGAGCTTTCGCCACGGCTTCGGCAAAGCGGTCAAAGACGTGCGGCGCCGTGTGGTCAAGCCGGACCTCGATGAACACCAGCGTTCCCCGGCCGATCTTGCGCGGATCGAGCACGGCCCTGACCGCGGTGATAAAGCCGTCGCGGAACAGGCGCTTCACCCGCTGGCTGGTTCCGGTCGGCGACAACCCGACGCGCCCGGCAAGATCAAGCGTCGTCCGACGGCCGTCTTCCTGCAGCAACCGGAGCAGGCTGCGGTCTATCTGGTCGAGGTCGCTCATTTCACAATCCACTCTATCTAAGGGATTTGCGTGTTGATTTCACGCAGAGACGCCGAAATCAACGTATTTCATAACATAAAACCTCGCAATAGCCTGCGCTTCCCTCACCGCTGAAAGCAAACGTGGTGAGCCGATTTCGAACACAGGAGTGCAGGATGACCAAGGAAGCGTTCAGCCCAGCCGGCAAGAGTGCGGCAGAAATCAGCAAGGGAGCGACCGAGATCCTGGTGCTGAGCGAAACCGACGTGATGGAATGCATCGACCTCAGTCAGCTTCTCGATGTTCTGGAAGACGGCTTCAAGGCGCTGTCACAAGGCAAGGTCGTCAATCCACCCCGACCACAGCTCGACGTCCCCGGAGCCGGCTACAGCCTCGCCATGCCGGCCTGGATGGAGGGCATGAACCTGACCGTCAAGATCGTCAACGTCTTCGAAGGCAACCTGGCCAAGAACCTGCCCAGCCACCTCGCCACCATCAGCCTGTTCGATCCGCTGTCCGGCCTGCCGGTCTGTATCATGGACGGCACCTTCATAACCGCGGTGCGGACCTCCGGCTCCGCCGTGCTGTCGGTGCGCGCGCTTGCCCGCAGGGACGCCAGGATAGCAACCGTGGTCGGCGCCGGCGTGCAGGCCAACCAGCACCTGCATCTGTTGCCGCTGGTGCGCGACTTTGCCGAAATCCGTGTCGCTTCAAAGAGTTTCGACGATGCGGCAGCGCTTGCCCGGCTGCATCCGTCGGTGGTGGCGGTCGCCGACCTTGAGGCGGCAGTGCGCAGTTCCGACGTGGTGTGCCTGGCGACGCATTCCTACGAGCCGGTGATCGAGGCAGGCTGGGTTCGGCCGGGAACGCATGTCTCCTCGGTCGGGGTGGCGCCGCCCGGCGGTGAAATGCCGATCGAGCTCATCGGCAGATCCAGTCTTTTTGTCGAAACCAAGGATGCGTTCAAACCGACCCCGGTCGGATCTTGCGAGCTTGCCGGCTTCGACCCGGATTTCGGCACCGAGCTTGGCGCCATGCTGCTCGACCGCGCGCCGGGCCGCGTTTCGGATCAACAGATCACCACCTACAAGGCGATGGGCATTGCGATGGAAGACATGGTCGCTGCCGACCTCGTCTATCGTTGCGCCCGGCGTCTGCACAAGGGAAAGCTCATCGTGCTGTAGGCGCGTGCCGCGAGCCAGGCGGGATCGACGGTGCTGACAATGGCGCTTTCGCGCAAGCGGCCGGGCTAAAGGCCGGCCCCTCAGGCCGGCTCGCGCTTCAGCGCCTGCGCCATGCAGTGAATGCCGCCGCCGGTCTTCGAGATCTCGCTCATGTCGATGGCCGCCACCTCGAAGCCGCGCGCCTTGAGCTGACCGATCAGCGTCTGGCTCGAGGTCGGCGCGATCACCCGGTCCTTGCCCAGCGACATGAAGTTGCAGCCGAGCGCCATGGTATCCTGGAACGGCACGTCGATGATTTCGTGGCCCTTGCCCTTCAGCCAGTCGACGATGCCCGGCTCCGTGCAGGCGAGGCAGACAGCGGTCAGTTTTTCAGCGATCGGCACCACCATCAGGTCGATATGGACATAATATTCGTCGATGAAGGCGATGCGGGTCTCCCAGCCCTCCTTGTCGAACCAGGCCTGCACCTGGCGCGCGCCCTCCTCCTGCGTGCGGGCGCCGCCGCAGCCGATCAGCACCGTGCCGTCCTCGATGACGTTGAAGTCGCCGCCCTCGAACGTGCCGGCGGTGACCATGTCGTAGATCGGGATGCCGAGCCTCTCATAGGTGCGGATCGCCGCGTAGTTCTCGCCGCGCCGCCACCATTGCGACATGGCGGTGATGATGGCGCCGTACGGCGTCATGACGCTGGAATCGCGCGAGTAGACCTGCATCGGCAGTTCCGGCGTCGGCTCGTGCCAGTGGATGTTGACACCGAAATGCTCATAGGCGGCGACCAGGTCCTTGTGCTGCGCCTGCGCGATCTGGACGTTGCATGGCGCTTCGCGCAGATGCTTGCGCGACAGCGAGCTGGTCGAGAGATGGCGCAGGAAATTCGGCGAGCCGAGCAGCACGTCGGTCAGCACGTCGGTCTCGTTGGCGAAGCCCCAGGCGGTCAGCGGCTTGGTTCCGCCGGCCGGGTTGCGGTGCTGCAGCGAAAACGGCTCGGCGACGATGCGGTCATGGACGGTCATGGGGTTTCTCCTCGTGAAGGGCGGCTTGGTTGATCATGCGGCTTGGTTGCCTGGTATCCACCAATCTCGTCCGCGCGGGGTGGTGATGTATTCCGGCCAGCGAAATCCGATTGGCGGATCGTAGTCGCAGAGCGGCGCGATCCAGTTCGAGCCGCCGATGCCGCCGCCGGTGCGGGTGACGAATTCATCCATCGCCGCGTCGCGCGCAGCCTCGTCTTCCAACAGGCGAAGTGCTGCCAGCGCGACCGTCTTTGCGGCGCAGATGACCATCGGGTCGATGGTGGCAGAAATGCCGCCCAGCGCATTCATAGCCCAGGACGGAAACGCGTGGCCGTTCTCGGATCGCAGCGCCGGCCGGGCGACGTAGAATCGTGCCGTCGGTGTATGCCACGACATGTCGGTGTAATCGTCAGAGGTGGAATTGAGCTGCCAAGGCGGCAGGTCGCGGCGCAGGAGCGCCTCGGCCGCCTGTGGTGCAATCAGCCGGTCCAGTTCGTCGATGAATGGTTCCTCGGTCGCCTCGCCCCCGGCATTGAGCTGGACTTCGCGGGCGATCGCCTTGGCCGTCTCGTCCCAGCACGGCGGCCCGACCGCCGCCAGCGCGTCGAAGGCAATACCGGCCATGACGTGATTGGCCAGCCCCGGTCGCGACTTCGACACCCAGTGCCGCTCATGGCGGCAGCCGCTCATCCTGGCTGCGGCTTCCGCATTGCGGTCGAGCACGGCGGTGACCTGCTCGGCCATCGCCAGCGTCGGCACGCGGATCATGTACTGGATCTCGGCCAGCCCGGCCAGCAGATTGTCGGCGGTCGCCTGGCCCGCCGTCAGGATCGCCTCGCTGATCGACCAGCCGCCCTGATGCGGCAGCATGGAATCGCGCAGCGCCTTGGACGCCATATACATCATCATCAGCGCGTCGTTGGCGCCGGGCGCCCTGACTGCCGAATGCGCCTGCGGGATGGGTGCTGCGCCGCCTGCCGCCCTCGCCCAATGTTCCGGCTCGTCGCACACAAAGCGGTAGATCATCGCATAGGCCGCACCGCAATGCGTATTCCAGCGCGCGGTATTGCAGAGCGGCAGCATATAAAAAGGATGGAAGGAGACCATGCCCGCTAGCCCATCGTAATAGCCCTTCGCGGCATGGATCGGCTTCGACCCGCGCACCTTCTCCGCCGGCTCGCCGGTGAAGCGCAGCGTGCCTGATATGCCGTGGCGCTGCATCGCCGCCTTGGTCGCCAGCAGCCCGCCGAGGCTGGCAATGCCGAGGCCGGAATGCGGATCGGTGTGGCCGCCAGCCTGTTCACCGAGGCCCGGGCGCGGTCGCTTCACCGTCGCCGCATCCTGGCAATTGCCTGGCACCGCGTCGTACTCGGCATACATGCCGATCGTCGGGCCGGGCCCGTTGGTCCAGTGGGCGCAGAAGGCGGTCGGCATGCCGCCCGATCCTTCCTCGACCGAAAAGCCTTCGTGCTTCAACTGCTCGACATACCAGGCGGCCGACTGGTATTCGCGCCAGGCGGTCTCGCCGAAATCGAAGATCGTCCGCGTCCACGCCGACAGCGACGGCTGGATGTCGTCCAGACAGGCAAGTGCGGTCGCTTGCGCGGAGGTCACCGGTTTCTCCATGGCGGAAAGAAAGCAGTGAAGCGCCCCGCCAAAAAGTGATATGTTTTCCCGGCTCATGCAAATTCGGTTCACCTCTTGAGAATTCCCTCGACGCAGGCGCTGCGCGCCCTCGACAGTTTTGCCCGCCACGGCAGCGTCTGGCGCGCCGCCGACGAACTGCATCTGACCCGCAGTGCCGTCAGCCATCAGCTTCGCCTGCTCGAACGCGATCTCGGCTTCGACCTGCTCGAGCGCATCGGCAAGGGCGTGGCACTGACGCCGCGCGGTCAGCGCTATGCCAGCGACGTGCGCAAGGCGCTGACAGTGCTGGGCGACGCGGTGACACGCCATGCCGGCACCGGCATAGGCGGCTCATTCAGTGTCAGTTGCACGCCGGGTTTCGCCTCGCTGTTCCTGTGCACCCATATCGGCGAGTTCCGGCAGATGTACCCCGATGTCGCACTGCGCATCCTGACGCCGCGCCGTCTCGATGATGTCAGCAACGCCGAGGCCGACGCCTTCATCGCCTTCGGCGTCGGCAACTGGCCGAACCGCGCGGTCGAGCTGCTGTGCGAAATCTCGTTCACGCCGTTGTGTAGCCCTACCCTGCTCAACAAGATCGGCGGCTTCTCCAAGCCGGCAGACGTGCTGCGCGCCAATCTCCTGCATCTCGGCGATACCGAGGACTGGGCGCGCTGGCTGGCCCTGTCCAAGGTCGAGAACCCCGACCCGGAAGGCGGCATCTTCTTTTCCGACATGAACCTGGTCTTTTCGGCGGCGATCGCCGGCCAGGGCATCGCCATGGGCGACGAGCTGACCAGCGGCCGGGCACTGAGCGAAGGCCGGCTGGTCCGCCCCTTCGACATAGCGATCAATTCACCGCGCTCGTATTTTCTGGTTTCCGAGCACGCCAAGGCGGCGCATCCGGTGCTGGAGGCGTTTGGGCGGTGGCTGCGGTCGAAGCTGTCGGAGAACCAGCGTTAATCTCCCCCCTCGAGGGGGAGATGGCCGCGAAGCGGCCAGAGGGGGTCGGTCCAACTGGGCTCGGCCTGCTGCTGCAGGGGAGGTTGGCACTTCAAGTGAAGCGACCCCTCTGTCGCCTTCGGCGACATCTTCCCCTCGAGGGGGGAGATTGGCACCATAGATGAATCAAATTTGCCGATCAGGCGAAAACTATTCGGTTGCGGTGAGCCGCCGCCCTGCCTACGATTTCGCCTACGCTAAGGAAAGGGCAGGATGCAGCAACCCGGCCGGGCCGCAGAGATCAAGGCAATCGGGATCGGCAAGAGCTTCGGCTCGTTCCGTGCGCTGGACGATCTGACGCTCGATATCGGCCGTGGCGAGTTCCTCACCTTGCTCGGCCCCTCCGGTTCCGGCAAGACCACCTTCCTGATGATCCTTGCCGGCTTCATTCAGCCGACCGACGGTCGCCTTTACAGCGACGGCGTCGACATCACCGAGCGGCCGGCCGAGCAGCGCGCCGCCGGCATGGTTTTCCAGGGCTATGCGCTGTTCCCGCATATGAGCGTCGAGGCCAACATCGCCTTCCCGCTCAAGGTGCGCAAGAAACCGGCGGCCGAAATCAAACGCCGCGTCGGCGAAATGATCGAGCGCGTCGGGCTCAAGGGCCACGAGAAGAAACTGCCGTCGCAATTGTCCGGCGGCCAGCAGCAACGCGTGGCGCTGGCGCGGGCGCTGGTGTTCGAGCCGGGCGTACTTTTGCTCGATGAGCCGTTTTCGGCACTCGACAAGGGCCTGCGCGGCCAGATGCAGGCCGAGATGAAGCGGTTGCACCAGGAGACCGGCACCACCTTCGTCTTCGTCACCCATGACCAGAGCGAGGCGCTGGCGTTGTCATCTCGCGTCGCCATCTTCAACCATGGCAAATTGCTGCAGGTCGGCGCGCCGGACGAGGTCTACGACCGGCCGGACAACCGCTTCGTCGCCGAGTTCCTGGGCGAGATCAACATGCTGCCGCTGAAGGGCGTGCGCCCGGCCGACAATGGCTCGACGGGCCTCTGCGAAGACCGCGCGATCAGCATGCGCTGCAGGGCCGAGAAGGTCCGTGGCGATGCCATCCTGGCGATCCGGCCGGAATACATGTCGATCGCCCGCGAAGCCGCGGCAGGCGAGAACGGCATTGCCGCGACTGCCGTCGCCTCGACCTATCTCGGCGCTGCAACGCGGCTCGATCTGACGACGCGCCAAGGCGCCAAGGTGACGGTCTCGGTGCCGAACGAGGTCGCCGCCTCTGCCCTCAGCAAGGGCAATTCCGTCTGGCTGACCTGGCCCGCGGAGAAAGGCTTCCTCCTTCCGGATAGAGAGCAATGACGATCGGCGTGGCGAATTCGCCAAGCTGACATTCAGGAAATACCAACGACAAAAAAGGGGAACTGACATGACAAACCAAACCAAGAAAAATTCCATCGAGGCGCTATCCGCCAGGGCAGTGCACGGCGAGATCTCGCGCCGGCAGTTCACGCAGCTGGCCGCACTGGTGCTGGCCGGCACGCCGATGCTGCTGCGCTCGACCGGCGCCTTTGCCGCGGCGAAGGAACTGGTGCTCGTCAACTGGGGCGGCGACGCCATCACCGCCTACGATGCGGCTTACGGTCAGGCCTTCACCAAGGAAACCGGCATTGTCGTTAAGATGGACGGCTCCGGCCCGACCGAAGGCGCGATCGCGGCGCAGTTCAAGAGCGGCGCGCCGACCTGGGACCTGGTCGACGTCGATCCGTTCTCGGCCATCACGCTCGGCGCCCAAGGCATGCTCGAGCCGATCGATTATGCGGTCGTCGACAAGAAGAAGATGCGGCCGGGCTTCGGCTGGGAATACGCCGCCTCTACCTATTTCTTCTCCTATGTCATCGCCTATGATGCCGAGAAATACGGCAGCCAGGCACCAACCGGCATGGCCGACTTCTTCGACGTGGCAAAATTCCCCGGCAAGCGCTCGCTCTACAAATGGGGCGTGTCGAGCTGGGAAGCGGCACTGCTCGCCGACGGCATCGCGCCGGCATCGCTCTACCCGCTCGACCTCAAGCGCGCGCATGACAAGATCGCCGCCTTCAAGGAAAACGTCGTCGCCTATTGGGGTGGCGGCGCCGAAAGCCAGAGCGTGCTGCTCAATGGCGAGGCCTCGATGGCGATCGTCTGGTCGACCCGCGCTTCGCTCATCGAGCAGGATTCCGGCGGCAAGATCAAGTTCATCTGGGACCAGGGCCTGATCTCGCCCGGCGCGCTCGCCGTGCTCAAGGGCAATCCCGGCGGCAAGGACGCGGCGATGAAGTTCATCGCCAGCACCCAGGACCCGGAGAAGGAACTCATCATGTTCGAAAAGCTCGGTCAGGGTCCGGCCAACCCGGCCACCGATGCGCTGATACCCGCCGACAAGAGGCGCATCAATCCCGTCGATCCCGAGAACATGAAGAAGCAGATCCCGCTCGACATGGATTGGTACGCCAAGAACTACGGGGCGGCACTCGACGAATACACGAAGATCATCTCCGCCTGACAAGCCGGGATAACCGGATGAGAGCATACCTCTCCGACAGGATGGGCGCGGCGCTGTTGATGGCGCCGCTGCTCCTCTTTCTTGTGCTGGCCTATGCCTGGCCATTCCTTGGCGTGGTTAAATGGAGCTTCACCCTGCCCACGCCGGGGCTGGGGCAGTACAATGCGCTGCTCACGGATCAGTTGGTGCAGTCGGTCTTCATCCGCACGCTGCGTATCGCCGCGATCGTGACGATCGTTTCGGTTGTCGCCGCCTACGCCATCACCGTTGTCTGGGTACGCGGCACGCCGGTGCAGCGCGTCGTGGCCGAGTTCTGCATCCTGGTGCCGTTCTGGATCTCGGTGCTGACGCGCGCCTTCGGCTGGGTGGCGCTTTTGTCCAATCGCGGCCTGATCAACACCTGGCTGCAGGCGGTCGGCTTCATCTCAGAGCCGCTGGCGCTGGTGCGCAACGAGTTCGGCGTTATCGTCGGCATGACGCATTTCCTCATTCCCTTCGCCGTGTTTCCGCTGGCCTCATCGATGCGCAGCCTCGACGACCGTGTGCTGCTGGCGGCGCGCGGCCTCGGCTCCAGCCGTATGCGCACCTTTTGGTCGGTATTCGTGCCGATGACCAGCTCCGGCATCATCGGCTCGGCGCTGATCGTCTTCGTCTTCTCGCTCGGCTTCTTCGTCACGCCGGCGATCCTCGGCGGCGGCCGCAGCGTGATGATCGCCGAGCTGATCTACCTTCGCATCTTCCAGAGCCCGGACTGGGGCCTGGGCGCCGCAATCAGTGTCGTGCTGGTGCTGTTTGTCGGCGCGCTGATGGCGCTGCTGTTCCGCTATATCAGACCCAAGCAACTGGTGTAGCGTGATGCCGACCTACCGCCCCGGTCCCGTCTCGCTGGTCCTCGCCGCCCTCGTCGCGCTGTTCCTGCTGCTGCCGCTGCTCGCCGTCATCCCGGTATCGCTGACGCCGAGCCGCATGCTGGCGATGCCGTCGGGCGAATTGTCGCTGCGCCATTACCGGGCGCTGATCGAGGATCCGCGCTGGATCAATTCGATCCTGCTCTCGATCAGGATCGGCATCGTCAGCAGCGCCTTTTCCACCGTGCTGGCGCTCTGCTTCAGCCTCGGCATCTGGATGTTCCAGCCGCGCTTCACGGCAGCATTGGTCGGTTTCGTGCTGCTGCCGATGGTGGTGCCGCCGGTGGTCTCGGCAATCACGCTCTACTTCCTGCTGACGTCGATCTCCGGGTTCTCGTCGTTCTTCGGCTACGACACCTGGCTGGGTGTCGTCATGGCGCATGCGGTGATGACGGTGCCCTTCGCCACGGTGCTGATCCTGGTGTCGCTCAGCCAGCTCGACCGCCGCATCGACCTCGCCGCCCGCGGCCTCGGCGCGACCGTATGGGAGCGCGCGACCCGCATCATCATGCCCAACATCAAGTTCGGCATCGTCACCGCAGCACTGCTCTCCTTCGTGCTGTCCTGGGAAGAGATCGGCGTCACCCTGTTCATCACCTCGGTCAACGCCATCACGCTGCCGCGGCTAATGTGGATGGGCCTGCGCGACAACATCGACCCGGCGATCGCAGCGCTCTCGGTGATCCTGATCGTCATCACCGTGCTGGTGCTTGTGGCGCGCAGCGTCGTGGTCAGGCTGCGCGCGGCGCAGTAGACGCGCCTCACGCCGTGGTGACTGGCGCAAATGAAACCTTGCGCTACGATTTTCGTTATAGGTAGTTCAACACGTCGAAGGCTTCGCCATGAACCAAGGATGGTTTTCCAAGCCGGTTGCGGTTGCGGTCGGCATCGTGGGAGATATCCGCAACATTTCCAACGCACGTCAGGCTGTCGAATTGCTGGAAGCCCACTGGCGCGACGCCGGCAGCGCCAAACACGGCTTGGCACTGCGCACATGCCGCCGCGCCATGAGCGACGATCGCTGGACCGAAGCCGCCAGGGACGCGTTCATCGAGGCCGCGCGGGAGGCGCATGTCCTGGTCGAGCGAGCCGTCGAACCGCAGGACCGGTCCAGGCAGGCGGGACCGTGATCGATTTATGAGAGCCTCGGTGGTTCGGCCGATCTATTGCATCTCAGGCAGCATGGAGCCTGGGAATGGCGCTGACGTCGACCTCGCGCTCCGCGTGCCACGCATCGTAAGCGGCCTGCATCCTGAGCCAGATCGCGGCGCCGTCGCCGAACATCTTTCCAAGGCGCGCCGCAACAGCCGGCGACACCGGCTTCTTTTCGCGGATGATGTCGTAAAGCTGCTGGCGCGAGATTCCGAGCAGATTGGCGATTTCCACCTTGGTCTTGCCGGTTGCCGGGATAATGTCGTCGAGCAACGCCCCGGGGTGGGATGGGCAGCGCTCCATCGGACGCATCGGCTCATACACGCTCATAATCGATTTCTCCAATCTAAGCCGTCTCAATGGTACTGTTCGAAATCGACGCGGGCAGCATCATTGGCGTCGAATTCGAATGTGATGCACCACGGCCCGTTGACATGCACCGTGTAGCGGGTCGGGCTGAAGCCCTTCAAAGCGTGGAAGTCGAAGCCGGGCAGGTCCATGTCGTCAGGCCTTTCCGAGACTTCCAAACGGTCAAGCCGGACAAGGATGCGCTTATGCATCTTGGCGTCGATCTTTCCGGTCTTTCCGGTTTGAAAGAGGTCCGCCAGCGCCTTGTGCTTGAACGACTTGATCATGCAACAGGTAAGCATGTTGCTTACGGGGGTCAAGCAGGTGTAAGCAAATGATTTACAGAATGGTCCCGGGCCCATCGGAGGCTATAACTGCGTCCGCTGGACGCTGGGCCGGGCCAGCCGAATACCTGGCGGACCTATGTCACGGCATTATCCGCTAACCCATCGCCTGGCGGATTCTCTTGGACAGGCGGCTCAAAAATGCCGGTCTGGACGACGCGTCAAGCTTCCACGACAGGACTGCCGTCGCCATTTTCCGCGGCAGCACCCCGACCGACAGGAACCAGGCGGCGAGGATGGCGCGCCGCCGCAGCGATGCCGTCATCTCGAGGCTGGCGACGGCGCCGGCCGCCCCGAGCGCCAGCCGGGAATCGTCGGCCACGGGGTGTCGGTCTCTATCCGCGCAAAGCGATGCCAGCCGCTCTTCCAGATGGATCGGATCGTGGCGGACAGCATCCGACGGCACGATGGTCAGGCCGATCCCGGAGGCCTGGTCCGACAGCGCCTGCATGCGGCGGAAATCGTGGGTTACCCGCCAGCGTGCCCGCTCGGCGAGTTTTTCACCGAAGACCGAATGGTTGGCGCCGTGGATCCGGTAGGCGCCGAGGCATTCGTCGATCGATTGGACATGCCCGTACATCGGTGCCAGCGTTGCCAGATAGCCATCGGCGCCCTGGCGGAACTCCGGCTCCGGGATCGGCATGATCGATTCCAGGGTTGCACGGTCGAAGGCCAGCCCACTGGTCACGGTGGTCTGGTAACGGCCTTTGTGCAGCAGTTTCGGCATGACGTCGCCGCTGTCGAAAGGCAGTTCGGGGGGCGGAAAGACATCCTTGATGCGTTGCCCCTCGTCGACGATGTGCAGTCTGGACTGGACCTGAGCGGTTGCCTCGTCCCAGGTCTCGACGATGGTGGAGACGGCGGTCGGATAGAGATAATCGTCGGCATCGAGGAACAGGACGATCTTGCCCGAGCTCGCAGCGAAGCCGGTATTGAATGCCGCCGCATGTCCGCCATTTTGCGCTCGCGGGCATGCGAGGATCTCGTCGTGATACGATTCCATGATTGTGGTGGAATTGTCCTGCGATGCATCGTCGACGACGATGACCTCGACATCCGCGTAGTCCTGCTCGAGAGCGCTGTCGATGCTGCGTTTGAGGAACCGCGCATAGTTGTAGTTCGGGATGATGATGGATACCGGAAGCCGGTTTTGGACAGACTGCATCGCGTTTGACCTCGCATCTTGCTTTGGTTCGGCAAAAGCCCGCTCATGGGCCTGCCCCCTCTTCAAGCGCCCCTCTTGGCGCGCAACGAGTTCCCTGGGAAAAGCTTGCGCCTTCCAACAGGAGACGGGTCACGTTTCGCATTGCGACTTCGTACTGAGGCCGCCATTGCCTTCGAGGGCTGCTGCCATGTCACGATCGGCGGCAGCAAAAGCTCCGACGTTCGGCCAAGGTGATGTCGCAACCGAGCCCGACGGAAATGTCTCGCCTCGCGATCAGGTCGGGGAGCGAAGCGGACGGTGCCCTGAAGGCATGGCGGATAGTGGCCTGCAAATGCGGCTGGAACAAGCCCCGCGTCGAAAACAGGGCCACTTCAGGTTGCGTTTCAAGGCGGCATGCCGCGACCGTCAGTGCTTTTGCCCCGGAGCCGGCGAACCGCCTCCGGGGCTTATGGTCATGTGGCCTAAATAGTCAGGCGGCCTGCAAACCCGGCAGCGACAGGTCGACTTCCTCCGGCAAGTCGCCGGCCATAGCGGCGGCGAACTTCGTCTGGTCGAGTTCTCCTTCCCAGCGTGCCACCACGACCGTCGCTACCGCATTGCCGATGAAGTTGGTCAGCGCCCGGCACTCCGACATGAAGCGGTCTACGCCGAGGATCAGCGCCATGCCGGCGACCGGCACGGTGGGGACGACCGAAAGCGTCGCCGCCAGGGTGATGAAGCCGGCGCCGGTGATGCCGGCGGCACCCTTGGAGCTCAGCATGGCGATCGCAAGCAGCAGGATCTGGTCGCCATAGGTGAGTGGCGTGTCGGTCGCCTGTGCGATGAACAGCGCGGCCAGCGTCATATAGATGTTGGTGCCGTCCAGATTGAAGGAATAGCCGGTCGGGATGACCAGGCCGACCACCGAGCGGTTGCAGCCGGCGCGCTCCATCTTGGCCATGAGGCCCGGCAATGCCGCTTCCGAGGACGAGGTGCCGAGCACCAGCAGCAGTTCTTCCTTGATGTAGCGGATCAGCGCCAGGATCGAGAAGCCGTTGTAGCGGGCAACCGCGCCGAGCACCACCAGCACGAACAGCAACGCAGTCAGGTAGAACGTGCCGATCAGCATGGCCAGATTGGCGATCGAGCCGATGCCGTATTTGCCGATGGTGAAGGCCATGGCGCCAAACGCGCCGATCGGCGCGGCCTTCATCAGGATGGCGACGAGGCGGAAGATCGGCGTGGTCAGCGCCTGCAGGAAATCGACGACCGGACGGCCGCGATCGCCGACCAGCGCCAGGGCGACACCGAACAGCACCGAGAAGAACAGCACCTGCAAAATGTCGCCTTGCGCGAAGGCGCCGGTGATGGTGTCGGGGATGATGTTCATCAGGAAGCCGACGATGGTTGTGTCGTGCGCCTTCTCGGCATAGGCCGTCACCTTGGCGGTATCGAGCGTGGCCGGATTGATGTGCATGCCGGCGCCGGGCTGGACGACATTGGAGACGACCAGGCCGACGACCAGCGCCAGCGTCGAGAACACCAGGAAATAGATCATCGCCTTGCCGGCGACGCGGCCGACCTTCTGCAGGTCGGAAACACCGGCGATACCGGTCGCCACGGTCAGGAAGATCACCGGCGCGATCACCATCTTCACCAGCTTGATGAAGGCGTCGCCGAACGGCTTCATCGCCTCGCCGGTTTCGGGATAGAAATGGCCGAGCAGCACGCCGGCGGCAATCGCCGCCAGCACCTGCACATAAAGATGCCGGTATAAGGGAAGTTTGCCGCGCGGCTCGGCGGCAGCGATTGCTGTCTGCATGACGTCCTCCATGGCGCCCCGATCGAAAGCTCGACTCCCCGGGGCAGTTGTTTTGACCAGCAGCCTCGCGACTGCTGAATTCGTGTTTGCAACAGCCGTGCCAGATACGCAGAAGAATTATTCATCATTGATTTTATTGAGCATTCACAAACGGCCGCACTGCCGGACACATGGTCAAGTGCGACTCTCCGCATAGGTTGAATTGTGTTTTGTGCGAATTCATGCACAAATAGGCGATGCTGCAACGCCCCGCCGGTGCCTTGTCTTCGACGCCCGAGCAACTCGCCAGGCGCGCGCGCCGAGCCTGGCTGCTGTTTGCGGCCGTCGCGCTTTTGATCGTCACGGCAGCGCTCTACGGCGCCGGCCTTTACGGCCGCACCGCCGAGATCGGGGCCTTGGCGGCGCAGGGGCGTACCGATGCCAATCTGAAGGTCGCGCTGCTGCGCGCCGTGCTCGAAAGCCCGCGCGCCCTGCCCCTGCTTTTGTCTGCAGACCAGCAGGTACGTGATGCGCTGTCGCAGAAAAACGCCGCGGCAATCGATGTGCTGAACCGCAAGCTCGAGGGGCTGGTCTCCGGCACCAAGGCGTCGGTGCTCTATGTGATCGGCGCCGACGGACTGGCGATCGCCTCCAGCAACTGGCGCGAGCCGATCAGCTTCGTCGGCAACGACTACCGTTTTCGCGATTATTTCTCCGGCGCGATGCAGGCCGGAACCGCCGAATATTTTGCGCTCGGCAATGTCAGCAAGCGTCCCGGCCTCTACATTTCGCGGCGCGTCGGCGATGCCGCCGCACCGCTCGGCGTCGTCGTCGTCAAGATGGAGTTCGACCAGCTCGAAGCCGACTGGCGCGAGGCCAACCGCCCGGCCTATGTCAGCGACGAGAGTGGTGTCGTGCTGATCACCAGCGTGCCGTCCTGGCGCTTCATGACAACCGCGCCGCTGGCCGCACCCAAGCAAGCCGCAATTCGCGACAGCCAACAGTTCGGCGACGCGCCGCTTGTGCCGTTGCCGATCATGCACGCGCAGGCGCTCAGCCCGGATGTGTCGATCGTCCACGCGGTGACGCCCGGCGGCAGCGACGCGCAGTATCTCAGCCTTTCGACGCCGGTTCCTTCGACCCCCTGGCGGCTCGACTATCTGATCCCGGCTGAAGCGCCGATCGCCGCTGCCGTCCGCGAAATGCGGCTTCTGGCACTGGGTGTCGTCGTGCCGCTGCTCGGCCTGGCCGCGTATCTGTTGTGGCGCCGGCAGTCGGCGCAGATGCGGATTGCCGCCGAACAGGCGGCGCGCACCGAACTCGAACGCCGCGTCGTCGAACGCACCGAGGATCTGAGCCGAGCCCGCGACCGGTTGCAGGCCGAGATCACCGGCCACCGCAACACGGAGGCAAAGCTCCAGGTGGTGCAGCAGGACCTGGTCCAGGCCAACCGCCTCGCCATCCTCGGCCAGGTCGCCGCCGGCGTCGCCCACGAGATCAACCAGCCGGTCGCCACCATCCGTGCCTATGCCGACAACGCCCGCACCTTCCTCGACCGCAAGCAGACCGGGCCGGCCGAGGAAAACCTCGGCGCCATTGCAGCCCTTACCGAACGCATCGGCTCAATCACCGAGGAGTTGAAGGCATTTGCCCGCAAGGGCCGCACCGCCGCCGAGCCTGTCGAATTGCGCGGCGTCATCGAGGGCGCCGTCATGCTGTTGAGAAGCCGCTTTGCCGGCCGGCTCGACGCATTGGTCGTCGACCTGCCGCTGCCGAGCCTCAAGGTCATGGGCAATCGGGTGCGGCTCGAACAGGTGCTGATCAATCTTTTCCAGAACGCGCTGGAGGCGCTCGACGGCCGCGACGACGCTCATGTGCGGGTCTCGGTCGAAGAGACCGCGGATGGCGTGACCATCAGCGTATCCGACAACGGACCCGGCATTCCGCCGGCGATCCTCAAATCGCTGTTCACGCCGTTCAACACCTCCAAGGAAAAAGGCTTGGGCCTCGGCCTCGTCATCTCCAAGGACATCGTCGCCGACTATGGCGGACGCATCGAGGTTTCGAGCGGCGACAGCGGCACCCGCTTCACCATTCATCTCCAGAAAGCAGCGTAAGCCATCATGACGAACGACAATTCCGCACCGGTGGTCCTGATCGATGACGATCGCGATCTCCTCAAGGCCACCGCGCAGACGCTGGAGCTTGCCGGCTTCTCGGTCTCGGCCTTTGCGGTGGCGGCCGAGGCGCTGGCCACGCTCGACGCCGGTTTTGCCGGCGTCGTGGTGTCGGATATCCGCATGCCTCAGATCGACGGCTTGCAGCTTTTCAATCGCATCCTGCGGCTGGATGCCGACATTCCCGTCATCCTCGTCACCGGCCATGGCGACATCGCCATGGCCGTCAAGGCGATCAAGGACGGCGCCTACGACTTCATCACAAAGCCCTTCGCCGCCGACCGGCTGGTGCAGAGCGTGCGCCGCGCAGCGGAAAAGCGCCGCCTGGTAATGGAGAACCGGGCCTTGCGCGAGGCGGCCGGAGAGGCGCAGGACAGCCTGCCGCTGATCGGCCAGACGCCGGCGATGGACAGGCTGCGCCGTACGCTGCGCCAGATCGCCGATACCGACGTCGACGTGCTGGTGACCGGCGAGACCGGCTCCGGCAAGGAGGTGGTGGCAAGTCTTCTGCATCGCTGGAGCCGCCGCGCCAAGGGCAATTTCGTCGCGCTGAATTGCGGCACGCTGCCGGAGACCGTCATCGAGAGCGAGTTGTTCGGCCATGAGGCCGGCGCCTTCACCGGCGCGCAGAAGAAACGGATCGGCCGCATCGAGCACGCCAGCGGCGGTACGCTGTTCCTCGACGAGATCGAAAGCATGCCGGTCTCGACACAGGTGCAGATGCTGCGCGTGCTGGAGATGCGCGAGGTCACGCCGCTCGGCACCAACGAGGTGCGGCCGGTGGATCTGCGCGTCGTCGCCGCCGCCAAGGTCGACCTCGGCGATCCGCGCCAGCGCGGCGCTTTCCGCGAGGATCTCTATTACCGGCTCAACGTGGTAACGATCTCGATCCCGCCGCTGCGCGAGCGCCGCGACGATGTCGCCCTGCTGTTTTTCTATTTCGCCGAGCGCGCCGCCGCCCGCTTCCACCGCCCTGTGCCGGCAGTGCCGGCGACGGTGCATCGCCATCTGAGCGACCATGACTGGCCGGGCAATGTGCGCGAACTGGCGCATTTCGCCGAGCGGTTTGTGCTTGGACTGGAGGAAGGCGCCGAAGCACAACCCCCTGCCCCGACCCAATCGAACGCCGCCATGAAGCTGCCGGAGCGGCTGGAGCGCTACGAGGCCGACATCATTCGCGAGACGCTTGGCCGCAACGACGGCGATGTCAGGCGCACGATCGAAGCGCTGGGGATTCCGCGCAAGACTTTCTACGACAAGCTCCAGCGCCACGGCATCGTGCGCAGCGATTTTTCCCGGTAATCGCCGCCGGCCTCGCGACCGGGCGGCTCGGCTATTTGGCGTCGTGGAAGATGATGCCGACAGTGTGGCGCATGCCGGAGCGTAGTCGGCTTACGCCGTGCCTGAGGTTGACGCGGTAATTGCCCTTGCTGCCCTGGACCGGACGATTGTGGACCGCGAAGGCGACTGCATCGCCCTGGCGCAGCGGCACCACCTCGACGCGGCTTTGCATGCGCGGACGCTGCTCGGTCAGCACGAACTCGCCGCCGGTGAAATCCTTGCCTGGTTCCGACAATAGGATCGCCACCTGCAGCGGGAAGGCAAGATCGCCGTAGAGATCCTGGTGCAGGCAGTTGAAGTCGCCGGGGACGTATTGCAGCAGGAGCGGCGTCGGCCGCGTCTGGCCCTGCTCGTGGCATTGCTCGAGGAACGCGGCGTGTTCGTCGGGATAGCGCTGCGCGATACCCATGCGCGCGTTCCAGTCGTTGGCGACCGCGGCCAGGCGCGGATAGAGCGCTGTGCGCAAGCCGCCGATCAAGTCGGGTAAGGGATAGCGGAAATAGCGGTACTCGCCCTTGCCGAAGCCGTGCCGCGCCATGTGGACATGGCTGCGGAAATGGCTCTCGTCCGGATAGAGGCTGGCTGTCTGTCCGCACTCCTGCGGCGTCAGCAGCTTTTCCATCACCGCGCAGCCATAGCCGCTCAGCTCATCGGCCAGCGTCCGCCAATCATATCCGGCAACGCGCACCTCCGCCGATTTCACCGCCGCTTTCGCGCCTATCGAATGGATGGTCATGGCTTCGCCTCCTGTGGCTTCTCTGTCATTGAGATGGGTGAAACGGCGCGCGCGGACCACCCGTTTCTTGCCGGGTGAGGTTCGCGGGACGGGACGTCATTCAATTTCCGATTTCGTGGTCATGGGCTAAACTTGTTCCACTCAACGGGACCGCCACCTCCATGATCGTCCAGACCTGCATCAATGGCGCGCGCAGCGCTGATTTCCACCCCCGACTGCCGCTTGATCCCGAAGCCATTGCGCGAGACGGCGCGGCCTGCGTGGCCGCAGGTGCGGCCGAGTTGCATGTCCATGCACGCGGGCTCGATGGCCGCGAAAGCCTTGCCCCTGACGCGATGGACCCGACCGTGCTGGCGCTCCGCCGCGCCTGCCCGGGAACGCTGATTGGCGTGTCGACGGGTGCCTGGATCGAGAACGACGACCAGCGGACGCTGGCCGCGATCGCCGGCTGGAGCGAGCTTCCTGACTACGCCTCGGTCAATCTCAGCGAGAACGCAGCGCCCGCCGTCATGGAAAGCCTGCGCCAGCGCGGCATTGGCATCGAGGCCGGGCTCGCCTCCGTTGCCGACGCCGAACGCCTGGTGAGCCTCGACCATGGCAACCGCGTGCTGCGCATCCTGATCGAAATCTCCGAGCAGGAGCCGGATGCTGCGCTTGAGATCAGCGACGATATCGCCGCCGTGCTCGACGGCGCCGGAATCCGCCGGGCGATCCTGCTGCACGGCGCCGACGCCACGGTCTGGCCTTTCGTGCACCGGGCGGCGGAACGCCGTTGGTCGACGCGCGTCGGACTGGAAGACGGCAAGGAGCTTCCTGATGGAACAATAGCACCCGGTAACGCTGCGCTGACAGCGGCAGCCGTCGCTATCCTCGAGACCAGTCGTTAGCACGGGGAAAGCGTCGATGGCCGCCGATCCCCTCTTCACGGGGAGATGCTAGGATTTGACGGAGAGGCAGGCCAAAGTCGGGCGGGTCTAAAGTATGGCCGCGTGCTGATGTCAGTAAAATCTATCTAAAACTTTAGATATTAATTACACGGGCAATTAATCAGCACATCAACGACCCCGTATGTTAAATGCTCTCCTGCACCGGGGACCATTTTTTATGAACATCATTCCACAGAATGATCACGCTTCGCCGCGCCGGATTCAACAGTATACATCGGTACAGATCCTGCGGGGGCTGGCAGCCCTCATGGTTGTCATTTTTCATCTTCCGGCCGCACTGGGCATGCTCGATCTGGATATTCCCGTTCTAAACAGTGGCGTCGACCTGTTTTTCATCATCAGTGGTTTTGTCATGGTTCTCTCGACGGAGAACAGACGCCCGGACCACCGTGCTTTTTTGATGCAGCGGTTCACGCGCGTCGTTCCGTTCTATTGGATTATGACCTTCCTCATGGTCGCTGCACTTTGGTTGATTGCCGGTCGCGCAGTGTCTCTTGAGCAGACCACCAACAGCCTGCTCTTTATACCCTACCTCGATACTGTCACGGGCTATGTCCAACCAGTGCTTGGCGTGGGTTGGACGCTCAATCTGGAAATCCTGTTTTATATTCTGTTCGCGGCGACCATGAGTTTTGGTAAGTGGACGCAAATGGCCGCGGTCGGCGTTGTCTTTGCAATCGCCGTAGCGGTGCGCATCATCTTCAAACCCGCCGCCGACACTGTGCTGTTTTTCTACACCACGCCAATCCTGTTTGAGTTCCTTGCCGGCATGGCTCTCGGCCATCTGGTCGGCAGGCTGACGCGTTTGCCTGCCGTCCTGGGTGCCTCGGCACTCGTGTTCGCTATCATGTCCATGCTGGTGATGGTACTTGGCTTCAACTTGCCGCGAACCCTTGCTCAGGGACTCCCCGCGTTGATCCTTGTCGCGGCTTGCATCAGGCTGGAAAGCTACTTCCGGCTTTTTGCTCCTCGCGTGCTGGCAAGGTTGGGTGATGCTTCCTACTCTCTCTATCTGACGCATCCTATCGTGCTGCTTGCGACCGCTCCTGTCGTTGCAAGCGCCAATGTATCACCATGGCTTGCAGGCATGGTTCTTGTCGCCGCCTGCATTGCCGTCTCCCTGGCCAGCTATAGTTTTATTGAAAAGCCGCTTTTGGCCATTTCGCGGATGAGCCTCTCCGCCTATCAGGTGAAGGCACAATAAGTTGCGGCTGCGCCTCGCAACGATTTTGCGACACGACATGCACAGAACAAAGACTTAAAGGGCATTCAAACGCGACGCGCTCAAAGTGCAAAAAAAGCTGCCCGGTTGGACCCGAAGCAGCTTATTGTTTTATGCACATTCGACAATGTGCCAGTGGCTACTTTGCAATCATGTAGGCATCGTCAGTATAGAGTCTGCCAACTCCACCATAGTGACCCACGCCAAACACGAATGACTGAGGTGTACCTGATCCGTCGGAATCCCGCCCGACCGGCCAGGTTGCGTTCGACGATGACTGCCAAAACACCCCGTCCAGATACCAATCGATGCCTACCCCTTCATAGAGATCCGCACGAAGCTGAAACCAGCGGCCTTTCGGTGCGGCAACATCGTTCTCCGGATTGTACGTTCCGTCCGCCCAATTTTCCACGTGCAGCAACAGCGTGTCATCAGTCAGACTGTCGCGCAGGTTGACCCACCACGTTGGTTCCTGCTTGAAAGGCGATTGCTCGGTCACCTTGAACTGGAGGATATTCGTCCAGTCGTTCTTCGACTCGTAATTGGACGGAATGAAAAACCACGCGACATAGGTTCCATCGATCCCTGACGGCGGCACCACCTGGAGCGGACGTCCGAAAGCGTCGTTCTTGGCTAGGCCGCCTGGAAAGAGCCACTCTTTGTAGACTTTGGAGTGGGGCTTTCCAGCATTGATGGCAGCCAGCGTCGTTTCGAACTTTCCGAAGCTGTTGCCGCCGTGCGAGGATACATTCCCTGCGCTGGTCGAGACAAGGCCGCTGACAATTGCGTTCAGGCTGGGATCGGCTTGCGCGGAATCCTCCGCCTGAACGAAAGACCAGTCGGTGTAGCACGAGACGCCGGTGCAAGGCCCCTCCTCCCAGTCCGCTCGCCAGTAGGGCGCATTCTGGGCATATGCGGCGCCAACTGGCGCCATAGCGGCGGTAATGGTGCAGATTGCCGTGAGCACCAACAGATGAAAAATCTTCTTCATGTCGATTTACCGTTCCTTTCTAAACATGAGATTCCAGGCACCTCTTGCGCCGTTTGCTTTTCCACCCTCGAACACAGCGCGTCCCGAACGGCGCTGTCCCGCCAACCTCAAGCCGGCGGCGCTGAACCTTCAAAGGTATGGGAAAACAAAAAACCCGCCTCGGGGAGGCGGGTCTTTGGAGCCAATTAGCACCATACCCAAATTAGTAGCATAGCTGCCGGCACAAAGCAAGAACAAAATGTGACGTCCTCGACGAAACTGCCGACAGGCATAGGGGACCGCGGACGACGTGGCTCTTGCCATTGTTAAAAATCTCTCATAAGGTATTTTCATATCCGAAAGAAAATCCGACCGTTTATTTCCATTTATGAAAGCCTGAGCGTTTGCGGGAACATCTCGATCAGACCGACCGGCGACTGGTCAAGCTGCTGTCGCAGGACGCGCAGCTTGGCGTCAACCGCCTCGCCGAGAAGATGGCGATCTCGGTGCCGACGGTGCGCATGCGGCTGCGCAACCTGCTCGACCGCAACCTGCTCAAGATCGTCGGCCTGCTCAACCTGACCGAACGCCCCGAGCTGATCTCGGCGATCGTCGGCATCAATGCGCAAGGGCGCGGCCGGGCACGGGAACTGGCGCAACGCATCTCCGAACTGCCTTTCGTGAACTCGGCCGCCGTCGTCACCGGACGCTTCGACATCATCGTCGACGTGACCGTGGCCGGTGATGTCGCCGATCTCTACCGCGTCACCAGCGAGCTGATCCCCGGCGCCGGCGAGCCGGGCGAGGTCGTGCGCAGCGAGACTTTCGTCGTCATGGCGTCCTGCAACAAATGGGTCAGCCTGCCGGAAGGTTGCTGGTCGGACGAGACGCGGAAGGAAATGGCATGAAGATCGCGGTTCTCGGCGGGCTCGGCCTGCAAGGCCGGGCGGCGATCGCCGATCTCGTTGCCAGCGACGGCGTCGAGCAAGTGGTCTGTGTCGACACCGCAACCGACGGCGCTGCGCGGCTTGGCGGCCTGACCGACCTTGCCCGGGTGCGTTTCGTCGTGCCGGAGGGCGCGATCGGTCCAGCATTGGCCGATGTGATGAAGGACGTCGACGCGGTCATCGACCTGTTGCCGCAACCGCTGATGCGCGAGGCGGTGCAGGCGGCGATCGCGACGCGCACGCCGCTGGTCACCACCAATTACGGCAAGGCCATCGCGGATCTAGCGCCCGAGGCCGAAAAGGCCGGCGTCTCGATCGTCACCGAATGCGGGCTCGACCCCGGCATCGACCTTGTGCTCTACGCGCGCGCCGCAAGCCAGTTCGACACCATCACCGCGATCGATTCCTACTGTGGCGGCATTCCCGAGCCGAAAGCGGTGGTCGAGCCGCTGCGCTACAAGGTGAGCTGGAATTTCGACATGGTTCTGGTCAGCCAGAACCGCGACAGTGTGCTGGTCGAGAACGGCGAACAGGTCGATGTGCCGGCCGCCCGCCAGCACGACAATCGTTTCATCCACGAGATCGAGGTGGCGGGGCTGGGCAGGCTGGAAGCCTTCCCCAATGGCGACGCCCCGCATTATGCCGGCATGCTTGCCGCCGCAAAGGGGCTGCAGCGCTCCGGCCGATATTCGCTGCGCTGGCCTGGCTGGTCGGCGTTCTGGGCGCCGCTGAAGCAGCTCGGCTTCCTGTCCGAGGAAAAGGTATCCGGCACCGGTGTCAGCCCACGCGAATTCCTCGGCCGGCTGCTTGGCCCGCAACTGCAATACGGCGCGGACGAAAAGGACCTTTGCGTCATGCGGAACGTGTTTGTCGGCAGCGAAGGCGGCCGCCGCAAGACGGTGACCTCGGAGCTGGTCATCGAACGCGACCTCGCCTCTGGCCTGTTCGGCATGAGCCTTGGCGTCGGCTATCCCGCCAGCATCGTGGCGCAGATGCTGGCACGGCGCGAGATCGCCACGCCCGGCCTGCTCAACCCACTGCTGCATGTGCCCGATGGCCGCTTCCTCGACGAGCTGGCCAGGCGCGGCATCAAGGTCGCCGAAACGGTGAGCTGGGATTGAAGATTTTCGAACGGTGGTTGCCGCCGGCAACGGCGCTGCCGCTCAAAAAGCACCCGATGGGGTGAAACAACAAGTGGAACAACAAGGAGGAATGCCCAAATGAAGATTGCCAAGCTTTTCATCGCCGGACTTGCGCTCGCCGGCCTCACCGCTGCCGCCAGTGCCGGAACCCTCGACGAGATTACCAAGCGCGGTGAGTTGCGCGTTGCGGTGCAGACGCAAGGCCCGCCCTTTTCGCTGGTGGGTGCCGCCGGCGAACGCACCGGCAGTTCGGTCGAACTCGCCGAATTGATGGCCAAGGAAATGGGCGTCAAGATCACCTTCCTCGACTTCGACTGGGACGGCCTGATCCCGGCGCTGCTGTCGGGCAAGGCCGATCTTCTGGTCGCCGACATGACGCCGACGCTGGCGCGCGGCATGAAGGTCGCCTTTACCAAGCCCTACATGTACACGGGCAGCACCGTCTTCACCAAGGCTGGGACCGCCTTCAAATCCACCGAGGACTGCAAGGCCAAAGGCACCAAGATCGCGGTGCTGCTCGGCGCCACCGGCGAGAAGGAAGCCAAGGCCGCCTTCCCCGATGCCGACATCAAGAGCTACAAGGGCGGCGGCCCGCTGCTGCTCGACGCCGTCAACAACGGCCAGGCCGATTGCGGCGTCAACGACGTCTCGGCGGTCAAGGGCCAGTCGACCGCGTACCCAGCCGGCAGCTTCAACATCATGCCGGATATGCTGTCGAAGGAGCCGCTGGCCTTCGCCACGCGCTATGACGAGCAGGACCTGCTGGTCTGGATGAACCTGTTCCTCGACCAGGTCAGCCTCGACGGCCGCCTGCAAAAGAACCTCGATTACTGGGTGAATTCCGACGCCTGGAAGAAAGACCACTAACGGATAGGGAGTAGGGAGTAGGAAGTAGAAATAGGGAGCATGGAGTGGCTGATGGCCATTCCGGACACCTTCACTACTCACTACTGCCTACTCACTACTGCCCACTCACCATGCTCGAAAACTTCAGCTTCCGCACCATCGTCGAATATCTGCCCCTGTTCGGGCAGGGCCTCGTCACGACCGTGTGGCTGTCTGCGCTCTCCTTTGCCGGCGCGCTCGCCGTCGGCATCGTGCTCGCCGCGATGAATTTGCAGCGCGGCCGGCTGTTCCGCGTCCCGGCCAAGGCCTATATCGACGCGGTGCGCGCCACGCCCTTACTGGCGCAGCTCTATTTCCTCTATTTCGGCCTGCCGCGGCTCGGCTTTATCCTGCCCGAGTTCGTCGTCGGCATCCTCGCTTTATCGCTGAACAGCGGCGCCTATGTCGCCGAGATCATCCGTGCCGGCATCCTGTCGATCCCGCGCGGCCAGGTCGAGGCCGGCGTCGCTTCGGGCATGACCTATGTCCAGCGCATACGTCTCGTCATCCTGCCGCAGGCGTTCAAGGTGACGATCCCGCCGCTGCTCGGCCAGGCGATCGTGCTGGTCAAGGATTCCGCCCTGTTGTCGCTGATCTCGGTTGCCGAGCTGACGCGCGCCGGACAATTGCTCGCCTCCGACCGCTTCATGCCGGCCGAAGGTTTCATCACCATCGCCGCCTTCTACCTCCTGCTCTATTACGGGCTGAAGGGGCTGGCGGCGCTCTCCGGGCGCTGGCTCGGCCTCGCGGGGGCACGGACATGATCTGGCAGCAGCTGCAAAGCATCGCCGGCAGCTATCCCCTCGCCTTGCGCGGCCTCGGCATGACCGTGGTGCTGTCGCTGATCAGCCTGGTGCTGGGCACGCTGCTCGGCTTCGGCCTCGGCATCCTGCGCACCGGCGGCAACCGGCTGATCAGCGGCGCGATCGGCGCCTGGGTCGACCTGATCCGCGGCACACCGTTCCTGGTGCAGATCTTCCTGATCTTCTTCATCCTGCCGGAACTCGGCATCGAGCTCGACGCCTTCACCGCCGGCATCATCGCGCTGACCAATCTGGCCGCCTGCTTCATCTGCGAGATCGTCGTCGCCGGCATCCGCTCGGTGCCGACCGGCCAGGTCGAGGCGGCGCTGGCATCCGGCCTGTCGCGCTGGCAGCGCATGCGCCAGGTGGTGCTGCCGCAGGCGATGCGCATCGTGCTGCCGCCGCTGGTCGGGCAATATGTGCTGCTGATCAAGGATTCCTCGGTTGTCTCGGCCATCGGCCTGACCGACCTCACCCGCGTCGGCTGGCTGGTGGTGCAGCGTGTGCCGAACGGCCTGCTCGTCTTCTTCCTCGTCGGGCTCGGTTACTTCATCGTCTGCTACCCCCTGATCATGCTGGCCCGCCGGCTGGAGCAACGCATGGGCGCGGCGCATGGCGAGGTGCAGTTGTGATGTCGAACCTTAGCAAAAATGGCACTGGCATGATCGAATTTCGCGGCGTCAACAAATGGTTCGGCCAGCTCAACGTGCTCAGGGATATCACGCTGAGCGTCGAGCCGCGCGAAGTGGTCGTCGTCTGCGGCCCTAGCGGCTCGGGCAAGAGCACCCTGATCCGTTGCATCAACGGGCTGGAGACGATCCGCGACGGCGACCTGACGGTCGACGGCCAGCGCCTCGGCGACGCCGCCACCAACATGACGCGGCTGCGCACCGAGATCGGCTTCGTCTTCCAGTCGTTCAATCTCTACCCGCACAAGACCGCGCTCGAAAACGTGACGCTGGCGCCGATCCATGTCCGCAAGATCCCGCGCGCCGAAGCCGAAAAGGCCGGACGCGAGCTGCTCGCCAAGGTCGGCCTTGCCGACAAGGTGAATGCCTATCCGGCGCAACTCTCAGGCGGCCAGCAGCAGCGCGTGGCGATCGCGCGCTGCCTCGGCATGCGCCCCAAGATCATGCTGTTCGACGAGCCGACCTCGGCCCTCGATCCCGAGATGATCTCGGAAGTGCTCGACGTCATGGTCGCGGTGGCCGAGGAAGGCATGACCATGATGGTGGTGACGCACGAGATGGGCTTTGCCCGCAAGGTCGCGCAGCGGGTGGTGTTCATGGACGCCGGCGCCATCGTCGAGAGCGGCACGCCGGACGAGTTCTTCTCGCATCCGAAGACCGACCGCAGCCGCGCTTTTCTGAGCAAGATCCTGCGGCATTAGGGGGGCATCAGGAGAAAGCGGACCTCAGACGATGCCGTGCTTTCTCAACAGCGCCTGCTCGTCGTCCGATATCCAGCCGAAAACCTTCGGCTCGCCGTCCAACTTCTGCACGAGGTAGTGGACGTCAAAATCTATCGCCACCTTCGATTGATCCTTGCGGGCATAGGTTGCTGTCCAGGCGACATGAGCCACGCAATGATGTTCGTCTATCGGCGAGAGCCGGACATTGCGTATCCGCATTTCCTTCGTCCCTATCGCGCGATAGTGCGCATGGCCTTGCGCCATGACCTGCTTGATTGCTTATCGTTCTTTCCAGTCATGACCCCGGCGGGCGAAGCCGCTATGAAGTCCGAAGCATACAGCGATGCGACCTCATCCATGTCCATGTCGCCGCCGAGGGACTGGTTGAAAAAGCGCTCATATCGCTCGAATAGCTTCCTTACGCTGGTCTCCATAGTTTCATCTCCCAGGTGCGGCTATGTTGGGTGGGACCAGGAAACGCTCCGCCGATCTCCGACATCCGCGATTGCCCCTCAGCCAATCATGACTTCGTCCCAGGGCGGAGCAAGATCCTGCGGCATTGAGGCTTAGATTCAGTCAGTTGGTTGCCACCGATGGCCCAGATGGGTGGTTGGACTTATCCGGAGGTGCGGATCTATCGGCAAAGATTTGACGTCCTATTGGAGAGACCGATCGTGCGCTCAATTGCCTTTATCTGACTCAACACTGCGGTTGGCCGACGCGAGGAAGCGTGCAGATAACAAGTGAATGGATCTCGTCGCAATAGACCATGTTGTAATAAGAAAAAATAGCGTTGCGACAAAGGCAACTAGGGAAAGGCTGACGACGCCAAGAACAGCAAATGGGTCACTTTCCACGGTCGCGATGAAATTGTCAGACGGCCGAAAAGCCCCGGCAATGGCTGATCGGAGCTCAGGATTGTAATGGAAGAAGGCGAGAATCGCAGCGAAGAGACATAAAACTAGAATAGCCGCTAAAACCGATTCTGCGCTTTCAAAGGACGTGCGTTCTTTAAATTTATGGGAAGATTGGATCATCTAAATACCTATGCAAAGAAGAATTTAGCGATCTGGTTTGCTCATTTATCCATCGGTTTTCTAGCGATTCGATAGAGTCGCGATGCCTTGTCCGCACATTATGAGCAGCGTCGAGGCATATGCAAGCGATGCAGCCAGATGCTTCCGCTGCTTGTGCCGTTGAACAGCATCGGTCGACCGCCCCGCCCTACGGCGAGGAACCCAAGCCTATTGCGCGTCCGCGTGAGTGCTCAATTCGGCCCGCTTCTCATCCGACACGACTGCGAGGTCGAGCACCTTCTGCAATTCGGCCGCATGGCGAAATGACGGTTCGGGCTGGACACCGCTGCGCACCGCATCGACGAAGCGCTGGTAGTTGGTCGCCACCGTTCCGGCGTCCAGAACTTGCCATTTGGCGTTCTCGACATCCTCGCCGATGCAGGCTTTCAGCTCCGAGCCGGTCAGATTGTGCACGACTTCGATGCCGCCCTTGTCGCCGTAGATGCGCAGGCGGAGTTCGTTGAGATGGCCGGTTGCCCAGCGGCTGGCATGGACGACGCCGAAGGCGCCATTGCGGAAATCAAGCGCCATGGTGAAACTGTCATTGGCGTCGAGCTCGTATTCGCCGATGCGGTTTTCGGGCGCCTTGTCGAAGGATCTCAGGCGGCAGAACACATGGTCGATGTCGAGCGCCGCGCCATAGCTGGCGAAATCGAGGATGTGGATACCGACGTCGCCCAGCACGCCGTTGGAGCCATGGCCGCGCGACAGCCGCCACAGCCATTTCGAATCGGTGCGCCAGTCGCCCCAGAATTTGGACACCAGCCAGCTCTGCAGATAGGACGCCTCGACATGCCTGACCGTGCCGATGTCGCCGGCCAGCACCATGGCGCGCGCTCTCTGCAGCGGCGCGACATTGCGATAGGTCAGGTTGACCATGTTGATGATGCCGGCCCGCTCGGCGGCAGCGGCCATCTCACTGGCTTTCTCGAAGTTTTCGGCCAGCGGTTTCTCGCACAGCACCGGCTTGCCCGCCGCGATCAGCATCATGGTGGTCGGATGGTGGATGCGATCAGGCGTCACGTTCGCCACCGCATCGAACTTGCCCCATGCCAGCGCCTCGTCCAGCGACGCGAACCGGTTGGGGATACCGTAGATGTCCGAAAACTTGTCGACGCGCGTGCGGTCGAGATCGACGGCGCCGATCAGTTCGACGCCCTCGATCTTGCCGAACTGCCTGGCGTGCTCCTCCGCCATCCAACCGGTGCCGAGTATCAAGAGGCGCATGATTCTTATCCTTAGGACAGGGCTTTATCTTCTTGTTCGATCATGGATTTGGTCTAGCGAAAGCCGGCTTCGCCCGCGGAATGAAGTTTTCCGCCGCGCTCGACGATCGGCTCGAGCGCCTTTTCCACCGGCACGTTCGGCGCATCGAGGATGGCCGGATTGGAGCCTTGGGGGTTGTGCGCCCATCTCACCGCATTGCGCAGCACCTTGTGGACGTTGGCGTCGTGATAGGTCGGATACGTCTCGTGGCCGGGCCTGAAATAGAAGATGTTGCCGGCGCCGCGGCGATAGGTCAGCCCCGACCGGAACACTTCGCCGCCCTGGAACCAGGAGATGAACACGGTCTCGAGCGGCTCCGGCACGGCGAACTGCTCGCCATACATCTCCTCGTTCTCGAGCTCGAAATACTCGCCGATCCCGGCAGCGATCGGGTGGCTTGCGCTGGTCACCCAGAGCCGTTCGCGCTCGCCCGCCTCGCGCCATTTCAGCGTGCACGGCGTGCCCATCAGCTTCTTGAATATCTTCGAGAAATGGCCGGAATGGAGAACGATCAGCCCCATGCCTTCCCAGACGCGGCGCGCCACGCGCTCGACCACTTCGTCGGCGACGGCGCCATGGTCCTTGTGTCCCCACCACAGCAAGACGTCGGTCTCGGCCAGACGGTCGGCCGGCAGCCCATGCTCCTTCTGCTCCAGCGTCGCCCACGATACCGAAATCTCCGGGTCGAGCTTCAGCGCATTGGCGATCCTCGCATGCATGCCCTCGGGATAGATGCCGGCGACCACCTCGTTGGTCCGCTCATGAATATTCTCGCCCCAGACGACAGCGCGTATTGTCATGATGTCCTCGTGATTGTTTGAAACTCGAGCCGCCCCGGCCGGTCAGTCATAATATCCTCGGCCGGGAATGAAAACCTCGAGATTGGCCCAAACGTCCCCAGCGTCGTCATCCCAGGGCGAAGCAGGAGCGAAGCGACGTCGCGAAGACCCTGGGATCCATGCCGTGACTTCTATGCGCTGCGACGGTGCAGAACCTTGATGCAAGAGGGATAAGAGGTGAAAGGGATTGCGACAGAACGGCGTCAAATCTGCATCGTTGCTTTCTTCGGCTGATGCAACGGCATGGATCCCAGGGTCTGCGCTTCCGCTTCGCGTCCGCTCCGCCCTGGGATAACGAAGCCGTAAAGGACCGCCGCGAACCTAAGCGCCGCGGCCTTCTTGGGCGACGCGTGTCAGCGGCTTCGACAGCCGCGGCACCACGACGAGCCGCTTGATCTTGCCCTTCTTGTAGGCGGCGAGAAAGCGGGCATAGTCCTTGAAGACGACACAGCCATTGGATTCGGCGCGGCCGCCGCGCAGCATGTAGGTGTGGGCGAGCAAGCCGTCGCGGCCATATTTGTTGCTGCCGCTGGCAGGGGTGAGACGCAGGGCCTCGACGCCATGGAAGCGCGATTCCCGCAGCGTCAGATTGTAGGTGTCGGGCGGCGTCGGACCGACATTCTTCTTGTGAACGTAGCGCGGCTGGTCGACCATCGCGCCCAGTCCCGAATGTGCCTCCAGCCGCGAGCCGTCGGGCATATAGACGGTCTTGGCCGAGATGTCGTAGACGGCGACGCCGCTGCCCATGTTGGGCGTGGTGAACAGGTTCCTGAAGGCTCCGCCGAGACCGCCGGAAGGCATGTCGGGCTTGGCATAGGCCAGCATGTCGCCGCCCTGCGTCTTCGACCGTTTGCCCGGCTTGCCCGACACGGCCGGCACTGCCGCTTGTGACGAATTGCGAGGCGACAGACTGCCGGGTAGCGTCTCGACCGGCGGAGCGTCGGCCGTCTGGACCTTGCTCGCCCTGGATGCCTGGGCCCTGGATTTCTGGGGCGGCTCCGTTTTTACTGCCTGGGCCTTTGATGCCTGATCCTTTGGCGCCCGGTCTTTCGAGGCTTGAGCCTGGGGCGCCGGCTCATCGATGTCCGCCTGCGGACGCAGGGTCGGCAGCGGAACGCTGTCGGGCATGTCGTCCTGCGGCGGCAGCGAGGCCAGTTGGACCTCTGGCTCTTGCGGCTCTTGCGAAGCTGCCGGCTCGCTTGCCACGACGGCTGCCGGGAGCACGTCGATCATCTGCTCCGGCAATGTATTCGCCAGCGCCAGAGCCAGGCGCGACGAGCGTTCGATCTCCGCCACCGCCGGCCCGAAGCGCACCGATGCCGGGCCGTTCGGGTCGGGAATGCGTACCGGCTCGGCGAACCGGGCGGCGGCCGGCAGGCTTGCGAGCATGACGGGTGAGCCGGCACGGGCAAAGGCGGCGGCAAGCTTTTGCGGCGACAACCCTGCTTTGGCCACCACGTCGTCGAAGCTCGATTGCCGCGATGCATCGGCGACGAGCGGCACCGTATTGCGCTTGAGACGCGCCGATTTTCCCTGGTGAACGAAATTCGACGCCGACCGCAGGCAGTTGGCATCGCACCCGTGCTGCAGCAGCTTGGCCGACAGCGCTGCGTTTGTCGCGGCCCATGTCGGGGCCTGCGCCTTTGCAAGGCTGCGGCGAGGATCGGCGAGCGCGATGGTGCGCGGCGCGAGCAGGCTTTGCGGGAGACCGTTGGAAGCGGCGGTGAGCGAGGTTCCCATCGAATAAAGGCCGGCCAAGGTCGCCACCGACCATAAAGCAATGGCTGCGCCGACGGCAGGAACCGCGACCCAGCGCAGGCCGGGCCTCATCGAAGTCAATCCAGTTGCAGGACTGTCACCCCGGGTTTTCGCACTTACAAACGCCATTCAACCACTCTCAATCGGCCGATGCCGGCTAGCGGATTTCGCAGCCGTGACATTCACAGCTCGCCTGGTGCCCCCAGCACGCTTCGCGTCTGTTGCCGATTGATTCAAAAGATGGACAAAGTTGGTTAACCAATCCCTCTACCGACCGCCGATTGGGCGACGGTCACACCAAAAAACGCCCTCCAAAACCTGCATAGTTGGCAAAACTGCCCTCCAATGATGACTTTGCTGCCCGTTTTTGTCGGCCGAGTCAAGAAAGCGAAATGACTAGGCCTTGCTGGGCGGAGTCGGCCATGGCTGCGAAAGTGAAGCCGGGCCGACCAGAATCTTGCGGCCGGCAGCCACCGTCATCAAGCCCCGGCGTTCGATCAGAACGGCGATTATTGAGCGGGCACTTGTCGACCTGCCACTCGGGCGAATGAACGATTAACGTCTGAGAATTCGGGACAGCGGCAAGATGTTTGCCGCGCAGCAACTGAATGTCGCCAAGTGCCGGAGCGGGATATCCAACACCTAGACCACAGCCACCACTATGTGAGCCTGAATTTTGGCAGTAACCTTGCCGCTGCCATGCCTGTCTGCAATGGCGGCTGCGGCATAGTCGGTTGCAGAGTCCAGCTTCCCCGCCTCTCTGGCCTCGATTTCGTTGCGAAGGAGAGTGCCCTGGCAATAAGCAACGGCCGGAAGGCGCGGCGAGGAGGCACGGCTTTGTTCGGCTCTCGTCTCGATCACCACACCGGAAAAACCTGCGTCCTCCAGCTCGCCACGGATCAGTGCCGTATCGTGGTAGCCATGCGGCGTGCGTGCCAGAAAGCGCGGCGGATCGTTCGGAAAAATCCTTGCGAGAGCATTCGTCACATCGTCGGCAAACACGTTCTCCTCGATGCGATCCCATACGCTGAATAGAAAATGTCCTCCGGGCTTCAGGACTCGCCGGGCTTCGCGGTAGGCAGATGAGCGGTTGGGAAAGAACATCGCGCCGAACTGACAACAAACGAGATCGAAGGCCGCATTTTCAAACGGTAGCGCCAGAGCATCCGCCTGACGCCATTTGATGCGATCGTCGGGAGCTTGCCGCGAAGCGGCGTAGTCGAGCATCGGCTGGTTGAGGTCGGTTACGACATAGCTTGCACCGGGCGACAGTTTTGGCGCCAATGCGCGGGTGACAACCCCGGTGCCCGCGGCGGTTTCCAGAACGGCGCTTGGCGACAAGGACGCTGCTCGCCGTGCAAGATCTGCGGCGAACGGCTCGAAAATCAACGGCACCATATAGCGGTCGTAGTTTTCCGGAATTGAGCCGGCGAATACCTTGTCCGTTTCCAACATTGCTATCCCCCGCCGTCCGTTTGATGGCTCGTCAGCATAGCATGGAATTGTTTGCTATTCGGTCGCATTCGACCGGGAGGCGGTTCGCTCCCGGAAGCTCCGAAACGCCGTGCTGCAATTATCTGCATATGTGTTAATATCTTGTGGTCATGCGCATTGGTGCGTGGCCAAACATAAAATGGGAGGATGCGATGAAAACCATAAGTCGCAGGTCTGCAATCGCGCTTGGCGTGACGGCGGCAGCGGTGACGCCTTTGTTCACGCTGGCGGCTGCTGCAAAGGTCAAGAAATACGGCCCGAAGGAAGGCAAGGAAATAGCCCCCGGCGTCAGATTGGTCGAGGTCGGCACCGGCAATTCCGATATCCCCGCTTACAAGAGCATCTCAATTGTCGACATAGTCTTTCAGCCCGGAGCAGCCGCCCCTCAAATGGTGATGGACAACGACATGGTGTGCACCATTGCTGCCGGTGAATTCACGATCAAGAAGGCGGACAAGGAATTCAAGCTTAGGGAAGGTGACGTGTACACCTGCTCCAAGGGCAAGACCGACGAGGCAGCCAACACCAGCAAGGTAGTCGGCATCCACCGCATCGCCGTCTTGATACCTGCCTAGCGCATGCCAGCGAAAACCGGCCCGCGTCCTCGTCCGGACGCGGGCCTTTTGATGAGGTGCGTGCTTATGAGCCGTTTCTCCCTCCGCCCGCTTTGCAAGCGTGCGCTATATTAGAAATCACGCAAGTTTCTGGATGACTGCACGCCGGTCTGCGGGCCTGCATTGGCGCCCCTACATTGGCGCCCCTGCATCGCCGCATTCGCAAGCCGGCGCCGCGCTGGGCGTTTGGCTTCACGAAATGGCCCGGTGCTCTTCCCGAGCTGCCTCCCAGACCTCGCGCGCCGCGTCTGCATTCAGTGCCGCGATTCCCAGGCCGACGATCAGATCCGGCCACGCCGAGCGCCACAGGAAGGCCGTCACCAATCCGGCCAGTATGATCGCAACATTGGCGACCGCATCGTTGCGGGCCGAGAGGAATGCCGCCCTGGTAAGACTGCCGCTGTGATGGCGGTAGCGCGCCAACATGTAGGCGCATGACAGATTGACCGCGAGAGCGCCCAACCCCGCCAGCGTCAGAGCCGTTGGCTGCGGCGGCACCGGCATGTTGAACTTTTCCCACGCGGTCCACAGCGTCGCCAGGCCCGGCACCAGCAGGATAAGCGCCAGCGCCATGCCGACCCGCGAGCGGGCACGCAGCGACCATCCCATGGCGAGCAGTATGAGGAGATTGACCGAGGCATCTTCCAGAAAATCGACGCTGTCGGCGAACAGCGACACCGAGCCGATCGCCAGCGCGACGGCGAATTCAATGCCGAAATAACCCAGGTTCAGCAGTGCGACGACAAGCACCACCCGGCGAAGGCCGTCCGACGTGATGGCTTGCTGCATGGTCTGCCCCGATGTGATGGCGTTAATGTTATTGCTGGGCGTCCCGTTCCTCGACCGTCTCGATCTCGCAGGCTTTGAGGCCAGCCTAGGCCGAACATGGCACGTCTGTCACCAAAACACCTGCGAGCCAAAACAGGATGGTCACCCTGTTTTGGGCGTGCCCTCATGCGCGCCGCTCGTCAGGCAAAGCCGGGAACCGGCTTGGTCTTGCCGCTCAGTTGCGCGCCCAATGTCAGCGCCTGCGGGAAATTCCGGACGATCGCCGCCATCGCGGTGGCGCTGCCGGGGCGAAGGGCAATTCCGGCAATAGCAGCGGCAGCGTAGACCCGGGTCGAAAACAGTCTTTTCCAGGCCGCCTCGTAGCGTCTGGCGGCGGCCTCGCGCCCCGCTTGGCCACTTGGCGCGGATGCGAGTTCGCTAGCCAGCAGCCAGCCGGACTGAAGCGCCATCGAGATGCCCTCGGCGATAACGGGATGAGACTCTCCGGCTGCATTGCCGACCCGGAAGATGTCCTGTTCGTAGCAGGAGCGAATTCCCGGCCGGATCGGACCCGCGGCAAGCCACGGGCCGTCGAGGTGCGCCGGTTCCAGGGCGCCTCGCACGCCCCGGCATGAATTCATGACATGGCGTGAGACGACATCGGCGGCCGACACATGGCCCAGGTATTCGGGATCATGTTGTTTACGCAGCCGCGCGAGCACATCGCGGCGAATGCAGCACGAGATCGACAACCGTCCATGATCCGCCGAGACCATGCCGCCATAGCCGCCGGGAAAAGCCAGCAGAGGCATCAAATCCGGTGCGAGCGACGACCCGGTGAAATGCGCCTTGAAGCCGAGCAAGTCCGACGGCCGATTGGTCTTTGCGAGCTGGCTGGGTAATGGTCCCGGCTCCCAGGAGCCGTGTGCGGCGACAATCACCGGCGCACGCAACATCACCGCTTCATCCCCGGCCTGAACTCGTACACGTTGCATCTCACCATCCCGGTCGATGGCGACGGCGCGGCAGGGCTGGAAGATTTCGACGCCCGCCGATCGCGCCGCCTGTAGAAGCAGAGAGTCGAGAATGTCCCGGCCGAGCGCCCGGGCGAAGCCGTGTTTCGCACGAGACCCAGCTCCTGCACCAGGCATTGCAGCCTCGACGGAGGTCTCACCGGAAAACAAACCGACGCGGCGGATTTCGGGGCCGGCATTGGCACGCCAGGCATCGCCGATCTCGAGCCGGTCGAGAAGCGCAAGATTGCTTGCCGAGATGTATTCGCCGCAGACTTTGCGGCGCGGAAACGCACTCTTTTCCACAATGGCCACGACCCACCCGCGCCGGGCCAGCGTGAGCGCGACGGAGGTGCCCGCCGGGCCGGCACCAATGACGATCGCGTCATGAGTCGACAATCGCGTCATGGCTCGACACTGGCACTGGCGCCGACGAAAATGTGGGAAAACAGGCCGGCGCGCCGCTCCTCGACCGGTTTGCCGTTGGCCGCAAGCCAGAGACGGGAAAGCTCGCTGCCGCGAAAGCCGGCACGCACGCTTTGCGCCGCATCGTTTCGTGTGACGTCGTTGGCGCCGATTGCCGGCAGAAGACGGGTTGCGGCCAGCGGCAGTTTCGCCCGCAGCGGCTCTGTCGCGATGAGCAACGGGACTTTCGGCCTGATCAGCGAAAACAGACGCACGAGCTGCGCATCATCGAGGTGATGCAGGAACAGATTGACGGTGACGGCGTCGAACGGCGCACCCTCGATCTTTCCTGCCCAGTCGAAGACATCGGCGGTGACGCCTTCGGCCTTCCATCCCAGCCTGTCAAAATCGCTGCGCAATTGCCCGGTGACGAGGCCGACGCGGTCGAGCATTACCAGTTCGACCCCGGGCCAATGCGTGGCCATGCGCCGCGCCACCGCCAGCATGAAGGAGCCATCGCCGGCGCCGATCTCCAGGATGCGGCGTGGCGGCTTTGGCACGAACCTCTTGAGCAACGACGTCATGATCGGCACCTGAAACATCAGCATATTGATGCGCCGAAGGTCGCGGCGCGCGGCCAGCGCTCGCGGATCGTCGGCCGCAAGTCCGTCGAGGATTTCCGGCGCAAGCTGCCGATGCTCCAGGCCGCTCATGACACCGTTCGAAAGAGCATGGTTTCGGCCGTCAGCCCGGGCCCGAACGACATGCCGCAGCCGAGTAGGCCGGGTGGCGCCTTCAACATCTCATTCATCACGAACATGACGGTCGCCGACGACATGTTCCCATACCGGCGCAACACCGCGCGCGATGGTTCCAGTGCAGTGGGCTCCAGTTCCAGAGCCCTTTCGACAGCATCGAGCACCGAACGTCCACCCGGGTGCACGGCCCAAAGGTCGATGTCTTTCGCCGATCGGCCGCCGAGGATGGCGGCCTGGCTGTTCCGCAACGCTTCATGAATCGCTGCCGGCACCTGGCCGGAAAGAACCATTTCGAAGCCGCGGTCGCGAATGTTCCAGCGCATCAGGTCCCGCCGTTCCCTCGCCACCAGACAGTGAAAGCTATCGAGCTCGATGCCGGCCGGCTCGGCAGTGATGAGCGCAGCCGCGCAGCCGTCGCCCCAGAGGCAGAACGACAGCAGTTTTTCCAGTTCGGTGGTTTCGCGCAGATGCATCGTGCAGAGCTCGATATTGACCAGCAGGACCTTGGCCTGCTGGTCGGAGCGGACGATGTGGCGGGCCAGCTTGAGCCCGTTGATCGCCGCGTAGCAACCCATGAAACCGATCATCGTGCGTTCGACACTATCGGGAAGCCCGCAACGCGCGATCAGCTCCAGATCGATGCCCGGCGCCGAAAAGCCGGTGCAGGTGGTGACGATCAAATGGGTGATGCGGGAAGCGTCGTCGCCAAGCTGCAATCCGTCGATGCCCTTTTGCGCCAGAACAGGTGCGGCATCGTCGAACATCGCCATTCTCATGGCCGTTCCGGGAAACGCACCGCGGATGAAGGTCCCGGCCAAGTCGGCGGACGGTCCTTCGGGGTCGGACGCCGGCGCAAAGCAGGAATAGCGGTGCTCGATGCCGGCAAGATCGGCCATGCGTTCGAAGATCCTCCGGCGATCGGCCGCGAGCATGGAGGCCGCGAAACGCAGGTAGAATTGATGAACCTCGTGCTCCGGCACCGCCGTCGCGATCCGGTTGATATAGGCGTTGACGGGCATATTCTGTCTCCTCGGCGTCTGCACGGTGTAACGTGCCGCCGGAGGGTCCTTGCTCATCGTTACCCGGTGTCGAACACCGGGTTTTGAGCGCTGTTCGATAAACGTTTCCGAAAACTGATTTCTTCCCGAAGGTTCAGTGTGCGCTGCTGGCAGGCAAACGGTTGGAGCGGGCGGGCGGTTGCGTCAGGCATCCAAAATCGCCACATCATGTTGACCTTCCATCTACTGGAAGGTCTATTTCCTCCAATAAAGGAGATTTCCGCCATGAACATCGGCGTCGCATCCGAAAAATCCGGCCTGCCGGCCAAGACGATCCGTTACTACGAGGATATCGGGCTCTTGCACCCGGCTCGGACAGACAATGGCTATCGCGATTACTCGACGGCCGATATTCACCGGCTGCGCTTCCTGCAGCGCTCGCGAAGCCTGGGGTTTTCGGTCGACGAATGCCGCCAGTTGCTCTCGCTGTATCAAGACAGGGAACGTGACAGCGCCGACGTGAAGGCGATCGCGAAAGCCAAGCTGGTGGAGATCGACAGGAAGATCGCCGAACTGGTCGGATTGCGCGGCTTGCTTCACCATCTGGTCAGTCACTGCCACGGTGACGAGCGGCCGGATTGCCCAATCATCGACGAGCTGGCAGGACAAGGCGTCGCCCAGTGAGGTGGATTGAAAATCGGAGCGGCTGACGTGCAAACTTCGCTGTCATGCCGGCTTGTGCTGCCGCACGACCTTCCATTCATGCCAGATCAGCACCATGACGACAGCATCGAATACGGTCAGGACAAGCAGGCCGAACGAATGGGTGTAGGAGTAGCGGTAGACTTGATAGAACATAAATGCGCCCAGCGCCGCAAGCGATGCCGGATACGACCACAGCTTGCCTCTCAAAAGCCCGACAACGAGCAGCAGTTTTATCAGGCCGTGGCTAAGCAGGTAGAAGGCATAAAACTCCTTGCTGGCAACGGAAAAGTGGCTTGCCATCTGCGACAGATAGCCAGCTATGAAATCGTTCGGATCTTCGATCAATTCCTCTTGGGTGAATGTATTGACCCAGGAGGCAATGGCGTCGGTGGTGACGACATAAAGCAGGATCCCGCCCACGCATTCGATCAGGGCATGCGCCCCTTTAAGCCAGATGCTGAGCTCGAAAATCTGATGGATGCGGCGTTCGTCTACTGCTTTCACAAAATTCACCTTGCGATCGACAACAGCGGAAACGAGAAACGATGGATGCAGCCCTAACCCACTGGATCAACGCGGCAGCCGGGATCAGCCCTTTTCTTGATAAGGCAATGATCGCTGTCTCACAAATCGGCGTTCCGCTGATGGTGCTGGCTGTTGCCCTGCAATGGTGGGCAAAGGCCGACCGCTACCATGTGCGCCATGCTGCCTTGTCCGCCGGCTTGGCGTTCCTGCTCGGTCTGGCGATCAATCAGTTCATTTTGCTATTCGTCCACCGGCTGCGGCCCTACGATGCCGGCGTGACGCATCTGCTGATTGCGCCCAGCGCCGACTGGTCGTTTCCCTCCGACCACGCGACAGCCAGCTTTGCGGTTGTTGCGGCTCTTGCAATGCAAGGTCTGCCGCGCCGGACGCTGGCCCTCTCCATCATGGCATTGCTGATCTGCTGGTCGAGAATTTATATCGGCACCCACTATCTCACCGACGTGATAGGCGGTGCCATCACTGGCGTCTTAGGTGCCGTTGTGGTCCGATTGGCCTATCGCGAGAACTCCCGACTGGACAGTCTGGTCACAAGAATTCTCTAGCTCCTTATGTGCCAACGATGAGACGAGCAGCTATCATAGCGGTCCTGTCGCTTGCCTGCGTCTCTGTCGTGCTCGCCGCCGCCCATTCGGGTCGTGATGCGGTCATCCAGGCTCGCCAGGCCTCGATGAAGGAAATGGCCGCGGCGGCAAAGGCGATCGCTGGGATGTTCGACGGCAAGCAGGCGTACGACGCCGCAGCCTTCAAGGCGGCGGCCGAGACCATCCGCGCCCGCACCGGCCGTGCCCTGATTGCCGAATTCCCCAGCGCGACATTGGGCGCGCCTTCAGGCGCCAAGCCGGATATCGACCCCGCCCGCGCGGAGTTCGAAGAGCTGGCTCGCCACATCGGGACGCTGGCCAGCGCCTTGGGCTCCGACGCCGAGCGGGCGCCGCCGCGCATCACCGACGACATGAGAATGGGTTCCGGCCTGGCGATGGGCGGTGGCAGCCTGCTTGGCAAGCGACCATCACTCGCGGAAGCCGATCCCACTAAATTGCCGGCGGAGCACCTCCTGCATCTCATCTTGCAGGATTGCTCGAGCTGCCATTCGAAATTCCGGCAAAAGGTCGAGTGATAGCGTCAGCTCCGCTGCAGCTGACCCGCCATGAAATTGCGCCAGCCGCCGAAATGCGAAATCTCCTTTGCATCGGTGAGGCCGGCACTTTCGACGAGGAAGCCTTTCGGCGAAGTTCCGTCATCAAGCAGAAGCGTCCCGATGCCGAGCGGCGGCGGAATCGCGGCAACAAAGCGCCCGAACGCTTGTGGCGAGAGCCGCCAGACTTCGACCTCGATCGCTGCCCCCTTGCCATTGCAGATCCGTTCGAGCCCCGGTCGCGGCACCGACTGGCCGGCGAGTGCGTAAAGCCGATAGAGCGGCGCCGTTCTTGCCCCCCGGGCGAAAATTGCGCCGAGCTGCTGCAACTGGCCGTTCAGCGCCATCCCCGATAGATGCGCGCCGACCACGGCCAGCTCGATCGTGCCCTCGTCCACGTCCACGCGAACATCGCCACGCGGCGGCAGCGGCCAGCCGGTAGCGCCCAGCGAAAGGCCGCTTGCCGCATGCACGTCGCGCGCAAGCGACGCCGTCAGATGGTCCTTGCCCGCCGCGGCAAGCAAGGTGACGCTCATCGGCAAACCGTCGCTACGAGTTCCGCTCGGCACCGAAATGCCGCACAAGTCGAGCAGATTGACGAAGTTGGTGTAGGTGCCGAGCCGGCTGTTGGTGACGATCGGATCGGCGAGAACCGCCTCGACTGTGTAGTGCGTCGGCGCGGTCGGCACGCAGAAAACGTCGACCGAGGCGATGACCGGCGCAAGCTTGGCCTTATAGCCTTGCAGGGCATAGAGCCCCTTGAAAGCGTCCGCCGCGGAAAGTTTTCGCGCACCGCCGATGATCTGCCGCGTCACCGGATGCATGGCGGCCTCGTTGGCAACCATGAAGTCCCTGATCGCGGCGTAACGCTCGGCTACCCAGGCGCCTTCGTAGAGCAGGTTGGCGGCGGCGTAGAAGTCACCGAACGGGATTTCGACCAGCCTGCAGCCCAGCGTCTCCAACGAGGCAAGGGCGGCCTCGAAGCCCGCCTGCATCGCCTGGTCGCCGAAGAAGGTCCAGTCGGCCCTGGCCGGCACGCCAACCGTCAGCACCGGCGGGCGCGCGGCAAGAGCCTGAATGCAGAGGTCACGCGAATAGGGATCGGCGTCGTCCTTTGCCGCCGCCGCCTCGAACACGTGATAGGCGTCATCGACGGTGAGCGCGAACACCGAGACGCAGTCAAGCGTCCGGCAGGCCGGCACGACGCCGGCGGCTGATAGCGCGCCGACGCTCGGCTTCAGCCCGACGATGTTGTTGAGGCCGGCGGGTATGCGCCCCGAACCGGCGGTGTCGGTGCCGAGCGCGAACGAGACGATGCCGCGCGCCGTCGCCACGGCCGAGCCGCATGAAGAGCCGCCCGGCACCAGTTTCGGGTCGATCGCATTCCTCGGGACCGGATAGGGCGTGCGCACGCCGACCAGGCCGGTGGCGAACTGGTCGAGATTGCTCTTGCCGATAACCAGCGCGCCGGCGGCCTTGAGTCGCGCGACGACGGTGGCGTCTTTCGCCGGCAAGTAGGCATATTCCGCACAACCCGCCGTGGTCGGCATGCCGGCAACATCGATGTTGTCCTTGACCGCGAACGGCACGCCCCACAGCGGCTTTGCCGCCGGATCGAACGGGCCGAGCTTTTCCGCCTCGGCAAGCAACTCCGCCCTGCTCGCCAGATGGATGAAGATGCCGGGGTCATCGGCCGCCGCGAGCCGCGCATGGACCATATCGATCACGTCGCCAATGCTGAGGCCGGCCTGATAGGCAACGTGCAGGCTCGCTATGTCGAAGCGGATGTCGCTCATTTGGCCTCGCCCAGAATGACTACCGGCAGGTTCCACTGGATGAGCACGACGCAGCTATGCTTCGTCCACACCGAATGCTCGGTTCCGACCGCGTTCAGGATCGCGCTGCCCGCGGCATGATCGCCGTTCTCGTCGCTCTGCGTGCCGTCCAGCACGATGATCGTCTCCAGCCCGGCATGGCGATGACGCGGCACGCTGGCGCCAGCCCGGTAGTTCAGGATGGCGACCGACGGTTCCATCGGCCCACCCTTGAGCAGCCAATGCACTGTGATGCCTTCGCGGAAAGGCTCGAACGGCAGATCGCGCCAGCCACCATTGAGGAGGCCGGCAAAGGCAAGGTTAGGCATTGGAAATTCCCTCGAGCACCTGGTCCGTTGTCGCCGTCCAGCCGACGATCGCGCCCTGCGCCCTGATCATGGCCAGGGCGGCCGCCTTGAACTCGGCAAAATAGCTCTCGGTAGCATCCTCGGCCAGCAGGCATTCATAGCCGCGGTCGTTGGCCTCGCGCATCGTCGTCTGCACGCAGACCTCCGTCGTCACTCCGGCAAAGACCAGTTGCTGTGCGCCGAGCCGCTTCAGGTCATCGCCGAAGCTGGTGGCATAGAACGCGCCCTTGCCCGGCTTTTCGATGACGATCTCGCCAGGCAGTGGCGCAAGTTCATCGAGGATCGCCGTTCCCGGCTCGCCGACGATCAGCACACGACCCATCGGCCCGACATCGCCGATCCGGATCGACGGGTTGCCGCGGTTGCGCTTGGCCGGCGGCAGATCCGAAAGGTCTGCCTTGTGGCACTCCATCGTGTGGATCACCGGCAGGCCGGCGGTGCGGAACCCCTCGATCAATCTCTTCACCGTCGGCACAATCGCCACCACCCGGCTGACGTCGTTGCCGAGGCTGGCGCCGAAGCCGCCCGGCTCAGCGAAATCGCGCTGCATGTCGATGACGACCAGCGCCATCGCCTCGAGCTTGAAGGCAAACGGGAACGGCAGCGCCTCGATCTCCGCCATCAGTGATGTCCCGCCATGTGCTCGCCGATCGTCTGCACGCTCGCCTGAGCAATCGGCGTCTCGTAGACCAGCGCGCCGTCCGACATGACGAAGATGCGGTCCGAGAGCTCGAGCAGCTCATCAAGGTCCTCCGACATAAGGAGCACCGCGGCGCCGGCATTGCGCGCCTTCATGATGCGGGCGCGTATTTCGGCGACGGCGGAGAAGTCGAGGCCGAAGCAGGGGTTCGACACGATGAGCAAATCGACCTCGCCGGTCAGCTCGCGCGCCAGCACGGCGCGCTGCACATTGCCGCCTGACAGCGACGAAATCGGCGAAGCGAGCGAGGCCGTCTTGACCTTGAACTGTTCTATCAGGCGGGCCGCGTAGTCCCTGATCGCACTCATCCTGATCCAGTTGACCGGCTTGCCGGCCTCGTTGAGGTCGAAGGTCCGGAAGGCCATGTTTTCCGCCACCGTCATCTTCGGTGCGCAGGCATTGCGCAACGGCTCCTCCGGAATGAAGCGGACATTGAGCGTGCGCGCCTCGCTGCGGCTGGCGCCATAGGGCGAGCCTTTCACCAGAACGTCGCCGCCATTGCGCGCCCGCTGTCCGGCAAGGACTTCGAGAAACTCCTTCTGGCCGTTGCCGGAGATGCCGGCAATGCCGACGATCTCACCCGACTTCACATCGAGTTCGCCGATGTCGATGGTTTTCAAACCGGTGCGGTCGGGCGCCTTCAGCGACTTTACCGTCAGCACCTGTCTGGCGCCGGCCGGCACCGGGGCGCGGCTGTCGAGTGCGGCGATCGGTTGGTCGCCGATCATCATCGCCGCCATCTGCTTGTGGGAAAGTTCGGAGACCTTTCCGGTTCCGGTCAGCCTGCCCTTGCGCAGCACGGTGATATCGTCGGCAAACGCCGTCACCTCGTGGAATTTATGCGAGATCATCAGCACGGTGAGGTCGCCGGTCCTGGTCATGTCGCGCACCAGGCCAAGCACCTCCTGTGCTTCGCCGGGAGTGAGCACCGAGGTCGGCTCGTCGAGCACCAGGAAACTGCGGCCGAGATAGAGCTGCTTGATGATTTCGAGCTTCTGCTTCTCGCCCGCCGCAAGTTCCGCCACCTTGACGTCGAGCGGCAGCTTGAACGGCATACGCTGCATGAATTGCGCAAGTGCGGCGCGCTCCTTGCGCCAGTCGATGATGCAGGGCACCTTCTCGCGCGAAATGACCAGGTTCTCCGCGCCGGTCAGCGACGGGACGAGCGTGAAATGCTGGTAGACCATGCCGAGCCCCAATGCCGAGGCATCCTTCGGACTGGCGATCGCGACCTCGCGGCTATCAACCAGCATGTCGCCGGCGGTCGGATGGTAAAAACCCATCATGCACTTGACCAGCGTCGACTTGCCGGCGCCGTTTTCGCCGAGCAGCGCATGGAACGATCCCGCCGGCACCTTGATCGAGACGTCGTCCAGCGCGGTGAAGGCGCCGAAGCGCATGGTCATGCCGATGGTCTCGATGCCGACGGCTTTCTTGCCGATGCTTCCGCTCAAGATCGTGTCCTCACGGCAGCTGCGCGACGAAGGATGCCGAATTCGACACCGCGCCGAACACGCCGCCCTGCATCTTGATCATCTTGATCGCGGCGAGATGGTTGCCGTAATCGGTCGCGCCGCAGCAATCCTCCAGCATCACGCATTCAAAGCCGCGATCATTGGCCTCGCGCATCGTCGTGTGGACGCAGACATCGGTGGTGATGCCGGTCAGCACGATGTTTTCGATGCCGCGCTGGTGCAGGATCAGCTCCAGGTCGGTGGCGCAGAACGAGCCCTTGCCCGGCTTGTCGATGATCGGCTCGCCAGCCGCCGGATAGAGGTCGGGGATGATGTCCCAGCCGGGTTCGCCGCGCACGAGGATGCGCCCGCAAGGCCCGGGGTCGCCGATGCCGGCATTGATGCGGCGCGAGCGCCAGCGCTTGTTGGCCGGCAGGTCGGCGAGATCGGGCCGGTGGCCCTCGCGCGTGTGGATGATGGTGTAGCCCTTGGCCCGCATGGCTGCGAGCACCGACTTGATCGGCTCGATCGGCGCCCGCACCAGCGAAAGATCGTAGCCCATATGATCGACATAGCCGCCCGGCCCGCAGAAATCGGTCTGCATATCGATGATGATCAGCGCCGTATTGTCTGGCCGCAGCTCGCCATTATAGGGCCATGGATAGGGATCGGCATCGATGTAGCGCTGGGTGATCTCGGCTCTGGCGTTCATCGGAAAAACTCCAGTCATTTGGTGATCGACAATTCGCCCGGCGCGCCGGCAAGCGAGCGGCTCGGCGACGAGGTGGCGATCATGATGATGAGCGTGAGGATGTAAGGCGCGGCGTAGAAGAGATAGTAGCCCTGCGTCACCCCGACCGATTGCAGTGCCGGGCCCAGCGCGCCCGCACCGCCGAACAATAGTGCCGCGGCAAAGCAGCCAAGCGGATTCCAGCGCGCGAAGATGACCAGCGCCACCGCCATCAGCCCCTGCCCCGACGAGATGCGTTCGGTCCAGCTGCCGGGATAGTAGAGCGACAGATAGGCGCCGCCGATGCCGGCGAGCGCACCGCCGACACCTGTCGCAAGCAGGCGCACGGTGTTGGGATTGAGGCCCATGGCGCGCGCCGCATCGGAGCTGTCGCCGACGACGCGCACGATCAGGCCGGCACGCGTGTTGCGGAACGCCCACCACAGAAACACGGCAAGTGCCGCACCAATCAGGAACAGGATGTTGACGTTGAGCGCCGCCTGCACCTGCGGGATATTCGACCAGCCACCGAAGGCGATGGCCGGCAGGTCTGGTGCCGAGGGCTGGATGAACGGCTTGCCGAAGAAGAAGGCGAGACCGGAGCCGAACAGCATCAGCGCGATGCCGATGGCGATGTCGTTCACCCCGCGGAATTTGCAGATCCAGCCGTGGAACAGCCCGAAGCAAAGACCGGCACCTGCGGCAGCCAGCAGGCCGAGCCATGGCGAGCCGGTCATCACCGCGACGGCATAGGCGGTCATGGCACCGAAGACCAGCGTGCCTTCGAGGCCGAGATTGATGCGGCCGGAGCGCTCGGTGATGGCTTCGCCAAGCGAGACGAAGATGAAGGGCGTCGAAACGCGGATGGCGCCGCCGAGAATGGCGAGCGGCACGCCCCACAGGCCGATCTCGGTCGCGTCCATCAGGAGCCCCTCTTCCACAGATCGGGATTGAAGACCTTGAAGCGGCCGTAAAAGGTTTCGCTAAACAGGATGACGACGAAGAGCATGCCCTGCAGCACCAGCACGGTGGCGTCGGGCAGGTCCATGCGGCGCTGGATCAGCCCGCCGGAAGCGCCGATGCCGCCGAGCAGGAAAGCGACCGGGATGATGGCGAGCGGATTGTGGCGGGCGAGGAAGGCGACGAGGATGCCCGTATAGCCGTAGCCGGCGGCGAGCGAGGCGTTGGCGCTGCCTTGCACCGCGCCGACCTCCAGCATGCCGGCTAGCCCGGCAAAGCCGCCGGCGAGCCCGGTGAAGCCGACGATCAGCGGCCCGACGGCAAGCCCCTGCACCTGGGCCGCCCTGACATTGCCGCCGGCAATGCGGGCGGCAAACCCCCAGCGCGTCTTTTCGATCAGCAGCCAGGACAGGACGCAGGCGACGATACCGAGGACAAGGCCCCAGTGCACGTCCATGCCTGGAATGTTGCCGATGCGGTAGGTATCCGCCAGCGGCTCGGTCGAGGGTTTGTTGAGCGAGGCCGGATCGCGCAGCGGCCCTTCGACCAGATGGTTCATCACCGCGATGGCGATATAGGCCATCAGCAGGCTGGAGATGGTTTCGTTGACGGCGCGGTAGTGGCGGAGTGCGCCGACGGCACCGACCCAGATGCCGCCGGCGACCACGCCCGCCACGACCATCAGCAGGATGACCAGAAAAGCCGGCGCGCCATTCACTGCCACGCCGATGGCGGCGGCGGCAACACCGCCCAGCACGATCGCGCCTTCGCCGCCGATGACGACAAGGCCAAGTCGTGCGGGCAGCGCCACGCAGAGCGCTGCCAATAAGAGCGGTGCTGCCCGCGACAGCGAGTTCTGGATCGAGAACCACGAGCCGAAGCCGCCACGCCACATCGTCTCGTAGAGTTGCACCGGCGATTTGCCGACCAGCGCGATGAACACGCTGAACAGCGCCATGCCGACGATCAGCGCCGCGAGCGGTATGACGAAGGCTTCCGCCCGCCGCGCCGCCCATTCGAGCGCCGCCGGATAATTCCTGGCGCCAAACAGCGCCGGTGCGCCCGCAGTGCCGACCGTGTCTGCCATGGCCCCGTCTCCGATCCGGTTCAGGCGGTCGAACCGACGACGCCCTCGACCAGGTAGTCCATGCTTTCGAGTTCGAGCGCGGTCTCGACGAAGGCTTGGCCCTCGGTCGCGACGACGACGCCCTTGTTGCTCTTCAGCGGACCCTTGATGACGGAAAATCCGCCTTTCATCATTTCGGCCAGCGTGCCGTCGAACTGCTTGCGGGCGGCATCGCCGACGGCGGGGCCGAGCGGGCTCATCTTGACGAAGCCGTCGGCCAGGCCGCCGCGCGTGAAATTGGGCAGCGGTGTGCCGGCCACCAGATCGTCGACGAACATCTTGTAGACCTTGGCCCAGTTCCATTCCGCGCCGGTCAGGTATTTTTCCGGCGCCAGGGGGCTCTGGTTGGCATGATAGCCGCAGACGAAGGCGCTACGCCCGGCCGCCGTCTCGACCACCACCTTGGGGCTGTCGACATGACAGGTGATGACGTCGGCACCCTGGTCGACCAGCGCATTGGCGGCCTCCGCCTCCTTGACCGCCAGTGACCACTCGCCGGTGAAGATCACCTGGCAGGTGATGGTCGGGTCGACCGAGCGCGCGCCGAGCAGGAAGGAATTGATGTTGAGCAGCACCTGCGGGATCGGCTTTGCCGCGACGAAGCCGAGCTTCTTGGTCTTGCTGGTGTGACCAGCGACGACGCCGTTCAGATACTGGCCCATGCCGATATAGCCGAAATAGGAGCCGGCATTCATCGGATGCTTGTCCTTGCTCCACATGCCGCCGCAATGGCGGAACTGAACGTCGGGGAATTTCGCGCACATGGCGAGCATGTGCGGATCGAAATAGCCGAACGAGGTCGGGAAGATCAGCGACGCGCCGTCGAGATTGATCATCGATTCCATCGTCTTCTGGACGTCGACGGTCTCAGGCACGTTCTCCTCTTCGACCACGGAAATGCCTGCGATCGCCTTCAGCGTGGCAGCGCCTTCGGCATGCGCCTGGTTGTAGCCGTAATCGTCCTTTGGCCCGACATAGATGAAGCCGACCGTGGCCGTCGCGGCGAAGGCCCTGCTGATCGGAAACGACGCGGACGCAAGACCTAGCGCCGCTCCGACGGCGGAGGTCTTGAGCAGCTCGCGACGGCTAAGCATGAATTTCTCGGACATTGAATGCTCCCTCTATGGGGCCTTTGGGGCCGGTTAACACCTCAATGAAAGAAGTGTATGCAATCAGCATGCCAGTTTCAGAAATTGGATTTATTCAGCAATATCAATGAGCGTGCCGATGTGGACTGCACAAAGCCGGAGCAATTGCATACACTTTTTGCCTTCAAAATCGCCAATTTGACATGAAGGCTAAAACATAGGCATACAGAGCTGCGGAGGAATCGAAGCCGGTGAGTGGCTTGCGGCTCTAGCGAAAAGACTGGACGGAGGAGACGTGTCGGGAAAGCGCAATTTGATCAGGTCGGGCACGACCGTCGATCAGATGGTGAGGGCGATCAGCGACCGGATCGTCACCGGTTTCCTGCGTCCCGGCGAAAAACTCGACGAAGCCTCGCTCGCCGCCCGCTTCGACGTCTCACGCACGCCGATCAGGGAAGCACTAGGCCGGCTCAGTGCTATGGGACTGGTCGAAAGGCGGCCGAACCGCGGCGCCACCGTCGCCGTGGTGACGCAGGAGCACCTCGCCTCGATGTTCGAGAGCATGGCCGAGCTTGAAGCGATCTGCGCGCGGTTCTCGGCAGAGCGCATGACGGCGGGCGAGCGCCGCACGCTGGAGGCCGAGCACCAGGCCTCGGCGCGCTTGGTGCAGCTCGGAGCCGAAGAAGAGTATGAGCTTTTCAACACCCAATTCCACACCCGGCTCTATCGCGGCGCGCACAGCAAGCACATTTATGAACTGACCGTCATGACCCGCAGCCGCCTGGCGCCGTTCCGGCGCGCGCAGTTCATGCTGCCCGGCCGGCTGGCCCAGTCATGGCAGGAACATGACGCCATCGTCACCGCAATCATGCGCGGCGACAGTACGGCCGCCGGAACAGCCGCCAAGGATCATGTCTCGATCGTCAGCGAGGCGAGCGCCGTCTTTGCCATCGGCGATCGCCCCAAAGGCAAGGCCGAGCCGGTCCCGACATCGGCTTCCTAGAGCATTTTGCAGCCAAGGGGATCACTTGGCGTCGCAGAAAATGCGGCTAAACAAACAGATAAGAGCGGGATGGCCGTTGAACGCATCCCGCTCTAGCCCTCAATCGACCAGCACGGCGACCACGGCAGCGCAGTCGCCGGCCTTGACCAGCCCCGGAAAATGCCGCGCCGCCAGCAGACCGGACATTTTGGCCCGGATCTCCTGCGGAGCGCCGCCGGTGCGGCCTATGGAATGGATACGTGCCAGCACCTGGTTCTCTGCCACTGGCTCGCCGAGATCGATCATCGTTTCGATCATCCCGTCGTCCTCGGCGAACGAGAAGCAATCGCCGGACGGCATGTCGAGCCAGCGGGTTGGCTGCATCTCGACCGCGCCGGCGACGATGCCGGCATGGCGCAGCACGTTGAGCACGCCCCGACGGGCGATCCGCACCGTTTCCGCGCGCGAAGTCCCGCCGCCACCGAGTTCGGTTGTGATGAACAGCTTGCCCATCTCCTCGGCGGCAGTGTCGAACATGCCGACCGCATCGATCTCCAGCATCTTCATCGACCAGGGCGCGGAGAACGCTTCGACCGCCGCGAACCCTTTCGCTTCCAGCACCTTGTCAGGTCGGATGTGGGCGGCGCAGAACGGCACGAAGTCGAGCGTCTTGCCGCCGGAATGGAAGTCGAGCGCGATGTCGGTGCGAGGCAGAAGTTCGCGCTGGAAATAATCGGCGATCTTCTCGGTCACCGTGCCGTCGGGCCGGCCGGGAAAGCTGCGGTTGAGATTGCCCTTGTCGATCGGCGAGGTGCGGGTGCCGGCGCGGAACGCCGGATAATTCATCGCCGGCACGATGATGACCGTGCCGCTGACTTGCTTCGGGTCGAGCGTACGGGCGAGATTGTAGAGCGCCAGCGGCCCCTCATACTCGTCGCCATGATTGCCGCCGGTCAGCAACGCGCTCGGCCCCTTGCCGTTGCGGATGACGCAGATCGGGATCATCACCGATCCCCAGGCGGAATCGTCGCGGCTGTAAGGCAGGCGCAGGAAACCGTGCTGCACGCCGTCGCGCTCGAAATCGACGGTCGGCGTGATCGGTGACGGGCGAAGGCTGGACATCGGGCTCAATTCTTCACCACCAGTTTGCGCGGCACATTCGCCAGGCACTCGACGCCCGTCTCGGTGATCAGGATGGATTCGGTGATTTCCAAGCCCATCGTCTCGAGCCACAGGCCGGTCATGAAATGGAAGGTCATACCGGGCTTCAACTCGGTGCGGTCGCCTGGGCGCAGGCTCATCGTGCGTTCGCCCCAGTCCGGCGGATAGCTAAGCCCGATCGGGTAGCCGGTACGGTTGTCCTTGACGATGCCGTATCTCTTCAGCACCGCGAAGAAGGCGTTGGCGATGTCCTCGCATGTGTTGCCGGGCTTTGCGGCGGCAAGTCCCGCCTCCATGCCTTCCAGCGTCGCCTTTTCGGCGTCGAGGAACTCCTGCGTCGGCTTGCCGAGGAAAACGGTGCGCGACAGCGGGCAGTGATAGCGGTTGTAGCAGCCGGCGATCTCGAAGAAGGTACCCTCGCCCGATTTCATCGGCCGGTCGTCCCAGGTCAGGTGCGGCGCCGATGCGTCGGCGCCCGACGGCAGCAGCGGCACGATCGCCGGATAGTCGCCGCCGACGCCGTCGACGCCGCGCGTGCCGGCATCGTAGATCTCGGCGACCAGGTCGCATTTGCGCATGCCGACTTCGATTTTGTCGACGATGCGCTGGTGCATCGCTTCGACGATGCGGGCGGCTTTGCGCATGTAGTCGATTTCGGTCGGGCTCTTCACCGCGCGCTGCCAATTGACCAGCGCCGTGGCATCGACGAAGCGGGCATTGGGCAAGTGCTTCTGCAGCGATGCGAAGGCAGCGGCGGAGAACCAGTAATTATCCATCTCGACACCGATGCTGAGCTTCCCCCAGCCGCGATCGGAGAGCACGCCGGACAGAAAATCCATCGGATGGCGCTCGGTCGACTGCACGTAGTTGTCGGCATAGCCGACGATGTTGTCGTGCGCGAGATAGGCGGTGCGCTTGGCGCCGTTGGCGTCCTGGCCGCGCCCGTACCACACCGGCTCGCCCGACGGCGGCACGATGACGGCCTGGTGCACATAGAACGACCAGCCGTCATAGCCGGTCAGCCAGGCCATGTTGGACGGATCGCTGACAATCAGCAGATCGACGCCCTTGGCCTCCATCGCCTTCCGCGTCTTGGCGAGGCGCTCCGCATATTCACCCCGCGAGAATTTCAAATTTGGCTGCATTGTTCTTGGTCCTCGTTTGTTGGGCCTTGCGGCCAGCATCAGCTTTCGAAAATCGTACCGGTCTTGGCCGCACGCGCCCGGTCGCGGGCGAGCGTGGCGATTGCCGTGTCCTGCACGCCTGTGCCCGTCAGATCGGCAATGGTGATGTCGCTGTCCGAGCGCCGGCCATGCCCTTCGCCGGCGATGATGTGGCCAAGCTCGGTGATTTCGGCATCGGCCCCCATCACGCCCGCCGCGATAGCATGGTGCAGTTCGCCCAGGCGCCGCGTCTGCTTGGCGCTATCGGCGACGTAGAGATCGGCCATGCGCAGGATCGCCGGCGCGATCTCGTTCTTGTGCTCGGCATCCGAGCCCATGGCAGTGATATGCTGGCCGGCGGAGACGAAGCCGGGCTTGATCAGCGGCTCGGTCGACGGCGTCGTGGTGACGATGACGTCGGCATCGGCCGCAGCCTTTGCCGCGTCGGGCTCGGCGTGAACGGCGATGCCCAGTCTTTCGGACAATGCGTCTGCCGCAGCTTCGGCCTTGGCGGCATCCCTTGCCCAAATGCGGGCTTCCGTGATTGGCCGCACCAGCATCAGCGCCTCGAGCTGCAGTCCGGCCTGAACACCGGCGCCGAAGATCGCGGCAACGGAGGAGTCCGCCCGCGACAGATGTTTGGCGGCGACCGCACCGGCGGCGGCGGTGCGGATGTCGGTGAGATAGCCATTGTCGAGCAGCAGCGCCTCGACCAATCCGGTTTTGGACGACAGCAGCACCATCATGCCGTTGACGCTGGGCAGGCCGAGCTTCGGATTGTCGAAGAAACCTGGGCTGATCTTGATCGCCAAACCGTCGATGCCCGGCACATAGGCGGTCTTGACGTCGACCTCGCCGCGATGCTCTGGAATGTCCAGCCGCAGGATCGGCGGCATCGCCACCGGCAAGGTAGCGAGCGCCCGAAACGCGTTCTCGACGCAGGCGACGGCATCAAGATCGAGCTTCACGATCTTGCGCAATTCAGCTTCGGTGAGGATCGTCATCCGGCTCATGCTGCGCTCTCCGCAATTGCTTCGCCGCAGATGATCTTGCGGTGCAGTGCCATGTCGATGTTGCGGCCGGACAGCACGAGCACCGTCGGGCCGCTCGCCCTGACCTTGCCGGCAAGCACGGCTGCGATGCCGACCGCGCCGGCGCCTTCGACGATCTCGCGCTCCTGTTCATAGGCATGGCGGATGCCGGTGGCGATCTCGTCCTCGCTGAGCAGGATCACATCGTCGAGCAAGTCGCGACACATCGAGAAGGTCAGCCGGTTGTCGAGGCCGATGCCGCCGCCGAGCGAGTCCGCCAGCGTCGGCAGTTCCTCGACCAGCACCGGATGCCCGGCGTCGAGGCTCGCCTTCATCGCCGCACCGCGCGCCATTGAAACGCCCATCACCTTCGTCGCCGGGCTGACGCCCTTGACGGCAGCGGCAACGCCCGCCGCCAGTCCACCGCCAGACAGCGGCACCAGCACAAGGGCGGCATCAGGAACCTGTTCGATGATCTCCAGCCCGAGCGTGCCTTGCCCGGCGACAATGGCAGGATGGTCGAAGGGCGGCAGCATGATCAGCCCGTCTTCCGCGACCAGCCGTTCGACCTCCCGCTGCGCATCGTCCTGGCTGTTGCCGACGATGCGGATCTCGGCGCCGAGCCGGCGGATCTCGTCGAGCTTGTTCTGCGGCACCAGCCGCGACATGCAGATCGTCGCGTGGATGCCTTGCAGTTGTGCGGCATAGGCAAGCGCCCGGCCGTGGTTGCCGGTCGAGGCGGCGACGACGCCGCGCGCCCTCTCCTCTTCTGTCAGCGAAGCGATAGCGTTCGAGGCACCGCGCAGCTTGAAGGCGCCGGTGGTCTGCCGATGTTCGAGCTTGAGATAAACAGGAGCGTCCAAGTGCTGGGAAAGACTCCGGGAAGGAACGGTCGGCGTACGTTCGATCTTTTCTGCGATGCGCTCGCGCGCGGCGCGGATATCGGGGAGGCTTATCTGGGAAGCGGTCATGGCTCATCAATCAGTTCAACGGCAGCGTCATCAGACGGCCGAATTCAGGGCGCGGCTCGTCGTCGTCGCAAAGCCGCAGGCAATTCCAGGCCGTCGCCTGGTTGCTGGTGACGACGGGGCGGCCGATAGCCTCTTCCATGCCGACAACTGCCGCCGCCGACCGCAGCGCCGTGCAGGACACGAACAGCGCGTCGGCCTGCGAGGCCATCGCATCACGGGCCAGATCGACCAAGGATTTCGGCACAATCCGCGCCATCTCGCGATCATCCTCGAAGCCGAGGCAAGTGAAGCTGGCGATTTCGAAACCATGCTCGGTGAAATAGGTCGCCATCGGCCGGCTGGTCTCGACCGTATAAGGGGTAAGGATGCTGATCGTCCTGGCGCCCAGCGCCTTCAGGCCGCGCATCCCGGCCATCGGCGGCGTGACCACCGGCGCGCCGGGCTTGGCGGCCTGCACCGCCGCCTCGATTTCGGCATCGCCGATCACGACGGAGGCCGAGGTGCAGGAATAGCAGATCGCGTCGAGCGGCTCGTCGGGCAGGATGAGGGCCGCGGCCGCCGTCAGTGACGGCTGCATCTTGCGCAAATTGTCCGGCGTCGTCGGGTTGGCATAGGGAATACGCGCGACATAGATGCCGATACGATCGCTTGCCACCATGCGGTGAAAATCCGGTTCGCTGGTATGGTCGGTGGCAAGGATGATCAGGCCGACCCGCTTTTCCAGCGGACGCGCATCGAGCGGCGGCCGGACCGAGCGCAGGCGGATATCGGGTGCAGCGCTCATCGTTCGATCCGCCCATAACGGTGTTCCAGCCAGCGCAGCAACACCACCGAGAACAGGCTGATGGCGAGGAAGAAAGCGCCGACCAAGGTGATCGGTTCGATATACCGATAATAGGTGTTGGCGACGCTCTTGGCCTGGTTCATCAGTTCCAGCACGGTGATCGCCGACAGCAGCGGCGTCTCTTTGAACATGGCGATGAAATAATTGGCAAGCGCCGGGATCATCGGCGGGATCGCCTGCGGAATGATGATGTGCGTCCAGGTCTGTGTGGCATTCAGATTGCAGGCCTTGGCCGCTTCCCATTGGCCGCGCGGCACATTGTCGATGCCGGCGCGGTAGACCTCGGCCGTGTAAGTGCCGTAATGCAGTCCGAGACCGATGACGCCCGCCACCAACGGCGGCAACAGGACGCCGAAATCCGGCAGCACGTAGAAGATGAAATAGAGCTGCACCAACAGCGGCGTGCCACGGATGAACTCGGCAACGAAACCGACGGTGCGCGACAGGGCCCGGTTCGGCGAACGGCGCGCCAACGCAATGCCCAGCCCGACGACGGCCGCCAGCACCGAGCCGAGCAGCGTCGCCAGGATGGTGATCTTCACTCCCTCGATCAGCGTCGGCAGGATCTGCCGGACAAAATCCCAATCCCATTCCATTAGCAGGCCCGATCCATCATAGGCGGACCCCGTCCAGGCCACGAGCCATACGGCGTTCCAGCGACCGCACGCCCCAGGAGATGAGCAGCGCCAGAACGAAATAGATGACGAGGATGGTGCTGAACGGCACCAGTGTATTGCCGGTTTGCGAGCGAACCACCTGCGCCTGGAAGGTCAGGTCTGCAAGCGAGATCAACGAAACGACGGCGGTGGCCTTGAGCAGCTCGATGGCGTTGTTGCCGAAGGTCGGCAGCATCACCAAAAGCGCTTGCGGCAGGATGATATGGCGCATGGCTTGCCAGCGGCCGAGATTGAGCGCGGTGCAGGCCTCATATTGTTCGCGGCCGATCGACTTGATGGCGCCGCGCACGACTTCCGCCGCATAAGCGCCGACATTGAGGCCCAGCGCCAGCACGCCGGCCTGCAGCGGCGTCAGCGAAATGCCGGCGAAAGGCAGCACGAAATAGGCCCAGAACAGCTGCACGAAGATCGAGGTGCCGCGGAAGAACTCGATATAGGCGGTGGCCAGCGCGCGCAGCACGAAGAACCGCGACAGCCGCCCCAGCCCGGCAAGAAAGGCCATGACCAAGGCCAGCACCGACCCCATCAGCGTCAACTCGATGGTGACGAGTGCTCCTTGCAATATCAGGCCGAAATAGCCGGACCATTGGGTCATTGGGTCGAGAGTTTCCGCGTTGAATGTCCAGCGAGACGTTGGCTTCAGCCTCCTTCTCCCCGTTCACGGGAAAAAGATGCCGGCAGGCAGATGAGGGGCAGAGCCAGCTTGGCAGAACTTTGTGCTGCCCCTCATCCGGCCCTTCGGGCCTCCGTCTCTCCGTGAACGGGGAGAAGGAAGACCCGCCTATTTCGCCGAGCAGAGCTTGTCGCGGCTCGTCGACATTGCCGCCGCCGCCGAGAAACCGTAAGGCTCGATGATCTTGGCGAACTCGCCGGACTTCTTCAGTTTCGCCAGCTCGACATCATAGGCGTCGCGCAGCGCTTCGTCGCCCTTCTTGAAGGCTGCGCCGTCGCAATAGACCGGCGCACCGACCACCGGCGCGATGACTTCGAGGTTCGGATCATTGGCTTTCTTGACCAGGTCGTTGATCGACAGCACGGGCAGTGAATAAGCATCGATGCGGCCGTCCTGCAGCATCTTCAGGCCGCTCTGGCCGTCCGGCACGACGATGACGCGCTCGCGCGGCACACCTGCGGTTAGCGCCAGCTTTTCCTCGGTGCCGCCACCCGGTGCGCCGATCGTCGCGCTGGTGTCCTTGGCGACGTCCTCGTAGCTCTTGAAGCCTTTCGGGTTGCCCTTCTTCACCAGCATCGCCTCGGCGTCGCACAGCACCGGTTCCGAATAGGCGACCGCAGCGCAACGTTCCGGCTTCATGAACAGGCCGGCGGTGACGACGTCGAAACGGCCGGCCTGCAAGCCGGGGATCATGGCGCCATATTCCGAGATCGAGGCGACGATATCGTTGACGCCAAGACGTTTGAAGATTTCACGGGCAACGTCAGGCGCCGCACCCGAAACCTTGCCGTCGGCAGCGACCGCCGTATAGGGCGGCTCGTTGGCGATAGCGACGCGGGCAAAGCCTTGCGCCTTGAGCTCTTCGAGCTTGCTGTCATCGGCCGAGCCGGCCGTCGAGGCGGCCAGCACCGCCGCCAGCGCAATACCGGCGACGCCGGCCAAAATGGCAAATTTCTTCATTGTTCCCAACTCCTTGTTTGTCTGTCTTCTTGGCTTGCTTGAGGCGTCGCCGCCTCGCATGGCAGTCAGACCCGATGTCCGGCCGCAATGATCTTCTTCAGGAAACCTTGCGTACGCTCCTGTTTGGGATGGCGGAAAATCTCGTCGGGCTTGCCTTCCTCGACTATTCTGCCGCGATCGAAGAACAGCACCCGGTCGGCGAAGTCATGGGCGAAACCCATCTCGTGGGTGACCAGCAGCATGGTCATGTCGGTCTCGGCGGCGAGCTTGCGCATGACGTTGAGGACCTCGTCGACGAGCTCCGGGTCGAGCGCCGAGGTGACCTCGTCGAACAGCATGATCTTCGGCGACAGCGCCAGCGCGCGCGCAATCGCGACGCGCTGCTTCTGTCCGCCGGAAAGCTGCGCCGGCATCGCTTTGGCCTTGTCGACCATGCCGACCATGTCGAGCAGTTCCATCGCCCGCTTTTCGGCGGCGGCCCGCGGCATGCCTTTGGTCAGCATCGGTGCCAGCGTCACATTGTCGATGACGCATTTGTGCGGAAACAGATTGAACAGTTGGAAGACCATGCCGATCTTCTGGCGCATCTTTGCCAAATGCCGTTCATCGGCCGTCAGCAGCCGGCCGTTACGCTCCATGTGGTACAGCTGTTCGCCATCGACCTGGATGTGGCCGCTGTCGATGCGCTCAAGCGTCATCAGGATACGCAGGATCGTCGTCTTGCCCGAACCCGATGGGCCGATCAGCGCCAGCTTCTCGCCGGGCATGACTTGCATCGAGAGGCCGTCCAGCACCTTGAAGGTGCCGAAGCTTTTCGAAATGCCGTCGATCTTGATGATGGGCGCCGACAATGAATTTCCCGTGCTGGAGAAGCTATGCCTTTAACGATGCGGATCGCAGCAAATCATGTCAATCAAGAAAATAGTATCATGACAATATTTCGAACTCCGCACAATTCCCCGCCATTTGTTGCCTAGATGGCAAGCAGGAGATGCTCGGGATCGCCGAGCAGAAGCTTTGTGACAACGCCGAGACCGGCACGCAGTTCCCCCTCCGTGGTCGAGCCCAGCGAAATCCGGACGGCTGGATGCCAAGGCATCTGCGAAATGCGAAACGACGTGCCGGGCGCAATCGCCACGCCCTGCAGGCGCGCCTGGGACACAAAGCTTTCCTCGCCGCGATCCTCGGGCAGCCGCAGCCAGACGTGAAGCCCGTCGCGATGAGCGCGATAATCCACCCCGGCAAGCACCTCGGCGGCGATGTCCAGACGCCGCCGCAAAGCCAGGCGCTGCCATCGAACGAGTTCCATCGCGGTGCCGTCGGTCACCCATTTGCTGGCGATCTCGGCCACCATCGGAGTCGCCATCCAGTTCGAGACCAGGTGGCGGTTGGCAACCGCGCCGACATAACGATCGGGTGCCGCGAGATAGCCGATGCGCAGGCCGGGCACCACGATCTTGGTGAAGGAGGTGACATAGAGCGTGCGCTCGGGGGCAAACGCCGCGACCGGCGGCGGCCGGTCCTCGACCAGCGGGCCGAGCACATCGTTCTCGATGATGGCGATGTCGTGCCTGCGCGCAACCGCCGCGATCTGCTCGCGCCGGGCGGCATCCATCAGCGTTGCCGTCGGGTTGATCACCGAGGGCTGCACGAACACGGCGCGGATGTCGGACAGCCGGCAGGCCGCGTCGAGCGCTTCCGGGATCAGCCCATTGTCGTCGATCGGCAGACCCTCGAGATTGAAGCCGAGATAGCGCGCCAGCGGGATCAGCGTGTGATGGCCGATCGCTTCGGTGGCAACGGTCGAACCGGGCGGCGCCACGCTCATCAGCGCTACCGTCATACCGGCGGTGGCGCCGTTGGTCAGGCTGATGTTCTGCGGCGACGCGTCGAGCCCGCAGAGCCGCAGCCACTCGACACCCACCGCGCGGTGGCGCGGGAACACCATGTTCGGCCTGAACGACAGCGCCGAGCTCGACGGCAGGTTTTCGGCGAGCCAGCCCAGTGCCTGCCTCAGCCGCTCCAGATGCATCGGTTCGCAGACCGGCTTCAGGATGGAGAGGTCGATGACCTCGCCCAGCCGCTCCGGCAGATAGGGCGGCTCCGGCTCGCGGCGCTGCGTCTGCACGAAGCTGCCGCGGCCGACCTCGCCGGAAACCAGCCCGCGGCGGATCAATTCCTCGTAGGCGCGGCTGACCGTCTGCACGGAAAGTTTCAGATCGTCGGCCAGTTGCCGGTGCGTCGGCAAGCGCGCGCCATTGGCCAGACGCCCGTCATGGATGGCCCGCGCGAACTGGTCGGCGAGCGATTGATACGCCGGCCGCCGGATAAGAGCGGGATCTGGTCGCCAAAATGTCATGACTTATTAGAGATCGAAATCAGTGCAATTGACAATCGAAATAATGCGCCGTCATGGTGTCGGGCACTGGAAGTGGGTGATCATGGCTGCAGCGAAACTCGATCCGATCGATCTCAAGATCCTCGACGCCATCCAGCGCGACGGGCGCATCACCAAGCTGGCGCTGGCCGAGAAGGTCGGCCTGTCGCCGACGCCGTGCTGGATGCGGCTGCGCAAGCTGGAAAAGGCCGGCATCGTCTCGGGCTACCATGCCAGGATCGCCATGCGCGCCATCTCGCCGGTCGCTACCGTGCTGATGGAGGTGACGCTGGCAAGCCACCGCCAGGCCGATTTCGACCGCTTCGAGCGCGTCATCCGCGACATCCCCGAGATCGTCGCCTGCTGGTCTGTCGGCGGCGGCGTCGATTACCTGCTGAAGGTGATGGCGCGCGACATCGACGCCTATCAGCGGCTGGTCGACACTCTGCTCGAACGCGAGATCGGCATCGACCGCTATTTCACCTACATCGTCACCAAGACGGTAAAGGAGGAGAGCGTGCTGCCAGTGGTGGATCTGTTGCCGGCATCTTCCTGATGCCGGAGAGATCGTCTGGCTGGGCAGGGCAATAGAGACAATCTCTCTACGTGCAGGCACGCAAACAGCCTCTCTGTTTGCGCGGCAGAGATAGTCTTGCGGCATCACCCGAACCGGGAGCCCGATGATGTCCGCACATTTTGCCCGCTCGCACCGCCATGAAGCACTTGATCGCCTCGCCGACCGACGGCTGCTGCGCGAACTCGCCTATGTCGCTGGCCACTGGACGGCGAGCGAGACCGCGGAGAGTTTCGAGGTAACCGATCCGGCCACCGGATCCACCGTCGCTTTTGTTGCCGCGCTCGATGCCCGGCAGACGACATTGGCGATCGATGCGGCATCGCGCGCCTTTCCTGCTTGGCGCGCATCGCTGCCGCAGGAAAGGTCGAAAATCTTGCGAAAATGGTTCGATCTGATCGTCGCCGCCAAGAATGACCTGGCTCTGCTGATGACGCTCGAACAAGGCAAGCCGCTGAAGGAATCGCTCGGCGAGATCGACTATGCCGCCTCTTTTGTCGAATGGTATGCCGAGGAGGCCAAACGTCTCAACGCCGAAAGCGTCACCAGCCATCTGCCTGATACCGAGATGATGGTGCGGCGCGAGCCGCTTGGCGTCGTCGGCGTCGTCACGCCGTGGAATTTTCCAGCGGCCATGCTGACCCGCAAGGCGGCTGCCGCCCTTGCCGCCGGTTGCACGATCGTCGCGCATCCTTCCTCGGAAACGCCGCTGTCGGCACTGGCGCTGGCCGAGCTTGGCGAACGCGCCGGCCTGCCGGCCGGCGTTTTCAACGTCCTCACCGGCAGGGCTTCGACTATCGTTGGGCGGATGTGCGAAGACCCGCGGGTTCGCGCCATGAGCTTCACCGGCTCGACCGAGATCGGCAGGCTGATCGCCGCACAGAGTGCGCCGACGATGAAGCGGCTGGTGATGGAACTCGGCGGTCATGCGCCGCTGATCGTCTTCGCCGACGCCGATCTCGACAAGGCTGTCGTCATTGCGGTCGACGCGAAATTCGCGACCTCCGGCCAGGACTGCCTCGCCGCCAACCGCATCTATGTCCAGCGCCCGCTCTACGATCGGTTCTGCGCTGCTTTCGCCAAACGCGTCGAGGCATTGCGGACCGGCAATGGCCTGGCTGACGACACCGAAATCGGACCCTTGATGCACGAACGCGCCGTCAAGAAGGTCGAGGAGCAGGTGGCCGATGCGCTCGCCAAAGGCGCGCGCTGCCTGACCGGCGGCAAGCGCCATCCGGCCGGTCCGCTGTTCTACCAGCCGACCCTGCTGGCCGATGTTGACGACGACACCCTGATCATGTTCGAGGAGACCTTCGGTCCGGTCGCCGCCGTGACGCCCTTCGACAGCGAAGAGGAAGTCGTCGCCCGCGCCAATGCCACCGAATACGGCCTCGTCGCCTATGTCGTCACCGAAAACGGCGGTAGGCAATTGCGCATTGGCCGCGCGCTCGACTATGGCATGGTCGCCATCAACCGCGTCAAGATCACGGGCGCGCCGATCCCTTTCGGCGGCGTCAAGCAGTCCGGCATCGGCCGCGAGGGCTCGCGTCACGGGCTCGAAGCCTTTACCGATCTCAAATATCTCTGTCTCGACGTGGCGTGAGCCGCGCCCGACACTTTCCCTGAGGAGTTAAAAATGCTCGACCAGTCAAACGAACTCGCCGCCTGGGACCGCGATCACTTCTTCCATCCCTCGACCCATATGGGAACCCACGCGCGTGGCGAGAGCCCGACCCGTGTGATCGCCGGCGGCGAAGGCGTCACCATCTGGGACAACAACGGGCGCAAAAGCATCGATGCCTTCGCCGGGCTCTACTGCGTCAATGTCGGTTATGGCCGCCAGAAGATCGCCGACGCCATCGCCGCGCAGGCCAAGAATCTCGCTTATTACCATGCCTATGTCGGGCACGGCACCGAGGCGTCGATCACGCTGTCCAAGATGATCATCGACCGCGCGCCGCAAGGCATGTCGAGGGTCTATTTCGGGCTCTCCGGTTCAGACGCCAATGAAACCAACATCAAGCTGATCTGGTACTACAACAACGTGCTCGGCCGGTCCGAGAAGAAGAAGATCATCTCGCGCTGGCGCGGTTATCACGGCTCCGGCATCATGACCGGATCGCTGACCGGCCTCGACCTGTTCCACAACGCCTTCGACCTGCCGCGTGCGCCGGTCCTGCACACCGAGGCGCCCTACTATTTCCGCCGCGCCGACCGTTCGCTAAGTGAAGAGCAGTTTTCGCAATACTGCGCCGACAAGCTCGAGGAGATGATCCTCGCCGAAGGGCTGGAAACGGTCGCCGCCTTCATCGGCGAGCCGATCCTCGGCACCGGCGGCATCGTGCCGCCGCCAGCCGGCTACTGGGAGAAGATCCAGGCGGTGCTGAAGAAATACGACGTGCTTTTGATCGCCGATGAAGTAGTCACCGGCTTCGGCCGATTGGGTACCATGTTCGGCTCCGACCACTACGGCATCAAGCCCGACCTGATCACCATCGCCAAGGGCCTGACCTCGGCCTATGCGCCGCTCTCCGGCGTCATCGTCTCCGACAAGGTGTGGCAGGTGCTCGTCCAAGGCTCCGACAAGCTCGGCTCGCTCGGCCATGGCTGGACCTATTCGGCGCATCCGATCTGCGTGGCCGCCGGCGTCGCCAACCTGGAACTGATCGACGAGATGGACCTGGTGCGGAACGCCGGCGAGACCGGCGCCTATTTCCGCGCCGAGCTGACGAAAGCCGTCGGCGGCCACAAAAACGTTGGCGAGGTGCGCGGCGACGGCATGCTGGCGGCAATCGAGTTCGTCGCCGACCGGGACGACCGCGTGTTCTTCGACGCCTCGCAAAAGATCGGACCGCAGGTCGCGACCACCCTTGCGGCAAGCGGCGTCATCGGCCGCGCCATGCCGCAGGGCGACATTCTCGGTTTCGCGCCGCCGCTCTGCCTGACACGGCAAGAGGCCGACATCGTCGTCTCCAAGACGGCCGACGCGGTGAAGAGCGTGTTTGCCAGCATCTGAAGAACCGACATGAATGCCATGACCAAAACCCTCCCCACCACCATGGCCGCCGTGCAGCTGATCGGGCACGGCGGGCCGGAAAAGCTCGTCTACCGCACCGACGTCAAAGTGCCCTCGCCCGCTCCGGGCGAGGTGCTGGTCAAGGTCACCGCTTGCGGCATGAACAACACCGATGTCTGGGTGCGCCAGGGCGCCTATGGCACTGAGGAGGATGCAGCCGCCGTCTCGACATGGCGGCGGCAAGGCAACACACTGACCTTCCCGCGCATCCAGGGCACCGACACGGTCGGCAACATCGTTGCCGTCGGCGACGGCGTGTCGCCGGCCCGCATCGGCGAGCGGGTGATGGTCGATTTCTCCATCTACAATCGCGACGACGATTCACTCGCCGACATCGACTATATGGGCCACGGCCGCGACGGCGGCTATGCCGAATACCAGACAGTGCCGGCCGAGAACGCCCATGTCGTCAGCACCGATCTGAGCGACGTCGAACTTGCCACTTTCTGCTGCGCCTATCTCACCGGCGAGCAGATGTTGGAACGCGCCGCATTGAAAGCCGGCGAGCGTGTGCTGGTCACCGGCGCCTCGGGCGGCGTCGGCTCCGGCATCGTGCAGCTGGCGCGGGCACGCGGCGCCATTCCCTATGCCGTTGCCGGCAAGGGCAAGGAACAGGCCGTGCGTGACATCGGGGCCGAGGCGGTGATCACCCGTGGCGTTGCCGATCTGCCGGCCGCCGTCAACGAGGCGACCGGCGGCCGGCCGATCGACGTGGTGGCCGACCTCGTCGGCGGCGCGATCTTCAACGACCTGCTGCGCATCCTCAGGCCGGAAGGCCGCTATACCACGGCTGGTGCAATTGCCGGCCCGGTCGTGCAGCTGGATCTGCGCACCATGTACCTGAAACAGCTCCAGCTGCATGGCTCGAGCCAGGGCACACGCGCGGATTTCCGCCGCATCGTGCGCTACATCGAGGAGAAGAAGATCCGGCCGCTGGTCGGCGGCGTCTACAAGCTGTCCGATTTTCATCGCGCCCAGGCCGATTTCATCGCCAAGGACTTCGTCGGCAAGCTGGTCGTCGTGCCGGACGCGGGCGGCGTCGCTAAATAGTGCGATCAGCTCTGTGATTCAACCTGTTTGGCGGCAGCCTCGAGCGACCGTTCAAACGCGTCGATCACCTGGTCGACCTGAGGCTCGGTGGTGATCAGCGGCGGGCAGAAAGCCAGCGCATCGCCCATATTGCGCGAGATGACGCCGTTCTGCTGCATGAACCCGTTGACGAGCCCGCCCAGCGCCCCGACCGTGTCCCACGGCGCCTTGTTCGGCTTGTCGCCGACCAGTTCGACCGCCGCGATCAGGCCGACGCCACGCACCTCGCCGACAAGCGGGTGCGAAGCGAGTGTGCGCAGCCGCTTCTGCATATGCGCACCGACTGTGCGCGCATTGCCGACAAGGTCGCGCTCCTCGATCAGCTTCAGGTTCTCGAGGGCGACTGCGGCCGCAACGGGATGGCCGCCGCCGGTGAAACCGTGGCCGAAGGTGCCGATACGATTGCTTTCATCAGCGATCGGCCCGAATACCTTTTCGTTGATCAGCAGGGCCGAGATCGGCAGATAGGACGAAGAGATCTGCTTCGACAGCACCATGATGTCAGGCCTGATGCCGAAGGTCTGCGAGCCGAACATCTCACCTGTTCGGCCAAAGCCGCAGATCACCTCGTCGGCGACGAGCAGGATGTCGTATCTCGACAGCACCGCCTGTATCTTCTCCCAGTAGCCGGCCGGCGGAACGATGACGCCGCCGGCGCCCATGATCGGTTCGCCGAAAAAGGCGGCGATGGTTTCCGGTCCTTCGGCCAGGATCAGCGTTTCCAGCTCGTCGGCGAGCCGCGTCGAAAACAGCTCTTCGCTTTCACCCGACAGCGCCTCGCGCCAATGGTGCGGCGTCGAGGTGTGCAGCACATTGGCAATCGGCAGGTCAAAGGAAGTGTGGTTGTTGGGCAGTCCGGTCAGGCTTGCCGAGGCGATGGTGACGCCGTGATAGCCCTTCTTGCGGCTGATGATCTTCTTGCGCGCCGGCTGGCCGAGCGCATTCGACCGGTACCAGATCATCTTCATGGCCGTATCGTTGGCCTCGGAACCGGAATTGGTGAAATACGCCTTGCTCATCGGCACCGGCGCCATCTGCACCAGTCTCTCGGCGAGATCGATCAGCGGCGAATGCGATTTGGAGCCGAAATCGTGATAGTAAGGCAGCTTCGACATTTGCCGTACTGCCGCATCGACCAGCCGCTTCTCCGAAAAACCGACCGCGACGCTCCAGAGCCCCGCCATCGCCTCGATATAGCGGTTGCCGCCAAGGTCCTCGACATAGATGCCGTCGCCCTTCTCGATGACGAGCGGCCCCGACTCCTGATGCTTGCGCGCATTCGTATAGCCATGCATGTGAAAGCTTATGTCGCGGGCTTCGGGTGAATTCGGTCGTGCGTCCATGACGGCTCCTGTGCTGCACGCGAAACAGTCCTGCCGCCGGTCCGGCTCAGAAGGTCCCCGTGCGTTATGCCTTTGATGCATCTTTCTCGAACGGTATAGTGTCAAGCGCTTTCGACAGGGCCAGCGGATGGGTGGACGCATGCAGAACTTCGGCTTGACCTAACCGTGGACCATGTCGACTGCATTGTCGCCGGCGCCGGTGTTGTAGGCCTGGCGATCGCGCGAGAGATGGCGCAGCGCGGCATCGATACGCTGGTCCTGGAAGCCGAGAACGCCATCGGCACCGGGACAAGCTCGCGCAATTCCGAGGTCATCCATGCCGGCCTCCACTATCCGGTTGGATCGCTGAAGGCCCGGTTCTGCGTGGCCGGCCGGGAAAGACTCTATCGCTATTGCGAGGAGCGGGCGATCCCGCACGCGCGCTGCGGCAAGCTCATCGTTGCCACAAATGCCGAACAGGAGCCGGTGCTCGCCTCAATCCGGGCCAATGCACGCGCTTGCGGCGCCGGCGACCTGGTGCCGTTGCGCGAAGCCGAGGCGCATGCGCTGGAGCCCAGCCTTAGGTGTACGGCAGCGTTGCTGTCGCCGGCCACCGGGATCATCGACAGCCATGCCCTGATGCTCGCCTTGCTGGCTGATGCCGAAGCGCACGGGGCGGCACTTAGTCTCAACACGCACATCGCCTCCGGCCGCATCGAAGCGGGCCGCGTCGTGCTCGAGACGGTGGACGCTGCCGGCGGCGAGCGCTTCGAAATCGCCACTCCGCGTTTCGTCAATGCCGCCGGGCTTGGCGCGGCAGCACTTGCAGGTTCGCTTGAAGGGCTCAATCAGCAATTCGTGCCTAAGCTCCATTATGCCAAGGGCAATTATTTTTCGGTGACCGGCCGGGCGCCGTTCTCGCGATTGGTCTATCCGGTGCCCGAACCCGGCGGGCTCGGTGTTCATCTGACGCTCGATCTCGACGGCGTCATCCGCTTCGGGCCGGACGTCGAATGGACCGATCAACTCGACTATCGCGTCGACCCAACTCGTGGCGAGCGCTTCTACAGCGAGATCCGCAAATACTGGCCGGAGCTGGCCGATGACAGCCTGCAGCCCGCTTACAGCGGCATCCGGCCAAAACTGTCCGGTCCCGGTGAGGCCAATGCCGACTTCGTCATCCAGGACGTGGCGGTGCACGGCGTGGATTGCCTGGTCAACCTGTTCGGCATCGAAAGCCCCGGCCTGACCTCCTGCCTGGCGATTGCCGACCATGTCGCGCAGTGCCTCGCGCCGAACTTGTAGCGTGCGGCGCCCGCGCAACGATCTGCACTGTATCAAGGCGCATTGCGTGAACTTTCAGGCGCAAGTCGCCTATGAGGCACATCGCGCACTTGCAGCCCGCTCCGCGCTCTGATTCCCTGCACTCTGGGCTGTCCTGATTCGCACTGGCCGGTTCAAAGTTTTCGCAGTGCGCCCGGGACAAGCTTCCAGCGACCACTCGGCGTATCCAGGGAGAACGGCAATGAACACCGCGACGAGGCCGGTAATCTCGGAGATGAGGCCCAAGATCACCGTCGTCGGGGTCGGCGGCGGCGGCGGCAACGCCGTCAACAACATGATCGCCGAAGGCCTGCAGGGCGCGGAATTCATCGTCGCCAACACCGATGCCCAGGCCCTTGCGATGTCGAAGGCAACGAGGCTGATCCAGTTGGGCGCTCATATCACCGAAGGTCTCGGCGCCGGTTCCCTGCCCGAGGTCGGCCGTGCCGCGGCCGTGGAATCCATCGACGAGATCATGGATCACCTTGCTGGAACGCATATGTGCTTCGTGACCGCCGGCATGGGAGGCGGGACCGGCACCGGTGCCGCGCCTGTTATAGCGCAGGCAGCACGGGCAGCCGGAATACTGACCGTCGCCGTCGTTACCAAGCCATTTGTCTTCGAAGGCAGGCGCCGCATGTACGCTGCCGACGAGGGCATCGAGCGCCTGCGCGAAAGCGCCGATACCGTCATCGTCATCCCCAACCAGAACCTGTTCAGGATCGCCGACGCCAGAACCACGTTCGCCGATGCCTTCGCCATGGCCGACCGGGTTCTTTACGCGGGTGTCGGCTGCATCACCGATCTGATCGTCAAGGAAGGCCTGATCAATCTCGACTTCGCCGATGTAAAGTCGGTGATGCGCGACATGGGCCGCGCCATGATGGGGACCGGCGAGGCCGCCGGAGAAGGCCGCGCCAAGAAGGCGGCGGAAGCGGCAATCGCCAACCCGCTGCTCGACGAAGCTTCGATGATGGGCGCCAAAGGCGTCCTTGTCTCGATATCGGGCGGCATGGACATGACGCTGTTCGAAGTCGACGAAGCCGCAACCCGCATCCGCGAGGAGGTCGACAACGATGCCGACATCATCGTCGGCGCCATCTTCGACAAGGCACTCGCCGGAAAATTCAGGGTATCGGTCGTGGCGACCGGCTTGCGGCGTGGCCTGGAGATTCCACTGCTTGCCGAACCGGAAGTTCGCATGAACTGAACGCGTATCGCTGACTACCAGCCTCGCGTCACCAGGGCCGCGCGCCGTCGATGACTTCCCATCAGCCGACGGTTGCTCGCGAGCTGTATCCGCTACTCAGGCCGCCCGAACGCTGCGCGCTCCACGCGCCCAGGCCGGCAGCCAATCGCCATGCGCAACCAGCAAATCGTCGACCAGCGACCATATCTGGTCGAGGTCGAGCTCAGCCGCCGTATGCGGGTCCATCATCGCCGCGTGATAGATGTGCTCGCGGTTTTCGGTCATCAGCGCCTGGACCGTCAGCTCCTGGACGTTGATATTGGTACGGATCAGCGCGGTGAGCTGCACCGGCAGCTCGCCGATGAAGGTGGGTTGAATGCCCGAGGCGTCAACGAGGCATGGCACCTCGGCCGCGCAATTATATGGCAACGACGTGATGCAGCCATTGTTGCGGACGTTGCCGTAGATCACCGACGGCTCGCCGGTCCAGACCGAGTTCATGATCGAGGACGCATATTCCTTCGACTGCTCCACTTCGATCTTGTCAGCCGAGCGATAGGCTTCCGCTTGCCCCTTCCAGCGTTCGATCTGCTCGATGCAGCGCTTCGGGTATTCGTCGAGCGGGATACCGAATTTCTCGATCAGATCGTCGCGCCCGTCCTTGATGAAATAGGGCGTGTATTCCGCGAAATGTTCGGAGCTCTCGGTGACGAAGTAGCCGAGGCGTTTCAGCATCTCGTAGCGCACCTTGTTCGGGCAGCGCGGATTCCATCCGGGCTTCGGTGCCCGCCCTTCGCTGTAGGCGCGCAGCAGATCCGGGTAGAGGTTGCGATAGGAGCCATCCGGCTGGCGATGCTCGAACTTCAGGTAGAAGGCCATGTGATTGATGCCGGCCGAGCGGTAGCGAATCTCCTCGTAGGGAATGTCGAGATCGTGCGCCAGTTCCATCGCTGTGCCTTGTACCGAATGGCAGAGGCCGACCTGCTTGATGTCGGGATATTTCTCCGCGATCGCCCAGGTGTTGATCGCCATCGGGTTGACATACTGCAGCATGATCGCCTGCGGGCAGATTGCGAGCATGTCCTCGCAGATCTTCCAGAGATGCGGCACGGTTCTCAAGCCGCGCATGATGCCGCCGACACCGAGCGTATCGGCGATGGTCTGGCGCAGACCGTATTTCTTCGGAACTTCGAAGTCGGTGACGGTGCAGGGCTCGTAGCCGCCGATCTGGAAGGCGACGACGACGAAATCGGCGCCCGCCAGCGCCTTGCGCTGGTCCGAATAGGTTTCGGCTTTGGCCTTCACGCCGAGCGTCGAGATCAGCTTGCCGACCACGATTGCGCTTTCCTCGAGCCGTTGCGGATTGATGTCCATCAGTGCGATCGTCGCGCCGGATAAGGCCGGACGCTGCAATATGTCGCCGACGATGTTCCTCATGAACACCGTCGAGCCAGCTCCGATGAAAGCGACCTTGGGATTTCTTGCCACAACGACCTCCGGCTTAAGCAATCAGGCTACCTCGAAAGCGGCCTTGACCAGCCGTTCGGTGTAAGCGGTTTTGGGATGGGACAGGACTTCGTCGACCGGCCCCTCTTCGACGATCTTGCCGTGCTGCATGACGATGACGCGGTGGCACAGCGCCCGAACGACCTTGAGGTCGTGCGAGATGAAGATGTAGCTCAGGCCCCGTTCGCGCTGCAGCTTGCGCAGCAATTCGATGATCTGCGCCTGGACGGAGAGATCCAGTGCCGATGTCGGCTCGTCGAGTACGATGAATTCCGGTTCGAGCGCGACGGCGCGGGCAATCGCAATACGCTGGCGCTGGCCGCCGGAAAACTCGTGCGGGAAGCGCGACAGGATATCGCCGGGCATGCCGGCGCTGATCAGCGCCTCGCGCACCCGCTCTATCCGATCGTTCCTGGTGGCGCCGATTCGGTTGACGACCAGCCCTTCCTCGATGATCTGGCCGATCGTCATGCGTGGGTTGAGCGACGAAAACGGATCCTGGAAGACGACCTGCATGCGCGACCGCAACGGCCGCATCTGCGAACGTGAACAGCCATGGATCGGCTGGCCATCGAAATAGATCTCGCCGCTGTCCGTGGTGTTGAGCCTGAGCAACGCCTCGCCGAAGGTGGTCTTGCCGGATCCGGATTCGCCGACGAGACCCAGCGTCTCGTGCCGCCGAAGGGTCAGGCTGAGACTGTCGACGGCGACGAGTTCGCGCAGGTCCGGCCTCATGAACGTGCCATGCCGCAGCATGAAGGAGACGCGCACATCCTTGGCTTCAAGAATGACGTCGGCGCCTTCGGGCAACGGATTTGCCTGGCCGCGCGGCTCGGAGGCAAGCAGGTGACAGGTGTAGGGATGCTGCGGATCGGCAAACAGCCTCTCCGTCACATTGTGCTCGCGCATCTCCCCATGCTGCATGACGTAGACATAGTCGGAGAACTGCCGCACCACGGTCAGGTCGTGCGTGATCAGGATCACCGCCATGCGCAGTTTCTTCTGCAGGTTTCGGATGAGATTGAGGATCTGCGCCTGAACCGTGACGTCGAGCGCCGTCGTCGGCTCATCGGCGATCAGCACATCGGGATCGTTGGCCAGCGCCATGGCGATCATCACACGCTGGCGTTGGCCGCCGGAAAGCTGGTGCGGGTATTGTTTCAGCCGCGCCTGGGGCTCAGGAATCTGTACCTGCTGCAGCAGCTCGAGCGCTCTTGCTTCGGCCTGCCTGCGGCTCATCTTGCGATGCACCCGTATCGCCTCGACGATCTGGCTGCCGATCGTGTAGATCGGGTTGAGCGAACTCATCGGCTCCTGAAAGATCATCGAGATGCGGTCGCCGCGCAGTTTGCGCCGCGCACGCTCGGAATATTTCAGGATGTTCGCCCCGTTGTATTCGACAGTCGATTTCGGCGACACGACCGCGCGTTTCGACAACAGTCCCATGACGGTGCGCGCCGTCACCGACTTGCCCGATCCCGACTCGCCGACAATGGCGATCGTCTCGCCGCGATAGAGCTGGAAGGAGATGTCCTTGACGGCTTCGATCATGCCGTGCTCGACCTTGAAATCGACGGCGATGTTGCGGGCATCGATGACCGGTTTTTCCGAACGGCCGTCATGGTCGAGCCGGACAGGCGGTGCGAAGGATTTGACGAGCGCGTGTTGCATCATGTCACGCTCAATACGGATCGACCGCATCGCGCAATCCATCGCCAAGCGCGTTGAACGCGAAGACGGTGACAAGCACGAAGCCGACCGGCGAGAGGATCCAGGGATAGGTGCCGATGACCGAATAGGTCGCGGTGTCCTGCAGCATCAGGCCCCAGGAGATCAGCGGCGGCTTCACCGCGAAGCCGAGAAAACCGAGGAAGGATTCGAGCAGGACGACGCTGGGGATCGCCAATGTGACGGCAACGATGACGTGGCTCATCACGTTTGGAAAAATGTGCTGCATGATGATGCGGCCATCTGTGGCGCCGACCGCCATCGCCGCACGGACGTAGTCGATCCGCGCCAGCGCCAAGGTCTTGCCGCGCACCTCGCGCGACATCTGCGCCCAGCCGAGCGCCGACATGACGACGATGACGAAGGCCAGGAAGACATTCGTCGGCGCCGTCACCGGAACAAGCGACGTCAGCGCCAGATAAAGCGGCAATTGCGGAAATGCGAGCACCAGTTCGACGAAGCGCTGGACCCAGACATCGAATGTGCCGCCGAAATAGCCCGACACCATGCCGACTGTCGTACCGATCACGGTGACGATGAAGACCACCGTCAATGCGATCATCAACGAGATGCGCGAACCATAGATCGCACGAGCCAGCACATCGCGGCCGAATTTGTCGGTGCCAAGGAAATGCACCGGCTGGCCGTCGGTCGAGCCGAAAAAGTGCCGGTTTGCGGGAAGCAGGCCGAGCAGTCTGTACTCCGCTCCCTTGACGAAGAAGCCGAGCAGCCGCGGATGGTCGTAGTCCGGCCCGACGACGGGTTGGAAGGTAACCGGGTCGAGGTCTTCCGAATCCGCCAGAGCATAGACGCGTGGCTGGAAGACGAAGTTGCCATCTTTGTCATGGAAGCTCATCATCTGCGGCGGGGCAAAGCCGACATCGGTCACCTTGGGATCCATCGGTGCGAAGAAGTCGGCGAACACCGCCAGCAGCACCAGAAACGCGACCAGGATGAGCCCGGCCATGCCGGTCCAGGACCGTTTCAGGCGGCGCCAGACGAGCGCGATGTAGCTCTCATTGCCGCGCGGCTTGATCTTGGCCGATTCCTCGGCAAGCGGCGGCAGCGAGGGCTCGAAGGCAAGCATCTCAGGACCCTGCATATTGGCGCACACGCGGGTCGAGCATAACGAGCAGCATGTCGGCGATGATGTTGCCAACGATCAGCGTTGCCGACAGCACCATCATGAAGGTCGCCGTGACATAGACGTCGCCAACCGCCATCGAGCCGACGATCGCCGGGCCAACGGTCGGCAGGGCAAAGATGATCGCCGTCTCGATCTCGCCGGTCAGCATATAGGGCAGCACCACGCCCTGATACATAACCAGCGGATGCAGCGCATTGGGCACCGCATGGCGCATGACGACCGCACCGCCGCTGAGGCCCTTGGCGCGAGCGGTCTCGACATACTGCGCGTTAAGCGTGTCGAGCAGATTGCCGCGCATCACCCGCATGTTGTAGGCGAGCCCGCCGAAGGTCGCGATGGCGACAACCGGCCAGACATGCCGGACGAGATCGACGAACTTCGCCCAGGACCACGGCGCCCCGCCAAATTGCGGCGAAAAGAAGCTGCCGATCTCGGAGACGTTAAACTGGAAGACCAGCAGATAGACGATGATCAGCGCCATCAGGAAGCGCGGTACCGTCATTCCGAGGAAGGAAATCGCTGACAGCGTACTGTCGATCCAGCTGTACTGTCTGGTCGCCGCCCAGATGCCGAAGCCGATGCCCAGCACCGATGCCAACAGGTGGCAGACAAGCGCAAGCAGCAGCGTGCGCGGCAGCCGCTCGCCCACCACGTCGGCGACGGGCTTGTTGTAATACAGGCTGTGGCCGAAATCGCCGCGGGTGATGATGCCGCCGATCCAGTTCAGGTATTGGAGCGGAACCGGCTTATCGAGGCCGTGCTCCACGCTGTAAGCCTTCGCCTGAGCATCGGCCTCGGCAAAGGAGGCTCCACCCTGGTTGATGAGCTGCAAGCGGATATAGTCGGCATAGTTACCCGGCGGTGCCTGGATGATCGCGAAGGTAACCACGCTCAAAATGGCGAGAACCGGTATTGCGGATGCTATGCGCATAAGCAGAAATCGCAGCATCGACCGTTTTGCTCCTCGCTCAGATTCTCAGTTATCCCTCACCGCTGGCTTTGTCCCGGCCGCGCCAGCAGCGCGGCCGGGAATTTTCAAGTCAGGGGAGGAAACTCAGTTCGTCGGACCCTTGTCCCCGGGCTTTCCGGGAAGCTGTTCGGGAAACAGCTCATATTTCTGCTGCTTGTCGGCGGCCACCCAGACCCGCTCGCGGACGATCGAGTCCTCGGCCCAGTTGAACATGAAGATTGGCGTTCCCTGCGGGATATTGGAGAAACGTTTGTTGATGATCAGCGCGCCGGGATATTCGGTGAGCCCGACGGTATAGACGTGTTCCGTCGAGATCTTCTGGAACTGCTTCATCAGGCTGGCCCTCTGGTCATTGTCCTGCGCCGAGACAAACTTGTTGACGATATCGACAAGGTCCTTCTCGAAGGGCATCAGATCTACCTGGCCGTTTTCCGGAGCGCGGTGGTTCCAGCTGGTGCGTGGGCCGACCGGCGCCAGTTGCTCGGTGTTCTGCACGACCGAGGTGAGTTCCGTTTCGTTGCGCCTTATCAGCCAGTCGAAGCGACCGGAGTAATTGGCCTGATCGCGCTGGGTACCGTTCAACCCGTTCAGGACAACGCGAATACCTAACTTCTCCATCTGACCGACGACGCCCTCCGCGAGGCTCTTGTCGGTGGTGTAATCGTTGTTGACGAGCATCACGATCTCGACATTCTTGCCGCCGGCGGTGCCGGCAGGAAAATTGACGAAGCCGTCGCCGTCCTTTAGGCCTGCCTTGGCGAGTTCCGCCTTGGCGCCTTCGAGATCGAAGGGGTAGTAGACCGTCGACTTCCGGTCGTAGAAGCTCGTGCCCGAGGAGAAGCCGCCGGGATAGATGGCAGTGAACGGACCCTTGACCAGCGAGTCGCCGAGCGCCTTGCGGTCGAGCGCCATGGTGACGCCCTTGCGGAAATCCTCGTTGCGGTTCAGCTCGCGTATCGCCTGTCCGCGCTCGTCGGGGTTACCCCAGCCATTGGCTGAGAAATTCATGCGCAGATTATAGCCGATCAGCCGCGGACCGAACGCAAGCCGTGCCGGCGCGTCCTTTTGTGCCGCGCGCTTCAGCGAGGCGACGAAGTTCTCCGGCTGCTCCAGATTGGAGAAGTCTCCCGCCCCCGATACCGCCTGAACGTCGCGGTCGGCCCAGGTCGACAATTTGTAGTGCAACTCGTTGAGATACGGCAGCTGGTTGCCCTTCTCGTCGACCTTCCAATAGTACGGATTGCGACGCATGACGATGATGTCGTCGGGGCGGTATGCCACCGGCACCCAGGCACCCATCACCGGCATGTTCATATATTCCGGCGGGAAGGCGTTCTTGAACTGCTCGTAGGTGTTCTTCGAATATTTCGGATGCTGCGGCTTGAGGATATGCGACGGGCCCGGACAGAAGGTGCCGTAAGCCATGGCGTAAAGGTATTGCTTCGGAAAGGCGTCCTTGAACGTCCACTCGACGGTGTAGTCGTCGATTTTCTTCAGCGTCGTGCCGACGCCGAAGGTCTCCTGCGTGGCACCGTTCAGCGGCGACACATTAGGGTCGATCACCTCGTCGTCCCAGTAGAACATCACATCGTCGGCGTTGAACGGAACGCCGTCCGACCATTTCGCGCCCTCGACCAGATGCATCGTCAGCGTGTGGCCGTCCTTGGACCAGTCCCAGCTCCTGGCGAGGTTCGGCAGCGGCTCCGTGTCCTTGGCCTCGACCTGGAACAGCGGCGCGGTGCGCGTCAGGCATTCGGAAAGGCCGATGTCGATGCCGCCCCAGCCCTGCGTCTGGCCGGCGCCATAGTTCCAGCCCTCCGGCCGGCCGCCGATGACATGACGCATCGTATCACCGTAGACACCGACGCCGTCCGGCATATTGCCGGTCTTGAAGACCAGCGGCTCCTTCGGTAACCGGTCCTTGACCGGCGGCAGCTTGCCTGCCTTGACGTATTTGTCGGTGACCCAATCGGGTTCGTGGTATTCCGGAAGTGCCTTGAACTCCAGGATGGAGTCGCGCGCGACGTACTTGATCTTTCCCTCGGCCGGAAATTGCGCGGGCACCGGCGGCACGGTCGGCTCGGATGCATACGCGTTCAGGGCCGAGGCCGAGACGCTAAGCGCCAGCCCGGCGAGAATGCCAATGTTTCGGAAATTCCTCATCGTCTCTCCTCCCTGTTGTTCAGGAGCGCGTTGACGCCGCTCCATTTCTCCTCGAACGAATGTACTTCCGGGTGCGGTGCCGAAAATTCCTCCCGAAAGCTTGCCGCGATCCGTCCTGGCGAAATTCAGACGGCCTGCTTGAGAGCCGTTTTTTCCGCACGTAGTTCCTCGATCGAACGGACGTCGCGCCGTGCCGCTCCGGCCCATTCACGGGTCTTGATCCTGGATTTCGAAAGCCGCTCCTTCGCGGCCGGCACCGCATCGGCATATTGAGGCAGCCAGCGGGCCTGGGCGACGACCATTTCGTCCACCATTTGCCAAACCTCTTCCGGCGTCGAAACCGCGCCGACCAGCGGATCGTGCAGGACGGCGAGCTTCAGCAGGTCGATATCGCCTGAGATCGCCGCATGAACCGACATGCGCTGGACGTTGATCGAGGAAGTGCAAGTGGCGGCGCAGGCCTCCGGCAGCGTGATGCCTGCAGCCATGTTGATGCCGAAGCGATCGACGAAGCCGGGCGACTCGATGATGGCGTCCTGCGGCAGGTTGGTGACGATGCCGTTGTTCTTGACGTTGAAATGGCCGCGATAAACGCGGTTCGTCTCCAGCGCCTCGAGAATGTGGCTGGCATGCTCGTTGGAGCGCTTGGCGGGGTCTATCGGCCTGGCGGCGGATTCCAGAAATTGCGGGAACTCCGTTTCGAACCAGTTGCGTGTTTCGGTCGAATAACGAAGGTAGCCGCCGGTCTCGCCGTGGATCCAGTCGGACATGTCTATCCAGCGGGTGATTTCGTCCGGCCGCTTGCGATACCAGGGCAGGTATTCGGAAAGATGGCCGTTGCTTTCGGTCGAATAGACGCCGAAGCGCTTCAGGACATCGATGCGCAGCTTTTCCTGCTGCGAATAGACCGGATGCGCCTCGAAGGCGGCAACCAGTTCGTCCTTACCGATCTTGCGGCCGTTGAGACGCAGGTCGATGAACCAGGTCTGATGATTGATGCCGGAGCAGATGTAGTCGAGCTCGGTGCGCGACTTGGCGCCGAGCACTTCGGCGATCTGGTCGGCGCCATGCTGGACGCCGTGGCAAAGGCCGACGGTATCGACCTTGCCATATTCGATCGCCGCCCAGGTGTTCATGGCCATCGGATTGGCGTAGTTTAGGAATTTCGCCCCAGGCTCGGCGACTTCGAGGATATCCTTGCAGAAATCGAGGATTACCGGAATGTTGCGCTGGCCATAGAGGATGCCGCCGGCGCAGATCGTGTCGCCGACGCACTGGTCGATGCCATACTTCAAGGGAATGCGGATGTCGTCCGCATAGGCTTCGAGACCGCCGACGCGAACGCAGCTGATAATGTAGCGGGCACCCTCGAGGGCGGCACGGCGGTCGGTCGTTGCCGTAACCTTGGTCGGCAGCCTGTTGAATTCGACGACCCTGTCGAGGATCGACTTGATCATCTGGAGGTTGCGTTCGCTGAGATCGGTCAGTGCGAATTCGACATCCCTGAATTCAGGAACGCACAAAATGTCGGTGAAGAGCTTCTTGGTGAACCCGACGCTTCCCGCACCGATAATAGCGATCTTGAAACTCATCAGCCTCACCTCGACCTGATCGAACGCTAGGGCAAAGGCGGCGAAAAGAGGCCTGGCCCGCCTGCCACATTATGCAGGCTGGAATCCGGCACTTCCTCCCATCCGCTCGTTGACCGCGGTTTCTTTTGCTTTTCTCGAGGGATTATGCGCCTAATTCGGCACGCGACCAGAGAAGGATTATGCTTTTAGGGGTAATTTTGTGCTGCGGAACTTGATCGACATCGGGCCGGCGGGCAGGACGGTATCGCTGCCGCGCGGGCGCCAGCGCCTACACACCATGCCGACAAGCACCGGCTATGAAGTGCGCGAGAACGAGGTCTACGACTGGGATGGGCGCAAGCGCGGCCAGACGCCGTTTACCGTGCTCCAGCATACGATCAGCGGCACCGGCCGATTGCGCTACGAGAACCGGAACTACCGCCTGCAAAAGGGCGACACTTTGCTGGTCCTCGTGCCGCACAACCACCGTTACTGGCTGGCCAAGGGCGAACGCTGGGAGTTCTTCTGGATATCGATGAACGGCGAGGAGGCACTGCGCATCCACAAGTCGATCCTTGCCGCCGTCGGTCCGGTGCTGCGGCTGCAGCCCTCGACGATCGATCATCTCGCGGATTGCAGCGTACGCCTGATCACGGGCGCGGTCTCGCCGGGAGCCGCCTCGGCCGTCGCCTATGAAGCCGCCATGGCGCTCTACGACGATGTCTTCGGCTCGCATGCCGTCACCGACGACAAGAGCGCCATGCAGCCGGTCATCGACCACATCAGGGCCAATCTCGACAGGCCGCTCCGCGTTGCCGATCTCGCCGAGATCAGCGGCCTGAGCCGCGCGCATTTCTCGCGCTGCTTCGCCGAGAGCGAGGGACTTCCGCCCGCCGAATTCGTGCTGCAGCAGCGACTGCAGCGCGCGGCGAAGTTGCTGACGAAGGCCGATTTCCTGCCGGTCAAGGAGGTCGCCATCATGTGCGGCTTCGAGGATGCCAATTATTTTTCCAAGGTCTTCCGCCGCCTCTACGGCATCAACCCGACGCAATTCCGCACCAACGGAATGTATGCCAGCCTGGGAACCGCCCGATAGATTGGCCCCGCTTGGCACCAGGTGAGGGAACGCTTTTGCTTCCCCTCGGTTTAGGACAAGAGAGCCCGCTCGCCGCTGCCGCACCCCGCTCTGGTGGAGATCAGGCCACAGATATCAGGGGAGTGATCGATGAACAACCCCGATCCGAACAACCCGAATCCACTGCCGGACAATCCCAATCCGGAGCCGGCGCGGCCGCCTGCCCCGCCGGAGACTCCGCCGGGAGAACCTCCAGGCGTACCCCCGCCCTCGCCGGATCCAATTCCGACGCCGGATCAGGAGCCACTTGGAGTTCCTCCTGGCACGCCTTCCGAAATTCCTTCGGAACCGACCTTTCCCGGGCCGACCGCGTGAAGGCGGTCGGAGTGGAGGATGGGTGATTTGGCGGAGCGCTCGAAACGGGTCTTGCCATGGAACGTTTTGCGCTGGCGCTCATTCACCCTTCCATCACGAAATTCGGCGGCGGGCCCTGCAACCAACGGAGGTTAAAATGAAAGTTGGCAACTGCATGACAAAGGACGTCGAGATCGCCAGTCCGCAGCAAACCCTGCGCGATGCGGCAGAAATGATGGGTCGCCTCGACGCCGGCGCGATGCCGGTGGGCGAGAACGATCGACTTGTCGGCATGGTAACCGATCGCGACATCGCAATCCGCGGCGTCGCCCAAGGCAAGACACCTGACGCCAAGGTACGGGAAGTGATGAGTACCGAGGTCAGGTATTGCTTCGAAGACGAAGACGCGGAGGATGTTCTGCGCAACATGGCTGACCTGAAAGTGCGCCGCTTGCCAGTGCTAAACCGTGACAAGCGCCTGGTCGGCATCGTTTCGCTGGGCGACCTCGCCACCAACAGCGAGACCGCGACAGCAGGTGAAGCGCTGAGCGGCATCTCGCAACCCGGCGGCGAGCATTCGCAAACGATACACTGACGGCGCGCCACCGGCCGGCCTTTGCCACGACCGAACCGCCGGCTTGATAGACGCCGGTCTGCCGGCGAAACAGTTCAGAGGCGAATTGGACTCAACCCGACGAGGAGCAAGCCATGATTACTATGAAGGCCGTCCGTATCCACGATTTTGGTGGACCGGAGGTTCTTTCGCTGGACGCGGTTCCGTTGCCTCAGCCCCATGACGACGAGGTCACGCTCAAGGTCTACGCGGCAAGCGTCAATCCCGTCGACTACAAGGTTCGCAAGGGCTCTTCGGGCGCGGATCTGCCCGTCACGCTCGGCCGCGACGTGTCCGGCGTGGTGGAACTGTGCGGCACGCGAGCCCATACGCTGAAGAAGGGCGATCCGCTATATGCCATGCTCGGCAACGACCGCGGCGGCAACGCCGAATATGTCGTCGTCAAGGCAACGGAGGCGGCGGCGAAGCCGCAACGCTTAAGCCACGCCGAAGCCGCCGCGGTGCCACTTGCGGGCCTTACCGCGTGGCAAGGCCTTTTCGATCACGGCGGCCTCAAATCCGGGCAGCGGGTCCTTATCCATGGCGGCGCCGGCGGCGTCGGTCATCTGGCGGTGCAGTTCGCAAAGGCCGCGGGCGCGTTTGTCGCGACGACCGTGTCCGCGCAGGATTTCGATTTCGTTCGCGGGCTTGGCGCCGACCAGGCGGTCGACTACAAGAACCAGAGCTTCGAGGAGGTTGTCAAGGACGTCGACCTCGTCTTCGACCTGGTAGCGGGTGAAACACAGGACCGCTCGTGGGACGTGCTCAAACCCGGGGGGACGCTCGTCTCAACGCTTTCCGAACCGTCGGCGGAGAAGGCCCGCCTGCATCGGGCTCGCGGCGTTTCCTATTTGACCAAGCCTAACGCGGCGCAGCTTGCCGAGATCAGCCGCCTCATCGACGCCGGGAAGGTCAGGCCATTCGTGCAGGCAATCTATCCTCTTGAGGAAGTCGCCAGGGCCGAGGAACAGCTCGAGAAGCAGCACACGCGCGGCAAGATTGTGCTTCAGGTAGCTGCCTGAGCACTCGCCGAACAACAGGCCGCAGGCGAGTTTGCGGAGCGCTCGGACACAGGCCGTTTTCTGCCGTCCAGAAGCCCGGCGGCCGAGAGTTTGACACAGGACGGCCCGCCGGGCCTGGCCGGCTTAGGCAGATGCCGGTTGAAGCAGCATGCGCCGGGTTTGCCGGGATGCGCAAATCAAACAAATCAAGGAGATGCAACGGATTGTGAGGCACGTCACGACGACACCGTCGCACGGCCGTCGTCAGTTAACTGCGAAGCGAAGGGCACAGCGTTTACCGACAGGCGGGCTAGGTTCCTACCGGCCGCAAGCCGCAAAAAACCGCTTCAAACTGTGGGAAACCGGCGATAGGTTCGAACCATGTCTCAACCCGCCAATCCGATCTCCATTGCCCGTCGCGATCAGATGTTTCCAGCGCTGGCTGAGGCGGACCTGGACCGCATCGGCCGTTTCGGCGAAGCCGTGTCCTATGCCGCAGGCGAACAGATCGTTAAAGCCGGCGAGCTGGCGCCCGGTCTGATCGTGGTCCTGTCCGGCAAGGTGGATATCATCCAGGGGAGCAGCTTCGGCCGGCGCGAAACAATCGTCACGCACGGTGCAGGCAATTTCGTCGGCGAGTTGGCGCAGCTTTCAGCCCGGCCCTCACTGGTGGATGTGGAGGCGATCGAGCCGGTCGAGGCGCTCGTCATCCCCTCGCAAAGGCTGAGGGACCTGATGGTGCAGGAAGCAAACCTCGGCGAGCGCATCATGCGGGCGCTGATCCTGCGCCGTGTCGGCCTGCTCGAGAGCGGCACAGCCGGCCCGATCATTGTCGGACCGGTCGACAGCGGCGACGTATTGCGGCTGCAAGGTTTTCTGGCTCGCAGCGGTCAGCCGCATCGCGTTCTCGATTCGGCTGCCGATCCCTGCGCCAGGACCCTGATCGAACGCTTCCATGTCGATATCCACCATTTGCCGATCGTGCTTTGTCCAAACGGCAAGCTGCTGCTCAACCCCGGAGAGAACGAGCTTGCCCGCTGCATCGGCCTGGTGAGGCCGATCGACGCCGGCAAGCTGTACGACGTGGCCATTGTCGGCGCCGGACCGGCCGGCCTCGCTGCGGCCGTCTACGCGGCTTCCGAAGGGTTGTCGACGATCGTGCTCGATTGCCGTGCCTTCGGCGGACAGGCGGGTGCCTCCTCGCGCATCGAGAACTACCTCGGTTTTCCGACCGGCATTTCGGGAATGGCGCTGATGGCGCGCGCTTACAACCAGGCGCAGAAATTCGGCGTCGAGATGGTGATACCGGACGAGGCGAAGCTGCTGGGCAGCGCAAGCGACAGGTCCGGTGCCCACTACACGCTCGCCGTCGGCGGCGGGGAGACCGTGCGGGCACGGTCGGTGGTGATCGCCAGCGGAGCGCGCTATCGCCGCCTCGACATGGCAAACCTGGCGCAATTCGAGGGAACCTCCGTGCATTACTGGGCTTCGCCGATCGAAGCGCGGCTTTGCGCCGGGCAAGAGGTAGCCCTGGTCGGCGCCGGCAATTCGGCTGGACAGGCTGCTGTCTATTTGGCGGCGCATGTGAAGAAGGTATGGCTGCTGGCGCGCGGCAGCAGCCTGGATGCGAGCATGTCGCGCTATCTGGTGGAGCGCGTCAGCGCACAGCCGAACATCGAAGTGCTGGCTGAGACGCAGATCACGGCGCTGGAAGGCGCCGACGGCACTCTTGGCAAAGTGCGCTGGCGCAACCGCGACACCGAGACAACACGTCCGATCCGCCACCTCTTCCTGTTCATCGGCGCCGATCCGAACACCGACTGGCTGGCGCAATGCGGCGTGGCGTTGGACATGAAGGGCTTCGTTCGCACCGGGCCTGACATTGGCCAGGAACGTGGTGCACTGGAGACGAACCGCGGCGGCGTGTTCGCCATCGGCGACGTGCGCTCAGGCTCGATCAAGCGCGTCGCCGCTGCCGTCGGCGAAGGCGCCCAGGTGGTTGCGGCGCTGCATGCATATCTCGCGCGAAACGGCAGCCTAGCCGTGGCGCCACAATTGGTCAGGAGCGTATGATGGCAGACGAATGCAGGCACGCCGGGGACATTCGCGACGTGACGCCGAGCGCGCTCGGCTGCGAGGAATGCCTGAAGAGCGGTTCGCAGTGGGTGCATCTGCGGCTCTGCCGCACATGCGGTCACGTTGGCTGCTGCGACGACTCGCCCAACCGTCATGCCACCAAGCATTTTCGGGCAACCGGCCATCCTGTCATCGAAGGCTACGATCCGCCGGAAGGCTGGGGATGGTGCTACATCGACGAAATCTTCCTCGACCTCGGCGACCGCACCACGCCGCAAAACGGACCGATACCGCGCTTCATTTGAGCTTTTTTGCCAGCGGACCGCTCGAGCAATTCCAGGAAAAGTGTGAACGGTTTTCGTCCGCAATTGCGTCAAAAAAGATGGAGCTGTTCGGCGTTTCCGTGAAGAACCGTTCTAGTCCAGGGCTGCTTCGGCCGGAGGGGGCGTATCGCGTCCCTTTGGTGGTGCCGATGACCGCTCGCGCATTTGCCTGACGGTCTGGAGGACACGATCGGCAAGAGATGCAAGCGCACCCTGTGCCGTGCGCGTCCCGATGACGGATTCCAACGTAACCGCCTGCGTTGAGAATTTGTGTTTGAACGACTCTGCTCCACAGAGGAAATCGACCATGCTCAAGCCGTGATCGATCGACCACTGCACGTAATCCATCAACAGGATCACACCCGGCGACGCCCGGGCGAAATCCGGATCGAATGTCGTCACGAAGGCCATCATTACGTCGTGCTGGACGAAGTTGATCGACACCGCGACCATCACGCCATTGCATTCGAGGACGAAGATATGCAGCACGCCGGCGCGCGCCAACGCATCGACGAGCGCGGCGAGTACCGGCACGCCCTCTTCGAACAGGTCTGACTCACGCATGCGCTCGGTCAGCCATTTCCGCTTCAAGGCCGCGAGGCGCTCCAGTACCGGTTGCAGCGGCTCGTCGGGGGCAAGCAGGCGAAATCTCACCTCTCCGGTTTCTTCCAGCGCTTTGATGCCGCGCCGATAGTTTTGGCGCGTCTTTTTCGACTGGTCCGCGAACCATGCCGCTCCGCTTTCCCATTGTCCGGCAACGCGATAGCTGACTTCCGTTCGGTGAAAGTGACGAAGCCTGATGGCGCCGAAAGCTCCCGGCGTGAAAATTTTGCGGGCCGCCGCATCCGGCGAGAGACGACTGATCAAGGCAAGATCGAAGCCACCTGCATCGCAGAGTTGAGTCCATAGCTCCTGCAGCGCCGATAACGAGCATTCCGGAGCAACGAGAATATCCCCATAGTCGGTATAGCTGCCGGCCGCCCATTCGAGAAACCGCAGCCCCCTGCGCCTGCCGATCGCCAGCGGAACGACAGCAACGAGTTTCTCGCCCTTCCAGACCAGGCCGATCCGCAACGCGCGCTGGTCACGGCGTTGTACAGTACTCCACCATGCCGAAATCCAGGCATGGCTTTGAAAGATCAGCCCGTCGGTACGATGCCAAAGGTCCATCCAAGCGGCTTCGACCGCAGCCAGACGATCCGCCGAACGGACGATTTCCAGGCGCTCCGCGCCTAGGACGTCGATGGAAACAACAGTGTTCATGAAGGAGAACTGTCCTGTGGCTGCGCGACTACATTGGGCCGCCTGTGAAACAGTCGCATGACATGCCTTGCCATCTTCTTGAGCGGCAGGATGTAGAGCCCAAAGAGCGACTGATAATCGCGCACATCGCGATCGATCAGGCCAAATTTCAGGTCTTCATCCGGTTCCGGGACAAATTGCGTTCCGAACAGACGATCCCAGAACGAAAAAAGCAGGCCGAAATTCTTGTCATAATGACGAGGGTCGATGCTGTGATGCACCTGGTGCCAGTGCGGACACAGGATGATGTTGTTCAACGGGCCGAACGAGATCTTGAGATGCGTATGACGAACAAAGTCCATCATCAGGATGTTACGGATGACGTAGACGTTGATGCCGAAGATAGCGACCTCTACCGGATCGAGTGCGATCAGGCTCCAGATACCGAAGCAGATGCCCGGGATGACGCCATCCCACATACGGTTCATCAGATCGTCCAGCGGATGAACCCGGTCCTTGGTGATCCCCACCATCACCTCGGCCGAATGATGCACCTTGTGCAATTCCCACAGGAACGGGAAGCGGTGCTGGGCGACGTGGTAGAGGTAGTATGAAATATCATAGGCGACCAGCATGGTTGCGGTGAAGATGACGATCGTCACCGGTCCCGCCGGGCCGCCGAGAAGCGGCGCGTGAATGTTAAGGAGCCAGCCGATTGCCTCGCGTGTGCCATAGCCCATGGCGACGACGAAGGTGACGCCGGCGGGAATAAGCAGGAAAGGCATCATCGCCCGTTTCGTGATCCAGAACAGGGCGTCGGCTCGCGCCGACGGGTGCAGGATGATTTCCTGGGGGAAGGCGAAGTCGAAAAAATCCCTGAGGGACTTATGTTCGGCAGTTCGCCAGTAGGCGATCACCGCGCTGCCCAGTGCGGTGAGGAGAAGCAGGCCGAGCGTGGTCAGACTGACGTTCGAAAGCTTTTCCACAATCGCTCTGGCAAATTCGGAAAACATCGTTGCAGCGGCTCCTGGTCTAAAAAGGCAGTCTGGGGTTGCAAGCAGGCGATCTGGCGAATAGCAAAGCACAAAATTCCCGCCAAACTTGCTACGCCGCCTGCAACCAGTGGCTGTTGCGGACGCAGCGGGCAAAGCAGGCTGGATGGTGCGAGACTAGCAGATCAACGGTAACGAAACCGCTAAATGTCCAAACGTAATTAATGTCGAATACGGCTGGAACTCGCCCGGCAACTCTACGTTGGCGCGGGTTTTTGCCGTTGTGGCGGGTGAATTGGGGCAAGATGGATATGGATTCCGGCTTCGCCCACTTCACCGTGCCAGGCGAGGCGTTCGGCCTGCTGCCTGGTGCCAAAGCGCAGTGAAACCCAACCGCCTTGCCCCGGCATGTCACCGCCGGCGCCGACGTCGAGCGCAGCGTCAGGAAAGCGGATGGCCAACAGCGCCTCGTCGCCGCGCAATACCGTGACCGTATCTTCGTGCCGGTCGGCATGGAGGCCGACGGCCAGCTGGAAGACGATCTCGGACTGACGCCCGCCGCCGAGCAGTTGGTCGGTGATGAGGATGCCATCGGCCTGGCGCGCCAAAGTGCGCTGATGCACGACGCCGAAGCGGCTTCTATAGCCATCATGCCGGGCGCTCAGCCTCCAGTGCGGTCCCGGCTCGCTCTCCACCAGCGCTGCGACTGCCTTGTGCGACCAGTTGAAATTTCCAGCGATGGTACTTTGGCTCTTGCCCTCGATGTTCAGCGTGTTGTGCGCTGGTGTGGAGCGGAACCAGTCGCGCCATGCGCCTCCCGAACCGTAGAGCCAGGTGGCTGGATCGACCAGCACCGGCTCACCGTCGATGCACAGGGTGAGCGACAGCGCGTCGGCATGGCCGTGCGCCGCTATCGAGAGATATCCGAGCGGTCCATGGTCGAACGTCAGTTCGACATTGCGGCCATTCATTGCCCCGCGCCAGACTGAGAGCCCGCCTTGCGCGAATGTCTGCAACCCATGCACCGCGGGAGCCGGACCCGACGGCGTACCAAAGAAAAGCGAACGAAAGTCGTCGGGCTCCGGCGCGTTGCCCGGCGTCCCCAGTAAGCCTTGGATGGCGGACGCGACGGATCGGATATAGTTCGGCTCGTCCCCCAGCTTCAGCACGTGGCCCTCATCGTCGTCGCCGAAGCGGGCGGCTTTCTGTGGCAGCCAGCCGACGAAATTGGCGAAGGCGCCCAGACGCGCTTCGACAGCCGAGGGAAACGGCGTTCCCGCCTGGCGTGCCGCGGCGGCGCACAGCAAGATGAGTTCGGCGCTGAAGGCTGCATAGGTCGGTGTTTGCTCGGCACCTGCGCCATCGGCAAGTATCTGCTTGTGCGTCTCATTCAGGAGGGCGCCGCGGGCGATTTCGGATCCGGCCCCGAGCGCCAGGCCGGCCAGATATTCGCCGGCCAACTCTGCGACGAGATGGTTGTTGGCGGAGGAATATCGCGACGGAAACCGCGGCAGCCAATAGGCGCTTGCCGCGAGTATCTCACCAGCTTTCCGCAGCGTCACTGGGTCAAGCTGGTCGCCGACGAGGTCCAGGGTGACGATCAGGCTGATGGCCCGCAGCGCTACTTCGATGCCGGACGCCCAGCCGATGCCTCGGAACGGTGGATTGGCGGAATGCCAACTGCCGATTGCCGCCTCGATGGCACTCCGGGATCGATCGTCCTCGCCGAGGAGCAGGTGTGCAGCCAGTGGCGGCAATTGCTGCAGCCGGTTGATCTCCCAGACATATTTTATATCGCCAAGGTCGCCGCCATGGCGAAAATCGATGTCGAAAGTATGAGCCTCGGGGCCAGGCCAAAGCCTGCCGGTCACCGGATCAAGACGCCAAAGCTCGGCAGGAAACAACAGTTCGGGCTCACGCTTTGGCCATGTCCGCCCGAGTGCAGAAAACCGGCCCTGAAGCATCTCTTGCGCGGCCGCCGCTATGGCTTGCCGTTGGGCGTCGGTCGCTGCCAGCGCAGCATGGCGAAATCCGGGCAGCACTGGGTGCAACCGCGGCGATGGATAGCGCTCCCACCCATCATCGCGGCGGCGCGACGCGATCCTTCGACGTTGCTCGCCCAGCCGGTGCAGCACCTCGGCCGGTCCCATGCTGCGCAATCGGTTGATGTACCAGCCGATTCTCATGCACGCCCCGTCAACGTTTCGGTCGTTGTATACCATGCCGTCGAAAAGCTGCGCGCCGGCAATCTTCTTTCCCGTTCGTTGCGGTTAATATCTCCGGCGACCATACGGAGAGAGCGATGCGAAAAGCGGCGTGTGTTGTTGCCTGGGTGCTCGCCTTGCTTGTGGCTGCCGACGCAGCGCCCATCGCTCTCAAGCGCGGCGTTGGCGTGCATCAGTGGCTCAACTGGTCGCCGGTGGAAAAAGACGGAACCTACGTTTGGCCGCCCTATCGCCGCGAAAAGGAGTGGCTTGCGGAAAGCAGGCCGCTCACCGACTGGCCGTCCGGGGAGGTGTTCGCCCACATCCGATCGATGGGCTTCGACTTCGTCCGGCTGAGCGTCGATCCCGGCCCGCTGCTTGCCAGCGAGGGCGCCAAGCGGCAACAGGCGCTGGACATACTTGCCGCCGCCGTCGAGCGGATCACGTCGACCGGCCTCAAGGTGGTTTTCGACCTGCATGGCGTCACTCAGGTTCCCGACTACAGCATGGAGATGATCTATGGCGGCGCCGACAGCGAGGGCGTTGCCCGCTATCGTCAAATGGTTGTGGCGGTCGCCGCCATGCTGGTCAAGATAGGCACCGACAAAGTCGCCCTCGAACCTTACAACGAGCCCGCATACTACCCTTGCGATGCGAGCGGCAGCGATGACTGGCAGCGGATCATGGCAGGGACCGTCCACGACATTCGAGCGGTCAGCAGTGAACTTACCATCGTTGCAACCGGCGCCTGCGGCGGCAGCATTGCCGGATTGGTCAACCTCAGCCCCGGCTTTGATGACCCAAACCTCTATTACAGCTTCCATATGTATGAGCCGCACAGCTTCACCCACCAGCGGCCCGATGACACAATCAGCTTTGCTTCGGGACTTCCCTGGCCGGCCGACAGCAGTACACCCGAAGTGGTGACCGAAACCCTTAGAGCGCGGATGGAGGCTGCCGGCTTGAGCAGGGTCGAGCAGGTCATGAACATGGCCACCGCGCGCCAAGCAATCGCGAGGTATTTCGAGCAGAACTGGGGCCAGAGCCAACTGGAGGCGAGCTTTCGCCAGGCTGTCGACTGGGCTGAAGGCCATGGCATCCCCAGTCGGCGGCTCTTCATGGGCGAATTCGGCGCTATCCTCATGTCCGCGGACGGCCGCATGGGCGCCTTTGAGGCCGACTGTTCGCGCTATCTTAAGGCAGTGCGCGGAGAGGCCGAACGCTTTGCGATCCCATGGTCTGTCTGGGAGTTCTCCAATCCCTATGGGATGAGCCTCATCCTGCCCGATGGCCCCCCGGTACCCGACCCGGAGATGCTGCAGGCATTGGGCCTGCCATAGGTGCCGTCACTCGCCCTCACCAGCGAACAACCGGTGGCAACCCCTGACCGCCAGGCTCCATCGAGGATGGCCCGTGGCAGCTTTCTCCCGGTCGGGTTGTGTCGGCACGAAGTGTTTAACACATTTGTTGTACTGAAGTGAGGAATGCGCGCGCCTAGGGGGAACAATGTGTGGAATTGCCGGATGGATCGGTCGAAGGGCTAAAAATCCACAAGAGCGGGCCGCCAGAATGTCAAACGCATTGCGGCATCGCGGTCCCGATGCCGAAGGCACCGAGATATTGGACCTGAATACCGGCGAGCAACAATTGGCATTGGTCCATCGCCGCCTGGCGATCATTGACTTGGCGCCTGAGTCAAATCAGCCGATGCAGATTGAGGACGGCCGTCTCAAAATAATTTTCAACGGAGAGATATATAACTACATCGAGTTGCGCCAGGAACTGATCGGCCTTGGCCATCAATTTCGAACGCGCTCCGATACCGAGGTGCTGCTCCGAGCCTACGATCAGTGGCGCTTGTCAATGTTCGACCGGCTGAGCGGCATGTTCGCCTTTGCACTCTGGGATGCTCAGAGGCAGGAATTGATCCTCGCCCGGGATCCCTTCGGGGAAAAGCCGCTTTACCTCATGCAAAGCGAAAAATTGCTGCTGTTTGCCTCGGAGATCAACGCATTGCTGTCATCGCAGCAAGATGCTCAGGAACTGGATCTGGATGCCGTGCACGAGTATCTGAACTGGCGTTATGTGCCCGGACCGCGCACGCTTTTCAAACAGATCCGCAAGCTCAATCCCGGAAGCTATGCTGTCTGGTCGCAAGGGGTAGTCAAGGAAACGCGCTACTATACGCCTCCGGACCAGGCGGCCCTGACCGAGCGGATCGACGGAAAAACCGCCAAGCGGCGATTTCTGGAACTGCTCGACCATTCCGTCGAGATCAGGATGCGCAGCGATGCACCTTTTGGGGCCTTTCTCTCCGGAGGGCTCGACTCCTCGGCTATCGTCGCGCTGATGGCCAGGCACAGCGCCACGCCCATTCGCACATTTTCTGTCGGGTTCGACGACGCAGCCTATAGCGAATTTGCATTCGCCCGGCGCGTTGCCGATCATTTCAAGACCGATCATTGCGAACTTGTAATCCAGCCAGGCGATCTGATGGATCACCTGCCGGCGATGGTTCGCCAACGCGGGGCACCTGTTTCGCAAAGCAGCGATATTCCAATTTACCTGATGTCGGAGCGAGCCTCGCAAGACGTCAAGATGGTGCTCACCGGCGAAGGAGCCGACGAGATTCTCGGCGGCTATCCCAAGCATCGCGCGGAATCACTGGCCGGGATCTACCAGTCGCTTGTCCCAGCCTCGCTGCACGATAACGTCCTTTCCCCTGTGGTACGCGCGATGCCGGGCGCGTCGGCCAAGGTCGATACGTTTGCCCGCACCGCGGGCGAAAGGGACTTTGCCGCCCGGATGGTCTCCTGGTTTGGAGCCGTTTCCGCGCAGCAGCGCGCTTGCCTGATCGGTGCATCCGCAAGTCGCCGTTATGAGCACAATGAGTTTCCGTTCTCGTCAAGCGCTGCGGCCTCCCATCTTCGCCGCGTGCTGTTTTTTGATCAGACGTCGTGGCTGCCTGACAATCTCCTGGAACGAGGCGACCACATGATGATGGCCGGTTCAATCGAAGGAAGAATGCCGTTCCTCGATCGCGACCTGGTTTCATTCGTCAGCAAATTGCCCGATCGCTACAGGCTGGGTTGGTTGCATAGCAAGCAGATCCTGCGCGACAGCATGGCCAATATCCTCCCGGAGGAAATTCTCAGCCGCCGCAAGGTCGGGTTCAAGGTACCGGTCGCCGAATGGTTTCGCGGATCGATGAGGAACTACGTGCATGACCATCTTTGCTCGCCTCACTCCGTCATTCGCAGCTATCTGAGTCCGAAACAGCTTGATCAAATCGTCTCCGAACACACCACGCGTGCCGCCGACCACGAAAAGCTGATATGGGCGCTGTTGAATTTGGAGATATTCCACCGCGAATTCAGGCTCGAAGCACCGCCGCGATCGTCGGCCTCAGCCCTTGACCGGTTGACGGCTTGACGCGGCCGACCGCCAGACGTCGCAGATTGCGCCGACAAACGGGGCGAGCTCAAGCCGTTCCCGATGCACGGCCATGGCACCGGCACCAAGCCTTGCCCTCAGTGCCGGGTCCTCCACGAGGCAGCTCAACGCGTCGGTCAACGCTGTAACATCGCCTGGCGGCACCAGCAGCCCGGATTGCCCGTCGGTGATTATGTCTTCGACCGCGCCAACCGGGGTCGCCACCACCGCCAAACCGGCTGCCATGCCTTCGATCACCGACATCGGCAGATTTTCGGCGAAGGAGGGAAGAACCAGAATATCGGCCGAAGAAATCAGCGATGCGACATCGTCAGGTCCCACCCAACCTGGAAAGGCGATCCGGTCTGCAATCCGCAGCGCGGCTGACTTTGTCCGTGCCGCCTCGACTTCGCCATCGCCGGCAATCGTGGCGCGCCAATTCTTGACAGGGCTCATGCGGTGCAGTGCCTCCAGCAATTGCGGTACGCCCTTGCGGTCGCCGATGCGGCCCAGGAACAGGATATGCACATGGTCGCCGCCGCCGACATGCGCCAGCGGCGGGACTTCGGTCGCATTGGGCACGATCACGATATTACCGGCTGCGCCCGGCGCCCGGCTGGCGACGAAATCGCGCCAAAGCCGACCCAAAACGATCACCCGATCGGCATGCTCGAACAAAGCTTTGATACGGCGGCTTATGAAACCGCGGTCGGCTTTCCAGAATGTCTGATACTGCGCCCCGTGCAAATGCAGGACATAGGGTATCGACAGCAGCCGTGCCCAGGCGGCGATCACCATCTTTCGGTAGGTGCTGCCGGAAACTGAGATATTGATGTGAATGACATCGGCACGTCCAGCCACACGCGCTTTAAGCATCCGTAAGCAAAAGCCGAGCATATAGAAGATCGAAAGTCCGACATGCCCCGGGCCACGGCTGGCAAGGAAGCACACATCGATGTCGGCGATTTCTTGCCGTTCGAACTCCTGCTTCAGCGCCCCCATGATGCGGTCGATGCCGCCCTGCCCCGAAACGCCCGACGGCGTCGCGACCAGGACATGTATTTTTCGATCGGATATGAGGCGCTGCAACATGATGGTACCCTAAATAACACAGACTGGGTAACTGCAAAGCAAACGTTCCCAATAAGGTTTACGGCAAATCTTTTAGTTCAAACTGAATCTGTTCACCCTTCGCCGTCATCGCGCTGGATTTTCCGCCAGTCGGCGGCTAGTCGAAGGTGAGTTTTCCAGGGACACGCCCTTGCTGCTCCGTTCCACGCTCATTTATGCTCCGGCGATCCTGCTGACGCGAATTTCGGCGCTGCTCCTGCTGGTCGTCGTGACGCGTTTGATCGACCAGACCGAGTATGGCCTGCTCACTCTGGTGGTGACCGTCGGTGAAATGACCGACATTGCCGTCACCAACTGGCTGCGCATCGCCTTGCTCAGGCTTGGCGGCAAGGGCGAGGTCAGCCGCGGCAGCCTGATGCTGGCGGGGCAGGTGTTGCTTGCGACCACGGCCCTGGCGCTGGTCATATCGGTAGGCGCGTCGGCGGTGATCGTGCCTGAACGCTGGGTCGAGTTCGCGATCGCGGTCTGCGGCTATCTGGTCGCTGGGTCCATCAGCCGCTTCGCCTTGACGGTGCTGCAGATGCAGCAGCGCCATTCGGTCTATTCGATGCTAGAAGCCCTGCGTGCCTTGCTGCAACTCGCGTTACCGATCGGCGCTATCCTTGTCTTTCAGGACAGCTTTCTGACGGTGTCGCTCGGTTCGAGCCTCGGCGCCTTGATTGCCGGCATCGTGGCGGGGATCATGGCATCCCGACGCGTCGTTACCGGTCCGCCGCGTTTCACCCACAGAGACTTCTTTGCGCTCGGTGTGCCGCTGATCATCATGGCGCTGGTTGGGTTCGGGCTCAACAGCGCGGAGCGTCTGTTCCTCAAGTTCTATTACGATGCCAGCGCCGTGGCGATTTTCGCCGCGGCCTATGCGCTGGCCCGCCAACCGATCGATATGGTCGCCAACGCCATCAACATGGGCGCCTTTCCCGAGGTGGTTAGCCGCTTCGACGAGGACGGGCCCGCGGCATCGGGTCGGTTGCTGTCGCAGTTGATGGCCTTGATGATGCGGCTTTGCCTGCCTATTGCAGCGATGCTGGTCGCGCTCAGCGGCAATATCACCGAGCTCATGCTGCCCTCGCAATATCACGGCCGCTTCGGCCTGCTGTTTCCAATCATTGCCTTCAGCGTGCTGTGCGCCAACCTCACCAGCTTCGTCTATGGCGTCGTGGTGCACGCGCACAAGCGGCCGTGGCTGCTGATCATCGCCAACCTCTTCGGCTCGGTGGCAACAATCGCATTGTCCCTGCTGTTGATCCCCCCGATGGCCGAGATCGGCGCGGCTTTGGCGCTTGCGGGCGGCTCGGTAGTGGGCTCCATAACCTGCATTGTCATCAGCGAGCGGCTCACGCCGGTGCCGGTGCCGTGGCGCGACATCGGTGTCTCGGTAATCATCTCGCTCAGCACGGGGGTGGCCGCCAAGCTTGCCAGCATGGTGGCCGGCGACGTGCCGGCGATCTTCTCGCTTGTCGCCGGCGGCACCGCCGGCGCTGCGGTCTTCTTCGGGCTGACCTCGTTGTTCCATCCTGTAGCAGCGACGCAATTCGTCGCCCAGCTGCGGGCGCGGCTGCGGATCGCGTAAGGGGAAGTCCAGGGCCGAGGCCTGTTTGTGAGGGAACGCGAATCTATAAACCGGCGTTTCGGCGCCAGCGACGCTCCCAGAACTCCCGGCAGAGCAGCCCGGCATAGGCAGTGTTGGTATCGTAGTAGCGGCGCCACAAGCGTCGCGGCTCCTGGACGACGCGGAACAGCCACTCCAGGCCGGCCGCTTGTATCAGCCTCGGCGCACGGGCAACCTTGCCGCCATAGACGTCGAAACTGCCGCCCACGCCCATCACGAAGCTTGGGGCGAGTTCATCGCGGTAGCGTTTGAGAAAGCGTTCCTTCCGCGGTGTCGGCATGGCCACCAACAGGCAGTCGGCATCCGAGGCGTTGATCGCCGCGACGATCCCGGCCTCGTCCTCCGGCTTGAAATAGCCGTTGCGCGTTCCCGCTATGCTGAGGCTCGGATGGTCATTGGCAAGTCTCGCTACGACCGCATCGAGAACGTGCTGTTCGGCCCCCAGCAGATACGGCCTGAATCCACGCATCGCGCAGAGGCTCAGCAGATTGATCATGATGTCGACGCCCGCCACCCGCTCGGGCAACGCGACGCCGCACAAACGCGCTCCCCAAAGCACGCCGATGCCATCGACATTGACCACGTCCGCCCCGGCCACGTCGTCGCGCAGTTCGGCATTCTGGCGCATGGTCACCAGCTTGGCGACGTTCACCACCACATGATGCAGCGGCCGCCGCAGGGTCATCGCCTCTTCGGCGATGGCCAGCGTCTCTGCCATGGTCAGCGCATGGATAGGTGCGCCAAGGAACTCCCGGCGCCGTGATGCCAAAAGGGAATGCTGCGCCCATGCCGGGGCGTGCGCGTTCATGCGGCCTGCTCCCTTGCAAGCGGCACTTGTGCGATCTCTGGTTTCTTGCCTTCGATGCGGGCGTCCGGCTTGCGCGCCTTGCGCCACGTCCACAGGCCCCTCGTATCGACGAGCTTCTTGTCCTTGAGCGCTTCGGGGTCGACCAGATTGAATTGCCGATGGTCGACCAGGAGGACGACGATATCGGATTTGTCGATGGCCGAAAGTGCATCGGTGAACACGATGCCCCTGCCCTCGAGCTCGTGCGGCAGCGCATTTGTGTTAGGTTCAGCCGCAATGATCTTCACATTGGGGATATCGGACAGAAGCTTCACCACTTCGACGGCCGGGCTCTCGCGCAAATCGTCGATGTTGGCTTTGAAGCTGAGGCCAAGACAGGCGATCGTCTGTTTGCGGGAGGGATCGAGCAAGGCCTCGATATCCCTGACCACCGACATGGGCCGCTCGGAATTGATCCGGCGTGCCGAAGCCATCAGCCGCGTGCTGTTGGGTGCGGCATCGATGATAAAATATGGATCGACCGCAATGCAGTGACCGCCAACGCCCGGGCTCGGCTGGAGGATGTTCACGCGAGGGTGCCGATTGGCGAGATCGATCACTTCCCATACATTGAGCGACAGATCCTGACACACTGCGGCAAGCTCGTTGGCAAAGGCGATGTTGACGTCGCGGAATGCGTTCTCCGTCAGTTTCACCAGCTCAGCACTTTCGGCCGTTGTCATGAACAGGTCGCCGGTGACGAAGGTCGAATAGAGTGCCGCGGTCCGTTCCGACGATTTGCGGGACAATCCACCGATCGAGCGATCATTGTTGATAAGCTCGGTCAGCACCTTTCCCGGCAGCACGCGCTCGGGCGAATAGGCGACCAGCACATCGGCGTCTTCGCCATGCTGGACAGGAAATTTGAGATCGGGCCGCAATTCGGCAAGCAGCCCGGTCATGATCCGCGTGGTTCCGACCGGCGATGTCGACTCCAATACCACAAGGTCTCCCCGCTTCAGCACTGGGGCGATGCTTCGTGCCGCCGCGAGCACGTAGGTCACGTCCGGCTTATGGTCGTGGGTCATCGGGGTCGGCACAGCGATGATATAGGCGTCCGCCGGCTGCGGCGTGCTGTAGGCCATGAGCTTGCCGTTCGCCACGACCTTCTGGATCAGACCGTCAAGGTCTGGCTCGACGATGTGGATTTCGCCGCGGTTGACCTTCTCGACCACCGCTCCGTTGACATCGACGCCAATGACGTTGAGCCCGCGGCTGGCGAAAATGGCGCAGGTCGGCAGGCCGATATAGCCCATGCCGATTACGGAAACGGTTTTGATTTCAGCCATGATGCAGCAGTTCCTCAACAATCCGGTTACTGGCCCGGCCATCGCCATATGGGTTGTGTCGTTCCGCCATGCCGCGATAGGCAGCCTGATCGTCGAGCAGGCGATTGGCGTTGAACAGGATTTTCTCGACATCGGTGCCGACAAGACGGGCGGTGCCGGCCACGATCCCCTCGGGTCGCTCGGTATTTTCGCGCATTACCAGCACCGGCTTGCCGAGTGAAGGCGCTTCTTCCTGCACGCCACCGCTATCGGTAAGCACCAGATAGCTCTGCTTCTGCAGGTACAGGAACGGCAGATAGTCCTGCGGCTCGACCAGGTGGATGTTCGGCACGCCTTCCAGCTCTGCGTTGACCACTGAGCGCACATTGGGGTTTGGATGGACAGGGTAGACGATCTGCACGTCTCCGCGCGCCGCCAATCCCTTCAACGCCGTACAGATGCGCTGGATGCCGCCGTCGAAATTCTCGCGGCGATGGCCGGTGACGAGGATCATCTTCTTGGAAGGGTCGAGGAAAGGGAAGCGGGCAGCGAGCTTCGCGTTCATCAGCCTGTCGGCATCGATCGCGCTTGAAAAATGCAACAGTGTATCGATCACCGTGTTACCGGTCACAAAGATGGTGCTTTCGGCTTTTCCTTCGGCGATGAGGTTGTCGCGCGCCTGAACGGTCGGCGCAAAATGCCAGGTGGCGATGTCGCCGGCAATCTTGCGGTTCAGTTCTTCAGGAAACGGCGAGTTGACGTTGTGGCTGCGCAATCCTGCTTCGACATGAGCGACCGGGATACGCTTGTAGAAGGCAGCCAGAGCCGCGGCCATCGCCGTGGTGGTGTCGCCCTGCACCATGACGATATCGGGCTTGGCCTTGTCCAGCACCTCGGCCATGCCAAGGAGCACGCGCGAGGTCACGTCGAACAGCGACTGGCCGGGTTGCATGATGTTGAGATCGTGATGCACAGGCAGGCCGGTCAGCTCGACAACCTGGTCGACCATTTCGCGATGCTGGGCGGTTATGCATATTTCGGTGATGAAGCCTGGATGAGCAAGGGCGGCGCGCGCCACTGGAAAGCATTTGAGTGCCTCCGGCCTCGTGCCGAACACGATCAGCAGTTTCTGCCTCGATGGCAGTTTTGGACGTGAAAGGACGTTCATCGCTGATCCTGGTCGCCTGCAGCCTTCGGGACATGCCGACTATTGCCCGCACGAGCTATAATAGCGTCGAGAAGCGCCTTCGTGATCTCAATTCTTAATATATGATTAACAACCAAGGCCGCGTTCTCCCGGCTTAACTCTTGTGAAAGGTTGGGCTGACAAGTAGTCTACGGTAGTAGTCTTGAAAAAGAATATATTGGATTGACTAATATTTTAATCATCGGCCACGCCGACGCATCCCGGCGCTGGGAAAATGAGCTTCTGGCGCGGTTGAGTGCGGCTGGACATGCGGTTTCGAGTAGCCGCGCGCCGACGCCTGAACCCAATGCGCGCGGAATGGATAATGTGCTGGCGCTCGAGGGCCGGCGCTTCGGCCCCTCATTGGCAAGCCGTTCCGAGCCGTTGCGATCCGGCGATACCGGCCCAGTCGATCTTGTAGTCGATCTTACCGCTATCGCCGCCCGACGGGGCACGCCTGTCCTGACGCTCGAATTTTGCGGCCACAGCAGCTTTGCCGCGGGCATGACCGAGATGCTGGCGAGCGGGCGGTTGCCCGAACTCACCGCGCGCCTCGACGGCGTTGCCGTCGCCAGGGCGCGGCCGATGATCAGCGATCGGCTATGGCTCTCCCGGACCAGCAACGACCTGCTCGCCGGCGCCATCTCCCTGATCGCCCAATGTGTCGCCCGCTTTTCCGCGGGCAAACTTGCGCCGATTATTGAGAGCCCGGCGCCGCCCCTGCAGAAAGGCGGATTTATCAGGCACTATCTGCCCTTTTTCGGCAGGGGAATGGTCGACCGCGCGGTGCAAAAACTGCGACGTGGTCGGCGCCCCTTCTATTGGCAGGTTGCTTACCGGCTGATCGACGGTCCAGGCGTCGCCGAGACCGGACGACTCGACGGTAAGCCGTTCACCGTGCTTGCCGATGACGGGCAGCGCTTCTACGCCGATCCGTTCGTTCTCGAGCGCGACGGCCGCCATTTTCTGTTTGTCGAGGAATTTCCCTATGCCACGGGCCGCGGCGTGATTTCGGTAGCCGAACTCGACACCGACGGCACTTTCGGCGTGCCGAAGGTGGTGCTGGAGGAAGCACACCACCTGTCATATCCGCAGGTGTTCGCTCGCTCCGGCGAGATTTTCATGATCCCGGAAAGCGCTACGGCGCGCGAACTGGTGCTCTACCGTGCCGTGCAGTTTCCGGATCGCTGGGTACGCGATACGGTGCTGATGACGAACAGGGATTTCAACGACGCCACGCTGCTCGAATCCGACGGCCGCTTCTGGCTGTTGGGGACTGAGCGGTTCGGTCACGGTAGCGCGTCTGACACGATGGCGGTCTATTCCGCCCCGGCGCTGCGTGGGCCGTGGGCTGCGCACGCGCTCAATCCCGTCGCGGTCGACCACTCCGCCACTCGGCCGGGCGGCGCCTTTATCCGCCAGGAGGGCTCGCTGCTGCTGCCGGTGCAAAACGGCTCAAGAGCCTATGGTGGCGGCCTGGGGTTAATGCGACTGGATCGGCTTGATGATTTCGATATCCGTTTCGAACTGCCCCGCCCAATCGATCCGGGGCCGGCATGGGCCCGCGCGGGCATTCACACGCTCAACCGCGCGGGACGTGTCGAGGTCGTGGACAGCGCCGGCTGACCGGATTTGAGGCCCGTGCTTAACGAGATCCAGCCGGCTTCAATGCCGCGACCGAAGACTGGTCCCTGTAGGCAAGCAGCAACACCACGATGATCGTCATGTCCGGCGTTTTTGACGAAAGCGCGTTGTTCGACAGCGCAGCAAGCAAGAACGTTATGGTGCCGATCCATGCCGGCAGCGGCGCCCCTCGCAGCAGCCGGAAGACAAACCAGAATATCAGCGCTGTAAACAGCAGGGCTATGGGCAGGCCGAAGAGCAAGATGATTACCACAGGCGCGCTTTCGATGTAGGGCAGATGCAGCTTCTGCCTGACGATCGCCAGCAGGTCGTCAACGTTCATGCCGAACAGGATGTCGTTCCAGCTGACTAGTCCGAACACCTGGTAAATGGTCACCCGGGCCATGAAGTTTTCGTCGAAGATGGTGTTGCTGAACCGATTCAGCAGACCGCCCGCAAACAGTACAGCTACGAGCACCGCACCACCGGCGACGGTGAACATCAGTACGACAAATTTGGCCTGCCGCTCGTATTTGAGCGATAGGCCCGGCCAGGGCACGAACAGCAGCAGAATGAGGATTTCCGCCGTCGCGAGCATCAGCGCAGCGCGAGCGCCTGACGCAGCGCAACCGATGAATAACAGCAAGATCGCCATCACCCGCGCCCAAATGCGCCAGTGCGTCAGCGGCACAAATCCGATGGTCGTGGCGCAGAGCGCGCCCAGTGCCAGCGGATGAGCCGACAGGCCAGTTGGCCTGAATTGCAGTTCGTTCAAGCCATAGGGCAACAACCGATGTTGAGTCACCGCCTCGATGGTGCCGATGACAGCGCTCAGGACCGCCATTCCAAGCACGACGTCTCCCAACGCCCGCCGCACCTCTGCATTCAATGCCAGCATCAGCAGGCCTGTGGCGCCGGCCACCAGATAGGTATCGATGATGAAGCCGGAGGAGCCCGCACGGCCGGTAACGAACAAATAAGGCACCAGCGCGAACATCAGCACCGAATAGCGGATCAACGCCTTGAATATTCCAATTTCATCGCCGTGCAGCAAAAACGGCCGGCTGAAAAGAACGATAGGAAGCAGTAGGATGATCGCATAGGTGCCGAAATGCAGCTTTTCGTAGAACGAGCCTCCCTGGGCCGTATAGTCGACGACCATGTTCATCACTTGCGGCGACACCGTAAAGCGAAGCAGGAGCGCGAACGCTGCACATAGGAAAAACAGCAGCGACAGCGCGTTCTGACGGCGCGCTCGACTGGACAACACTCGTTCCGAAGTGGCAGCGGGATAGCTCATGGCCCATCCAAATGGCGATATTCGAACGGCATTCTGGGCAACGAATCCCTTCAGCGTCCGCCAAGCGGACCGTGTGAACGGCAAAATGGGCCAACTTGGAAAATAAGATGTTAACGATGTTTCTGTAGAGCAGGCCAAGCGTAATGATTTAACAAGGGTTGTCACCATGCCTGCCGGTTCCGGCACACCCCCTATCTCCGCGACGGCTTCCAATAACAGTGCATTCGAGCGTATTGCCAATGCACGGCGCAGGGCATTGCTGCAACAGCATGGCCCAGTCGCGGCGCTAAGCTCCGCACCGGTGACGCCGCAACCTCCGGAGCCTGTCGCCACGGTGACCCTGGACAAGATCGGCGATTTTCTCGAGCTCGATTTTCGACGCCTGTTCGTCTGGCTGCGGGCCGGCCTCGCCCTGGCGTTCATGCTGGCGGTAATCGGCGGCATTGTCGGCGGCGCCTATGCATTGCTGAGCAAGCAGCGTTACACCGTCACGACGGAGGTCCTCATCAACCCTTCCAATTTGCAGGTTGTGGAAAACGACCTCTACTCGCAACCGGGCCAGGTCGATAGCCAGCTGCTCAGCACACGCAGCAAGCAGCGTATCCTGACCTCGGGCAACGTGCTTTCCCGTGTGGTGGACGAACTGAATCTGACTCACGATCCGGAATTCTTCGATCCGGACCGGAGCACATCCTCGTCCGGCGCTGTGGCGAAGCCCGACCCGAGGCTCATCGCCTTGAAGAACCTGGCGGACCGGGTAGACGCCATCGCGGATCCGACCTCGTTTGTCACAACCCTCTCGGTATCTGCGGAAACCACCGCCAAGGCGATCCTGATCTCGCAGGCCATAGTCAAAAACTTCCAGGAAGAACTGGCTAAGGCGGAAGCTGCCGGCGCCAGCCGTGCCGCGGCTGCCCTTGACAGCCGGCTTGGCCAACTCAAGAGCGACGTGCAGGCAGCCGAAGAGAAGGTCGAGAGCTACAGGCGCAGCCACAACCTGTCGTCCAGCAATGGGCAGCTCGTCAGTTCGCAGACGCTGACGCAGCTCAATGGCGAAATCGTCGATGCGCAATCGCGTGTCATCGCCGCGCAGGCAAGCTACGACGCCCTGGTTGCCTCCGGTATCAACGGGGCCAATCCCGACCCCACGGTTTCGGAAGCGCTCGCGGCGCTGCGCGACAGGTCAAACAGCCTGCGGCAGCAGATCGATTCACAGTCGATGACCTTCGGTCCGCGCCACCCGACGATTGTCAGGCTCAGGACGGAACTCGAGACCGTCAACTCGCAACTCCGGGCCGAGTTCTCCCGCACCATCGGCACGGCAAAGGCCAGCCTGGACAAGGCCAAGGCCTCGTTGGCTTCTCTCAACGCGAGGATGAACGATCTGAAGAGCAATGTATTCACCGACAGCGAATCCGAAGTCGCCCTGCGTGAACTTGAACGCGATGCCGCCTCGAAGAGAGCGGTCTATGAGAGCTTCCTGTCACGTGCGCGCCAAATCAGCGAGCGCGAGCAGATCGACACCACAAACGTACAGGTGATTTCGACCGCGGTGCCCCCGCCAGCGCGCTCATGGCCCCCGCGCACTGCCCTGGTGGCAGGCGCAGGAGCGTTCGCAGGCTTTGCCCTGGGCATGCTGCTGGCCATCGGCATGGGCATCATCCGCGACATGCGCCGGCCGCCGAACCGATCAGGCCTTGCCGCCAGCCGAGCCTGAAGCAAGGCATGGCGAAGCGCATCGTTTTCCACATCGCCAGCCTGAGGGGCGGCGGCGCCGAACGTGTTTTCGTCCTGATGGCAAATGAACTGGCGTCGCGTGGCCACGAGGTCACGCTTTTTACCTGGAACGCGGAAGGCCCTAACGCCGCGCTGCGTTCCGCTGCCGTGCATCTGGTCGACTTCGGCCTTCTCTTGCGCGGCGAGGGTTACGCCAAGTCGGCGACGCTGAAAGGCATCGTGCGAAGCGCAAATTTGTTCCGCCGCCTTGATCCTGATGCGGTCTATAGCGCCCCGGAATTCGCCAATCTGGTGATGGCGCTGTCACTCATGTTGGCCAGAAGCCGGGCAAAATTCTTTCCAAGTTTCCATGCCGCCGCCTCGCTGCCTGCCAGCGGCCTCGGCGCGAGGCTGGCGATCTGGCTTTCCGCGCTGGTTGCAGCGCGTGCAACCAAAGCCATCGCCGTTTCAGCGGGTGTCGGCCGTGACATCATCGCCCGCGGCTTTCCCGAATCCAAGGTCGTCGTCATTAACAACCCGCTGCCGCCGGCTGAAGCACCGCAGGGGAATTCTTATGCCTGGCAGGCAGCATTGGCGGCGATGGGCGATGGCCCGGTCATCGCCACCGCCGGACGCCTGGTGCCGGTCAAGGACCACCGGACTTTGCTGCGGGCCTTCGCTGCCCTGCGCGCCGGCCGCCCTGCCCGGCTTGTCATCTTCGGCGAAGGTCCGCTGGCTGCCGAATTGCACGCCTATGCCGAAGAGACCGGCATCGGCGCGCACGTGCTCTTTGCCGGCTACGTCAACGACCCCGCAGCTTGCTATGCCGCAGCCGATCTGTTCGTCCTTACATCCACGAGCGAAGGCTTTGGCAACGTGTTGGTCGAGGCCATGGCTGCAGGTGTCCCCGTAATTTCTACCGATGCTCCGCATGGCCCGCGCGAAATACTCGGTGACGGCCGCTTCGGCACCTTGGTACCGGTCGGTGATGCCGCAGCCCTGGCAAAGGCGATGGCCGAAATGCTGGATCACCCCATCCCTGCTGCCGTGCTGAGAAACAGGGCGCTGGATTTCACAGTCGACAAGATCGGCGATCGCTACGAAGCGTTGCTCTAGTTGTCGCGCACGGCCAGCAGATCGCTGTTGGATGCGATCGACGCGGTCGGGTTTTGATTGCCGTAATCTCTTCACAAGCTGAAGCGCAACGATTCATGGTGAGGCGTCCCGTCGTTCCTTGAGTTGCTGGGCGAGGAAGTCCTTGACGGAATCGAGAACCGCGTCCCGTTCATGAGATACGCCTGGCAGCAAATCGAAACGCACGCGCGCACCCGCCTCCTCGAACGATCGACACAATGCCCTGAGGCGTTCCGGCCGTGTTCGCCCGGCATCGTTGGCGCCTGGCATCCAATGGGTGCTGCCTTGGACATGAGTGATTTCCCAAGTCTCCAGGTCAGCGTCGCCGATGATCATCTGGAAAGGCACTTTTGCCAGCGCTGCGGCATCGACGGTGATGCCGAACTTCTCCGGCAGATCGCGAATGCCCACCCACCAGTCATGCGTCGGATCGAGTAAGGTCACCGAGCCTGGCGCGCCGATTGAGGCCGCCCAGAGCCTGTCGGGATGCAGGATAGCAAAACGATGCGTGAAATGCCCGCCGCCGGAAAATCCGAACATGGCAAAGCGGCTCCAATCCTGACTGTATTTGGCGCTGACCTCCTCAATCATGGCGAGCAGCACCTGATCGTAGCGTATGTTGCCCTCGAGCATATATTTGTACCCGCTGCGGGCATCGTCCCCGAGAACGCCGATCGGAAACAGCGGACACAACACGGCGCAGCCGTTCCAGCGTCCGAACTCGGAAAACGCGTCGCGGAATCCAAGAAAAGAGGTGCGGCCGGTGCCATGGACAGCAACCATCAGGTCGACTTTGGCCCCTTCTCCAACCGCGGGAGGCACATACAGGCAATAGTGAAAGCGCGGGTCTGATTTGGAAGCAAAGATGGCGGTCGCGCCAAGGTCATAGGTAACGCGACCGCGATCTGCGACAGACCCCCTGGCAACGCTTGTCAAACCGATAACTCCTTAATAAGCCCGGCGTTCACGGCAATCTTATACCGGTCGGCCGACCTCGTGAACTGGATGCGCCTCCAGGCAGCCGCGAGGAGGACCTCGTCGTGCACCGGAAGCAGGGCGCCGGCGGGACGATCGGAGGCAAAAAGAATGCCTCCGCCAAGGCCTCGAGAAGCCGCCATTAACTTTTCGTTAACCATGCCGGGCTAGCCTTAACCAATCAGTAAGGACTCGCCTCTGTGACCTGCGTCGCTCCCATCCAAAACAAGTCCATACGCTTTCGAGCGCGCTCGTTTGTAGCCTTCACCCTCACCCCTGAGGCCCCGCTAGGGGAATGGCTGCAAAGCCTCGATCACTGGACCGAAAACTCTCCCGGCTTCTTTGCCGGCCGCCCGGTTGTGCTCGATCTGACTATGTTCAAGCCCGAGGTGGGCGAGATGCGGGATCTGCTCTCACAACTCGCGGAGCGCGGGATTCGCATTTACGCGATCGAGGCCAATGGCAATGTTGCTCTTGATGCCGATCTGCCGCCGCTCCTCGTTGGCACCAAGGAGGCCACCGCTGATACGCTTTACGCGCAGCCGAACCCGAAGGCCGCCGCTGAGGCCAAGACGGAAGAGCCGCAGGCGCCGAACTCATTGATGATCAAGGCACCGATCCGCTCCGGCCAGTCGATCTTTCACCCCGATGGCGACGTGGTCATTGTCGGCTCCGTCAGTTCCGGATCCGAGATCATCGCCGGAGGATCGATCCACGTCTACGGCACGTTGCGTGGACGTGCCTTCGCCGGCGCCACGGGAAATTCCGCAGCTCGCATCTTTTGCCGGAAAAATGAAGCCGAACTTCTGGCGGTAGACGGCTGGTACCGCACCGCCGAGGAGATGGACGCCTCCTCGCGAGGAAGGCCGGTACAGGCCTTTCTCGAGGACGGCGCACTTTGCGTCGCACCGCTCAACTAACAACATTGGAGGCACAAATATGGGCAAGGTAGTGGTTGTCACATCCGGCAAAGGGGGTGTCGGCAAGACGACCTCGACGGCCGCTCTCGGCGCCGCGGTCGCGAAAACCGGCAAGCGGGTGGCCCTCGTCGACTTCGATGTCGGCCTGCGCAACCTCGATCTGATCATGGGCGCCGAGCGGCGCGTTGTTTTCGATATCGTCAACGTCATTCAGGGAACCGCCAAGCTCTCGCAGGCGCTGATCCGTGACAAGCGGCTCGAAACGCTGTTCCTGCTGCCGGCCTCGCAAACGCGCGACAAGGATGCTCTCACCGAGGAAGGCGTCGCCGACGTCATCGACAAGCTCCGATCGGTTTTCGACTACGTCTTCTGCGACAGCCCGGCCGGCATAGAGCGGGGCGCGCAACTTGCCATGCGCTTTGCCGACGAGGCGGTAATCGTTACCAACCCGGAAGTGAGCTCGGTCCGCGATTCCGATCGCATCATCGGCCTGCTCGACTCCAGGACGATGAAAGCAGAGCAAGGTGAATCGATTGCCAAACACGTCCTCGTCACGCGCTACGACGCTGCCCGCGCTGCCCGCGGCGAGATGCTCAGCATTGATGACGTTCTCGAGATCCTGTCCACGCCTCTGCTGGGAATAATTCCCGAGAGCCAGGACGTGCTGCGCGCATCCAATGTGGGCGCGCCGGTTACCCTCAGCGAAAACACCAACCCCGCCGCACGCGCCTATATCGACGCGGCAAGAAGACTCGAGGGCGAGGACCTGCCGGTCATTCTGCCTTTCGAACGGAGGGGCCTCCTCGACCGGCTGTTGGGAAGGAGGGCAGCATGAACCTGCTCGATATCTTCAAGCGCCGCGGCAGCGCGCCCGTGGCGCGCGAGCGCTTGCAACTGCTGTTGGCTTACGAGCGTCGAAGCCGCAACCAGCCCGATCTCGTCTCCGTGTTGCGCGAGGAGATCATGGCGGTGATCGCCCGGCATGTTCAGGTCGACCAGGATTTCCTGCAGGTAAGCATGGATCACGGCGAAACGACGTCGAGATTGGAGATCGACATCCAGATCCCCAACAAAGTCGCAATGCCCATGGCCGCGGCGTTCTAACGAAACCCTCCAGTCAGGGCTTGCGTCGGCTGCTGCCGAAATTGCGGCGCCGTGGTTGGTGTGCTTGAGCCGGTCGCCACCGGCAAGTTCTCGCAAGTCTAGGACAGTAACCATTCCCTCACCAAAACCCCGCGGCCGTTTCCAGCCGCGGGGGGCCTTGGGAGGGCCTTTCGAAACCCGTGGTCAAATGTTGGCGAGCAATTCGTTGACGCGGCTTTCCATGTCGGCAAGGGCGGTGTCGACGTCCTTCTGGCCACTGATTGCTGCACTCATCTCTTCGCCAATAATGTCCTGGATCGCAAACTGACGCTGTACGGCGGACGGCAGCGGCTTGCCGAGATCAGCGACCGCAGAGATCGTGTTGCGATGCGGCAGTGCCTTGAAGGCGTCCGAAGTGATGACGGCCTTGTAGGCCGGCAAGTGGCCGGTGCGCGACCATTCGAAGTCGTTGTCGGCGAAGAACTTCAGGAATTTACCGATAGCCGCGATCTGTTCAGGCGTGCGGTCTTTCTGCGAAACGGCCCAGGTGTGGCCGTCGGCATATTGCGCATGGGCGCCGCCAAACAGCTGCGGATACGGATAGACCGCATATCCGCCCTTGTTGAGGGCCGTCCCCTTGGTCTCGGACTGGGCGTTGTAATCGCCGACCACCCACGTACCGTTGAGATGGACGCCACCCTCGCCGGCAAGGAAGGCGTTGATCGAGCCGCCATAGTCGAGATCCTTGGTGGTGTAGCCCTTCTCGAGGATCGCCTTGTACATCTCGACGACCTTCTTGGCTTCCGGCGTATTCAATTTCACATGCTTCGGATCGGCAAAGAAATCGGAATCCTGCTGGAAAAGATAGGTGTAGAGGTTGCGTGTGTAGAGTGCAGTCTCATTGGCCAGGTTCTGGACGAAATAAGGCTTGCCCGTCTTCTGCTTGAACTGTTCGGCCTGGGCGAGCAGTTCCTCGGGCGACTTTGGAAAAATCGGCGTGCCGTCGGCATTGACGAGGCCGGCTTGTTTGAAAAGATCCATGTTGACGTGATAGAGCATCGTCCAGCTGTCGATCGGCAGGCCATAAATCTTGCCGTCTTTGGTGGCGCCATTGCGTGCCGCGTCGGTGAAAGCGTCGGGTGTCACGCCGACCGACTTCAAGAGATCGTCGAGCGGCATCAACAGGCCCTTCGACTGATAATCCGACAGTACGGATTCATGGATCGTGACGATGTCCGGAGCGTCGCCTGAAGCGAACTGGGCGGTCAGCTGATCATAGCCGGGCCATTCCACGGTGGTGACGTTGACGTGGACATCGGGATTGTCGGCGTTGAACTTGTTGATCAGCGAGGTAATGATGCCGCATTCGCCAACGGCCTTGGTGGCATCGGTGTTGGTGCCAAAATCGGCATCGCAGGCGCCGAAAAAGCGCTGCACGCTCAGTTCCGTGGCCGCGAAGCTTGGAGCTGCGAGCAGCATTGCGCCCGCAGAGACTGCGGCAAACAGTATTTTCTTCAGTTTCATATCAGTTCCTCCTACTGAGTTTCCGCCGCTCCACCCTGGATTGGCTTTCGTGCTTCAATCGCTGCGCATTCCCCGGCCGGCAGGCTAGCTTCGTTATCTCACCGCAGCGCCGGAGACCGCCGTGACGATGTATTTCTGGAAGAACAGGTAGACGATCAGGATCGGGGCACCGGCGAACACCGCCTGCGCCATCAGGAAGCCGATGCCTTCGGACTGGGCGAAATTGGTCTGGGTCGAGGCCATGCCGACCGTCAGCGTGAACATGTCCTTCCTCGTCGCCGAAATCAGCGGCCAGAAGTAGTCGTTCCACGCGCCGAGAAAGGTGAAGATGCCGAGCGTCGCCTGCGCAGGCAGCGTGAGCGGCAGAAGCACCTTCCAGAAAATCCTGAGCCGGCTGGCGTTATCGAGCATGGCGGCTTCGTCCAGCTCCTTCGGGATGGCCTTGAAATACTGGGTCATCAGGAAGACGCCGAACGGAGCCGAAAGGCCCGGCAGAATGAGCCCTTGATAGGTGTTGTGGAACTTCAGCATGCTGAAGATCTGGTGGCGGGCGACAAGCACCGCCTGTTCCGGAACCGCCAGGCCGAACAGCACGATCACGAACAGCACATCTCGGCCGGGGAAATTCAGCCGCGCAAAGCCGTAGCCGGCGAGCGACGACAGGATCAACGTGCCGAGCGTCAACCCGCCCGAGACGATGATGCTGTTGCGCACCCAGATAAATACCGACGAGGTGCCGACGGTGTTGATGTAGTTCTTCAGCGTATAGGGCGCGTGAAACACCGAATTCGGATCGGCCATCAGCTCCGTATTGTCCTTGAGCGACAGGCCGATGACCCACAGAACCGGCGCGATCATGACGATCGAAAGCAGGATGACCAGGGCCAATAACAAATGGTCGCCAAATGCCCGGCCCTTGATGGAAGCTGTGGCGCTCATGCCTGGTCTCCCCTGCTGCGTGTCACCAGGTACTGGGCCATGGCCGCGACCAGGATGAGGATGAACAGGATTTCCGATGCCGCGGCGCCCAGGCCGAGATCCCAGCGACGGAATGCGGTATCGTAGATGTAGAGCACGATCGGCTTGGTCAGGTTGTTCGGACCGCCGCGCGTCATCAGCCAGGCCTGGCCGAACAGCTGGAATTGCAGCACGATCTGGATGATGATCACCAGGATGAAGGTCCGCTTGATCGACGGCAGCGTGATCGAGCGTAGCGTCTGCCAGCGGTTGGCATTGTCCAGCGCTGCCGCCTCGTAAATATCCTGTGGAATCTGCTGGAGCGCCGAGAGAAAGAGCATCATCGGCAGGCCGATGCACCACCAGATGGTGGCAATGGCAATGCCGATCATCGCAAGGCTGGGATCGGAAATGAAGGCCGGTGCGGTTGCGCCGAACCATCCGTAGATCGTCGACAACAGGCCGACATTCGGAATGAAGACGATGCGCCAGATCAGCGTGACGATGGTGACCGACAGCACCGACGAGGAAAAGAACAGCGTCCGCAAAACCGCGGCAGTGCGCGTGCGGCGGTTGAGGCAAAGCGCCAGGAAAAGCCCGATCAGCGCCAGCGTCGGCACCGTCAGAAGCACGAAGTAGAAGGTGTTCCAGATCGATTGCAGGAAGACCTTGTCGTGATACAGCCTGGCGTAATTGCCGAGACCGACAAAATTTCCGGACGAAAACGTGTCGGCCTTGTGGAAACTCAGCCACATCCCCCAGAGCAGCGGGAAGAGCAGCAGCGTGGTGAAGAAGAACAAGAATGGCGCAACGAAAATGAAGTTTCGCCATTGCGGCGCATAGATGTCGGCGGTAGGGGCTCTGACGCCGACAGCAAGCGTCGCGGTCGGGGACGTCGCCAGCCGGTCAACCATCTCAGGCCTCCCTCGCATGCCAGGCGCGGCCGGTCTCGTTGAACAGATGCGATTTCTGGCCGTCGAAGGCGAGCCCGATTCTGTCGCCGACGGCGACGCGGCTGTTGCCGGCATCGGAGCCGACGATCTGCTGGCCATCGCCCAGCCGCGCGTAGATCAGGGTGCGTTCGCCGAGCCGCTCGAGCACATCGACGACGCCGTCGGCATTGCCCTGTCCGGCGGCAACGATGCGCACGTCTTCCGAACGGATGCCGAAAGTGTAGTTGCCGTCGGTCAATTGGCTGGAGGCGATCTCGGTCTGCACCGAGATGCCGTCCGCAAATCTGGCCGTGGCGTTCTTGCCCGATCTGTCGAGTATCGCATCGACGAAGTTCATCGCCGGCGCACCGACGAAACCCGCGACGAATTTGGTCGCCGGGCGTTCGTAGATCTCCATAGGGGTACCGATCTGGTCGATCTTGCGATTGTTCATGACGACAATGCGGTCGGCCAGCGTCATTGCCTCGACCTGGTCGTGGGTGACGAAGATCATCGTCGATTGCAGCCGCTGGTGAAGCTGGGCAAGCTCGATGCGGGTTCGGGTGCGCAGCGCCGCATCGAGATTGGAGAGCGGCTCGTCGAACAGGAAGGCCTTCGGCTCCTTGACGATCGCACGGCCGATCGCGACGCGCTGCCGCTGACCGCCGGAGAGCTGGCCCGGCTTGCGATCGAGCAGATGCGCCATTTCGAGGATGCGGGCGGCTTCGTTGATGCGCGCCTCGATGACCTTGCCTGGTACGCCGATATTCGCAAGGCCGAAGGCCATGTTGTCGCGCACCGTCATATGCGGATAAAGCGCATAGGACTGGAACACCATCGCAATGCCGCGCTTGCCCGGCGGCAGATGATCGATGCGCTCGTTGTTGATGGCAATCTCGCCGCTATCGACAGCTTCAAGACCGGCGATCATCCGAAGAAGCGTCGATTTTCCGCAGCCGGACGGCCCCAGGAACACGATGAATTCGCGTGCCCTTATGGAGAGCGACAGATGATCCAGCACCGTCATGGCACCGAACTGCTTGCTCACGTTCCTGATCTCGATATCGGCCGTCACGTCGACGCTCCTCCTCAGCGTTTGCGCTTTCTCGATGATCCGCCCGAACTCAGAGCCTCAGGCGTATGAACTGATAGGAATACGCCGGCAGCGACAGGTTTAGTTTGCCGCCGGCGACTGCGGCGCCCTCACCCTTCCTGGGGCTGACATTGCCAGGGTTTTCGGCCGAATTGACGGCTTTCAGATCGGCGTGTGCCATCACCTGGTGATCGACGATCTCCGCCGCGCCGAAGCCGGAGAGGTCGACCACTGTTTCGATTGCCTCGCTCGAATGGCGGTTGACGGCGAAGAAGGTGACGTGGCCGGTTTGCCTGTCGTGCACGCCGGCAACATCGACATAGGCGACGTCGCCCGTAACGCTGGATTTGTAGGTCGGGCTTTCCACCTTGAGATCCAGCGCATTGCCGCGGCCATAGTTAGAAGCAAACAGATAGGGATAAAAAATCGTCTGCCGCCATGCCGGGCCATTCGGAACGGTCATGATCGGCGCGATGACGTTGACCAGTTGTGCCAGGCAGGCGATCTTGACGACGTCGGAACGGCGGATGAAGGTGTTGAGGATCAGGCCGACCTGCAGCACATCCTCGAAATTATAGATGTCTTCGAGCAACGGCGGGGCGAACGGCCAACCGTCGCTGCCGCCGAGTATCTTCTTGTCCTGCTCCTTGGAATGGTACCAGACGTTCCATTCGTCGAACGAGATGTAAACCTGCTTGTTGGAGCGCTTCTTGGCCTTGATATAGTCGATGACGCCGGCGACCGAGACAATGTAGGCGTCGAGCTTTTCGCTCATGGCGAGATAGTTCGGAGCGTCGTTGGCTTCGTTGTCGAAATACATGTGCAGCGAGATGTAGTCGACCTCGTTGTAGGTATGGTCGAGAACCGTCGCTTCCCATTCAGGGTAGGTGGGCATCTTGGCGTTCGAAGAGCCGCAGACCACCAGTTCGAGTGACTTGGAGAAGGCGCGCATGGCCTTGGCCGTCTCATGCGCCAAGCGGCCATACTCGTCCGCGGTCTTGTGGCCGATCTGCCAGGGGCCATCCATTTCATTGCCGAGGCACCAGAGCTTGACGTCGAAGGGCTCCTTGCGGCCGTTGGCGATGCGCTTGTCGCTCCATTTGCTGCCGCCGGGATGGTTAGCGTACTCCAGCAGGTTGCGGGCTTCGTCGAGGCCGCGCGAGCCGAGATTGACGGCAAGCATCATCTCGGTGTTGGCGCAGGTGCACCAATCGGCAAATTCATGCAGGCCGACTTCGTTGCTTTCCGACGTATGCCAGGCGAGGTCGAGCCGCACCGGGCGCTCTTCCTTGGGGCCAATGCCGTCTTCCCAATTGTAGGCTGAGACGAAATTGCCGCCGGGATAGCGGACGATCGGAACATTGAGTTCCCTGACGAGATCGATGACGTCCTGACGCATGCCGTTGGCATCCGCTGTCGGATGGCCGGGCTCATAGATGCCGGTGTAAACTGCCCGCCCGAGATGCTCGATGAAGGATCCGTAGAGTCTCGGATCGATCTCCGAGACAACAAAATGCGGATGTGCCGTAACGGCTGCCTTCATGCATTCCTCCCATCGATATCACAAATGATGATTTAAATCACCTTGCCCGATATCAAAGAGGAACTGGCAACCCTTCGTCAAGTCAAAAATGCCCAAATGTAGGACAATTAGACCAACGCTTTGGCACAGCAGAAAGCCAAACAGTTGAAGTTGCTGCGTTATCTTCAGAACCCGATTTCATGATATCAACCAGTTTTGATCCTGAGCAGAATGTCCTGATCGTAGTTTCCAAAGCCCTTGCCGAAAATGTTGATCCCGCCGGGGCGCTCGGCGTCGTCCTTGACGCCGATACGGACGCGGATTGAATGATGGCTCTTCAGATCGAGAGCGGCGAGGCCGGTTTCGGAAATCCTGAGACCGTCGACATAGGTGCCGTCATTGGCAATTCGCCAGTTCTTCAGCTTGCCGTATTGCGAGCCCTTGAGCTTCCACCAGGAGGGCGTGAAGACGCCGCGCTTGTCGCCGAAATCCCCCGGCGACGTCCAGGTGCCGACATCGACACCATTGATCGTCAGCGTGATGTCCGAGGGCCAATCGGCGCTGGTGCCCGGCACTTCCGAAGACAGCTCTATCGCCACTTCGAGTCCGGTGATCTCGGCATTGGCGAGCTTGGCATTGTTGGGGAACTGGTATTCGACAAAACCGCGCGTGAACCACAGCAAACCGGCTTTCATGCGATCCGGATCAAGGAAAGTGTTCGGCACATCGAGCAAGCCGATGATGCCGTCCGGCGAACAAAGGCCGCAGGGCGCGGTAACCTCAAAGCCGGTGTAAAGCCCGATCGGCATCGACACTTCGATCGCATCGTTCTTGACCGCACGGTATTCGCTCTTGAACACGACAAGCACTTCTTCGGCCGTCGGATAACAGATTTTCTGACTGCCTTTCTTCGCTTTCAGGTTCTCGGTTCGGATCAGCCCCGCATCCTCCAGCACCTGGATGTTGGTTGAGACGGTCGACTGCGGCAGCGACAGCACGGCGGCGATTTCGTTGATATTCATCGGCCCCTTTTCATGCAGCAGTTTCAGCATCGAGATCCGCGCCGAGGAGGCAAGCCCTTTGAGCACGGCAATGCCTTCCTCAGGTTCAATCACCAGAAAATTGCGACTCATGAAATTGCCCGGCCCACGCGAAATCCATATTCGAAATTTACCCTGTATATCGAGATAGCTGATTTAATCAATGCGCAGGCGGAACGCCGGGCAATTTGTTGAATCCGGCAGGGCGAGGGTCAACCGGTGGCCCTGCACAGAGTTTGTGCTGGAGTCACATGCAGAGTGGACACCTGAACGCCGATCGCCCAATCTAGTCCCGAGCCGAGCCCCGGTGATGGCGGCTTGCACATAAATTGGTGTGGACGGGTCGTGACCAAAGGGTGGAAATTATACGATCAGCGACTGGCCTGGGTCCTCGTCGCGCCTGTGCTTATACTGCTTACCCTGCTTCTGCTGCTGCCGATCGCGATGATGACGGTCTACACGTTTTTCACCTTCGTCACCGCCGGAGTTGAGTCGGCGGTGCTGACCTTCGATAACTGGAAGGAATTCCTCACCGACAGCTACTATCACGGCTTTCTTTGGAAGACCGTTCGCGTCGGCGCCATCACCGCGGTGATCTGCGCGATCCTTGGCTATTTCCCCGCCTATTTCATCTGGGCCACGACCTTCAGGCACAAATGGCTGCTGTTGCTGCTGCTCATCGTGCCGTTCTGGATCAGCTTCACCATCCGGACGTTCTCGTGGATCCACATCCTCGGCGAACAGGGGCTGATCAACGTGGCGCTCATCAGGCTGGGCGTCATCAACGAGCCGTTGCCGATGCTCTACACCGAGGGCGCCGTCATCATGGGGCTGTTGCATTTTCTGCTGCCCTACATGATCCTGAACGTCTATGTCAGCCTGGAAAGCATCGACCGCACGCTGATCGCCGCCGCGCGCTCGATGGGCTGTACCAGCGCGCAGGCGTTCCGCGAAGTGACCTTGCCACTATCGATGCCGGGGCTGGGCGCTGGGCTGCTGCTCTGCTTCGTGCTGGCGGCCGGTTCCTATGTGACGCCGCAGTTGCTCGGCGGTAGCCGCGATGCGCTGTTCGGCAACCTGATTTACGATACCATTATGGGGCAGCTCAATTGGCCGATGGGGGCAACGCTTTCCATCGTCCTGTTCGTCCTGCTCGGCGCCGCCGCGGCCGCCTACAGCCGCTATATGGGCCTGTCGCAGATCATGAAGGGCCTCAGCGCATGAGAGCGGATCATCCCGATCGCGAAGGCAGATGGGCCTGGCGGCTGACCGGCGCGATCACGGTGTGCGTCTACATCTTCATGTTTGCGCCGATCCTCGCCACGGTCGTGCTTTCCTTCAACGCCTCGATGTTCGGCGGCTTTCCCCTCACCGGCTTCAGCCTGCGGTGGTATGAGAAGCTGCTCACCAACGAGCCGGTTCTCGACGCCTTCCGGACATCGATGTGGATTGCCCTGGTAACGGCAACGGTGACGACACTGCTCGGCATCATGGCGGCATTAGCGCTGGTGCGCTTCGAGTTTCGTGGCAAGCAGGTGATCAACACGCTTGTCATTCTTCCCGCGCTGGTCCCCGAAACGATACTCGGCGTCGGCCTGCTGGTCATGATCAAAGCCGTCGACCAGCCGCGCAGCATGACGCTGCTGGTGCTCGGCCACATTCTGCTCACGCTCCCCTACGTGGTGCTGATCGTCCAGGCGCGCATGGTCGGCATAAAGCGTTCCTATGAGGAGGCGGCGCTGTCGCTCGGGGCGCCGCGTGTGTCGACATTCCGCGAGATTACGCTGCCGCTGCTCATTCCCGCAGTGCTTGCCAGCGTCCTGCTCGCTTTCACCATTTCGTTCGACAACACTTCGGCCAGCCTGTTCTGGCGGCCGGCGGGCGTCGAGACCATGCCGACGCAAATCCTTTCGATGCTGAAGATCTCGATCAGCCCCGAGGTGAACGCGCTCGGAACCGTCATGATCCTTTTGACGGTCGGCATTCCCTTGGCTGGCGGGCTCATCCTGCAAAGCCTCACCTGGTTCAAGGCAGGCAAGTGAAAATGAAAATGGGAGAACGGAAATGAAAGTGACAACCACCAAACGACTGGAACGGCTGAATGAGCGCTATGCCGATGGCGACATCAGCCGGCGATCATTCCTGACGCTGACGGCCGCCGCTGCCGCCGCCACCGGGCTTTCCATGCCCTGGATGGGACGGGCGCTGGCCGCGGTTTCGGAAGTGCGCTTCGACGGATGGGGCGGCGTGGTGCAGGAAGCGATCGATAAGTACGCGTTCCAGCCTTACACCGCCAAGTCCAAGGTCAAGGTCGTCCAGGGCACCTTTGGCGACGAGAACGAGATCATCACCAAGATCAAGACGTCGAAGCCGGGCGACTTCCAGATCGTCCATTCTTCCGGCGTCAACTACTACATCAAATACGTCAATGGCGGTTTCAATTCGGAGATCAACGAGGCGAACATCCCGAACATGGCAAATGTGCTGACCGCCATGATCGAGCCGTTCCGCAAGATCACGCCAAAGCTGTCGGCTGTGCCCTATGATTACGGCACCACCGGCATCGCCTACAACAACAAGGTCATCTCGCCGGAGGAAGCCAAGGAAAAGGGCGCCAACCTGCTTACCGACAAGAAATATGCCGGCAAGATCGGCGGCTACGCCGATATGACGACGCGCGTCTGGTATGCGGCGCTGCAGACGAAACAGGACCCCAACAACATCCAGGACATGGATGCCATCTGGGCCAAGGTTCGCGAGACCCGCGACCTGGCCAAGAAGTTCTGGAGTTCCGGCGCGGAACTGATGGACCTCCTGTCGCGAAACGAGATCGTCGTCACCGACGCCTGGTCAGGACGTGTCGCCGCCCTGCAGCAGCAGGGCCAGCCAATCGGCTATCTCGACCCTGCCGGCTCATACGCGTGGATGGAGGACATGCTGGTGCTCAAGGGTTCGCCCATGGCCGAATGCGAGGAACTGATCAACTTCATGCTGGATCCGGCAACGTCGATCGCCGTCGCCGAGGGCCAGAACTATCCGCCATCGCTTGACCCGACCAAGGTGAAGCTGACCGACAAGATCGCGGCACTTCCGGCCTTCGATCCGACCGGATCGATGAAGTCGCTGACCTTCGCCGATCCGCTCTACTGGGCGAAGAACGAAGACGCCTGGACCAAGCAATGGGACAGGGTGTCGAAAGGTGCATGACGACAACAGCCACGACCAGCAGCCCCGGCCGGCTTCGGCCGGGGCCGCTGGCGACCCGCTCGCCCAAGGTGAGAGACAGCCGACAGGAAAGCCTGCGGTCGAGTTTCGCGACATCGATATTTTTTACGGCAAGTTCGCCGCTGTGCGCGATTTTTCACTGGCGATCCGCAAGGGTAGTTTCGTCACCTTGCTCGGGCCGTCCGGCTGCGGCAAGACGACGATCCTGCGATCGATCGCGGGCCTGGTCGACATCTCCAGCGGCCAGATCTCGATCGGCGGAAAACGGGTCGACGACATCCCGATCTACAAGCGCAACATTGGTCTGGTGTTCCAAAACTACGCGCTCTTTCCGCACAAGAACGTCTTCGACAACGTCGCATTCGGCCTGAAATATCGAAACGTGCCGAAACCGGAAATCGTGCGCCGGGTCAAGAAGGCGCTGGACATGGTGCGGCTGCCCGGCAGTGAGACAAAGCTGCCATCACAGCTCTCTGGCGGCCAGCAGCAACGCATCGCACTGGCCCGCGCCATCGTCTTCGAGCCGGAAGTGCTGCTGCTGGACGAGCCTCTGTCGGCACTCGACGCCAACATGCGCGAGGACATGCGCGTCGAGATCAAGAAAATCCAGAGGGAGACGGGCATCACCGCTATCTTCGTGACGCACGACCAGGAAGAAGCTTTGTCGATGTCCGACCACATCGTCGTCATGAATGCCGGCCTGATCGAGCAGATCGGCTCCCCCGCGCAGGTCTATGACCAGCCGGCCACCGCATTCGTCGCCAATTTCCTTGGCAAGGCCAACATGCTGCCCGGCAGCGTGACTGTGATGGACGGCAAGATGGCGACGATCGCGCTGGCCAGCGGCCATGTCGTAAAGGCGGCCGCGCCGAAGGCGCTCGCGACCGGCAGCGCGGTCACCGTCGTCGTTCGCCCGCAGAAGCTTACCGTCGGTACCGTCGGTGCTGCCAACAGGCTGGCGGGACGGATAGTCTCGACCTCCTATCTGGGCGGCAATGCGGTCTACGAGATCGACATCGGCGCCGGCACGCTGGTGCGCGCCAACACGCTGATCGACGGCCAGCCGCTGCGTGAAGGCGAAATGGTCGATGTCTGCTTCGATCCTCTGGGCTGCGTGCTTCTCGACGCGCAAGGCTTACGCATCGCGTAGCGAGGCGGAACTGAGCCGTTCAGTCTTTCCCGTTACCCTTTGGCCCGAGAAACCGCGCATAGACCTCACCGACAATACCGCGCCGGAAAACCAGCACGCAGACCATGAAGGTCAGGCCGGTGGCGATGGTCACCGGAAAACTCGAGGTGGCGAGCGTGTTTTCCAGGCCGACGACCAGACTGGCCCCGATGATCGGCCCGACCATGGTGCCGATGCCGCCGAGGAGCGTCATCAGGATCACCTCGCCCGACATCTGCCAGGTGACGTCGGTGAGCGTGGCAAACTGAAAAACGATCGCCTTGAGCGCGCCGGCCAGCCCGGCCAATGTCGCCGACATGACGAAAGCCGCCAGCTTGTAGTTGGCGACGGAATAGCCCAGCGAAATGGCCCGGCTCTCGTTTTCCCGGATGGAACGCAGGATCATGCCGAAAGGCGAGTTGATGATGCGCCAGATGGCGAACACGCCGATGAGGAAGACTGCCAGCACGAAATAATAGATGTTGATCGAGACGTTCAGGTCGAGCATTCCAAGCAGCCTACCACGCGGCACGCCCTGGATGCCGTCCTCACCTCCGGTGAACGGTGCCTGCACGCAGAAGAAGAAGAACATCTGCGACAGCGCCAGCGTGATCATGGCGAAATAGATGCCTTGCCGGCGGATGGCAAAGAAGCCCATCACAAGGCCGAGCAGCGCGGCACCCAGGACGCCGAGCAGGATGCCGGCTTCCGGCGGCCAGCCCAAGACCTTGACCGCGTATGCGGTGAAATAGGCCGCCCCGCCGAAGAACGTCGCATGGCCGAAGGACAACAGGCCGGTGTAGCCGAGCAGAAGGTTGAACGCGCAGGCAAACAGCGCAAAGCACAGCATCTTCATCAGGAAGATCGGATAGACGAAGAAAGGCGCCACCAGCAGCGCCAGGATGCCGAGCCCGACCAGCGCCCATTCAAGCCGTGCGGAATTCTTGGCACGCGTCTCGCGAAGGGTCAGTTCGGCCATCTCAGGCATCCCTTCCGAACAGGCCGGCTGGCCGGACCAGAAGCACGATCGCCATGATGACGAAGACCACCAGATTGGAGGCTTCGGGATAGAAAACCTTGGTCAAGCCTTCGGCGAGGCCAAGCATGTAACCGGTGACGATCGCCCCGAGGATCGATCCCATGCCGCCGACCACGACAACGGCGAAAACGACGATGATGAGGTCAGATCCCATCAGCGGGCTCACCTGATAGATCGGCGCGGCGAGAACCCCCGCAAGCCCGGCAAGAGCGGCGCCGAGGCCGTAGGTAAGGGTCAGCAGCAACGGCACGTTGACGCCGAAAGCCTGCACCAGGCCGGGGTTCTCCGTTGCCGCGCGCAGATAGGAGCCCAGCCTGGTCTTCTCGATCAGCGCCCAAGTGCCGAAACAGACGATCATCGAGGCTACCACCACCCAGCCGCGATAATTGGGCAGGAACATGAAGCCGAGATTGGTGCCGCCGGACAGCAGCGGCGGCACGGAATAAGGACTTCCCGATACGCCATAGTAGTAACGGAATACCCCTTCGAGCACGAGCGCGAGGCCAAAGGTGAAAAGCAGCCCGTAGAGCGGGTCGATGTCGTAAAGCCTCGACAGCGCCAGGCGCTCGACCACGATGCCGAAGCCGCCGACGATCAGCGGCGACAGGATCAAAGCCGGCCAGTAGCCGATACCGAACCGGGTGAGAAGCAGGTAGCCGATGAAGGCGCCGAGCATATAGAGCGCGCCGTGAGCGAAATTGATGACGCGCAACAGGCCGAATATGACAGCAAGGCCCAGGCTCAGCATTGCGTAGAACGAGCCGTTGATGAGGCCGACCAGCAATTGGCCGAGGAATGCCTGAACGGGTATTCCGAAGATCATCGTCATGGCGCCATCATACACCCAGCACTTCATGCAGCAGCGTCATGCGATCCGGCAGTTCGCCGACCGGAAAGGCCGCCACGACCTTGCCGTGCTCCATCAGGTAGAAACGGTCGGTGACGCGGCTGGCAAAGCGGAAATTCTGCTCGACCAGCAGGATCGTCATACCGCGCTTTTTCATCGTCGCCAGCAGATCGCCGATGCGCTGCACGATGACCGGAGCCAGGCCCTCGGTCGGCTCATCGAGAAGCAGCATTTTCACGCCGGTTCTGAGCATGCGCGCAATCGCCAGCATCTGCTGCTCGCCGCCCGAGAGCCTGGTGCCGGGGCTGTTACGGCGCTCCTTCAGATTGGGGAAAAGATCGAATATTTCCTCCACGCTCATGCCGCCTTCGGCGACGATCGGGGGCAGCACCAGATTCTCGTCCACGGTCAGCGTCGCGAAGATGCCGCGTTCCTCCGGCACCAGGCCGATGCCTTGCTGCGCAGTCCGGTGCAATGGCAGGCGCATCAGATCCTTGCCGTCGAAAAAAATCTGGCCGGTCCGCTGGCGGATTAGCCCGATGATGGCGCGCAATGTCGTGGTCTTGCCGACGCCGTTGCGGCCCAGCAACGTCACAGTTTCACCTGGAAAGACCTCCAGATCGACGCCGTGCAGCGCATGGCTCTCGCCATACCAGGCGTTGAGGTCGCGGACTGCAAGAAGCGGCGCGGCGTCAGTCATCGGCGGTGCCCATATAGGCGACCCTCACCCGCTCGTCGCGGCTGACCGTGGGGTAGTCGCCGGCGGCAAGGATTTCGCCGCGCTGCATGACGGTTATCCAGTCGCAAAGATCGGCCACCACTGTCAGATTGTGCTCGACCATCAGCACGGCGCGATCCCTGGCAACCGAGCGGATGATGTCGGAAACCGTACGCACGTCCTCATGCCCCATGCCGGCCATCGGCTCGTCGAGCAGCAGCACTTTCGGCTCGAGCGCCAGCGTCGTGGCGATCTCGAGCACACGTTTCCTGCCATAGGAGAGATCGGCGGCGGGCCTGTTCTTGGCATCGTCGAGACCGACAGACCGCAAAAGCTCCTCGGCGCGCGGCGTCAATCTATCGAGCGCCGATAGCGAGCGCCAGAACTGAACGCTGAGCCCGCCCGGTCGCTGCAATGCAACGCGCACATTGTCGAGCACGCTGAGATGCGGAAACACTGCCGATATCTGGAACGAGCGCACCAGGCCCATCCGCGCGACTTTGGCCGGCGAGGTGCGGGTGATGTCGTGGCCGAGCAGTTCGATCCTGCCGCTGGTCGGCGGCAGGAACTTGGTGAGCAGGTTGAACACGGTGGTCTTGCCGGCGCCGTTGGGTCCGATCAGCGCGTGGATATTGCCGTGGTAGACGTCGAGATCGACATTCCTGACAGCAACGAAGCCGGCGAAGTCGCGCCGCAAACCGCGGGCGGAAAGCACTACCTGCGGCCGATCCGGTTCAGGCGGCGCCATCGGTCCGCCAATCACTCGCCGGCCGTGGGACAGCCGCTCTCTTTGGCGCTCAGGAACGCCTCGTTACCGGGGATCGTGGCGAGGGGTTTGTAATAGTCCCACTCCTTGGTGCTCTCACTCGGCGACTTGACCTGATAAAGATACATGTCGTGAACCATGTTGCCGTCGGGCTGCACTTTGCCGTTCGCCGTAAAGACGTCGTTCACCGGCATCGAATGCAATTCCTTGGCGACCGCCTCGGTTCCATCGGTGCCGGCTTTGTCGATCGCCTTCAAATACTGTGTCACGGCTGAATAGGTGGCGGCCTGGATCATATTCGGCATGCGGTTGGTGCGCTTGAAGAACCGCTGGGCGAACTCGCGGCTCTTGTCGTCGCGATCCCAGTAGAAGCCTTCGGTCAGCACCACGCCTTGCGCCGCCTCGAGACCGAGCCCATGCACCTCGGCCAGCGTGAAGAGAAGCGCTGCAAGGCGCTGACCGCCCTGCACGATACCGAATTCGGCCGCTTGCTTGATCGAGTTGGAGGTGTCGAGGCCGGCATTCGCCAGGCCGATGACCTTGGCGCCCGACGATTGCGCCTGCAGCAGGAAGGATGAATAGTCGGTCGAGCCGAGCGGGTAACGCACCTCGCCAACCACCTTCCCGCCATGGCTCTCGACGAACTTTGCGGTCTGCTCCTTGAGCGAATATCCGAATGCATAATCGACGGTGACGAAGAACCAGCTGTCGCCGCCTTGCTGGACGAGAGCGCCACCGGTCCCCACTGCCTGCGAATGCGTGTCGTAGGCCCAGTGGAAGCCATAGGGCGAGCACTGTTTACCAGTTAGCTCGGTGGTCGCGGCGCCGGTGACGATATCAATTTTCTTCTTTTCCTTGGAAATCCCCTGGACGGCGAGTGCCACCGAGGAGGTGGTGAGTTCCATGATGGAATCGACCTGTTCGGTGTCATACCACTGCCGCGCAATGTTGGAGGCGATGTCCGGCTTGTTCTGGTGGTCGGCGCTGACGATCTCGACCGGCGCACCTTGCACCTTGCCGCCGAAATCCTCGACCGCCATCTTGGCGGCCTCGACCGACCACTTGCCGCCGAAATCGGCATAGACGCCCGACTGGTCGTTGAGAATGCCGATCTTGACCTTGCCATCGGAAATCTCGGCGGCTGCAGCAGGCATCGCAGTCGCTGCAAGAAGCGCGGCCGAGACCAGGTACGATAGCTTCATTGGTGACTTCCTCCCTTATGGTCGACAACCGAGCAACATGTCGGCGGCTGCCTGCTGCGGCACGAAGAGCGGCCTCCCATATTCCATCCTCTCCAGCGCAAAATCACGCAGCGCTGTACGGCCACCGTCCTTCAAATCGTAACATCGCTCGGCAACGCGAGAACAGTTACTTTAGTATTAGGCATCCGCGATACCCGGCCGCCGAAGCGCAACATAGCGCCGGATCGTGCGGCGTCCAGATCGGCCTTTATTCTCGCCGAAGCAACAATTACGGCTGACGGTCCGGATATCGTTGAACGAGAATTCCCCTCGTCAACCGTCGGCTGGATGATGGCAGGCGACCAGGCGGCCCTCGCCGATGCTTTGGAGAAGCGGGCGCTCGCTGCGGCAGATCGGGGTGGCAGCTGGGCAACGGGTGTGGAACCGGCACCCCGAGGGGTGGGTTCATCGGGCTGGGCAGGTCACCCTTGAGCACCAGCCGGCCACGCCGCGCCCGGTCGATGCCGGGTATCGGCACGGCGGAACGCAGCACCGCGGTGTAATGGTCTCCCGGACATTCGCGGCAATCGAGGAAGATCCGACCGTCTATCACACCATAAATGGTCCCAATGAGTTCCACGTCATCGGCACGATGCGGGACTGGACCATCGTCGACCGCCTGCATCGGATCGAGGCGCCGACCTGGTTTTCCGCGGCTTCTACAACGAAGCGACCGAGGCCTGCGTCCAGCCCTTTCTGGATCTTATCCCCTACGTCGAAGGCCTGGTCTTCCCGAATTCCAGCCACATGCCGCATGTCGAGGAAAAGCACGACGGCCTCGCCGCCGTCGGGCGCTTCCTGGCCAAATACGATTGACGTTGCAGCACCAGGCCTTCTGCTCCAACGGATCGTCGACACGGCGCAGTGGTCATGAAGGCCGGCATGGCCGGAATCAGCCTGCCTTCACCTGTACTGGCTTCCCGTCGCTGAAAAATCTGACGGATACGGAGTGGGAGGGACCCCCGGCGCCGGTGGGTATGGAAACCATCGCCTCCAAGTTTCGCAAAACACGTTGCAACCGAATTGATTAGCCGTCGTTAAAGTGCGGGTGATCTAGCGGGGCATGGGGAGCTTTCATGCAGACGTATCTCGTCGAGCGTATGGACGGCGACGATGTTATATCGGTGCGCGTTGTCAACGCGCCGAGTCCGTTCAGAGCCGCAGCTATGATGACGGGCGGGCGTATTACCTTCCGAACGTGGGAAAAGGATTGGATTCGTGTGACCGACGAAAATCGGGGACAGATCTATGCATATTGTTTCGTCTCCGGCAGCTATTCCGACACCGAAGCATCGCCTGTATCGCCCGGGAGAACCACAGAATAGGCAATATGCCTGCGTAGCGGCAATTCCGTCTTCAACCCGCCTTGGTCTTCGATCCCGCCTTGGCATGTGTCCAACAGGTGTTGCCAACTTGGCACAAACGCCAGTGCTCGCCGTGTCATGCGCACCACGGCAGCCAGCGAGCTCGGCATGATTGGCTCGGCCCGCGGCTTGCGAAACAGGCGAAGGGCATCATCAGAATGATCGATGAAAAGATCGGGGCGGGGGGCGATAAGTGACCCTAATCTTAGCGTAGGCAACTCATGTCTTCGGCATATTTGGGATCAGAAGTCGCGGATCAGGATCTAGCGGTGGATTGTCAGACAACGACCTCCGATAATTGGTCAAGTGTCCCACAATACCCACTGGATCAGGGTGGTCCCGTACTGCGCCCATTTCAAAGATTGGGCGCCGATTTTGCCAACATTGCGGCCTTCGAGCACCTGAGAAATATCGTCCGCCAGTACCCCGACAAGCTTGCAATCAGCGACGGCGCCAATCGTCTGACCTATTCCCAGCTTCTCCGGTCAGTCGAGACGCTGTCCTACCAGATCGCGGCGGCCGTCCCAGATGGACAGGCGATAGGGATTCTTCAGGCCAACTCAGCCTGGTATCCCATCGCCATGCTGGCCAGCATGGCGGCTGGGCGCCCTTCGGTGCCGCTCAACGCACGAGATCCTGGCTCGCGGATTCTTGAAATCGTGGCCGGGGCGCGACTCTCAGCTATTCTGGGCGAGGGCAATGTCCGACCCGAACGTTTGCCTCACCGGGTCAGTTGGATCGATGTGTCGACCAGTGCGGCCTCGCAGGGTGGGCAAGTGCCTCAGTCTTATTCCGCCTCGGTCGATGCGCCCGCCATCGTGCTTTATACATCAGGAAGCACGGGCCGGCCCAAAGGCATCGTTAACAGCCAGCGCAGCTTGCTGTGCCGGGTCCAGCAATATGTCGATGCATGCCACATCAACTCGGATGATGTTTTCCTGCCATTGACCGGACCCGCCACAATCGCCGGGTGCCGGGAGATTCTTGCGGCTCTTCTCACCGGCGCCACCTTGCATCTGGTCGAAGTCGAAGCGGTCGGCTTGCGCGCCGTGCAACGTCTGGTGCGATCCGCGGGCGTGACAATCACCTATCTGGTGCCGGCACTGCTTCGCGCGCTTATGGCAGACGGACCTGCGGAAGCATTTCATTCACTCAGAGTCGCCCGGATCGGTGGCGAGAAGGTGCCGTGGAGCGACATCGCCCTGCTGCGCAAGGCCGTCTCCGATACGTGCCTCATCCAGATCGGTTACTCGTCAACCGAGACCACGGGCTCGCAATGGTTCCTGCCGCGAGACTGGCCGGAGCATGGAGATTCGGTTCCAGTTGGCTGGCTACTGCCTGGCATCACCTTTGCAATTGTCGACAAAACGGGCCGCCGCGTTCAACCAGGCCGCAGCGGAGAGCTTCTGATCAGGAGCCCCTATGTCTTGCTTGGCCATTGGGAGGACGGGGCTGTTGTGCCGACAACATCAGACCCGGACGATCCAAGCCTTCGGATTTTCGCGACGGGTGACCTCGTTAGACTTGATGACCAAGGCCTACTGCACATCGTCGGTCGCAAGGGGCGCCAGGTAAAGATCAATGGTCGACGCGTCGAGCCAGCCGAGCTCGAACGGGTGCTGCGTTGCGCACCCTCTGTTGCGGATGCTGTGGCAATCGTGGCTGCGGCGAATGAGCTTGTCGCCTTTGTTGTTCCTCGGCGCTCGGCCGAAGCGGCCTTTTCAGACGAGCTTCGCCAGCTTGTCAGGTCCAATCTGCCGCCGCCGCTGCGTCCCCTGCGGTTGCACACGATCGCCGAGATGCCGCGTCTGCCGAGCGGCAAAGTCGACATCACGACACTTGCAGACATGGATCTTTCAGCCAGAGAGACGGCAGCGATCGAGCGTCCGCTCGAGCCGCGAGGCAAGCTGACGGCGCAGCAGGTCGTCCAGCGGGCATGGACCAGCATTCTTAATACGCGGGTGGCGGCAGGGCGCTGGGACGACGCCGGAGGAGATTCACTGAAGCTGCTGCACTGCGTCATGGAAATCGAAAGCGCTATCGGGCAGGAACTCGGTCTTGAGGCCTTCACCGTCGGGATGAGCCTGGACGAAATGGTCAAGGCGGTCGTATCTGCACAGGCAGGCGACCAAAGCGCGCGCGCCGAGAAGCACGATCCTCCCATTCTTTTTCTGTTCCCGGGGTCGGTCGGCTATGGCCCGAGCCTTGCTGCCTTTGCAGCAGCGATGGGCAAGGTCACCCGCGTTGCCCCGATCAGGTATCCGGCCCTGGCTCTGATACTGCGCGGGCAAAACAGCCTCGCCGACATGGCCGATGCCGCCGTCGAGCAGATCCGCCGCACTCAACCTTCGGGTAACATACGACTTCTTGGCCATTCGCTCGGCGGCGCTGTTGCTTTCGAAGTGGCGGCGCGGCTGCTGGCCGCGGGGCGAACCATAAAGTTTGTCGGCATACTCGACACCAGCCTCGTCGGCGAGCGAAGCGCCTACTTGGAGACGTTTACGCGCACATTTAATCGAATCCGGACCAACCGCGTATCCGCTTACCGGATGGCTTGCCGCGCCCTCGCGAAAGTCGCCGTGAAAATGGGGCGAGAGGCGCAACTGGTCCGGTTTCTCGATCGCTACGCTCAGGGACAATTCAATGCGACGAGCTTTAGAACCAAACTGGAACTGCAGGAGGTTTTGCGGGCACGGGCCTTCTTCCAATGGCTGACAGAGCCGAAGCCGGCGCTGCCGATCACCGGCACCCTGTTTCGCTGTGCTCGACCCGGAATGACTCTGGCCATCGGCTGGGATCGCGTTTTCGCCCATCTGGACGTGATTCCGATCGTCGGCACCCATATCGACCTGGTCATAGAGCCTCACCTCGCCACCAACCGTCCCCTTATCGAGAAAGCGGTGGCGCAAACCTATTCGCCAACCGAGTCTCGCAAACTGGAGTACAAGCCATCGACCTGATCTCAACATTCGGCAAGGACGCGCTGGTGCTCGAGGCTGGCGCGGAAGTCGATCGTATCGTCCAGATCTTGCGCCAGCAGGTCTTTGGCACGCTGCGACGTCGAGGGGTGGTTGTCGGCCTCTCAGGCGGCATCGACAGCTCAGTCGTCGCGGCGTTGTGTGCTCGCGCCTTTGGAAAAGACAAGGTCCTCGGGATATTCATGCCGGAGCGCCATTCCTCCGGCGACTCGCTAAGGCTCGGCCGCACCGTCGCCGCGCAGCTTGCTATCGATACGGTCCTGGAGGATATAACGCCGGCCCTGGAAGCGATCGGCGCCTATAGACGGCAGATCGAAGCAATCAAGACTGTCGTTCCCGAATATGGGGACGGCTGGAAATGCAAGCTGGTGCTCGCCTCGGTTCTCGAGAGCAACGGTCTCAACATCACGCGCCTCACGGTTCAGGACCCCGAGGGCAGGACCGACACGGTGCGTCTGCCGTCGGCAGCCTATCTGCAGATCGTCGCGGCAACCAATTACAAGCAGCGCCTGCGGAAGATGACCGAATACTACCATGCCGACCGCCTCAACTACGCGGTAGCGGGCACGCCGAACCGCCTGGAGTACGACCAGGGCTTCTTCGTCAAGCAAGGCGACGGAATTGCCGACCTGATGCCAATCGTCCACCTCTACAAGACCCAGGTCTATCAATTGGCCGAATATCTTGGGGTGGAGGAAGAGGTCCGGCGAAGACCGCCCACCACGGACACCTTTTCGATGCCGCAGAGTCAGGAGGAGTTCTACTTCGCGCTGCCTTATTATTTGATGGATCTGTGCCTCTACGGCTTGAACCACGGGATAGCCAGCGAAGAGGTCGCTGAGGCAACCGGCCTCACCGAGGCGCAGGTCCAGAAGGTTTTCAAGGATATCGATAGCAAGCGGCGCGCCGCACGTTATCTTCACGCGCGGCCGTTGGTGTCCTCTTCAATGGGCGAGGGCTAGGCGATGTGCGGCATCGCCGGAATTGTGTCGCTGAGCGGCGCCGCGGCTCCCCCTTCCCGGGATGCGCTGATGCGCATGGTGGGCGCGCTGGCGCATCGCGGCCCGGACGAGCGTGGCCTCTACCGGGACAGACGTGCGGGATTGGCACATGCCCGCCTGTCCGTCATCGATCTCGCGAGCGGCCAGCAGCCACTCGCCGGCGCGGGCGACACGATGTGGATCGTCTTCAACGGCGAAATCTTCAATTACGTCGAGCTGCGACAAGACCTGGCCGCGCTCGGTTATCGCTTCCGCACACGCAGCGACACCGAGGTCATCGTCCATGCCTATCATGCCTGGGGCGAGGCCGCCTTCGAGCGAATGAATGGGCAGTGGGCAGTCGCCATCTGGGACTCCGTGGCAGGTCGTCTCGTCCTGTCTCGGGATCGGTTCGGCATCTGCCCGCTGCACTTTTGCGAGCATGGCGGACGGCTTTACTTCGCCAGCGAGGTGAAGGCCATTTTCGCGGCCGATGCGGACATACCCCGCGCGTTCGATCCAGCCGGCATCGATCAGACTTTTACTCTTTGGACTGTCGCGCCGCCACAAGGCGTGTTTGGAGGAGTAAGCGAACTCACGCCTGGGCATGTCCGCATTTATGACCGCGGCGTCGTTCGCGAGCGGGCTTTTTGGAAGCCTGCCTATCCAGAGGTTGACGGGCCTGGCGATGATGAATTCAGCGGCTCGCTTGATGACGCGGTGGAGGAAGTGCGCAGCGCCCTGGAGGCCGCGACGGCGCTCAGGATAGTACGCGCCGACGTGCCGGTTGGCTGCTATTTGTCCGGCGGGCTCGACAGCTCACTGGTCGCCACGCTGGGGAGACGCTTCGCGGGCGAGCGCTTCCAGACTTTCTCGCTGCGTTTTGCCGACGCCGAATATGATGAGACGCATTTCCAGCGCCTGGTTGCCGGCGTGGCCGGCAGCGACCATCATGAGGTGGTTGTTTCGCGCAGCGATATCGCTGGCATCTTCCCTGAGGTGATCTACCATGCCGAGCGGCCAATCCTAAGAACCGCGCCGGCGCCGCTGTTCCTGCTCTCGAGACTGGTGCGCCAGCATGGCATCAAGGTCGTGCTGACCGGCGAAGGGGCCGACGAAATGTTCGCCGGCTACGATTTGTTCCGCGAAGGCAAGGTCCGCCGCTTCTGGGGACGCCAGCCCGCCTCGAAGCGACGCTCCCGTTTGCTGGAGCGCCTCTATCCTTATCTCAGCCGCTCGCCGGTACAGCAGCAAGCGATGGCACGCCAGTTCTTCGGGCGCGACATCCACGCCTGTGACGCGCCTGGTTTTGCGCATGGCACGCGCTGGCGTACCACAAGCGCCATCAAGCGGCTGTTTTCGGCAGACATGCGCGCCCAAACGGAGCGCCATAACGCCGTGTCCGAGCTGCTTGCCCGCCTGCCGTCGGAGTTTTCGCGATGGGGCTCTCTTGCGCAGGACCAGTATATCGAGATCCAGACGCTGATGTCGGGCTACCTGCTGTCCTCACAAGGGGACAGGATGCTCATGGCTCATTCCGTCGAGGGGCGCTTCCCGTTCCTCGACCATGAACTCGTGAGGCTCGCGAATTCGCTTCCGGCCGCCTACAAGCTGCGTGTGCTCGACGAAAAGCATGTGCTGAAACGTGTGGCGCAACCGATCGTGCCGTCGGAAATCGTCACCCGCAAGAAACAGCCTTACCGGGCCCCCAACGCGCTTTGCTTCGTCGCAGATGGCGCTCCGGCCTACATTCGCGAAGCACTTTCGGAGGCGGCGCTGCGCGAAGCGAACGTCTTCGATCCCAAATCGGTTACCCGGCTCCTGAGCAAGTGCCAAGCCAGCGCCGGCGGCGGCGACCTGTCCAACTCCGACAATATGGCGCTGGTCGGAGTGCTGTCGACACAGCTTCTCCATCGGCAATTTATCGCGAGCCGTCCAAGTGGGGCTCGCACGCTCAAGCTCAGCATCGATATCGACCGCGAGCATCGTGAAGAGGTGCTCGCATGATGCATGGCGCCGTACCCCTCCTGCACGACTATCTCACCAACTCTGCCAGCCGGTTCGGCGCCAAGGTGGCCCTGGTGTGCGGCAATCAACGTGTCACCTATGGCGATCTCGACATGCGCTCGAACGCCGTAGCGCACCATTTGACCGAGGCTGGAATTGCGCGTGGCGATCGAGTGGTGATCTTCGCCGACAACACTGTCGAGGCCGTCGTCGCTTTCTGGGCGGTGCTCAAGGCCAACGCCGTGGTGTGCATCGTCAATCCGCTCACCAAAAGTGACAAGCTCGATTATTTGCTCAACGACTGCCGCCCGACCGCACTGATCACCGACAAACACCTGCACTCGATTTTCAGGGACCCGGCGCGGAATTGCCCATCGTTGCGCCGCATGATCGTCTCCGGGCCGATCGAACGCAACGACTTGCAAGAACTGCCGCATGCTGTGCGCTGGGATACTGCGGTCGCGGCAGCCCGCAGCACGCCGCCCGCGCGCCGCTGCATCGACATCGATCTCGCTGCGATCATTTATACGTCCGGCTCGACGGGCGAGCCCAAGGGCGTGATGCTGACGCATCGAAACATGATCGCCGCATGCGCCTCGATTTCCTCATACCTGGCGCTTGCCGAAGACGAGGTGATCCTCAATGTCCTGCCGCTCGCCTTCGACTACGGTCTTTACCAGATGATCATGGCGTTCGGCGCGGGCGCCCGGCTGGTGCTTGAGCGTTCGTTCGCCTTCCCGGCGCAGATCCTTGGGCTGATCAAGCAAGAAAGGGTGACGGGCTTTCCCGGCGTACCGACCATCTTTGCCGCACTCGGGGAGCTCAAGTCTCTGAGGGATCAGGATTTTTCGAGCATTCGCTATGTCACCAACACTGCGGCCGCCCTGCCGCTCAAGCACATTCTCCTGCTGCAGGAGCTGTTTTCTGGCGCCCGTATCTATTCGATGTACGGCCTTACCGAATGCAAGCGCTGCACCTACCTGCCGCCGGACGATCTTGAGCGAAAGCCGTTGAGCGTCGGGATCGCCATCCCCAACACGGAAATGTGGATTGTCGACGAGCATGACAGGCGGGTCGGACCCGGCGTCGTTGGTCAGCTCGTCATCCGCGGAGCGACGGTGATGAAGGGCTATTGGGGCAAGCCGGAGGCGACAGCCAGAAAGCTCAAACCCGGACCGCTGCCGGGTGAGCAGGTCCTGTACACCGGCGACTACTGCCGGATGGACGCCGAGGGCTATCTCTACTTTGTCGGTCGCGGCGACGAGATCATAAAATCGCGCGGAGAGAAGATAGCGCCGAAGGAGGTGGAAAACGCGTTGATGAACATTGCCGGCGTACGGGAAGCCGCGGTCATCGGCGTTCCGGACGAGCTGCTCGGGCAAGCAGTGAAGGCGTTTGTCGTGATGGAGAAGGGAAGCATGCTCGGCGAAAAGCAGTTGCAGAAAGAGTGCCAGAGACGGCTGGAAAACTTCATGGTTCCGAAGTCCATCGTCATCGTACCCAGTCTGCCGATGACCGACACGGGCAAACTCAAAAAAACGGCCCTGTCATGAGTCGGCACCAGAGCGAAGTTGATCAGCATTCATCTTTTGTACCGGAGGCGAAATCAATGTTATCTACCAAGGATAGAACCGATACCTTCAGTGAACAAATTCGCGCTTTCCTGGCCTCGAATTTCTATATAGCCGATCCGGACAGTCTGGAGAGCGACACCTCGCTTCTCGACCAGGGCATCGTGGACTCGACGGGGGTGCTCGAGGTTATCGGCTTCATCGAGGAGACCTTCGGCATCACGGTCGAAGACAGCGAGCTGCTGCCCGAGAACCTCGATTCCATCCAGGGAATTGCGCGATACGTTATGCGCAAGAGAAACTGATTGCCGAAAGCCCGCAGCTCTGTTTCAAATCCCCGGCTGTTTTAAGCCGCGACAGCGCGTCTGAAGCCTGCCGCGACTGTGGCGCTTATGCCTGCGCCTTTGTATGTGCCACAACCACCCGGCCCTCGCCGGCTGGATTGGTGACTGACCGGATACTCTCATAGACCTTGGAACGCTCGAGCAAACTCATGACCTGCCGGTCCTGGCCAAGGCCGACCTCGAAAAGCAGGATGCCTCCGCGCCGCAAATAACGCGGCGCCTCCTTGAGCACCCGCATGTGGATGCTCAGGCCGTAGGGGCCGGCTGCGAATGCTTCACGCGGCTCGAGTTCGACCAGATGCGAACGGTCGCCCTCGAGCCGTTTTTCCGAAATGTAGGGCGGGTTGCAAACGACCACATCGATCGTGCCGTCAAGCTCCAGGCCGGAGAAGGCGCTGAACAAGTCGCCCTGAAGCACCGTTACCCGCTCCTCCAAATCAAGATGGATGACGTTGCGGCGCGCGACCTGCACGCATCCGTCGGTAAGATCGCTTGCCCACACGCGCGCGGTGGGGGCGTGGTGCGCGATGGCGCACGCCAGATTGCCCGCCCCACAGCACATGTCGACAACGCGAGGTACCGGCAAGTTCAGTTGGCTCAGAACATCGAGAGCGGCGTTGGCGAGCAGTTCCGTTTCCGGTCGAGGAACAAGCGCACCGGGCGAGACGAGCAGCTGCAGTCCCATGAAGGTGCTGCGGCCCCTGCCATAGGCATCGGCGACATTGATCTCTTCGCTCACGACACTCGCCTCCCGTTTTATCCGGCGTTGGTGGCCGACAATGGCGCACCGATAAAGTGTATCTTAAAACCGCTTAACTCTCGATCGACAAAATCAAAACCCATCCCGCCTCAGACGCTTTGAAGCCCTGATGCTACAAAGATGACCATAAGCTTCTGCGCCGTGTCATGATTAGGAATATCTCCTTACTCGAGCCGGTTATCCCCAGGCTGGCGAGCCAGTTGCCGAATTCTCAGCCTAGCGTCACGATTTTGCTACATTTTAATCAAAGAAGGCACATATGTAAGCAATTCGTAATGTTCCAGCAGCGGGGCGGAGCTGCTGCTTCCCGGAAGGTTAAAGTTTGTCCCTCATCGAAAGAATCGACGAGATTGCGCGGCAATTTCGCGTCAACGAGCGCGCATCATGAAGTCGACCAAAGAGCGCTCGCTCGATCTACGCTCCGCAATGTTTGGCTGTGTGCACGGCCTCGTCGGCGTAGGCGTTTTCTCCGCATTGATAAATATCCTCGCCTTGACCGGCTCCGTCTACATGCTCCAGGTCTACGACCGCGTGCTGCCTTCGCAGAGCGTGCCGACTCTTATCGGATTTACCGTCGGGATGCTGGGACTTTACGCGGCCTATGGGCTCCTCGATTTCGTGAGGCTTCGCCTGTTGGTCCGCATCGGCAGCCGCCTGCATAAAAATCTGCAGCAAAAGGCGTTTGCAGCCTCGCTTTCCCTGCCCCTGGTCGCCGGGCCGGATGCGAACCGGATACACCCGCTTCGTGATCTGGACCAGCTACGTGGCTTTCTTTCCGGGCTGGGGCCGACGGTCTTATTCGATGCTCCCTGGATACCATTTTATATGGTGGTCATCTATCTGCTGCACCCCGCCCTTGGCGTGCTGGCAACGCTCGGTGCATGCGCCGTTGTTTTTTTGACGGTGGTTGCCGAGATCATCGGCCGCAAACCTGCGGCTCGTGCATCTGAAACACTCGTCGCGCAGCGGCTGCTGGCCGATTCCGGCCGCCGCAATGCAGAGGTCGTTCAGGCGATGGGCCTGTCTGCTCCGCTTAGCCGGCGCTGGAACGAGGTCAGTCATCTTTATCTGAAGAACCAGGAACGGCTTTCGGACGTCGTCGGCGCAGCGAGCTCACTGTCGAAGACGCTGCGAATGGCCTTGCAATCATGTGTGCTGGGGCTTGGTGCCTACCTTGTGATCGGGGGCGAGGCCTCGCCCGGCGTGATCATTGCATCGTCCATTTTGCTGGGCCGCTCACTAGCGCCGGTCGATGTGGCCATCGCAAACTGGAGAGGGTTTCTGGCAACCCGCAAGAGCTATTCCGAGCTGGCGGCAGCGCTGGATGCCTTTGCTAGCCAGCAAGAGACAATGGAACTGCCGCGCCCAAAGGCGGAGCTTGCGGTCGAAGATTTGACTGTCGCGCCACCAAGCCTGCAGAAGCCAACCATCTTCAATGTAAGCTTCCGCTTGGCAAGAGGCGCAGGGTTGGCGGTCGTCGGCCCGAGCGGCTCCGGCAAGACCACGCTCGTACGCGCTTTGGTCAGGGCGTGGAAGCCGCTTCGTGGCACGGTAAGATTGGACGGCGCCTCGCTCGATCAGTGGAACTCAGAACTGCTCGGCATTCATATTGGCTACCTGCCACAGGACGTTGAGCTGTTCGACGGGACGATCGCCGATAACATTTCGAGGTTCGGTGGCAAAAGCGACGCAAAAGGCGTGCTGGCAGCTGCCAAGGCTGCGGGCGTGGACAAGATGATCATGCGTCTTCCGCAGGGTTTTCAAACACGCATCGGAGAAGGCGGCGCGGCCCTTTCGGCTGGGCAGAGGCAGCTCGTCGGGCTTGCCAGGGCACTTTACGGCGATCCCTTCCTCGTCGTTCTTGACGAACCAAATTCCAATCTGGACGCAGACGGCGATGCTGCTTTGGCCGGCGCAATCCTGGCTGTGCGTCAGCGCGGCGGTATCGTGATCGTCGTTGCGCATCGCCCCTCCGCTCTCGTCAACATCGATCAGGTACTCGTCCTGTCGAACGGGATGCTCCATTCGTTCGGCTCGCGCGAAGACGTTCTGGCAAATGTGGTCCGGCCCTTCCCGCGTCCGGACAAGCCAAACATTGTCGTTCCGCTGCAGCACGGTGCAAGCGGGCATGCGTGAGGTATTGCTTAGTGTCTAACGTGACCATGTCGTCATATGCTGCGGTTGGCGGCGAAGGCCAGCCGACCGGGGCGAAGCCGGAGTCGGATGGCATTCGAGCCAATCTACCCTGGGGTAATCTGGTCCGGAGCCTGGCAACAAATTGTCGTTCCGCCGCGCAAAGGTGCGGCCGAGCATATGCGAGGTATCGCTCCACTGTTACCGTGTCGTCATACGTCGCCGCCGGCGGTGAGAGCCGTTCGTTGGAGACGAAGCCAGATCCGGATGGCATCCGGGCCAATCTGCTCCTGGGCCTGGCAACCAGCTTGCTGTTGGTCTTTGGCGGAGGGCTCTGGTTGGGATTGACCAAGATTGCCGGCGCGGTGATTGCGCCTGCGACTGTGGTGGTCGAAAGCAACATAAAAAAAGTGCAGCATCAAACCGGCGGCACCATCGGCGGAATCTTCGCGCAGGACGGCGATCATGTGAAGGCCGGCGACGTGTTGGTCAGGCTGGACAACACCTTGACCCGAGCAAACCTGCAGATAATCACCGAGGACCTCAATCGCGCCACCATTCGTCTGGCCCGACTGGAGGCCGAGCGCCAGGGTCTGCCGGAAATGCAGATCCCGCCCGACCTTCGCGCTCAAATGGGTGATCCGCAAGTGGCGGCACTTGTCAGTGGCGAGCGTGCCTTGTTTGAAAGCCGTGCTGCGGCGCTGGCTGGCCAGAAAGCCCAATTGCAAAGCCGCTCGAAGCAGCTGGAACGTCAGATCGATGGCCTCAAATCGCAGCAGTCTGCGACGGACGAGTCTCTGGATCTGCTGACCAAGAACCTTGCAGATGTCGAATCTCTCTATGCAAAGAAGTTGGTGTCCAAGGAGAGGTTGAGCAATGTCAGCCTGGAGAAGACCCGGACTCGCGGCGAATCGGGACGCCTTGTCGCGGCGATAGCGGAGGTACAGGCTCACATCAGTGAAACGGACCTGCAGGTGCTTCAGCTCGACGAACAAATGCGGAGCGACGTGACCAACGAACTTCGCGAAACGGAAGCCAAGCAGACCGAACTCAGTGAGCGCAAGGTGGTGGCCGAAGACGAACTCGGCAGGACAGACATTCGTGCCCCGCAGTCGGGCACGGTACAAGAATCCTCGGTCCACACCGTCGGAGGCGTAATTGGCGCCGGAGAGGTGCTCATGATGATTGTGCCCGATTCCGACAACCTTGTCGTCGACGCTTCCATTCCTCCGTCGCGTATCGATGAGATTCATCCCGGACAGCAGGTATCGATCCGCTTTCCGGCGTTCGACGCCGGCACCACACCTGCTTGCGAAGGCTCGGTCAAGCGCGTCTCAGCGGATCTGATCAAGGATCAGCAACGCCAGCTTTCCTATTTTTCGGCTCGCATCGACGTCGAGAATGAAGCGACCTGCCTGACTGGAGAGAAAATACTCAAACCCGGCATGCCCGCCGAAGTCCACATAAGAACCGACGAGCGCAGTGTCTGGTCCTACTTGATGAAGCCTCTTACCGACCAGTTCTCCAGGGCCTTCAGGCAGTAAGGAGGCTGCCACACTCTCAACCGGCAGCCCGGCCGATTCATCGGGTCGCCGCGTTTTCGAGAGCGCTGCTGAACCTGACCTCGATCGTGTCTCCCGGCATGACCTCGGTGTCTTCTTGGACAAGCTGTTTCCGCCATTCTTCGCCGAGCTTGCGAATGATCGTTACCTCGGCCTGGATCCTTTCGCCGGCAACCGGCAACGGCAGGGCGGCCGCTCCCGTGGGCTGCAACTTCTGGCTGGCGGCGCGAAGTCTTGCGCTGACGTCGGCAAGGCGCACGTTGGTATCCTTCAGCTCGGTCAGCAGACCGATCCTTCTTTGGTTGTCATTGCGTTCGCGCTGTCTGGCAAAATCGTCCTGCTGACGTCGTGCTCTCATAAGTTCAACCGAGGTTTCGAGTGCCCGGCTGGAAGAGAGCACCAAAGCGCGCCGGACGTCGGCGAGCCGGGTATTGGTTAGATTTCCCGACTCAAACGCTTTCCTTACGCGCGCCAGTTCGTCTTCGTCCGCCTTCACCCCATCCGCTTCGGCCCGCTCGCGCTCGAGCAAGGTCTCGGTTTGCGCTGCAGCATCCTTGCCACTTTTGTCGAGAAAGCTCTGCTCTTTCTGGAAATTGTCCAACGAGAGCTTCAGCCCTTCTGCTTCGGCCTGCGCGATCGCCGACGCAAAACCTGCCGACAACGGCGACCCTTGTGGTGGCTGCATGTCGAAAGTCGACTTACCCTGAAGTTCGGCGCGCAGACGGGCGCTGTGAAAATAGTCTCTCGTGTATTCCCCCCAAAGCGACTCATAATCGCGCCGCAGATCCACCGGATCGGGGCCAACCTGGTTTGCCCGGGACCGCAAAAGGCTGAAGCCACCTGACACCGCAATCGCCTGCCGCACGGTCATCAGCGGGCGATAGGCCTGCTGTCCGGGAGTGAGCACGTCGCCAGTCACATAGATCGGCCTGTACTCTGCAACCACGGCGGTCACGTCTGTCGGCTTGATGACGATCATTTGCTCCCGCCCGTCAGGCAGCCGCTGGTGGAATATCTTGGTTGGCAAGATCGTCTGCATGCGTGTCTGCAGTTCGGCCGGAGTCAGGCCGCCAACCGAAACCATCCCGACTTCGGGAAGCGCGATCGTGCCGTCCATCTGGACCACCGCACGTTGCGTTCGCTCAGAGATGGAGGCAATTCCTATCTCGACGGTATCGCCGGCGGAAAGTCGATAAGCAACCCGTGCTTCCGCCGCAGCGGCCGTTTCCATCGCGGCTAGCATGCCGAGCACGACAAGAAGGATTCGATTAACGAGGACCATTGGCGGCAATCTCCTTCTGGTTCGACCGCGACTCTTCCGGCCAATCGAGACGGGTGATGAATTCGTAGACTGGCCCGCCAGGCACGCCCCAGTTGCTCGACCAGATCACCTGTGAGCCGTCGGGGGACGGCGAGGCATGGGTTTCGCTCCAATAGTCGGACGGGACGTTGTGGGTTTGCGTGACTCGTCGAACCTCACCGCTGCCGTCGAGGCGCAGCGCGATCACCTCTCGCGCATATGGCGCCCAGTCGCGATTGGCAGATATCTCATCGGGATTGCCGCCATAGCTCACGAACACCCAGCCGCTCCTGTCCAGTGCCCGCGCGGACGCATGCTCCGCTTCGCCAAATTTCATAAGCGAGGTGACCTTCCCGTCAATCAGTCTCCTTTTGATGACGTGATATTTGTCAGGGTCGGATTTGCTGATGCCCACGAAAACTTCGCTACCGTCATCATCGACCGTCATATCGCCATGGCCGGGCCGATGATGGTCCGTCCACCTCTGCCGCAACGTCCCGTCGACGGAGAAAATAGCTCGCTGTTCTGTGTCTTCGTTCACGTTCTGAAAGCACAGGATGTTCGCTCCCAGCGGGGAGATCGAGCAGGCGCTGACCGTTCCGGCAAGCTGGGCAAGATCGATGTCAGGAAATTTCCGGCGCTGCTTGAGATCATAGGCAAAGGCAACCATCGCACCATCCCCACGGATCGCGCGCACTGCTATGCGGTCGCCGTCGCGGCTAGGATTGCCTTTGGACGGACCGAACTGAAGATCATGGTAATTCGGCGACACGAACAGCACGTCTTCGCGATTGGTCCGTGGCGCCCAGGTCGAAATTTTCCGGTCCTGAACGCAAATCATCAGATCGGGATTTTGCGGATGCCATTCGCATTCAGCCGATCGAGCGCGACGGAAAAGCGGGACATAGGTGTGCCCGTCGAAAAAGCACATGCCATTGCAGCCGTTGGTGATGACGAGGAGGCTCTGGTCTGAATTCCATGCCTGGGAGCTGGAATAACGGTGGCTGCAAAATTTCTTCTCGCATACGACGCCATTGCCAAGAGCGCCAGGCTTGGTGATGCGCATGAAAACTGTCCCGAAGGCTGGATCCGTCGCGGGTTGGAGATAATCGGGCAGATCCATCATCACTGGCGCGACAAACTGTGTCGGCGCGCTGTCTTGCCGGCCGCTGGCCGTGGACAAATCCAACGACAAGGCAGCCGCAATCAACAGCGGAGCCAACCCACGCGGGCGAAAGGTCATGTCATGTAGCCCATTTCGTGTCGCACCCGGCCTTCGCTGAGGCGCCCTTGCCACCATCCGATGGTCCGCTCCAAGCCTTCGCGCAGGCTGGTCTGGGCGCGCCATCCAGTCTTGCTTTCGAGGAGCGAAGAATCGGCCAGCAAGGCACGCACCTCGGAATTCTGCGGCCGCAGCCGGCGCTCGTCGCGGTGAATTGGTTTCTTGCAGCCACTCAACTCGATCACCAGATCCAATATGTCCGAGATCGTCACAGCGCGCTGGCTTCCGGCGTTGTAGGCATGGCCAAATTCGAGCTCGGCCGAACCTGCGGTCAAAAACGCCGCCGCGGTGTCTTCCACGAAAGTAAGGTCGCGGATCGGGCTTGTGTCTCCCACCATGATCGCAGGGCATTTTTTATCGAGAGCCTGACGTATGATGGTCGGTACGATGGCCCGCTCACTTTGGCGTGGGCCGTACGTATTGAAGGGCCGCATGATAACCACGGGAATGTCGAACGATCTGGCGTAGGACTCCGCCATCATGTCCGCACCGATCTTGGATGCCGAATACGGTGACTGTCCCTGCAATGGGTGGGACTCGCTGATAGGCATTGTCAGCGCGGTGCCATAAACCTCGCTTGTCGAGGTGTGCACCACACGCTCTGTCTCCCATTGGCGCGCCGCTTCGAGGACGTTGACCGTGCCCAGGATGTTGGTTTCCACATAGGACTGGGCGGCGGCATACGAATACGGGATAGCGATCAGTGCGGCGAGATGAAACACGACCGCCTGGCCGCGCACGATCCGATTAACGAACGCGCTGTCGCGAACATCGCCGCGGATGAGGTTCAACTGGCTTCGTATAGTGTCCGGTAAATCGTCCAGCCAGCCGTGGCTGTCGAAGGAATTGTAGAGAGCCACCGCGGTGACGTCGGCACCGCTGCGGACGAGCGCCTCGGTGAGATGCGAACCGATGAACCCATCGGCACCCGTAACCAGAACTTTCCTGCCCTTGTATGCCATGACCCAAGCGTTCCCCCTATGACGTGAGGCACTGACTTTGCAAATCCACGAGAGCGCCGATGTCCCATCTGCTCTCAAGTTTCGATCGGCGGCGGCGAAACGACGCCAAGCACCGCCAGCAGGCCGCGCACCATCCAGACGACATCGGAGACGATCGTGCGTTGCGGATAATAGGAAAGGTCAAGCCTGGCTTTGGCCGGAAACAAGACCTCACGGTAGAACAGTAACGGGTCCACGGATCGCGGATAAAAATGCGCTTCATTCCGGAAGAGAACCTGGGCTGGACCAAGCAAGCCTGGCTTGTATTGTAAAATACCCTCGAAGCCCCCGCGAAAACAATCGGCGAAGACAAGGCTCTCCGGGCGCGGCCCGACGATTGCCATCTCGCCCCTGAAGACGTTCCAAAGCTGCGGCAGCTCGTCGAACTTGGTGACGGCGAGGAACCGTCCTACCGGCGTCATGCGGCTGTCATCGGCCATGGTCAGCGCCAAGCCACCGGGATCGCATTTTACGCTGAACTTGCGGAACTTGTACATGCGGAATGGGCGAGCACCGGCCCCGACGCGGGTCTGCGTAAAGAAGATGGGCCGACCGCCTTCCAGCAGCAGCGCCACGGCAATCAGCAACATCAGCGGAGCAAAGACGATCGCCGCGGCCGCAGCAATGACGAGATCAATTGCTCGTCTCACAGTCCCATGGGCGGCACTTGAGACGTTAGGCCGGTGAATGGCTACGTCCAGGGCATTCATGCGGCTGTTCCTGTCTGAGCGCAACCGCTAACCGCTGCGGCAAGAGCGACAACCACCGTTTCGACCAAAGGTGCCGTGACCTGCGGATGCAGCGGTACCGTCAGCTCGCGCTGCGCGAAATCTTCGGTGCGCGGCAAATGAGTATCGGGGATAAGCTCACGATAGAGCGTCATCTGGTGCACCGGCGGGTAGTGGATAGTGGTTTGTATCCCTTGCGCGCGCAGTGCGTCGATGACGTCTTGCCTGTCGGCGTAACGTGGCAAAAGGATAGGCATGATGTGGTAGGCCGACGTCCGCGGCTCGTGGAACGGGATGGTCACGGCCGGACAATGCTTGGCTATGAGACGGCGATACAGCATGACCAGGATACGCCTGATCTCATTCCACTCCTGCAAATTTTGCAGCTGGACGAGTCCGATCGCAGCCCGCAATTCATCCATGCGATAGTTGAATCCGAGCATGGTGACATCATACTGAGGGGTGCGGCTGTTCAGCCTTTGACGTGTCCCGGTGGTCATCCCATGTCCACGCGCCTGGCGGATTGTCTCGAGCAGACCGGCATCCCTGGCGATCACAGCCCCGCCTTCCGCCGTGGTCATGTTCTTGTTGCCGTAGAAGCTGAAGGCGGCCGCGGCACCAAATGTCCCCACCTCCTTCAAGCCCGGCGCATGCGCCGCGTCCTCGACGATATGCAGCCCCCGGGCACGGGCGAACCTCTGCCATTGTTCCCGATCGGCGAGGTAGCCGGCGAAATGGACGAGAATGATTGCCTTGGTGCGGGTCGTGCATTTCGCTTCGGCTTCCACGATCGACATCAGCGGCACGTCGGCTGACTCGATGTCCACGAAGACCGGTGTCGCACCGACATAGAGGACCGCATTTGCGGTCGCCACGAAAGTCAAGGATGGCACCAGCACCTCGTCGCCCGGTCCGATGCCAAGTGCGTGCAAAATGAGATGAAGCGCTGCCGTACAAGAACCGACCGCGACGCAATCCTCCGCACCATGGACGTCGGCAAAAGCTTGTTCGAAGGCTCGTACCTGCTCCCCCATTGTCAGCCAGCCGCTGTCGATGACCTTGGTCAAAGCAGTCTTTTCCGGCACACCCAGGATCGGGGCACTGACCAAGAGCATCACAACCTCCTAGACTGATAATTGTGGGAACCGAGCTCGTGACTTCATCATGCAGCCGTCGCGGTGACCTCGATCGAGGCCGATTGGTCTTCCCAGGAAATGGTCTGTGCGTTCTGGAAGTCGTCGACGCGCCCGATATCGAGCCAGAGACCCTCATGCTTGTACACGTGCACGGTTGTGCCGTTCTGCATCATCTGCAGCATCAGGTCGTCGAACCCAAAGGGTATGCCGGATGGGATAAACTGCAGAACGTCCGGGTTCATGCAGTAAATTCCCATGCTGACCAGATGCGAGAGGGTCGGCTTCTCGCGAAAGACCTGCACGGTATTGTCGACTTCGTCGATGACGCCGAAATCCATCTTGATCAGACGACAGGCTGTTGCGATCGTCACCGGATCGGTGTGCTTACGGTGCGCTGCTACAAATCGACTGAGGCTTAGATCCGTAAGGACGTCGCCATTGAGAACGATAAACGGCTCCGTCAGTTCATCCCTGATCAAAGACAGTGGCCCGATGGTGCCAAGCGGCTCCATCTCCTGCGTATATCGAATTTTCAGGTTCCACTGCGAGCCATCTCCACACACGGTGCGGATCAAGTGGCCGAGATACCCGGTTGTAATATAGACTTCCTGAATACCGTTGCGTCGCAACCATTTCAGAAGCATCTCGAGAACCGGCCGTGCGCCGATCGGCATGAGCGGCTTCGGCAAGACCGAAGTGAAGGGGCGGAGGCGTGTTCCCATTCCTCCACATTGAATCACCGCTTTCATCCTGGTCCTCCCTTGTTCATTCGGCCTGAACGCTATCGTCACGGGCCGGCTATCCTGCCTTGGTCAGCACCCGGGAAACACGTTCTTTGCCCCTCCGAAGAACCGGTGAGATTTCCCGCAGAAGACCGGTGAGATTTCCCCACCGATCCCTGATCCGGACATTGCATCTGGATGGTATGTGGCCGTCGGGGTGGATGTCGTCGTGCATTCGAATGGTAACAATTCGGCCGTTTTGCTGTTCTATATCTTTGGATCTATGGCAGTGCTGAATGACCAGCCGGTCTGTCAGCTTTCCAAAAGGTCAGAACGTATGTTCGACGACGTTCGGCGGGTTCGCTCACAAGGGGCAAAAAAAAGAGGAGCGTTTCCCGTTATTTAAGATTATATTAGAAATTCGGCGTTTGTGGTGTTGGGGGTGCCGCGGCGTCGGCTGGATGAATCGACGAGTGAATGGCTACGACTTCAGGCCCATCACCGTTCAATCCATTCAGATACGCGTTGGGGTAGTTCAATGTATCGAATCGTCATCGCCGACGATCACGGCTTGTATCGTCGCGGCTTGCGATTGGCACTGACCGCAGGCATTCCAGGTGTAGAGATATTTGAAGCGTCTTGTTTCGACGCGGTGCTCAGTTTGCTGGCGGAGCAATCGTTCGTGGATCTCGCGATCCTGGATCTGAATATGCCAGGCCTGTTCAATCAAGAAGTGCTCGGCGGGATCCTGTCCGCCTATCCGGATACGCGATTTGCGATCGTTTCCGGAAACGATTCACGCTCGGAAATACTCACGGCTCTGTCGATCGGGCTTCACGGTTACATCGTAAAGTCGCAGACGGACGAAGAGGTTGTTTTGGCCGTCAATGAAATCCTCTCCGGGCGCATCTATGTTCCCGCACTTCTGTCACGCTCGGGTGCAACGCAAGCAACCCACGCGCATACCCACTCCGAGAAGGGCCCACAGCGACGTACCGCTGGCGTCAACCTTGGCAGGCTGACCTCGAGGCAAAAGGAAGTCCTCAAGCTGATGGCGGAAGGCTATTCAAACAAGGAAATTGCGCGCGATCTGGAAATCGCGGAGGCGACCACGAAAATCCACGCTGCTGCGGTTCTGCGTGAATTGGGGGTACGCAATCGGACCGAGGCTGCCGTTATGCTGAAGACTTGGCTTTCGAGACATGCCAGCTAGAGCGCCGCGCGTCCTTTTGGACGTGCAACGGCATCCCATGACTCCTCACGCATATTACTGCATATCCCAAAGCCACGGCGCAGCTTTGGGCCAACGACATTCTTGGAAAGAACACTGCCCATCTCAAAGGCCGCTCAGCGCCACCCGCCTTTAGATATCTGCTTCCGATTGTAGCACTGCACTACAATCCGATTTCCTTGCGCGACAGCCGCAGCGAATACCGCAACCCTTGGTCCGATATTTCCAGCCTGGGAGAGTGACCGACAAGCGGCGCTCCATCCACTCCGATTATCATGGAACCGAAGCCATGACGGACTACACTTGAGGTCCGCCGCCGCCCCGATTCCACCCACTCGAACACGACATCGCTGCCTGTGTCTTCAGCTGCGAACGTCCAGCTTACGTCGATCCGGCCTTTTGAATCGCCAAGCGCTCCGTATTTCATGGAATTGGTGGCAAGCTCGTGAACGATCATTGCAAAACTCTCGGCGGCGCCTCCCGATATCGCCACGGACGGACCGCTGACCGATATGGCGCGTGTCCCCATATAAGGGTGCAACTCTTGCGCAACGAGATCGTTTATCGCCCCCGATACGCTGCCGTTGCGTGAAAGAAGCAAATGGGTTGCCTCGAGCGCGCGTATCCGATCGATCAGCATTTCCTTGTATTTGGCGACGTTGTTTCCGGGAACATCGACCATCTTCACGAGCGCCGTGATCACCGCGAAAACATTGCCGAATCTATGACGCTGTTCGAGCATGATGCGCTCCCGCTTCTTTGCCGCGGCACGCAGCAGCGTGGTTTGTCGTCTCTCGCTCAGATCGGCAGCCACTCCAAGCCGCTGTCCACCATCATCATGTCTTTCCTCCCTTCCGCGCAGCGCAACCCAGCGGATATGTCCGTCCGGTCGGCGGACACGTATCTCAACATCGTAATTCGTGACCGATGGTGCGGCCTTTCTCGATGCCGCCAGCTTTGGCCAGTCCGCCGGATGGACGACAGCTGACAGTTCCTCCAAACTGCGGCTATTGGCCTGGGCCAGGCCGAGAATGTCCCAGAACGTGTCCGAGCCCGTGACTGTCCCGTCTTTAAGGTCGATGCGCCACGTGCCCAAGCGTCCAGCAGACAGAGCGAGGTCCAGCCATTCCTTCTGAGCCCGAAGCGCTTCGTGAACAGCGCGTCGTTCCGAAATATCGTCGACCACCACGAAGATGCTCTCCGAGAGTCCCCCCTTGGGCACGGACGAAGAAAGCGTTAGCCGAGCCCAGAATGCCATACCGTCCTTTCTTAACAGACGGACCTCGGAAACGAACGAAGAGATGTCATTGCCCAGCCTTGCCAACAATTGCGCCAAGGTATGCCGGTCGTTCGGATGGGCGAGCGTATCGAGCCGCAATTGGGCAAGCTCCTCCTCCTTGTACCCGGTCATCTCGCAAAGGCGTTTGTTGGACTGAAGCAACTCACCTTTCTCGTTGGTGTTCGCGAATCCCAGGGCAGCACGTTCGAAGGCCCAACGATAGCGGCTTTCTGTCGCTTCGACGGCAGCTAGCCTGGCCTCCGCGACTTCCAGCAACTCACGCAAGTCCTGCCGAAGGCGATGGAACGTCATGGCAATTACCCCGCCCGAAACCAGAAGCAGGATTGCGCGTGCCCAATCTCCATTTGAAATGTGATCGTGTCCTCGCGCCCACAGGCCGACAGTCACCATCAGAATGGTCGCAGCAAGCGCTGCCACGCGGTCTTCGAGATAGGCGATAATAATAATAGCCGGAATAAATTCCAGAAAACTGGCGCCTTGCCCAATATAGGCTGACGATTTGATTTCAAATATCAGTGTGGCAGCTAACACCGATGCAGAGGCAATATGAGTTAGCAATCTGCCCGACGGGTTCGAATTCGACCTGCGCGACTGCGAGCTCATGGACACAGACTACAACCTTCTGACTAGCCCGTCGAGACTAGAGCAAAAAACGTACAGCTTAGTACCACTGCCGGATTGCCATACCGCTATCATAGCGCGCATTTTATCGGACGCAGCGGGGCCTAAGAGCTGCCTTAGAACTGTCGGATCATATTAAGTTTTTCAAGGTGGCGATGAACATATTATCCGTCAGCGCATAGAAGACTAGAATCCAGCGACACATAGAAGACTACATGAATCCCGAATACTTATTTCGGGCGTGTGAAACTTTGGGTTAGGGGTAGAAAATGAATCTGATCGATAGACAGGTCAATGCTTCTTCGAGCAATCGGTACATTGCTACGAGGACCAGGTATGATTTTGAAGCGCGGAATACGCGGCCCTCTTCTGGTCACCTTGCCGATCGCGCATCGGATCTATTGGACGCAAGGTTCGGCGAACAAAAAGGCCGCAGTCTGGAATCCATAACCGGCGTGCTTGATCGCATTGGCTGTGGCTATCTCGTGCTGAATCGCGAGAGAAAGGTGGTCGAGTGGAACGCAGCCGCCCAAACCACGCTTGAGCGCCAGGGGGAAGCGGCCGACACTGCGAGCGGGCTTACGACCGCCCTAAGGCGGCTGATCGCAAATGTTCCGGGTCAATTCCTGCCGGGCTCACTATCCTGGGTGGTGATCCGCAGCAGAGGCGACCGTCCGGTGATTCTGAACGAGAACGGCGTTATCGCTCCCGACGGAACGAGCATTGTGGCGTTGCTGGATCGGGATAACAGATCTGGGCCAAATCCTCGCACGTTGCAAAGAATGTTTGGCCTGACGAGCGCAGAAACGCACCTCGCCTTGCGCCTGGCTCAGGGCGACGCTCCTTTGGAGATCGCTCGCAGCTGGCGCCTCAGCCGCACCACGATCCGTTCCCAGCTTGCCTCGCTGTTCGCCAAGACCGAAACAAAACGCCAGGCGGAACTGGTGGCCCTTCTTGGCCGCATTTCGGTCCTGCCGTAGAGGCAGGCCACTGGATACCATCGCCGGACGTCGGCATCCGCCCGGGGATTCAGACGGCGCAAGTTGGAGTGTCATGACTTGGCAGGTCGTGCACCGCATGACGGAAGCCGCAATCCCGGACCGGCCATTCGGTACTGTCGAACGGATTCGAAAGGCGACAAGTTGGACAACGATCTAGGCAGCGAGTCTGTTCTTGCCGCAGCGGAGAAGGTGGAAATCGCTCGATCGCGTTCGGACCGCGCGGTGAAGAGACTGGCACGGACCGGACCGATCGTCGTCACCGGCGCGGCAGGCTTCATTGGTTTTCACGTCGCTTTGCGGCTTTTGCGTCTGGGTGTCGAAGTCATCGGCGTCGACAATTTCTCCCCCTACTACGATCCACGACTCAAGGAAGCGCGATTTGCGCGCCTCTGTACCGAGTCGGGCTTCACTCCGATGCGAATTGATCTGGCGGATGCGGCGCGTGTCCAGTTGCTGTTTTCAGAAGTTCGACCTTCAAACGTTGTGCATCTCGCGGCTCAGGCCGGCGTGCGACATTCACTAGTTGACCCGCATGCCTATCTGCAATCGAACATAATAGCCTTTCTCAACGTTCTTGAGGGCTGTCGGCACTTCGGCGTTAGTCACCTCGTCTATGCCTCTTCGAGCTCCGTCTACGGCTCAAATCGAACCATACCGTTTTCCGAGCATCACGGCGCCGATCATCCTGTCAGTCTGTACGCCGCAACCAAGCGTTCAAACGAATTCATGGCGCACTCATACAGTCACTTGTTCGGCTTACCTATGACTGGACTGCGCTTCTTCACCGTTTATGGCCCCTGGGGCAGGCCCGATATGGCGGTCTATATGTTCACGCGTGCGATTATCGAGGGGAATCCAATCGAAGTAGCCAATGCCGGCCGCGTGTGGCGAGACTTCACCTATATCGACGATATCGCTGAGGGCGTGGTTCGAGCACTTGCTGCACCGCCGCGGCCCGATCCGCATTGGGACCCCTTCACCGCCGATCCTGCTACAAGTTCCGCGCCGCATCGCGTCTACAACATCGGCAACGACTGGCCCGAGGAGATCAACCGGCTCATTTCGATCATCGAGACCGCCCTTGGCTGCCGGGCGCTTCGCGTGGATGTGCCGTTGCCGCCTGGCGACGTTTTAGAGACACGCGCCGACGTCAGCGACCTTCGCAAGGCCGTCGGCTTCGCCCCGACGACGCGGCTTGAGGACGGAGTGCAACGCTTTGTCGAATGGTACCGGGACTTTCATGGAAGGGATGCCGCGACCAGCATACGGCAACAAACGTTGGTGCATGTAGAGGCCACCGTGTGATCCGCGCCTTGTCGGAGCGACGGATCCACGCGTCTGTTATCCTGTCGGGGCTGCTGGTCTGGTCAAAAGATCAGCTGATGCCGCACAGCGTCACGACGACATTTTCCGGTCATCGATGCCCCGCGCGATCCTCGCGCAAATCAGCTTATCGCGGGCAGTTCCAATGAGCGATCTCGATTCGGAGACTGAAGTTGCACTTGGCACGGAGCACAAAGAATTCGCCGCATCCGCGCTCTGCCGAACAATGTCATTCAGATGGATGATGGTGACGTTCGGGCTCCATCGTAAGCTCTATTCGACCGCATTTTGCCTCCTCGGAATCGCGAGCTCATGTCCCAAAGCTACTTTCTGAGATCCAGGACGGTTGCTACGGTCGAGAAAATAATCACCCGTGTTCCTCCAAGCCCGATCGGCGGTATTCTTCGCGCGGCAGGAGGCGTTTCGGCCATGGCGATTGCCGGCCAGCTGACCCTGGTCGCCGCCATTCCCGTTTTGGCCCGGCTCTATTCCCCGGCAGATTTCGGGATCTTCACGATTTACCTGTCGATCGTAAACATCCTCGGTGCGATCGCAGCATTGCGTTTCGAGGCCTCGCTTTATGGGGTCAAGGACAGTGCGCAGGCGTACGTGACCGTTAAGCTCATTCTCCTGGCTGTCTTGGTGACGAGTGTCCTGGCCTTTGGGGCAGGACTGCTGTGGGCGAGCATCGCTCCAGCGCGAGTTGGCCACCTCGCCTGGCTCATTCCACTTGGGATGGGGGGTGCCGGCCTCGTCGAAGCAATGAACTGCTGGAGTCTGCGCGTAGGCCTGCTACGCGACTTCGCCCTCGGCCGCCTGATTTTGCCGGTGACCATGGCCCTGCTGCAACTAACTTTTGGGCTCGCCCATTTCGGAGGCGACGCGATGGTGCATGCTCATATCCTGAGCCAATTCATCTTCATCGGAATCCTCGGCTCTCGGATTCTGAGCAGGAAGGACATAGGCGGCATCGCCCGAGCGCCGTGGCGGACCGTCTTTGCAGTCGCCAGGCGAGAATACAAGTTTCCATTGTTTGACATTCCGTCGGCCCTAGCGAGTTTTGCCATCATCAATCTTCCCGCAATACTCGTTGGTTCGCTGTTTGGCGCCGCTTTTGCCGGCTACCTGGGAGTTGCGTCACGGCTGGTGACTGCACCCGTCACGCTGATCGCCAACCCGCTTAGCAATGTTTTTGTATCTGAGGCGAACAAAACCAGCAGTCGCGCCCATTTGCTCGGCACCGCGCACGGCCTCTTGATGCTTTCAGCCGGCCTCACCGCATTGCCAATATTAGCGCTTGGCCTGGCCGCGCCATATATCGTCGTTCCCCTCTTGGGCGCGCCCTGGGTTCCCGCCGCAGACATTATGACCGCGCTGGCGTTCATGGGTGCCACGCAGGCGTTGTCGACACCGCTTCAAGATGTCCCGGCTCTTCTGCGACGGCAAGAGGTACGACTTCTCGTCGACGGCGCGCGGACGGCGCTTGTATTTGGCCCGCTACTCGCCGGTGCTGAGGCAGGTTGGGAACCACTCAAAGTCATTTATCTGATGGCGGCCGGCGGCGCCGTCGGGTTTGCACTGAAAACGGCGGCCTCTCTGTATCTTCTCCGCCACTACGTCGAACCATCGGGAGCCGCCATACCAAAGCAGAGTCATCATCTCGAGGGAAAAACACCATGAAGCACTCGCAGCTTGATCAGCTTCTAACGACCGATGTGGTTGACCAACATCATCGCGCTGATGCTTCGCGACTGCGCCCTTTCATTTCAGTTGCCATCCCGACCTTTCGCCGACCGGACACGATCCGCCGGGCGATGGATAGCATTCTGAGTCAAGATTTCGCCAGTTGGGAGCTGGTCGTCAGCGACGACGAGGGCCGAGAGGGAGCGACCTGGGCAATCGTCACCGAGTATGCACGGACCGAGCCTCGCATCCGAATTGTCGAGAACGGTCGGGGCCGGGGTCAGGTCGAGAATACCAACAACGCCATGCTCGCTTGCGTCGGAAAATGGATCAAGCTGCTCCATGACGATGACTGGCTCGCCCCAGGCGCACTCAAGACCTTTGCCGAGGTTTCCACCAAGCATCCCTCGGCTGCATTTATGACCTGTGCCGCGAATATAATTGAAGACGATCGGATGAAATTCCGATTGCCACCGCAAGGGCGACAACGGATCTCCGTCTACTCGAGCCAGCAATGCCTAACGGACCTCTATCTGGTCCGTACGACGCGGAGCCTCGGGATCATCCCGTCGACGCTGTTGATCAACCGCGACGTCATTCACGCGGGTTGCCTGATGCGCGCGCACAATTCTATCCCGGCCGGAGTCGACCAGCTGTTCTTTGTTGACCTGGCATGCCACGGAGACATGGTCGCGATAAATGACGGCTTGATCTTCTACGACGCGACCAATCACCCGAGCATCACTACAACTAAGAATTTTGATGAAGTTGATCAAGTAACTCTTGCCGTCAAAGAGCTTAACTGGAATCTAATTCAGGATCGTAAACACCTCCCTCGCCCCGAGACTTTGTTACGGGCGCTGCGGGTTGCTCGTATTCCCAGCAGATTCCACCAGCAGTCATGGCGAGCGACGATCCAAGATGCCATGCAAATTCTTCGCCCATCAGTTATGAAAATTGCGAGCCAGCACATTCTTACTTACGTGTTCGCCATCCGCCCGAGACTGGGCCGGTTGCGTAGCCAGAGGCGAATTTAGCGTGGCGGCATCATTGAGGCCTGCGTTGGCCGGCTGGCACGCATTCTACACCGTCGAAGGCGGCTTTCCTTCGTCCAGGCTTCGGGGATAGCGAGATGACCATTTGTCCGGCGTGTGGCAGTGTATCAACCGCAAAATTGTTCGAAGTGACAGCAGACGAGGCCTCTCGACATTTCATCAATCCGCGTCAGGACCCCGATCGCTCCCGAAAGTTAACAAGCCACCTGTCGGATCTCTGGGGCCGTAACACTTGCGACATTCGCAAATGCGCAGATTGTGGATTCGGTTTCGCAGATCCGTTCGTCGCCGGCGGCTTTGAGTTTTATAACTTAGCCTGGGCGTACCCTTCTTATCCAACTATGAAATGGGAATATGCAAGAACAATCGAAGAGCTCGCGGGCCTGAATACTGGCGGAAAGACTGCTCTCGAAGTGGGATCGGGGTTTGGGTATTTTCTCGACCGCATCAAGAATAAATTCTTCCATACTTCGGATATTTCTGCCGTCGACTACAATGAAACGGCGCGATCAGTACTGGCGTCAAAAGGCTTCAAGACATTTGCAAGCGACTTTCGAGATGGCAGCTTCAATTCCATGAAAGGGGCGTTCGATTTTATTTTCATGTTTCAGGTCTTCGAGCATATGGACCAAGTGGATGAGGTTTTTGCTCGCTTAAAATATCTTCTGAAGGCGCAAGGATCTGTTTTCATTGCCGTGCCAAATGAAAACAGAACGTACTATATGGAGTCTCACGGTTCGCTCGTAGACATGCCACCAAACCACATTGGCCGATGGACGAAAGGAGCCTTCGATGCCATATGTCGGCGGCACGGCTTGCAATTGAGCAAATGCGAGCGCGAGCCGTTCAATCTCGCCAAATTCCTGAAGCAAGACATCGTCCACAGCTTTTTGCGTAAGGGACAAAAACCAGGTAGTGTGAGTGAGTTCGTGCGGGCCTTGCCGCGAAGCAAAGCGCAACGAATGGCGCAAGGTTTGACCGCCCTTGCGATTTCACCGTCACGCTTGCCGGCATGGGCATACGCCATCAGGAACGCATCTACGATGGGCGGGAGCGCACTCTGGGCTAAAATCGACAAAGTCTCGTCACCTGCGCCACGGATTCATCGCCAAGCCAAGCAGTAATGAGCGGTGCCACGCCGCTTGCAGCGGGAAGGTGATTTTGACACCACCAGGCTGCTGGACCTGCCAAGCAGACGAAGGATGGCATCAGGGGCGTCGCCTCAGGCGTTGCTCCCGAAATTCATGAATGCCCGTCCGGCGGCTCCTGGCCAGTAGGTTCCGTTGTGACACCTCGGCCCCACGCTCCGGACGGATCTCTCCGCGGCAACCCCGGCTACGGGCGAATGGCCCGCGCCGGCAGCCGATCGGCGCGGCGCCTAAAACGGGGATTTTCAACGGGCGGTGGTGGGAAGTAGGCAACAGTAAAAGCCGAGCTCGTCATGCTCCCTCCAGCAAGAGATCAGCGCTGTCTCCAAACCGGTAACCCGCGTGCTTCCTGAGATTAACCTTCGTGAGAACGCTTGCGACGGGAACCGAAGCTGGCGTATCGCCCGCAAGCAAGTCTAGGACGCCTCGCGCGATGCTGCGTCGCGTTTTCGCCCAGCGAATGGCGAAAAGAACCACGTCACCCCAGCCTGTCAGGAGTCTGGCCTCTGGTCCCTCAAGCCCCAGCGGCCCATTTATGATGACCACCCGATAGACCGAGTGCAGTTCATCTTTGAAAGGGGAGCCATCGACACTGGACAGTAAGGGCAGCAGATCCTCCGACGGTGCGAGCGCCATGAAATCGATTCCGATTGCCGACATTCCAGCTATCGCATCACGCAGCGCACAACGGTCATTGATATAGTCTCCAAAAAAATTGTGCGGCTTACGTGCGCTGAATTCCTTCACAAACTCGCCTGTAAGGCGGCGGTCCGTGCGGTCCAGATCAATAAAGAGTACTCGCCCTCCAAGTCTTGTGGCCGCCAAGGCCATGCTCCATGCGAGCTCGGTCTTGCCATCATCCTCACTGCAGGATGTTATCAAGATTATGTTCGAGCAATCCCTCGCCCGCTGGGGCGCTGCAGCGACAAGCAGGGCCGTCACGGCGCGGCTGTATCTTGACTCCTGCTGACCTGAAACCAGCTGCTGCAGTCGCCTCGCGTGCGTTGTGGCAGCCTGGGGTATCAGCCCGAGGCACGGAACTTTGAGCGCGGCTTCAGCTTCGGCCTCTCCGTGCAAGGTGCTATCGAAGCGCTGGCGGACAAGTATGAAGATCCCCCCAATCAGGCCAAACACAACCATGCCGGGCGGAATAAGAAATATTGGCGACAGAGTCGTTGGATTGGTAGGAGGCCACGCCGCTGAGAGAAGCCTGACTCCGGGGGATGGACTTGCGATACGCCGCATCAAGTCTTGTTGCCGGGTCAAAAGGTCGTTGTAGCGCTGCGTCAGGATGCCGACCTGGGGCTCGAGAGCGCGCAATCCGGAAAGCCGGCCGGCTGTATCGGCCACAACCGCATCCAGGACGTCCTTACGCTTTTGCAGCACCGCTATTTGGGAGCGATAGATGTTCGTCTCGGCAGCGACGCGGGCGATTTCTTGTTCGATCTCACGATCGATCGCATTTGTGACATCCTCATCTGTTGTGCCGTTGGCCTGGCGTGCCAAGAGATCGGCCAGCACGGGTGATCCGATGGTTTCGGCTACCGCGGCAACCGACGCGCCCCCCTTTCGCAAGTCCTGAATGTGTTGAAGTCGAGATTCCGATGCGGAGAGATCGGCTTTCGACAAGGAGATTTGCTGGGTGAGTTCGACTATCTCCTTGGCGGCATTATCCGCTGCACCTTGGTCGATCGCGCCATGGCTCAGCCGATACCTCTCAAGACGATCGGTCGCTTCTGCGAGACTGTTCTGTGTAGCTGGAAGTCCGGCAACTATCGATTCAAGTTCCAGTCTGTCCGATGCTTGGCTTTTCCTTGCCAGATCGCCAATATACACTTGGACAAAGGTATTGGCGATCAAAGCAGCTCGCGCCGGATCGTGATCGGTGAAGCCGACACTGATGACCCTCGATCGCAGCTCCTGGCCGATCCTTATACCCTTACGGAGTATCTTGAGTTCAGCCGCATCTGGCTCCGCCGGAGTGCTTCGCGGCCAAATTTTGGCCAGCAGATCGGCTGTACCCGAGCGCAACTTCGGCGGCTCGACGCCCGCAGGGTCAGCAGCAGAATTTTCGGTAGCAGCATCAACCTTTCTAGTATTGTTGAGAGCGTCCGTTTTGCGCAGCGCTGCCACCACGCTTCGCAGATGGCCTTGCGACGAGAGCATGGTGATGTGGTCGTCAATGCTGGAATCCAGCACATCTTGAGTAGAGACCGAGCCGCCGGCAGGGGCTGCTCTACTAGGTGCGTCGACGATTACCTGTGCGGTGGCTTCATACAGGGCAGGCCGTGCAAGACCCGCAAGCGCGGCTAATACACCGCCAGTGATGACCATGGCCAGCAGGAACCATTTTTTTCTTGAGAGGGTAATGAGGAGCTGATGGAATGGGGTTTGCGTGTCCATCTGTTCGCGTAAAGGCCGTTTCATGCGCGGAGCGATTTCGCGCGCAGGCACGTGCATTTCGTTAACGTGCGGAAGGTGGATGCGGCTAACTATGGACCCTTCCATCTTAATCTCCTGTAAGTTCGGGCACGCGAGAACCCGTTGCTGTGGGCGATGGCCGCCTTGCCTCGTTGTGCCAGGCCTGGAACATCAAAGCGGGCCACAATTCACGAGAATGGTCGTGCCTGCCGTCAACGTGATCGCGCCAGCACGCATCCACCTCTGCAAGGTCGAAAATCCCGTCTCCGGACAAACGCATATCGGCGACAAGGTCGTTTGCCCAACTCAGCAGCGGGCCTCTCAGCCAGACTGCTATAGGAACATCAAAACCTTGCTTCGGCCGCTCGATCAGCCGCTGCGGAACGTACCGGCGCAACAACTGACGAAGAATCCACTTGCCTTTGCCATTACGAACTTTCGTATTCGTCGGCAGGCGCCAGGCAAATTCGACAACCCGATGATCGAGCAGCGGGCATCGCCCCTCGAGGCTGTTGGCCATGCTGGCGCGGTCCAGCTTCACCAATATATCCCCGGGGAGGTATCCAGCCATATCGTCATACAAAAGACGGGACAGCAGCCCATCAAGCCGGTGATCGACGTGAATTGATGAGGGTGGCTGGTGGAGGCTCAGGTTCTCGTTCGATGATCCCGTAAGTCGCCGATACAACTCGTCCTCGTTGGCTGCAGCAAGCAGCTGAGCTAGGCGATTCAGCCGATCCCCCCGAAGCGCATGCCGTGCACCCTCCGAAAGCGGCAGCTTGCCGACGAGATCGTGGCGGGCTGCACGGGCCAATAACCCAGTGCCTGCCGCGAGCGCCCGACGCAGTGCTGACGGCAGAATATGCTGTCGTCGCAGGCGGGCCGCCATGAAGTGGCGGGCGTAGCCGGCGAAGCATTCATCGCCACCGTCGCCCGACAGAGCCACCGTAACGTGCCGCCGGGCGAGCCGCGCCACCAGCAGAGTTGGTATCTGCGATTCGTCAGCGAATGGCTCGTCCCAGATCTGCGGCAGTTCTGGAATGACGTCGCGCGCTACGGCAGCCGAAAGGTGGAGTTCGGTATGGTCGGTCCCCAGATGGCGCGCGACTTCCGCAGCGTGGGGAGCCTCATCGAACCCGCCCTCTCCGAAAGCGATCGTGAACGTGCGCACGGGCTTTTCCGATTGAGCCTGCATAAGGGCCACAACCGTCGAGCTATCTATTCCGCCCGACAGGAAGGCCCCGAGCGGGACGTCAGCGATCATGCGCTCCCGAACGGCAAGTCGAAGCAGGCCGTCCAGTTCATTGGTGAGTTCCTCGTCGCTGCCGGCGACCTGTTCCGCCCGCCCTTCCGTGGCGGCTTCGGCCAGCGACCACCAGCGTCGAATGCGATGCGACAGAGAGGCGACACTGCGTTCCCCGGAGAACTCAGCGGCCGTTACCGACAGGACCGAACCCGGCGGCAGCTTGAACACGCCTCGCCAAATGCAGCTGTCATCCGGTACCCATCCCTTCGAAAGCATTGCCGCGGCCGCATCGATATCGAGCTCCTGGCAAAACCCTGGAAAACGGTTGATCGCCTTCAACTCGGAAGCAAAAACAAGTGCATCGCGTGTTGAGGCGATATAAAGCGGCTTTTTACCCATTCGGTCGCGGGCGAGATGGAGCGTCCTTGTCCTAAGGTCCCACAATCCTAAAGCGAACATGCCGGCGAAACGGGTGAGTGCTTTTTCGAGGCCCCAACTCTCAATTGCGGCGAGCATGACTTCGGTATCGCTGGCGCTCCGAAAATGATGGCCTGTACTCTCCAGCTCACGGCGCAAATCACGGAAATTGTATATTTCGCCGTTGAATGTAATGACATATCGGCCGCTTTCAGAATGCATCGGCTGACGGCCAGCCTCCGACAGGTCAACTATGGCCAGCCGCCTGTGACCGAAGGCGACCCCCGATTCACAGTTTACCCAGAATGCCTCGCCATCCGGCCCGCGGTGACGAAGTGCGGCCGTCATCTGCTCTATTGCCCTGAGCGGCCTCGTGTCGGCTGAATCGGAGGCAAGAAGAATTCCGGCAATACCACACATACCATTACCCCGGATTGTTGGAGATTGCAGAAACTGCTTTCGGCGTACCGGCGACAAGGCAGATGGTTAGCGCAAACCATACGATCGGGTGGCGGATGATCAGATGCGGCATCCCGAAGATGATGATTGACACCACGAGCGCTAACAGCGCGTCGAGCTTCGCACGCCACACCGATATGATGGCGGCGCCGACTATCCAGACCAGCGCCAGAACCGCAATGAGACCACCTTGAGTGTACAGGTCGAGGATCGTGTTGTGAGCCTCGAAGGGCCGTTCCAGAAATTGCGAGTCGAACACTGATGGGCGCTCGAGATGCGGACCTGGACCAAGGCCCAGCGACCCGGATTCGGCGCCCTTCTCCAGCGCTTCGTTCCAGAGATGCACGCGGAGTGCGACGGTTTCGGCAGTGGCCTCGCCGCCTTTGTCCTTGGTCAGGCCCTTGGCGAAATTTTCGAGGACGCTCGCCTCAGTTACGGCGTAAGGGGTTATCGCGATCGCCAACGGAAGGATACCGACAAGCAACAGGAGGACGGCTTGCCGTGAAAAGCTGACTCTGTTGCCACCGGTCTTGAGCCATGTCCTGATCCGCAGCCCGAGGAACGTCAGGCAGGTCAGGATGCTGGTGTACAAATAGGTATCGCTCTTTGTCAGCCTCCCGACATAGAAGGTCAGGAACAAGCTGGCGATCCCAAGAAACCTGCCCCATCGATTGCTGGTGGTGGTCGCAAGATGCAAGGCTAGCGGGCCAAAGATTGCGCAGTAGAGCGCGAGCTGGTTTGGATTATGCGACCAGCCACGAAAGCGGTCCCAGTACCAGGGATCGACGCCAGCTTGGGGGATCCAGCCCCAGCCCTGTCCCAGCTGAATGGCAAGCGCGATATTCGCGATGCCCACAACCCACCAGCCAGTACGACGCAGCCGGCGATCAGCGTCGGGTTCTGCAGCGGCAAGGCAGGTGATGCTGACCAACAGCAGGTAGGCCATCGTATCGTGCATCAGGCCCGTCAGATATAGAATTGTGGTCAGATAGCCGACGACGGTGCCGATCCCGAGAGCAAGCGCCATGATCGTCCAGAAGCTCACAAGGCGTGTCAGCGCCGGCCTTGTCTCCAGGTGGCCCCCGGCGAGTACGCGCCCAATCGACAGCATGATCCAAAGTACGATGAACAGTTCGCCAACCCCTAAGGGCGACCCTGGAATGTCGAGTTGCACCGCATAGGTCGTTGCGAGGCCGCAGGCCAGGATCGCGTCCCGGATCATCGGCGCCAGTCCAATCTGCTTCTCGCAGCACCCTCTCCAAACAAGATCGGAGACGCCGGTCGGGCGAGATCGCTGTGGGGTTTGGCGCCAAGGATATTTTTGTACAGATCGCAATATTGGGCCACCACCCGCGGCAGCGCGAACTGCTCCCGGACAAGTTCGACGGAACGACCGCCCATGACCTTTCCGCGACTGCGGTCGGAAAGGATGTCAACTATTCGAGATGCAAGACCATTGGCGTCGTGCGGTTGGACAAGATAGCCGTTCCATCCATCCTCGACCACTTCATTGCAGCCGGGCATGTTCGAGGCAACGATGGGCAAACCCGCCAGCCCTGCCTCGAGCAGGACGCGCGGGATTCCTTCCCGATATTGTGTGGGGAAGGCGAACACGTCGGCCATGCCAAGAAGGGCTGAAACATCGCGTCGTGGGCCAAGCGCGATAACATGAGGAGCGTGTCGATCGATTTCCGACTTGTCGACTGCAAATGGACCTTCGGACTCCCAAGGGCCGACAAGCACGAAACGAGCGTTAGGTCTTTTGGAAAGGACGCGGGGCACTGCTTGAAGCAGTATCGGGATGCCCTTCTGGCGGGTCAGCCGGCCCACAAAAATCACGATCTCCGCTGACTGGAGCCCTAATTCCTTGCGCATTTTCGTTGCCGGCGGAGCAAGATGCCTCGCCATGGCGAACGCATCGACGTCGATGCCAGAACTGCGGATCACTCTTCCGCTGCCGGGTTCAATTAATCGAAAGCGCTTGAAGAAGGCCTCATCGTCCCGGTTCTGAAACACCGTCGCTGCCGTCCAGAAGGAAGCAAGCCACTGCAGTCCGCAAAAGATTGGACGCAAGGCCAGAGCCCGCGGTTCCAGCGAGGAGAATGTCCAGCCGAGGCCGTTGATCGTGCGTACGACCGGAACTGTTCCGCGCAGCGAAAGGGGTGCCAGCAGGTTAGGCTTGGTGTCGAAACTTTGGACAATGTCAGGCCGGAGTTCCGCAACCAGTTTCCGAATCGCTCTTACGGCGGTCCACTCGCCACCGCCGCTGGCAAATCGGTCGAAACCGTAGCCGCGATGCGGAATGCCATGCCGCAAAAACGCAGCCTCATCGCCGGTCGAAACCGCTGTGACCCGGAAGCCGCTTTCGCGCAGCGACATTAGGAACGGAATTCTCAGGGCGTGATCTTCGCCTCCCACACAAACGAGATGCGGATTCATCCCAAAGCTCCCGTCCGTGCGCCGTGTTTCGGTCGCATGAAGTAACTACCTTTCGCATCTGCTTTCATGGTTCTGCTTCGTTACTTCTGTGCGCGTGAAAGGGTACGGTAGGAGGAGGCTTGCCTACTGTCCTCGTCTGTTTGAATGAGGTAAACCGCATTGGGATCACGGCCTTACGCATAGCGCGAAGCACCTCGACGGCATCTTGTGGATACGCCGATGAATTGTGCCTCGAACTCTGGCGAGTTCTGCCAAGCCGGACTCGTCACTGATAAGCCAACCGAAGAAAGCCCTTCCGACAGTCGTGCGCTGTACGGCTGCTCTACGCTGGGATTCCTAAGCTCCCTGTCCGGTCCGCGTGTTACCAGGCATGATGATCAGCCCTCTCACCCACAACCCCTGACGCGACTTGCCTTCATGCGACCAGCGGGCAAGCCGATTCGACCCCTCCGATGTCGGAAACTGATCTGCCGACCGATATCCCGCGACGCGCGGGCAGACGCTTACGAATTGTCCACAACTAATTGGTTGCGGCAACGAGACTACGAAGGGCCTTGTCCCTTAGATTAAATGTTCTTCTGATATGTAAAGTTGCAGGTTAACAGCTAAATTAACAATTGAATTCCGCGACATGCAGGCTAAATTTTTAGACAATTAAACTATCTATTTCCAATTAATTGGATTGATCTGCATAGCCGTGCGAGCTTAACGTGGTTATATTCTTGATATTTATTTAATACATCTATTGGGATTTCTCTCTTCGTGCAGCATTCCTATTGGCGATCAACCATTCTATCAGCGCCTGCAGGTATGTGATTTGGCGCTAATATACACCCTCTAGTAGGCAATCCCCGGGGCGCTATCGAATGAGACAAAGGAATATTGGATGGCAACTCTGCACTACGCCTCGGGTGGTTCCGCCACCGAAATCGCAACCGCCGGCTTCAATCTGGCTGACGTTCAGTATGTTTCGCTGGTCAACGCATTGCCGGATGGCATGAAGGGTCTGGTGTACCTCAATGAGCACGAGGGCGTAACCTCATCCTTCATCGAGAAAATGACCCCCTTCCTCGGCAATCCGAATGTGTTTGGGTTCTATCTTGTTGACGAGCCCGATCCCACCGGCAGGTGGGGCACCTACGCAACCGCTGAGAATCTGAAGGCGGAATCCGACTGGATCCATGAGCATTTTCCAGGCGCCAAGACCTTCATCACCATGATGAACATGGGGTCCCCGACCAATCCGGATTTTACGAACACCTACAATCCGGCCAACACGCATATCGACTATTTCGGAATAGACCCCTATCCGGTGCGCACGGGAACGGACACGGTCGATTATGACATGATCGATCGAGCCGTGGCTGCAGCGGTGAAATCGGGCATCCCGGTTAGCAACATCGTTCCGGTCTATCAGGCCTTTGGCGGCGGTAACTGGGAGACTTCCGATGGCGGAAGACAGGTCATGCCCACCCCCGAACAGATGCAAATCATGATCGATCATTGGGCCGCACTGGTGCCGTCACCTGCCTTCGACTACACCTACAAATGGGGAACGCAGAACGGCGACACCGCACTTGAAAGCTCCCCGGAACTGCAAGCCGTTTTCCGGGAGCACAACCTCGCTACCACCGGGACCGAACCGCCTCCCGTCGAGACAAGCGACACCTTGTATGGCACCAGCGGCGACGATGTGTTTCACGGAGCCGGCGGCCACACGATGATCGGCTATGGCGGCAATGATACCTATTATGTCGACGATGTCCGCGATAAGGAGATTGAGGCTGCGGGCGGCGGTACCGACAAAGCATTCGCCTCCGTAAGTCATGCGCTTGCGGCCGGATCGGAAATCGAACTTCTCGCCACCAACAGCCCGTCCGGCACCACGGCGATCAACCTGACCGGCAATGCGTTCGCCCAGACTATCCAGGGCAATGCCGGCGCCAATGTCATCAACGGCGCCGGTGGGGCCGATACGTTGGTCGGCTATGGCGGCAACGACACGTACTATGTAGACAATGTCGGCGACAGGGTGTTCGAGTCGGTGGGCGGTGGTACAGACAGGGTGTTCGCTACTGTAAGCCACACGCTTTCGGCCGGCTCGCAGATTGAGCTTCTTGCCACCAACCCGTCAGGCACATCGGCAATCAACCTCACCGGCAATGAGTTCGCCCAGAGCATCGGGGGCAACGCCGGCG
>NZ_JAMYNZ010000012.1:0-162322 GCF_040319465.1 Mesorhizobium sp. M0910
ACCTCGCCGTCGCCGACGTCGTCGCGACGCTGATCAAGAACGCCAAGAAGATCAAGACCTCGGAAGAGGTTGCCCAGGTCGGCACCATCGCCGGCAATGGCGACGTGTCGGTCGGCTCGATGATCGCGGAAGCGATGCAGAAGGTCGGCAATGAGGGCGTCATCACCGTCGAGGAAGCCAAGACCGCCGAGACCGAGCTCGAAGTCGTTGAAGGCATGCAGTTCGACCGCGGCTATCTCTCGCCCTACTTCGTCACCAACGCCGAGAAGATGGTTGCGGATCTGGAAGACGCCTACATTCTTCTCCACGAGAAGAAGCTCTCCAACCTGCAGGCCATGCTGCCGATCCTCGAGGCCGTCGTGCAGACCTCGAAGCCGCTGGTCATCATCTCGGAAGATGTCGAAGGCGAGGCCCTGGCCACGCTGGTCGTCAACAAGCTGCGCGGTGGCCTGAAGATCGCTGCCGTCAAGGCGCCGGGCTTCGGTGATCGCCGCAAGGCCATGCTGGAAGACATCGCCATCCTCACCGGTGGCCAGGTCATCTCCGAAGACCTCGGCATCAAGCTCGAGAATGTCGGCCTCAACATGCTCGGCCGCGCCAAGAAGGTGTCGATCTCCAAGGAGAACACCACCATCGTCGACGGCGCCGGCAAGAAGGAAGAAATCCAGGGCCGCGTCGCCCAGATCAAGCAGCAGATCGAGGAGACCACCTCGGACTACGACAAGGAGAAGCTGCAGGAACGTCTCGCCAAGCTGGCGGGCGGCGTTGCCGTCATCCGCGTCGGCGGTGCGACCGAAGTGGAAGTCAAGGAAAAGAAGGACCGCGTCGATGACGCCCTCAACGCGACCCGTGCCGCCGTCGAAGAAGGCATCGTTCCCGGCGGCGGCGTCGCCCTGCTGCGCGCTTCGCTGGCCATCACCGTCACCGGCGCCAACTCCGACCAGACCGCGGGCATCGCAATCGTGCGTCGCGCGCTGCAGGCTCCGGCCCGCCAGATCGCGGCCAACGCCGGTGCGGAAGCATCGATCGTTGCCGGCAAGATCCTTGAGAACAAGGGCGCGACCTTCGGCTTCAACGCCCAGACCGGCGAATATGGCGACATGATCGCCATGGGTATCGTCGATCCGGTCAAGGTTGTGCGCACGGCTCTGCAGGACGCGGCCTCGGTCGCCGGCCTGCTGGTCACCACCGAAGCCATGATCGCCGAGGCTCCGAAGAAGGAGTCGGCTGGCGGCGGCATGCCTGGCGGCATGGGCGGCGGCGGCATGGGCGGTATGGGCTTTTAAAGGTCCTCGCATGTCGACAATTTCGAAAGGGCGGCAAGGAATGCCGCCCTTTCTTCGTGCCCATTGCGCCGGTTGTCGGCGACCCGCAAGCCGGGGTATATGCCCGCCAAGGGTTGTGCTTATGTTTGGACGGATACTGCCTTTTTTCCTGGGGCTGGCTTTACTGTTGGGCAGCGGCTGCGCGCGCAGCGATGATGGTACGGTGGTTATTCCGCGATCGCTTGATGCGAGGCGATTCTTTGACAAAGAGCCGCCATCCCTGCAGCAGCCACAGATCGAAACCAGCGTGTTTCCGGTTGCGCCACAGGAGCCGGAAAGGCTCGAACCGCGCCGTACGGCAAGTCTCAAGACATCAAACAGACGTGCATCGCGGGTCGTAAGTCCTCCGCTCTCCTCTTCCGAGCCGCACAAGCTGCTTGTCTGCAAGAACGTCAGCGAGCCCGGCAAGCGGTACCGTATGGTTTGCGAATAGGGCACTTGGTTTGGCCAGCATTCTACCCTCAGAGGGTCGCGGCGCCTTTCCGGATGAGGTTGTCCAGAGCGACGTCCCCCTTCTTTCCTCATGATCCAGTCATTCTATCATTCCCAGCTTCACGAAACCGAACGAATTTGCCGGCGGCTTCCCGCGAAGCGCTTGGCTAGCGATCAGAACCGTCTTTGGAAGAAAAGGCCACGCTCGGCCGCGATCGCAACCGCATGCGCCAAGCTTTTGGCACCCAGCTTGGCCCGTGCCAGATCAAGATGAAATCGGACCGTGCGAGGGGATAGCGACAGTATCTCTGCGGTCCGTTTGACCTTCTCTCCCCTCGCGTACCATTTCAGGCATTCGATCTCTCTATCGGAGCATACCGTCTGATGGCGTGGCCTTCCTTGGATTCGACCGATAGCATTGTGAAATTCGCCGGCGAGATGCTGGAAGTCGCGAACCTCGGATTTGAGAAACGCCTGCCACGCCGCTGCGTTCTCGTTGCTCGTCACGCTCAGAATGCCGCGGTCGCCGTCGACACCCCTAACTGGGAACGTGACGCCATGCTTTCCGGCCCCATGTTCCCTCGCTTCACCGAAGAATGTCCGCACAGCCTTGTCCGATAGGTCGATCTCCTTCCAATCAACCAATGTCACAGCACGCAGCCCGCAGGGAAGCACGGGATCGATTTCGAAAAAATCCTTCTCGATGTAGCGTTTCACCCAGTCAGGCGAATAGGTGGTCACGTAGAACGGCTTACTCGGTTCCTCATAAACCGGCCTGACGGTAAGAAAGGCCGCCGTCTCCAGGCCGTAACTTTCGACAATTGTGTTCAGAAGGTCCGTTGCGTCCGCAGGAGAGGCAACTGCTCGAATACCCTCAGTCATGTCATCAAAATTTGAGTCAAATTGCGCCATACCCAGCTTACCTCCTTGCTATCGACGTGCCTCTCCAAGCCATTCGCGCGGGCTATTTAACTAGGTTGCTCCTCGCTGGATTCCAGCGTCTCGCGACCTGTCAAAAGTGACAGGCGAAACCGCCAGTATACTTAGGTTGCAACCCCCTTTATTCCAGATTGCATGGCCACAACCGGCGTGGAGGAAACGCCTTGGATACGATCGTACTTTCGTCAAACGATGTGGGTCGGCGGACTAACCCTACGCGTGCCTCGCGCCGTGCATCACATCGGAGTTCCGGAACGACCGACCACGAGGTTTGCCGTTTCTGTTCGGAGCTGGAACAATTAGACGCTGATAGGGATGCTCTCTTTGCTTTGTCCCCTCCACCTGTGCCGGGCAACCCTGCGCAGAGCAAGCAGTTCTTCACAAAGCTGAATGCGATTACGTCTCGCTATTTGGCGCTCGAACAGCGGCTTCGAGAGGCTCGCAGCGACATTAGGCAAGGCTACCCACGAAGCCGCTGAGTTCGTCCAGTCGGATGCCGCTGCATAGCGCGCATTCAGAGTATCGATTGCCTGATGGTACCAGCCCTTGCCGAAATCCAGAAAGTCAGACCGCCCCGCGCCAACTCTACACCGAGGCCCCTACCCGGCCCATCGTGCACCGATCCGGATACGAGCACCCTCCTCCCCTCGCTGGATATGAGTCAGAGACACTTGCACGGCGATTTGCAAGATAGTTTATTGATTCAATGAATCTGAAGAGGAGTGATTCATGGGAACCAGCAATCAACTTGTCGTGCACCTATCGCGGCGTCGACGGCTGCGACCTGGGCCAGACCGCGACGCTGGGAAAGCAGACGTGGCCTTGTCGCCATGGCATGGCTCGTAACCGCCACCTTGAAAAAATGGGTTGTCTGCTCGCCGATCCGGAAAGACGAGGCTATCGTCCGGGCGTTGTGCAACCAGCGAAATGGCCGACGTCGCCGGCGAGAGGCTGAAAGCAGGCGTAGCCGTCACCCTCCCCGATGATCCCGATCGTCGCATCCCCCTCTACGCCCAGATCGGGCGCGAGGCTCGCAAAACCCATCGCGGCATTTCGGCCAGCCCCTTCCAGATGCCTTGGCTCTACCGGAAATCCTCACCTGCGAAACCCATGACCCTCGAGGACGATATGCGTACCTTTCGTCACATCCTCCCCATCGTCGCATCCGCGGCCTTGCTCGCCGGTTGCGCCGGGCGAGTGCCGGATGCTGCACATTCGGCCCCGCGTGGACACGTTTCGGCTACGGACGCCTATTGGAAGCCCGATCGGGTCAGTCGCAGCCGGCAGGAATATGCGCCTGACTGGGGCCGCTTCCCGCCGCTCATTACCCAGCGTACCGGCTACCCAACCGAAGCTCAGGCGAATAACGCCTTGCGCCGCTCGCATTGGAGCTCTGTGCCCGTGCGCACGCTCATCACGAAGGAAGGCATCAAGACGATCTCCGTCCCTGCGGAAGCCCCGGACACGATCGCTGCAGGCGTTCGCGTCTTTGCCTGCCGGCCAGGAGCGCTCAATGGCTATACCGGCCGCGTGCAATATTACGACGGCCCCGTCGTCGCCTGCGCTTCCGACCTCCTGTCTGCCGATGGTCGCGTGCTCGCCCGAGTACCCCTCAATTTCTACTACTGGCAGCAGGCTTGGCGCGTCCAAGACCCGAGGCCGTCCTACAAATCCGTCCCGTGGGCTTATCAGGAACCCTCGCCACCCAAGAGCAAGGGCTGGTTCGGCAACCGCTACTAAGCGGCGGCCGTCACACTACCGCGCGTGTCGGCAGGCCAGATGCGCACAGAAGCCGACGGCCCGCGGGTATCGTGCATTCAGGATTCCGGGGGATCGAGCGGTACGCTGCACAGCCTCCCAACACCGTAGCTACTTCACGGTCGAGGTCATCTACCGGTTAGGTTCTGCTCTTCTGCTGGGGGCTCGCATCGCACGAACACCTCCAGCACTTGCGCGATATCTACCCCTGACGGCGATCCGTTGCGCACCATACCCCTCGATACCGCCGAGCGCATGGCTCCAATGACGCAGCATGCCGCGACCAGCGCTGCCAGGGCATCGCCGTCGGTCTCGGTCAATAGCTGCTCCGCAAGCGCCCTCGCTCCTCGCGGAATTTGATCGGCATCTTCACCACCAACCGACCACTGACGATTTTCTTCTGTCACGGCGACACCTCCCGGACTGTTCGATTTGACCATTGGCGGCCGAGTTGGCGGAGCGGATCTCCGATCGCCGCTGTCAGCACATGAGACAGCCCGATCGCAATCACGATCGAGAGCGTTGCCGTCGCCGGAGCGCCCAGGAATTGGCCAAGGGACCAATTGAACATTGCCAGCACCGGCAGATGGATCAGATAGAGGGCATAGGAGATGTCTCCTAGGTGGCGCAGCATCCGCCCCGGCCAGTTCACAGAATCATTCCGCAAGGTCGCCCTTGTCACGATCCACCCGCACATCAGCGCCAGTGCGGCAGTCGCCACGCCATGTGTCGCCGGCGGCAAGATCGACAGCATGAAGGCCCCGGCCGTCATCCAGAACCCCGCTTCCATGTTACCGATCGCCCGCAGGTGTTCCGCCAGTCGTGGCCACGCGCTTTTGCCCATGGTTGCTCCGATCGCCAGCCCGACCGCGATTGCATCGATGCGGAACGTCCAAAGCGTCCCGCCCCATGGCCGCAGCGTGAACGTCCCGACCACGAGAACGAGTCCGGCCAGCGCGACGAGCGCCCGTCGCGGTAGCAAGAACACCAGGAGCGGAGCCAGTAGATAAAATTGCATCTCGGCGGCGACCGACCAGAATGGCCCAAACGCAAAGGCGTTCCCGCATCCTGTAGCGCCACCGAAACAGGGCGCCCAATGCGCATTCGAGATGAAGGCAAATGCCGCCTTCGCGTCTGCAGGCTCAACGCCGCTTCCCGGGATGATCAACCCGATCGAGAGGAAGGCGCCGACGCACCAGGCTAGCGGCACGATCCGCATAGCACGCCTGACATAGAAAGCGGAGGCCGCCTCGAGCGCTCCGAACTCGAGCCGCAGGCTTCGCAATGAGCGTTCCACCAGCAGGCCGGAAATCACAAAGAACAAGTCGACCCCGACGCTCCATGCCGGCGCAAACAGCAGAGCGGCGCTCGTCCCGCCCTCTCCGAAGACCGGCCCGACATGCGACAGCACCACCAGCCCGATCGCCAGACCACGCAATTCATCCAGCCCCGATAGGCGAGCTTCCTGGTTCATTCAAATATCACGCTCGACAATCACTAAGACATTGATTTAATCATAATGAAGAAAAGCGAGACAAGGAATGCACGAACGCCTGACATTTGTCGCAGTCGCGACTGCCCTTACATTGGCGCCCCACGCTTCGGCTCAGTCGCTCACGCATGATCCGAACGCCTGGCGCGCCGTCGCCTACGCCGATCTCGAGCTCCCGAACTCGGAAGCTGTGCCCTACGCCTCCCTATGGGCCGACCGGCTGAAGAAGAACAACGACGCCTATATGGCCAAAGGCGATACGCGCTTTGCGGTCGCCAACGCGCCGGCTTCCGAGAGTCACATCGTGGTGCGCAGCCCGACCAAAACCGTCGTCCTCTCGGTCCTGCACACGCTCACCGGCTGCTCGCCGATCCGCACCGATCCTGTCGGCAATGCCACGCTGAAACGATGCCCCATGCGCCTGGCGATCTATCAGAATGGTCGATCCACGGTCGCTGACGCTGGCTCCGGCTGTTTCATCGAATATGGCGCGCAACCGAATAACGTCCGCCCCGACCTCGCTCGGAATGGTGCAATGGGTGCATATGATGTTCAGGCCAAAAGCATTCGCGCCGGCATCGTATTCGAAGGTGAAATCGCCCCGGAATGCCAATTCCGGGTCCCTGTCCCGCAGCCCTAGGGGAAGCCGCGATCCCCGGTGTGTTTCCGGCAACCTCGATATTCGGAAGGAGCGCAACCATGATCGACATGGAAAACCTAACCTTATTCAGTACACCAGCCTGCCACCGGCCATCGCCACCGGATCAAGGCTTCCCTCACGGCGCGCGATGCGCGGCCTTGACCGCGGCTCCTGCCGGCGGCCGCGGCGGGATGACGTTCAGGAGATCTGCCATGGCCAGCCCGACAATCTTCACGACTCTAGCCGTCTTGATCTCGCCGGCAATCGCGCAAGCGCTTGATCCGCTCAAGGCTCCGCAGGGATCATATGTAGCGTCTACACACAGATGTGCCGATCTCGACCAAGGCGTGGGCGCTCTCGAACTTGCCGAGTTTGACGGCGACGCAATCACCGTCGGCGCAAGCACCTGCAAGATAGCAGGCACCCGTCATGCAGGCGATGCGTTCCAAGCCTCATGTACAGAGCGTGGCAGCTCCCCGGTCATCACGCCGATGAAGATTACGCGCCCATCCAGCGACGCGCTCTCCATCAATGGCACCATCTATAATTTCTGCCCGGGGAAGTAAGATGCTGCGTAACTTCCCAATACTCCTCTCCGCGCTCCTGGTCGTCGGACAAGCGCCTGGTGCACAAGCGAATTCCTTTGACCAGGATACAAATTCTTGCGACCTCAATGACAACACGACCTTGCGTTCGCTTTGTAAGAACGGAGCGGGTCTGCCGAGCTATCCGTCCACGCAAGTGATGATGGAGCGCAGCCCGAACATCGCCAATATGATTGTAGACGCCGCGAACAAGTATGGCGTTGATCCCAAGCTTGCTCTTGCCGTGTCCGCTCACGAAGGCGCGATGTCAGCATGTGCCGGCTCCTTCAGTGGCGTTCTTGGACCGATGCAGCTTACGGGGGCGACCGGCCGTGCCTACGGAATGGATCGGGGCATCTTGTCCGAAAACATTGAAGGCGGCGTAATGACGCTTCGCGATGCCGTCAAATCGTGCGGCGGCACGTCAAGTATTCGCTGCCTCGCCGATCGTTACAACGGCAGCACTGAAAGCCAGCGCCGTAACTGGACGAACGACGTAAACCGCCGCTATGCCGGCCTCAATTCGGCCGGTCAATCCATTCCTCAGGGATGCGGCGCGCAAGCGGTCTGCCAAATGGGACCAGGCGACTTTCAGACGCCCAACGGTGGTGACACAAAACTCGCTTCATCCGCTCCCGGTCCCGCCGGCAGCGACATCAACGTTGCCTCTGGTCAGGTGTGACCCCGTCTCCCCATTGAGGGCCACGCCGTCGGCCAGCCGCCTTCAATGGGAGAGATTGCGCGACGAGAGCTTTCCAAATCCCCGTTTCAGATGGCTTGCCAGCTCCTGGCGCACATCATCAGGCCATTGCTCCATCCCACCGCAGTTCACTTCGGCCGCAACCAGCGACCAGTACAGCAGATCCGCGTGTCGTCCTTCGAACAGGGCCGCCACGATGAACTGTCCGATCACCAACGTGATCGTCTCGGGCTTGCCTTTCTTCCGCAGAAATTCCGAAACCTCTTCCACCCATGGTTTCGGGTGGCAATCGACGAACGCCGCCGCTTCCTTATAGAGCGCATTGTCTCCTGCGACTTGCCAGATATTCGCTTGCATCGTGAACCCTTCAGCAAAATGATGCCGTTGCATCGACGCTGGCGGATTTTCTAATGCCAGTCAAAGAAATATAAAGCAGATTTTCAGTCTATCGTAGCAAATGAATCTACGCCGATTGTTTAGAAGCGTCTAGATTTCTTGTATGCTACTGTCTTGTCCTGCGTCTCTTTTTGGCCGGAGGTAGCTGCTTCTTCTCGGAGGTTGCCCCAGCGGGGATGGCTGCCTCTTTCAAAGAAGGTACACCACTGAATTCCGTCATCGAGCGCTTCACAGCACGCGTGGCCTCAATATGCCGCGCAATCTCGTTGAAGTTGAAGCCGAACGTCTCGACGTCCCGCTTCACGCTGTCGTCGTCACCAGTACGCCCAATGAGCGTCCACACCGGCACCTTCAGGTGCCGTGCCAGCCGCTCCAGGGTGACGAATGTCGGGTTCCCCTTCCCCGTCCGCAACTGGTAGAGCGTGCCGCGCGATAGCCCCGTAGCGTCGGCAAAACTCGCATAGTCCGGGTACTCGTTCTCGATTTGGCGAAGTCGCAGGGCGAGCAGGATCGAAAGCCAACCATCGCTGTCTTCTGTCTTGTTTTTAAATATCGGCACGGTTGCACTCCTGCTTATCGGTCGGAATATGACGGCCATTTTTTGTAAAATGTCTAGTGCTCAGGCTGTTAGCCGAAACGATGACTCATTGCCCCTATTAAAGTGTCGCGGCATCCTCCCCATACTCCCGCAAAGTGACGGCGTACAGCTTTTGGCCGCCGCCAAATCGTTCCCGAGCACGATAGCATTTCGATCTGCATGCGCTGTTGAAATGAATAATTAAATGATCCAGTTTGGATGGCCTGGTCATCCGATTTATGAATTTGTCGTGTAACACCGCATCCGGAGGGACAACCCCTGTTCTCTGCCCCTGCGGCGGGCAGGCCCTGCAATCGTTGCCCCATACCATTTCGAATGACCTGGTTCAGATCGACCAGACGCGAAGCCTCGACGCCGCTGTTCCAAGAGCGTGGATGACTTCCCGGTAGCGTAACGATGTTAGGCGGCTGCGCAGTTCGCGCTTCGCACTGCCGATTACGCTCAAAACGGGCCGCAAGGCTTGGCTCCGCGGAGTCGGCGAGGATCCAATCTCTATCCCTGTTCGGCCTGGAAACGGCGCCGGGTAATACGCCGCACTCTGAAGCCGGCCAAAAGCGGCACCATGCCCCAGCCGTCGAAAAACGCTTGATCCATGAGGAGCATCCTATCTCTATTGACCATTATAATGACTCACCTGATATGTGATATTGTAATGATCAACATCGAAATAGGAGGGTCTGTGTCATGCTCATGAGGTTCGCGTTCGCAATTTTCGCCGGCGGCGTGCTCGCTTTCTTCGCCCTGCCCGATCAGGAAGCCGGCCTTCGCATGCTCAGCTTTTCCACTGCTTTCTTGATCCTGTCCCTTGCCGCCGTCTGTGTCATCGAATTTCGAACTCACAGTATCGGACGTTATCGTCTTCGCTCGTCGTTACAGCCGTCGCGCTGTGATGACGATCTTCCTTTGCATGACGCTGCAAAGTTCGAGCGCTCCGCCTGGTCGACGTCCGGCGTCAACCCTAAGGATCCGAACGTGGTTTGGCAGTACCGCCTCAACGATCAGCGCCTTGGCCGCCTCAAGCTTTAACAGGCCTGCCGTACCAGGATCTGCTCAATCACGCGCACAGACGGTCGTCCTGTTCCGTCAGGTCTGCGATCTCCTGATACGGTAGCCCAAAATGATTCGACGCTTGCGCACGGCGGCGTCCCGAATTCCCAAAAGGCCGATACCGAGACGCCAAGGGGCGCCGCCAATGTGCCGATCGTCTGAAGGTCGGGTTCGCGCGCCCGCGCGCAGTGATAAAGCGTTCCTGCGCAGACACCACTATGCTGCGGTTCGCACGCAAGTGGTTCTCGTAATTACCTGATGCAACGGCTCCTGGTCGCCAATCTCGAGGTTTGCGAATGGCGCTCTCAGCGATGCAGGCTTCGGCCACCCGGCCGAGGCGATCCTGCGGTCACGAGAGCTAAGTCCTGGCCCTTGCTCTCTTGTCCCAGATGCCGGATGCCCAGCGCGGCGGGCGGCGCGAGGAAAACCCCCTCGCCTTCCTTTCCCCTCCTTTACACGTTGATCGGCGGGTATCCAGCCGCCCGGCCCGAAGGTTCTCGCCGCTGTCCTCGTTCGGCGCGAAGAACCGTGCCCCGAGAAGGTTATGCGCCATTGGTCGCACGAGCGCGGTTATGCCATCTGCTGGGAACTGGTCAGCCGGAAGCCCATTCGGCGCCGGAGTCCCGAGGCACGCGCCAGCGGTGCCGCAACCTTGCGAAGAGGTTGGAGCACAACGTACCGCGGTTCGCGGACCTATTCCATGCGGGAGAACGCGTGAAGCGCCCCGGCTATTTCGCCGGGGATGTTCGACGCGCTATCAGATCATTCTATTGATCCGATAGCGGCTTGGCGGCATTATCAGGCCCATGACAAAGGTGTCATGGCCAAGCGCTGCCCAGGTATATCGCGCCTTGGGAGGATTCCCGGCGCGCGGGAGCTACTTGTGCCGTTGCCCAGTACCAAGTCACGGGCAAGGGAAAGGCGACCGCCATCCCTCCCTCTCTGTTCGTGACGGGGATTATCGTCTTATGCTCCACTGCTTTGCGGGCTGCGATCCCGTCGACATCGAGACCGCCCTTGCGGACCTGGATTTGTCGAAGCGCGCGGCCGAGCCTCTGCGTCGTGTTCGTCCGGCTGCGCCCAAAACCACGGCAGCGGACGCGCTCGCGCTCTGGTCGGGAGCGATTGCGCTCGCCGGCACGCACGGCGAAGCTTATCTTGCCTCTCGCCGTCTGCCGGCGACGTTGCCAACGTTGCGCTTTCTGCCGGATTATCGATTGGGAAAGAGGCGCTTTCCAGCGCTGGTGGCTGCTCTGCAGGCCCCAGGACCGTTCGATCTGTTCGGTGCAGCTCACCCTCTTGCACCCGACACGGCCAGAAAAGGCGGCGCTGGACGAGCCGCGCCGCATCATCGGCCCCAGCCGAGGCTTTGCCTTGCGGCTCGCCCCAGCGGCCGACATCCTTGGCATTGCCGAAGGTTACGAGACCGGCCATGCCGCAATGCTGCGCTACGGCCTGCCCGTATGGTGCTCACTAGGAGCGCCCCGCCTGCCTTTCCTTCAGATGCCCGCGAGCGTAAAGCGGGTCGTCGTCTTCGCCGATCCAGACAAGCCCGGCCTTAGCGCGGCCGAACGCGTTCGCGAAGCCAACCCTGGGCGCCAGGTCCTCATTCACAGACCGCCCGATGATCGCGATTTCGCGAAGTTGTGGGAGGACGATCCGACCTCCGAGATCTTATCCCTGGATCTTCTGCTGCGCAAAACACTCGCCACCACCTGAAGTCTCGGCGGCCAGCTTGCCGTCACCTGTAATCGCCGACCTAGCATCACTTGTTCTGGCGAAGGGTGAGGCCGCGCGCATCGGGACCTACTCAACCCTATGCAGCGGGCCGCGAGCGCCGGATGGCCGGTAATTTCCTCTTAAGCTCGGCCCTCTAAAAATTGGGCATAGATGAGATTTTAGGAAGCTTTCCCATCTGTACGATACGCCCGTAATGGCGGCGGCGTATGACAGCTTCGATCGCCTCCGCTACGCGAACCAAGCGTTTCGTTCGGCGTTTTTCATTGAGGCCGATCAGATGCCATTTTGGTCGGATCTGATGCGCCACAATTTTCACGCCGGCAGAGGCACCGTTATCCGCGAGCGGGATTTCGAACCCTGGTTGGTCTCCACGCAGTCGAGGCGCGGCAAAACGGTTTCAGAGCATTTGAGACGCACCTTGTAGACGGCCGCTGGCTCTGGATGACCTGACCGACACCCAGGTGCATCATTTGGTGAGCATGCTCGCCACGGAACCGGAAGTGGTGCGCGGCATGACCTTCGCCAACATCCCCCCAAAATGTCATGCCGGCTGATCGTTACGCGACCGTTGCAGACCTGCCCGAATTGCGTGTCTGACCACGAGGATCCGAGGCCGATTTTGTGAAGCCAGTTGCTGGGGTGGCGTTTCACATGCCCTTTGTGTGGAGGCTGTGCCAAGTCAGTGGCGAGCACGACGATCTCCCCTCCCCTTTCCGCTTTCCGCCAATATCGCAACGCGGCTCTTCGAGGCGAAAAGCTGCTCAACAACCTGGACGGCTCCAGTACATTATAGGGACGCAGATATACGGTAGCGATTATCGGCGAAGATTTTCGATACCGAGTTCGGCCCAGATCCATCGGAAATTATAGGTCGCCATGGGATCGTGGGGGTCAGGCTGGCTTGAAGAACGGTTTTCAAGATATTTGAGCCATTCGGCGGCCTTCTTGCGGCCATTGGCGGTTTTGATGGCCTCGCGCGGGGAAATATTACCCAGCATTCCGACGGGCTGATCGAGGGTTTCGCGATACTGTTTGTCCAAAAACTCATGAACGACTTTTGTGGCGATCTCGGGAGGCAGCTCCGGACCAGCCGTATCCTTGTCACGGACCGGCCTTTCGGCCATCATTTGCTCGACGGTACGGATTTCGGTGAGCGGCCTTCCAACCAGATCGTTCAGCGCCCCCTGCATCAGCGCCGTTCCTTTTTCGGCTCGGGCGGCGGAATTCGTCGACAGATGCAAGGTGCGACCCTTCATTTCGACATTTCCGAGAACCCGCGCGCCGTCCTCCATGGTAGTGTCCCATGCGAGGTTCCCAGATTTGCCGGCCTTGAGCCTTCCCTTCGGGATGTCGCCAAGCCAGTTCCAGAATTTCGCGTTCTCCTGCCGCAGAGCCGGGACTGTCTTCAGCCGGGCGGCAACGTCTTTCTGGGTGACCCCGGATGCCAACGGAAAGCGGACATCGTGGAAGACGATTGCGTCACCGTCGCCATTCTCGAAGGTGGTCTGCTCCATCCGCATTCTCCGGTCCAGGCAGTCAAACAGCCATGAGAGGGTAAATACCGGCGCGGCCTGTTGAAGTTCTTCGTTTGTTGGTACGGGCAGTTTTTTGGACCGCGCCTTGCCAAAGATCGCCCGCAAACCATCGAACAGCGCGTCGGAAGCTTCCGGCGTGAACGGCAGCAATCCTCCGCCAATGATGTTTTTGCCCGTGACGGGAACGATCCTGGCTGCAACCCGATCCCATTGCTGCAATGTCTTCGTGGCAGTGCCCTCGCTGACCAGGACAGGATCTCCGCCGCGGATGAGATCGCGAGCCATCAGCGATTTGCCCGACACGATGTCGCTGACTTCGTAGAGGCTCATGACCGACGTCCGGAGCGCCTTCATATAGGTTTTCGCCTGGGCGCCTTCCTTCCAACCGCGCCGCTTCAGATACTCGTCGACGATATTGCCGCCCTCGACGTCGAAATCCTGAGTGAGGAAATCCTCGAAGGCGCAGCCCCAAAGCGTCATTGCCCAATGATCGCCGAGCATCTCGGCCAGATCATCGAAGTCCATGTTGCTGGCGTCGAGAATCGGCCCGAAATGATCGTCGAGAACATCTTCGAAACAATCGCGCCATTCGTCGCGGGAGAGGAACTTCATCAGACCCTTGAGGTCGTGGCTGTTGGGCATGGCCTTTTTCCACTTTTCGTCTGTGCTCGGCGATAATTCTCGATACCGTCGGCTGGCTGACTTCGTAGAGCCGCGCCATTTCAGCGGCTGACTTGCGTCCGGACAAGACGCTCTCGGCGATTTCCAGCCGTTTCTTTGGATTGAGCGTCTTGCGGCGGCCGCCGATCCTGCCTCGGATCGTGTCGGGTTCCAGCAATGCCACCTGGCCGCCAGCCACTCGACATGAAGAAGGTCCATGCGGCGATAAAACTCGTCGGTGCTGGAACGTCACCAGCTGAAGCCGCAAAGCAGCGCTGCCTCGGCCGCTCCATCGTTTTTGAAATGCGCCGATTGGGGGTCGGGCGGCGATGGCCTGGGCAATCGCGGCGATGCTCGGCCCGATCTTAGGCGGAACCATAGACGAACTGTTCGGCTGGCGAGCGATCTTCGGCGTTCTCGCGGCCTTGGCGTAGCCGTCCTGTTTCTTTCGATGCGGGAGCTGAAAGAAACTGCATCACTGTCGTCCAGGCCGACCGGGACATTATCTCAGTTCATACTGGCAACTTAGTTTCGATCCGCTTTTGGGCGTATGTCCTTTGCATGGGGTTTTCGACCGGAACGCTCTACATATTCCTGGCTGGCGCGCCTCTCGCCATTGGCGGATCAAGCGCAGTGCTTGGCCTCTATATGGGCATGGTTCCTGCCGGCTTCATTTGCGGAAGCTACCTGACCGGTCGTGTTGGGGCCCGAGTACCACGAGGCGCGCTCTTGATATCGGCTCGCCTGCTGACTTGCGCTGGACTGTTGGCTGGCCTCATCCTCGCATCTCGGGGCGTCACGCACGCGCTCGCATTCTTCGGCTCTTGCATGTTCATCGGCATCGGCAACGGTTGACCTTGCCCGCCGCGAACATGGGCGCGATGTCGGTGCGCGACGGTCTGGCTGGCACCGCAGCCGGGCTGGCCGCAGCCATGTCTATTGGAGGCGGAGCGTTGATCGTTTCGATCGCAGGCCTGTTCTTGGAAGGCGCGGTCGCGGTTGAAATGCTTATAAGCGGGATGTTCGTCGCCGCATTGCTTGCATTGTTGGCTGCGATATTTGCCGCTCTGGTGGAGCGGCGGCGCTCCAGGTCAGTTTTGTAGTAACGCTCAAATTGCGTTCGATATCGACGAGGAGATCAAGATGATCCGCAAAAGAGTGGCAGCGAGCGCCGTAGTCCTCCATGAAGAAGGACGCCTCCTGCTGGTCCAGCGCGCTCATCAGCCCGATAAGGGCTGCTGGACGCTACCCGGCGGCTGCGTGGAAGCCGGAGAAACCCTGGAACAAGCCGTCATACGTGAAGTCGCCGAGGAGACAGGATTGGCTATCCGCGTTGTGCGGGAGGTCGGACAACTCAAGGTGCCGGATGGCGACAGCGGCGTCTACGAGATTCATGATTTCCTTGCCGAGAGGATCAGCGGCGAGGCGATCGCTGGCGACGATGCCGCAGATATTGGATGGTTCGCCAAGGAGCAACTTGTAGACCTTGTGCTTACACCGGACTTGCTGCTCTATCTGAGGCGGTATGGCGTCTATCCGTAACGCTTCATCGGCGGGCCAATGCCAATTTCGCTCCCACCGAAATAAGAAGTTCAGCGCACCTTTGTGTTCGCGATTTGCTCTCCCTTGGCGTTGTTTAGCGGGAAACCAACGCTATGCCCTCAGCAGCAGACGTGATCAAATGTCCGCCACAAGAGCGGTATGGCAGCCGGGGCTGCGGGGAACTCAGTTCGAATTGGAAGATTTCGGCTGGCTCGACCGCCGGATCGAGCGAGCCTCGGGTAAACGAGTTTCGGAGGCGACACGACAGGGTGCGTGACACCCTCTTGGTCCGGCTCGCCGCTGTCGTAGGTCCGTTCAACGCACTCGCTGACGAAAGGATCGAGGACGCAGACCGCCCGAATGGCAAGGTGTCGCATGCCGATCCAGTTCTTCCTGCCCCGCTATCCCGACGTCTGCCTGGATATGACTTGAGTGACCGGATCGTGAACTTGGTGGACGAAGGTTTCGACCTTGCCCTTCGCGCGATGGCGCGCCGTGGCCCAATGCCAGGCTGATGGCGCTTTACATCGCTCCGCGCGGTTTAGCTTAATCCAGCTGTTTGAAAGGAGCCGAACCCAACAAGCTCACGACGATCCGTATGCGCCGTGATGATAGATCAGCGCCGGGCCGGGCTCTCCGCTCACTACATGCCGGACGCTGCCGAGGATCAGCGCGTGGCTGTGGCGAATAATAGTGTCCTCAACCGTGCAGTCGACCGCGGCAAGCGCCTCGTCGAGTGCCAGTGCGCCGCTTGCAAGGCTGGACCAGCGAGCGCCCTCGTAGCGCGCCGACCCCTTCAGGCCACCGCGCCCGGAAAAGCGGTCGGCAATCGCGATCTGGTCGGCACGCAGCACATTCACGCAGAAATGCCGATGCCGGCTGATGGCTGCCCAGGTAGACGAGTTCAGGTTGATGCTGACAACCATCACCTCTGGTTCGACCGATAGGGAATGGGCGGTGGTAACGGTTGCGCCCGTCCGTTCGTCGCCAACGCCTGCGGTAACCACGGAGACAGCTCCGGCCAAGTGTCGCATCGCAAATTTCAGCGGAATCCGGGTTTCCACCAGGGGAACGCGTTCGGTCAGTGTCATCTGGACAGCCTCAAGTGTTTGCAGCGTCACGACGCCTTGCGACGCAACGCCGTTTGGTACCCCAACCATTGGAGAATTTCGACGGCGATGCGCTCGGCATGCGCGGTGACTTCGGGAATTCCCATCAATTCGCCAACGCTGCCGCGCGCCAGTGGCCCGCTGACGAAAATGCTATCGGTCGGGCGCCCGGATGTGCCGACCGCACGGCCTTGGCTGTCGGTATCCAAACCAAGACCAATCGGATCGAGCCGGACCAATCCCATCCGCGCGAGCGCCGCAATCGCCGTGTTGGTCCGCAAGATATCGGCGTGCGCCGGTCCGGTCGTCACGATCACACTGTCGAAAGCATCGACAACGAGGCTGCGTTGGCCACGCAGCCGCTGCCTGACGCGAATGCATCCGTCTACCTGTTCGGCGCCGACAATCGATGCGGCGCGATAGGAAAGCCTGCCCTCGGCAGCGCGGCGATCGAGCACGGCCGCGATCTGTGGCGCAACGCGGAAGCGATGCACATCCCACAGCGCGCGAAGATGACGCACAACCTGGCGCTGCTCGGCTAGCGGCAAGGCCTGCCAGATGGCCTGTCCCTGACGCCGGACGGCATCGAGCACCGGGTGCCAGTCTTCGCCCTGACGCTTGGCATCAAGAATCGTGGCCCGGATGCGCTTGAACAGTGCCGTTGCGCTGCGTGAAGGAAGGGTCGTGAAATCACCGACTGGATCGGCCGGTATCGAGGCGTGGCTGCGCGAGCGATAGCCATGACGTGACAGCGCGACAATGTGGCCACGATGCCCCTTGCGGTCGAGGGTCGCAATCACGTCCGCCGACGTCAGTCCGGTGCCAACGACCAGGACACGGTCGTCGCGGCCGATCGCTTCCAGCCTCTCGAGATCATAGGGATTGGCCACCAGCCCGGCTGTGCCAGCCACGGACTTCAGGGGCATCGGCAAGGCCGGCGGCGGATGCGTCGTCGCAATCACCACGGCGTCGGCAGCGAGCGTCCCGCCATCAGCGAGGATCAGACGGTAGCCCTCGCCGGTGCGCTCGACCGATGCGACGGCGGACCTGACATGGCGGATCGTTTTGCTGAGCAGAAAGGGCTGGAGATGGGATTCGACATAGCCGCCGAAAACACGGCGCTGCGGGTAGATCGCGCCGTTGGCGGCAATAGCCTCGACATCCCCCACAATAGCGCTGCTCTGCTGCAGCCAGTCGGCGAAGTGGCTATCCTGGCCGGAGATCAGCGTCATCCTCGAGGCCGGCACATTGATGCGGTGTGAAGGATCGGTCGTCGAATAGGCCAGACCATAGCCGAGCCTTTCGCGCGGCTCGACGACCACGATATCGGATGCACTGGCCGGCAGCAGCCGCGCCAGATGAAACGCAGTCGCCGCACCTGAAAAGCCGCCGCCGACAATCGCTATGATCGGTTCGCTGGCGCTCAAGACTGGCTCGCGCGCAGCGACGACGGGCGATGGTCGCCGGCCACCGTTTCGCCGAAGGGGCCCATGTTAACCGCCGTCGGCCGCGTCGAGATTTCGTGATCGAGCGGCAACAGCGGCAGCACCAGTTCGCCGAAGCGATAGGCTTCCTCCAGATGCGGATAGCCGGACAGGATGAAGGTATCGATGCCGATGCGCCGGTATTCGTCGATGCGCTCCGCCACCGTCGCCGCATCGCCGACCAGAGCGGTGCCGGCGCCGCCGCGCACCAGGCCGACACCGGCCCACAGATTCGGACTGATTTCCAGCTTGTCGCGGCGGCCGCCATGCAACCGGCTCATACGCGACTGGCCAACCGAGTCCATGCGCGCGAACACCTTCTGCGCCTCGGCGATCGTCTTGTCGTCGAGACGGCTGATCAGGCGGTCGGCATCGGCCCAGGCTTCGTCATTGGTTTCACGGACGATGACATGCAATCGGATGCCAAAGCTCACCGCGCGTCCCGCCTTCTCGGCAAGGCCGCGCACATGGTCGACCTTTGCGGCGACATCGACCGGTGGTTCGCCCCAGGTCAGATATTTGTCGATCTGCTCGGCGGCGACCGCATTGGCCGCCTCCGACGAACCACCGAAATAGAGCGGCGGATGCGGCGTCTGCACAGGCGGGAACAGCAGCCTTCCGTCCTCGATGCGGAAGTGCTTGCCTTCGAAGGCAATGGTCTCGCCGCTGAGCACGGCCTTGTAGATACGAGGAATTCCCGCGTCACCTCATAGCGCTCGTCATGGCTGAGGAAGATGCCGTCGCCCTTGTTCTCGACCGGGTCGCCGCCGGTGACGACGTTGATGAGCAGGCGCCCGCCCGAAATGCGGTCGAGCGTCGAGGTCATCCGCGCCGCGAGCGTCGGCGACTGCAGCCCGGGACGGACGGCAACGAGGAAGCGGAGCCGCTGCGTCAACGGCGCCAGCGCCGACGCCACGACCCAGCTGTCCTCGCAACTTCGGCCGGTCGGCAGCAGCGCGCCGTAATAGCCGATGGCGTCGGCGGCCTTGGCGACCTGGGTCAGATAGGGGAGGTCGACCGCCCTGCCCCCCTCGGAGGTGCCGAGATAGCGGCTGTCGCCATGGGTCGGGAGAAACCACAGGACCTTGATCCTGTCGGGGATGGCAGTGCTCATGAACAGTCCTTTGTGACTTTACGGCGTTCTCGCTCAGCTCCAGGCGTGGAGCGGCGGATTGACGTCGTTCAGGTAATAGTTGCCGAGGATCGCGTATTTCCAGCGCACCGGATCGTGCAGCGTGTGGGTGCGGGCGTTGCGCCAGTGCCGGTCGAGATTGTGCTCGGCCAGTGTGGATCGCGTGCCGGCGAGTTCGAACAGTTTGTTGGTGGCGTTGATGGCGATCTCGGTGGTGAGGATCTTGGATTCGGCAACCGCGATCTGCGCTTCCGCGACGGTCTTATCGTTCGGATCGGCCACGGCGCGGTCGACCGCCAGCCCGGCCTTGTCCAGAACGGCCTGCGCCGCATTGGCCCGCAGGCGAAGGTCACCGACGGCCTGGATAGTATAGGGATCCTGCCAGGCATGATCGACGCCGCTGTCGATCCACGCGCGCGACTTGGTGCGCACGAAGTTGACGGTTTCGTCGATCGCCGCCTTGGCGATGCCGAGATCGACCGCGGCCTGGATTATCTGGAAGATGGCGCCGTCGGCCGTCGGCCGGTCATAGCCCTTGTAGCCCGGGACGAGATGCGTCTTCGGAACCTTCACATTGTCGAGCAGAACGGTGCCGGACAGTGTCGTCTTCTGGCCGAAGCTCGACCAGTCGTCGATGACCGTCAGTCCGGGCGCGCCGCGATCGGCGATGGCATACCAGGCCCGGCCCTCGTCATCGAGCGCCACGATCGGCACCAGATGGGCGAGCAGCGCGCCGCTGGAATAGAATTTCTGGCCGTTGACGACGACATGGTCGCCGGCGTCGACGAACTTCGTCTCAAAATCGGCCGCCCGCTTGGAGCCGAATTCGGAGAACGCGTTGCCGAACCGCGTGCCGGACAGAACTTCGGCGAAGAGCAGCTTCTTCTGCGCTTCGTCCGAGACGGTGCGGATGGCTGCGACCACGCCGAGATGGTTCTGCGGAATCTGGCCGAGCGACGGATCGGCCGCCGAGATGATGCTGATCACCTTCGACAGCGTCACATAGGAGAGCTCCGGTCCGCCATAGGCCTTCGGCACGTTGATCGACCACAGGCCGCTCTGCGAAAACGCATCGAGTTCTTCCTTCGGCCAGACGCGCTCGCGATCCCGCCTTGAAGCATCCTTGGCGAACTCGGCAGCCAGTTTTTCCGCCACAGCGATCGCCTCGGCGTCGGTCTTGATGACATGCGCTTTGGCCGACGGACGATCGACCGGAGGCACGGCGACGCGAGCGTCGGACGGCTGCTTGGATTGGATGGTCATGCTGCTGTCTCCTTGGGAAAGTGTTGCGGTGGCAGCGGCGCGCCGCCGAGATAGTAGGTTTTGATGTCGGCGCGCTGGCGCAGGTCGGCGGCTGATCCTTCCAACACGCTGACGCCGTTTTCGAGCACGGTGGCGCGGTCGGCATATTTCAGCGCGACCGCCGAATTCTGTTCGGCGACGAGGATCGACAGGCCTTCGTCGCGGTTGAGCCGCTTCAGGGCGCTGCAGATTTCGTCGACGATCAGCGGCGCCAGCCCCATCGACGGCTCGTCCAGCACGAAGAGTTTCGGCCGCGACATCAGTCCACGGCCGATTGCCGTCTGCCAGAGAATGAGGCAGGTGGCGAGAGATCCTGTCCGGCGCAACCAGCGCCCAAGGTGGAAACGCGTCATGGCCAGCCTCAATTGCTGGCCATGATCGAGGCCTTGGCGGCAGCAAAATCCAGCACCTTGCCACCATGATTGTTTGCCCATTTCTCGGCATTTTCCTTTAGCAGGAAGGCGCTGACCTCGCCGCCGTCGGCACGCACGAACCAGGCCTGATTGCCGAGCAGCTTGATGCCGCTTTCACGGTCCTGGGCATAAAATACCCGGATCGATTTGCCCTCACCTTCGATGGCCTTGAGCGCCTTGAATGCGTTTTCCGGCGACGCATAATGTCGCACGAGCGGCTCACCCTGGATCCAAATCTCGGCAACACGCTTGGGATCGCTGATCGCCTCACCGGCAGCATCCTTGGCGTTCAAAGGCAGCTGGGCGTAGTTCTTGAGCGCGGCATCGTAGCCGAGCCCAGATGCCTTGAATGCGGCCCTTATGAACCGCTCGTCGACAAAGCTGTTCACGTCGAGCGACTGGTCGGTCTTTTTCAGGACCCTCAAAGTGTCGATCGCGGTGGCGACAGCCTGGCGGTATTCCGGCTTCCAGGTTAAATCACGGGTCTGAAGCCCGAGCGGTCCATGGAACAGGTAGTCGACCTCGGCTTCGACGCCCGTCACCTTTGCGATCAGTTCACTGTATTTCTCCGGCTCCTTGGCGATCAACTGATCGGCCTCGATTGCGGCGCGAAGATAGGCAACAACGATCTCGGGATATCTTTCGGCATAGTTGGCATCGACCAGAGCACCGTGGAAAGTGGGCGTCTTTGCCTGCGATCCGTCATAGATCTTGCGGGCGAAGCCGCGCCAGGGGAAGAGTTCGGCAAATGGGACAAAATCGGCATGCGCCTCGATCTGGTTTGCCTGCAGGGCCGCGCCGGCAACTTCAGGCGCCTGGGTGATGATCTTCAAGTCGCGTTCGGCGTCCCAGCCCTGTGCCTTGACGGCACGCAGCAGCATGCCATGCGAGGTCGATGCGAATGGAACGGAGATGGTTTTGCCCTTTAGCTGCGAGAGCGACTGGATGGGCGTAGCGGTCGGCACGACAATGCCGTTGCCGCTGCCGTTCACGCTGCCGGATAGCACGGTGATGAACAAGCTCTTTCTTCCGGCCTTGATATGGGCGAGACCGTTGAACGAGCCGGGGAAATCCGCCATCACGCCGAAATCAAGCTTTCCGGCGATCTGCTCATTGGTGATCGGCGCGCCGCTCGTGAAGTTCTTCCACTGAATATCATAGGTGACGTCTTTATACTTGCCGTCGTGCGGCAGGTATTTGTCGAGCAGCTTCAACTCACGGATCAGCAATCCGCCCGTGGCGGTATTGATGGTGGTGTCCTGCGTGCCAATCGCCACGCGGATGGTTTCGGCATCCGCGGCAGACGCGAAGCCGGCCGCCACAAGGGCAAGGGCAGCCAAATTTGTCCGAAAATTCATGGGTCCTACCTCGTGATTTGATGCCGGCATACGGCGGCTGGGATTTGCCGACGCAGTGGCGATTGCCAACCGCTGTCCCGCAAATTTATGTGCCGATCGGCTGAAGGCATAAGCAATTACTTGCACGATTTCGGAGCCGGTCTTGGACCGCGGACATCCGGCCGGTTTTCGCGCGGATTAAAAATCGTTTGTAAAACAAGTGGTTAGATGCGCCGTTCGAAATTAGAGCACAAGAATCATCTACGTCAGGCATGAAAGGCGCAACTATATTCCTTTTTTGTCTATAGAATTTATATACTTTTTACGCATTTTCACGACGTGCAAGGAGCCGGATATGAGCCTCGAAATGCTTTCGACCGATTTCGAAGCTGAGCGTAAGAAACATGAGCCGGTGCTCGAACTGCCCGAGCAGGTCGTTCTTCCCGGCGATCGGGCGCTCTTTCTCAGCGAAAGCGTGGAAGGGCTCGACGACGGCGCGCATTTTCTCGATACCCTGACATCAGAGGAGTGGGCGAAACTTAGGGCGCATGGCCGACGTCTCGCTTTTGCGACCGGTCAGGCGATCTTCACCCAGGGCGATAGGCACGGTGGCATTTTCATCATCGAAAGCGGCAAGGTTCACGTGTTCTACACGGCACCGTCAGGACGCGAAATCACCCTCGCCTACTGGACGGTGGGGCATTTCATTGGTGGTCCCGAAATGACCGGCGGTGGAACCCATATCTGGTCCGGAGAAGCATTGAGTGAATGCCGGATGCTGTTCATACCGGCCAATGCGTTGAAGAAGCTCGTCGTCGAGCTTCCGAATTTCGCGCTCTGTCTTCTGCAGGGGCTTGCAGCGAAGGGCAGATGCTATTCGACGATGGCTCAGATGCTCGGCACGCGTTCGGTGATCGAACGTCTGGCGCAATTCCTGATGAATCTCGGCAACCTTCATGGCGTCCGCGATGGACGGGCAATCGTCATCAATGCCAAGGTGACGCATGACCAGATTGCGGCCATGGTCGGTTCCACACGCCAATGGGTGACGATGATGATGAAGCGCTTCCAAAAGGAAGGGCTGGTAACGGTGACGCCGCGCCATATCCGCATCGAACGCCCTCACGCGCTGAAGGAAATGGTTTCGAAGCGCACGGCCGGGTGAGGCCGCGTTTCGGCTTCCACTAACCGAGCCGCGTTAGCGCCCAGCGAACGGTCTTGCGTACGTCTGGATCGGCGTCGCCGATATGCGCCATGAGAGCATCCCGCGACGATGGATCAGCGATTTCACCGAGCGCCGCCGCAGACTCCTTGCGCAGCGAGGCCATGTCGCTCGTCAACAGCTCGGAAATCTCCCGTACCGCCGATTGCGCCTTGAGCTTACCAAGCGCATTCAGGCATTTTTGCCGAACCTGCCAGTATTCGTCGGAAAGGCCGGCGCTCAGTCCGTCGACGGCCGAGGTCTGGCCGATACGAACGAGCGATTCGGCCGCCGCTGCCCGCACCTGCCAGTTCTCATCGTCGAGGGCAGCCGTCACGGCGGCAGCTGCGGCGGGCTGGCTCGTGAAAGACAAGGCGTTGACCGCAACCGACCGAACGGTGGCATCGGCGTCGCGCGTCGCGGCGATGAGGGACGGCAAGGTCTCTTCCAGCTTCAGATAGGCGACGACGCCGAGCGCCTGTGCGCGCACATTGGCATCTTCATCCCGCATCGCCGCCAGAGCGGGGCCGAGTGCCGCACGCGAACGCAACGCTTTCAGCCCGCGAAAACCGGCAGCCCGGACGAAGGCGCGCACATGACTGACGAGCGGCAGAATGGATGCAGCGGCCGCCGGATCCTTCAGTTCAGCAAGGCTATCGGCTGCCGCCTGGGCCACCGTCAAATCCTGATCCGCCGCCAGACGGGCAAGGCCCGCAGCCCCCTCAACGGTGTCGAACTCGGACAGTGCGATCGCCAGTTGCAAACGCACGGTCGCGTCGGGGTCGGCAACGGCAGTCAGGAGATGCGGCAGCACATCCGCGCTCGCCGTCTCGGCAAGGTCGATCACGGCAAGCCGTCGCACGGCCGCGTCTGCATCGTTCAGACGCTCGCCGATTTCCTCGATGTCGCCAAAATCTTCGAAGGGATCGAATCCAGGCATGTCAGCGCAACAGATACGGGATGTTGACGGTTACGGCGCCGGTCGGACAATCCTTCTCGCACGGCATGCAGTACCAGCACTCGTCGAATTTCATATAGGCTTTGCCAGTGAGCTCGCTGATGCGCAGGACATCCAGCGGGCAGACATCGACGCAGACTGTGCAGCCCTTGTCGGCGATGCATTTTGCCTCGTCCACGACGACGGGAACGGTTGTGGGTGAAAGCGCAAGCGGCATGGCTTCCTCGTCAGGCTTGATTGGAAACGCGCAGACGGTCATAGGCCGTGCGCTCGTCGTTCTCGATCGGGATGATGTAGGGTTGGATTGGCCGCTTCTCAGAAACCAGGCGGCCGTCGACCTTGCGGATAAGTGTATGGCAGAACCAGTTGTCGTCATCCTTTTTGGGATAATCGACGCGGTTGTGATAGAGCCCCCAGCGGCTCTCCGTCCGGAAGAGCGAGGCATGGGCCGCCATGTCGGCGCAGTCGAGAATGGACGACACTTCGAGCGAACGCATCAGTTCATGTGCGTCGCGTGCGACAAGGGCGGTTTCGAGATCATCCCTGACCTCCGCAAGCCGCGCCTGGCCGATCTGCATCCTGGCCGTCACCTTGGGCGGCTGCAGATAGTCGTTGACCAGGCGTCGGGCCTTGTATTCCAGCTGGTTGGGCGGGATGCCGTCCTCGCGCCGCGTCGGTGCGAACACCCGCTCGCGCTCCGCCTGAACGAACTCGCTGTCGAAATCCGCAAGGTTGGTTTCCGGCGCGACTTCGGCAGCGTGCTCGCCGGCGACGGCTCCATTGGTGAAGGCGCCGAGCATATAGTTGTGTGGCACGCTCGCCATGTCGCCCGCGGCATAGAGGCCCGGCACCGTGGTCCGGGCGAATTCATCGACGAAAACGCCCGACGCGCTGTGACCCGAACAGAAGCCGATTTCGGAAATGTGCATTTCGATCATCTTTTCGCGGTAATCGGTGCCCCGCGCCTGATGGAACCTGCCACGCGACGGGCGCTCGACGTTGTGCAGGATCTCTTCGATCTCGCCGACCGTGTCGGCATGAAGGTGGTTGAGCTTCAGGAACACTGGCCCCTTGCCCGATTGTAGTTCGTTGTAGAATTCCTGCATCATCTGTCCCGACCAGTAGTCGCTTTCGATGAAGCGATTGCCTTCATTGTTGGCGGTATAGGCTCCGAAGGGGCCGGCGACGTAGGCGCAAGCCGGACCGTTGTAGTCCTTGATCAGCGGATTGATCTGATAGCATTCGAGATTCGCGAGCGCGGCACCCGCGTGATAGGCCATGGCATAACCATCACCGGAATTGGTCGGATTCTCATAGGTTCCGAAGAGATAGCCGGAATGCGGCAATCCGAGCCGGCCCGCCGCCCCCATGCACAGGATCACGCTCTTGGCGCGCAGCACGAGGAATTCAGCCGTGCGCGTGTTCACCGCAGTGGCGCCCGCGATCCTGCCGTTCTTGGCGGTCAACAGGCGCGTTGCCATGAATCGGTTGGAGACCAATATCCTTTCGCGCCTGATCTGCCGGTAGAGCGCCTTCTTGACGGTATCACCATTCGGCATCGGCAGCACATAGGTTCCGAGATGGTGGACCTTCTTCAGGTCGAAATCGCCATTGGCGTTCTTCTGGAAACGGATGCCGAAACGGTCAAGTTCCTGGATGATGTCGTAGCAGCGCGAGGCATATTTGAAGACCGGAGCCTGATCGACAATGCCGTCATTGGCGATGGTGATCTCCTTGGTGTATTGCTCGGGCGTCGCATATCCCGGGACGACGGCGTTGTTCAGCCCGTCCATTCCCATGCAGATAGCTCCGGAACGCTTCACATTGGCCTTTTCGAGCAGGACGACATTCAGAGCGGGATTTTTCTGCTTCGCCTTGAGCGCCGCCATCGGTCCGGCCGTGCCGCCGCCGATCACCAGCACATCGCAGGTGACTTCCGACAGCCCTTCGACAAAATTATCCATTCTCGTTCCTCAAGCCTGAGAATTCGGCGATTTCGCGCAAATAGCTCCAGGGATAGATGCCCCGGTCATGACCATCGGAGAAAACCAGACGTATGGCATATGAACCGATCGCCTCTGCGTTCGCCACGGTGACGGTCTCGAACGAATGTTCGTCGCCCTCAATGTCTGCCCGGACCTGCTGCGCCGCCCGGCTTCGTGCTCGCAGCACGGACGCCGGGATGAGCGAGACCGCACCGTCATCCCATGTAACGGAGAGAAGGCTGCGCGCGACAGTGACTTTTAGCTGAAGAGGTATCACGACGTTCCCTGATGGTTCGCCCCATCCTAGGGAACAGCGGAACATGGACACGCAATAAATTGCCTGCGTCCAGCAGGCTTATTGAAACCGCGATAAGTTCGGCTTGCCACATTGCGTCTGAGGGGGCTTCGAACCGACAGCCTCGCCTTTGCATTTACCTGAAAAATCGGTGGACCGGCAACCGCCTTTCCCGGGCCATCTGCATGGCAGCAGCCGTTATCTTCTGGCTCTGATCAATGGGTCCTGGCCCCGGTTTGTCAGAGGCGAAAGATAACACTTATAAAGAATTACCTGACACTGTCATCGCGTACGCTGCGTCTCCTCAGAGGGATTTCGCCAGGAATGCCTGCAGGGTGCTCAGGAACGCGGATTGGCGGGTTAAAGTGCTGCATCTCCAGAATCTCGAAATGATCGCCAGGGGCGAAACGATCGAAGCGACGACGGACCGTCTTTGCCACCAGATCGAGAAACTGTTGCCGGGCGTCCGGTGTTCCGTTCTGCGCGTTGACGGTAACGGCTTGTTGCATCCCCTCCCAGGTTCCAGCTTTCCGAATGAATATATGGCTCTTCTCGAAGGCCTGATGATCGGCCCGCTTGTGGGCTCCTGCGGCAGTGCGGCATATCTCGGAAAAGCCGTGGCTGCGAAGGACATCGCGACCGACCCGCGCTGGGTCAGCTTCAAGGAGCCGTCCTGGCGCTGGGCCTGAAGGCCTGCTGGTCGAGCCCGATCTGCGACGCAGAGGGCGCTGTGCTCGGCACCTTTGCCCTGTACTTTCCGGAGAAGCGCGGCCCCACCCCGCGCAGGGGAATCGCATATGGCGATTTTGGGGTTGAGTTTAGGCTGAGAAAGGATTCTTTGGAGAGGCAGTTGAGCGCGTCGTAGTCCTTCAGCGCGCCGGAGCGCCCGCCGGCATCGAGAGCACGGCGCGTCATATTCTCGACACTCTGGCTGTGCCCGCCGATTGCGACGGGCACATGATCCTGGCACAGGCTACCATCGGCGGCGCAGTGCTGTCGGCGGGGGACGTCGATGCGAAAAGCGTGCGCCAAAACGCCGATTTCGCGCTCTACCACGATCCTGATTGCGCTGCCGATTCCCGGCGAGTACAGCACGAAGCCGCCTCGCGAAGTTTCCTTGGCGACCCGAATCGAGGTGATCCGCGATGTCGACGTGGCATTGCGCGAAGGCCGGATCGACGCGTTCTATCAGCCGATCCTGCGGCTCGACACCAGCGCGATCGTCGGCATGGAAGCCCTCTGCCGCCTTCGCAAGCCGGATGGCGAGGTCGTTTCCGCCGCTGCTTTTCACCAGGCGACGTCCGATGTCAGCGTCGCTTCGAATCTGACGGAACGCATGATGGCGATTGTCGCAGCGGACGTACGCTCGTGGCTGGATCAAGGTATTCCGTTGCAGCATGTCGGCATCAACATTACCTCAGCCGATTTTCATAGTGGCACCCTTTACGCGCGTCTCGAATCCGCCTTCGGCCGCGAGAATGTTCCGTTGAAGCACATCATTCTGGAGGTCACGGAGTCGGTCTATCTCGGCCAGCGCGATCCGGTCGTCGCTCGGGAGATCAAGGCGTTGCGGGCCCATGGCCTGCGTGTCGCACTCGATGATTTTGGAACCGGCTTCGCTTCGCTCACGCATCTGCTGACGGTGCCGGTCGATATCGTCAAGATCGACAAATCCTTCATTGATCGCCTTGTCTAGGGAGATCCGAGCCTGGCGATCGTCGAGGGCTTGGTCGGCATCGCTCACAAGCTCGACATCCAGGTCATCGCCGAAGGCATCGAGAACGAAGCCCAGGCCGTCTTACTTGCGGAGATCGGGTGCCAGTTGGGTCAGGGGTATCTGTTTTCGCAAGCGGTACCACGTCAAATAGCGAAAGGCCTTCTGAAGCGGTTCGGGCGACCACCTGCTGAGGAGACTAGGGTAGCGAGCGACATAGCGAACCCAATCGACCTGATCGCCTGACAGAAATCCCTCCCTGGGGGCGGCTTGAAGAGGCCGATGCTGCGGCGCCCCGCAGAGAAGTGTCCGAAGAGGAGACAAATATGCGCATGCCATCCGCGTCACAGCTTATTCGCAAAGCTTTTGGTCGCACCGGGTCCGGGCAATCACCGGCAGGCCTGGCTAACCTCGCCAGACGATGCGGCCATCGGGAACAGGCAGGTTCATCCAGTCGCGCGGACAGGCATCCTGCATGAAGGAAACCCGCTCTTCGGTCAGTTCCCGCTCGATGCGCCTGGCGGCCTGCAAGGCGTGCTGCCGAAACGTCGTGGCGTTGGCGCCGCTCTCGAGGGCAGCACATCGGCCAGCAGCTCGGCCGCGGCGGCATAGGGCACAAGCGATGCCCACCGCGTTTCCAGATAGAGGCGCTCGGGCGCAATGTGGTCTGGGATCAGTTTCCGGAGTGGAGAGATCGTTGCTGGACCGTTTCCGCCGACCGAGTGCGGCACGTAGTATCGGGGGCTTTTCAGGCGGACGCCGCCGAACAGGGTATGGAAGGTGATGGGATAGCTTCCCTTGCTACGCAGGCGACGCCCATCCAGCTCGCGGTTTTCGCTCAGCCAAAGTTCCACCTGCGTCTCCACCATCGCCTGCTGTAATTTCGTAAGAAGGCCTTTCGCCTCCGAGAACGACAGACCGAGATCCTCGGCGCCCTTCGTGACCTTCACCAGATCGGCGACGGTTTCGGTTCCGATCGTCTCACCATCGTCACCCATAATCTCCAGAACCAGCCGCGCCCGCATCTCTTGTCCTCGCAATGAGTTTTCCAAAATGACCGGTGTGGAAATGATTGCGCCCGTGACGCCCGTTTCTCCTCTTCGGCCTTGCCGGAAACACTCATAAGGACCATCAGTTAGCACCCGAAAACGTTTGGCAAACCGACATGACCTCGATCAGCAGGCCGCAAACGCCAGCGCAGGCCTTGCTTTCGGGCATCCGGCACACTCGCGGTGATGATGCCGCCCTTCTGGCGGCCAATCTTCTTTCGAAAGATCAGGTCGCCAGGCCCGTCACATCTGCTGGAGCATGAGGATCAGATGTTCGCTCTGCCGCAGGCGATCATTCACTTTCCGCCGCTCGAACGACTGGCCCAGCAGTGTAGCTCGGCCTTTGATCCGAAACAGCAATTCCTGCAATTCCCCAGCGCGGTCCGCATCATCGAGGACCGTAAGGACCGGGTGTCGCCGATTTCCGTGATGAATTCCAATGCTGTGGCGAGATCCTCCTCGAGGTCAGGCCCGAGCGCCTCGTCCCTCTGCCACATCCAGGCTTCTGGTCCACCACAATCCTCAGGCGGACATTTGCCGTCGCCGCCCGTACACGCCGGATAGTGAGCGCCGTGTTCGACAGGCCGGCGCTCCTCTAGCCGGACCTCGTGCTCCCAAGGGATGTTGAGGTCGTACTCGTACAGGAACCGGCTGCCGTTACGCAGTTGCAAATTGCCAAGTGTGACAGCCGGAGAGCGGGCACCGGCCTCCCACGAGCCGTACCGCACCGTGAATGACGAACTGGTAAAGGTGTATGCCTTCCCATCCCATCGCGACCTGAAGGACGCCATGAAACTCGCGTGGCGTCATCGTCGAGGGAACCTGAAACCTACGCCACACCATCGGGCTCACGTCGTGCAGCCAGATGCGGAATTGCAGGATGGAAATCTCATCCTCCTAGGCTGCCGCCTCTCCGGCAGTTTTCGTCGCTGCCCGTTTTGCCCTTTTCACATCCGCCGGCCCCGTCGAAATTCAATGGTTACGACATACTCCGGTCCAGCCCGCCCCACAAATCCTCATGCTTCCGGTGCACAGCCGAACTTGCGCTTTCCAGCCGATGTCGCGAATGACTTTTGGCAGCGCCTCGATCCGGTCGACCTTGTGCCGGCCGATGCGCGGCCTCATCCTGTAAGCCCAGGCGCCCTCGACCAGCGCGCGCCGGCATGAGTGTTGCCGGTCTTGGTGATGCCGCCGCGCCAGACGGTCTCACCACTCGATTGTTCTCCGGGGACCAGGCCGAAATAGGCCATGAGCTGGCGTGGGTTTGAGAAGCGTGTGAAGTCACCGACCTCCGCGACCAGCACCACGGCATTAATCAGCGCGATGCCGCGCATCGCCTGCAAGGAGTCAACGACCGGGCGCTGGTTCCATTCCGGGAGCAGGCTGAGTATCTGTTCCTCGACCTGCTGCAGGCGCCGTTCCGCATCCATGACGGCATCGACGTAGTCCTGAAATGCGATCTGCTGAGCGGGATGGTCGAAGGCCAATGTCGAAAGCCATCGCCGGTAAGCCTTTCGCCAGGCCGTCCCACGTCATGCTTGCGCCCGTGACGCAGCAGAACTTGAAGATGTTGGCGCGCTCGCGTCACCACCTGTCGCACGACGCTGCGCAGCCGGATCAGGTCACGCATGGCTTCATGATCGGCGTCGGGCACCCACACAGGCGTCAACTCTCCGGCCCGATTGAGGCGGGCGAGCATGGTGGCGTCGCGGCGGTTCGTCTTCACCCGATCGCCAGGCTTCCGCGGAATCAGCGACGGCGCCACTACGTCGCACCGATGGTCGAGGCGCGTGAGTTGGCGATGAACGCCATAACCGCACGGGGCCGGCCTCATAGCAAAACGCCAGCGGCTTGCCGGACCGCCCGAGACGATCGCACAGCTTGCTCATGGCATCAGCGTCATTGGCAATCTCGCCGAGATATTCCACCGACCCAGAGCGTCCGCTCTCCGCCACCGCGATCGAGATCCGTTCCTTGTGAATATCCAAACCGACAAATCTGATATGTTCCATATGGCCCGTCTCCTATGCATGAGGCTCTGTGCCGGCTAGCCGACTCAACCCTCGTACCGTTGCATATCGGATGACGGGCCACCCTCAGGCCCAGCAATCATTGGGACTAGATAGAGGGCAGGTTGCACGTATCGGCCATTCGCCGTAGCGGCAAGATCGGATGAGGCTGTGTTCGCCATCCATGACGCGCTGGCGGGGCCGGATTGGCCAGGACAAGCTGGAGGAACTGTTGGCCGAGGTCGTCTCCAGGAGACGCGTATGAGCCCCACTCTGGCGTTGTAACAAAGGCGTCATATAACTTTACGGAACCTTTGCGGTCGCAAACTGGCGGCCATGATACACGTCGCCCGTCCGAGGGATCTGTCGAGGCTAAACTGTTGCACATGGTCCGCTCGCCGCTCGCAACTCGGAGTTACGACCAATGGCAGCAGGAGCCCTCATCTTGGTTGAAGGCGATACATTGGGTACCGGGCTGCTATACGTTCAAGCGGCCCGACGTCTTCGCCTTCACCCAATCGTTCTGTCGGCTGATCCGAGTCGGCACGGTTACCTGGCTGCGGAAGGGATTGAGGTAATCCACGCCGACACAAGTGATCTCGATGCCTTAATCGCCGAATGTTGTCGGCTAAGTGCAAGGTATAACATTGCAGGCATTACGAGCTCCGAAGAGCCGTTCTATGCGACGATTGGCAAGCTCTGCCGGCATTTCGCCCTACCCGGGCCGAACCCCACGTCTGTCGAGCGATGCTGCAACAAATTCACTCAACGTCAACTTCTTTCGCAGGCGGGACTTCCGATTCCTGCTTATCGCTTGGCAACCAATGTGGCGGGCGCAATAAGCTCTGCCGCCGAAATCGGGCTGCCGGTGGTTCTCAAGCCGGCCGTGGGCACTGGAAGTGTCGGCGTCCGACTGTGCTGCAACAACGATGAGTTATCTGACCATGCGACCCATCTCTTGGGCGGGGCGCGCATGCATCCTCCTGGTACGTCTTCGCCAAACCTACTTGTCGAAGAACTGGTTCAAGGCCCCCAATACATTGTTCATATGATGGCAGATGAGGTCATTGGAATTGAAGCCGCTGAATTCAGACCACCTCCCCATTTCGTCTATCATGAATTCACCTTTCCGGCGTTGATGACTGATGGTGAACACGAGCATATTTCCGATGTATCGCTAAACTGTTTGCGAGCGCTAGGCCTTGGCTGGGGACCAACAAACATTGAATTCCGTTGGAGCACGCTCGGACCAGTGATCATCGAAGTCAATCCACGCATTGCAGGCGCTCCCGAGCCTCAGCTGGTTCAGCTGGCATGCGGTGTCGATCTCATTATGGAGCACATCAAGCTTGTCATCGGTGACGAATGGGACTTGCGCAAGACTCGTTCACATTCTGCGGGCGTTCGATTTCTGACTTCTGACGGCGATGGGGTCCTGGACTGGATCCATGGCGCCAGTCGGGCGGCGGCTCTATCGGGTGTCGCTGAGGTCAAATTGTATGTTGAACCCAAGACGCCGATCGTTCGGACAGGCGATTACCGAGACGTGATGGGCCATGTCGTCGCCGCTTCGCCCAGTCATGCTCGGACCCAGATGATACTTCGGCGTGCCGCCGAGGCAATTGGCTGGTCAATGACCCCATTTCCGGGACTCGACGAACCGGACGAGCGTGCAGGACCTTGCCTCGCCGCGCGAGCACAGGCGACGCCAAGCAATACGTGATGCACAGAAATCTCTTCGAATGTTACAACGTTACTCAATCAGAAAGTCGCGGTACCGGGAGGATTCGCGCTGGTCGCGGATTGTTTGGATGCTGCTTGGCAGATATCAGTAAGTATCGGTGACGTGGGCATGGCCGAGGTAGGTGCTAAGCGCGAAGACATAGCGGCCGAGTCGCAATCATGGCGGAATTGCTCCAGAGAACGCACGGCAAAAGTGTGCCAAGGCCCATCTTCCTTTGCTTGCGGCTGCGTCTTCTGAGCAACCTCCGTTTGCTTACAGCTGCAGAGACTAATCTAAGTGTCCGCTCCAAAAAGATGCGGGGCGCTCTGCAAAAGATCGGCAAGTTCACGATTGAGATCGTCAAGCGGTCGGACAGCGCCAAAGGCTTCGAAGTCCTGCCGCGCCGATGGGTCGTTGAGCGGACCTTCGCGTGGCTGGGCAGATGCCGAAGGCTGGCCAAGGACTTCGAGCGATCCATCGAATCCGCACCGGCCGGGGTCTTCATCGCAAAACATTCGCATGCTCACCCGATGGCTCGCAAGGACCTGAAAACACGGCGGTCATTCCGATTCAGACATGAGGACTGGCCACTTCTCACACCACGCTCATATTGTCGAGGGGCCGGAAACACGTCCGGCCCCAAACCTGAAATCTCACGACTGTCAGGCCGGCAAGGCTCCAGACTTCTTCGCAGTCCACGTCGCGATGAAATCCATCAGGCCGGGATTGAGGCAGTCATAGGGTTCCAACCCGATCCCCTTCAGCTGCGCGCGGATGCCGTCCATCCGCTTCGGGTCGACACCGGATTCAATGATTGACGAGACAAAGGCGGTGAAGCCCGGCGGCGACCAGCCGTCCTCCTCGAAGCGCTCGGGATGGATGAAGGACAGGCCCTTGAACGCATGGTCGCGCTCGACCGGCCCATGCATGTGGACGCCGCAGCCGGTGCAGGCATGACGCTGGATCAGCGCGCTGGGGTCGACCACTTTCAGCTTGTCGCCATTCTCGGTGACGGTGACGGTGACGGCGCCGGTGCCGGCCACGGCAACGACCGAGAACACCGCGCCCTCCGGCTTCCAGCATTTTGTGCAGCCGCAGGCATGGTTGTGGGCGATCTGGCCCTTGACCTTCACCTTGACTGGCTTGCTGGTGCAGGCGCAGACCAGCGTGCCGCCGGCAAAGCTTGCGCTTTCCCTGGGCAGCCCAGTGTCGATTTTCGGATGCAGTTTTTCCGCCATTCTTTTTTCCTCCCAGTTGTGAACCACAGAGGTCGCAGGCCGGTTGGTCGGCGGCTTGTGGTCTTCCTCAGTAAACGACGACGCTTCGGATCGACTTGCCCTCGTGCATGAGGTCAAAGCCCTTGTTGATGTCCTCGAGCTTCAGCGTGTGGGTGATCATCGGGTCGATCTGGATCTTGCCGTCCATGTACCAGTCGACGATCTTCGGCACATCGGTGCGGCCGCGCGCGCCGCCGAAGGCGGTGCCCATCCAGGTCCGGCCGGTGACCAGCTGGAACGGCCGCGTCGAGATCTCCTGGCCGGCACCCGCCACGCCGATGACGACCGATTTGCCCCAACCGCGATGCGACGCTTCGAGCGCCTGCCGCATCACCTTGGTGCTGCCGGTGCAGTCGAATGTGTAGTCGGCGCCGCCGATCTGGTCGGCGCCGCGCTTGGTCATGTTGACGAGGTGGGGAACGACATCGCCGTCGATCTCCTTCGGATTGACGAAATGCGTCATGCCGAATTTCTCGCCCCATTCCTTCTTGTCGTTGTTCAAGTCGACGCCGATGATCATGTCGGCGCCGGCAAGTTTCAGACCCTGGATGACGTTGAGGCCGATGCCGCCGAGGCCGAAGACGACGGCCGTCGCACCTTGCTCGACCTTGGCCGTGTTGATCACCGCACCAATGCCGGTGGTGACGCCGCAGCCGATGTAGCAGATCTTGGGCGTCGGGATTGACCTTGGCCAGGGCGATCTCGGGCAGCACGGTGAAGTTCGAGAAGGTCGAGCAGCCCATATAGTGAAAAATCTTGTCCTTGCCGATCGAGAAGCGCGACGAGCCGTCGGGCATCAGCCCTTGCCCCTGCGTGGCGCGGATCGCCGTGCACAGATTGGTCTTGCGCGACAGGCAGGACGGGCACTGCCGGCATTCCGGCGTATAGAGCGGGATGACGTGGTCGCCCTTCTTGACGCTAGTGACGCCCTTGCCGACATCGACGACGACGCCGGCGCCCTCATGGCCGAGGATGGCCGGAAACAGGCCTTCGGGATCGGCGCCCGACAGGGTGAACTCGTCGGTGTGGCAGATGCCGGTCGCCTTGATCTCGACCAGCACCTCGCCTTCGCGCGGACCCTCGAGTTGCACGGTCATGATTTCGAGAGGCTTGCCGGCCTCCGTTGCCACTGCTGGGCGAACGTCCATCACCTGTTTCCTTATTTTGATTGGGGCGGAATTCGCCGCCTCGCAAAGACTCACGACTCCAGCCGGCTGTTATGATGCCAATCGTGATCGGGTTGGGCGGGTCAAAAGGTGCGGATCGGCGGTTTGCGCGATGAGATCCTCCGAAAGGTCGGGCTGCTCGGCCAGGACTTCGCGAATAGTTTTGCCGGAGGCTAAGACCTCTTTCGCAAGCTCCGCTGCCCGCTCGTAGCCGATCACAGGCGTCAGTGCCGTTGCGACAGCGGTACTGGCTTCGAGATGTTTGCAGCAAGTCTCTGCATTGGCAGTTATGCCCACGACGCATTTCGTGCGTAGCACATCGACGGCATTGGTCAGAAGCTCCAGCGAGTGCAGTATGTTGTAGGCGATGACCGGCTCCATCACGTTCAACTGCAGCTGCCCTGCTTCGGAGGCGAGAGTGATTGTGAGATCGTAACCGATGATCTGGAAGGCGACCTGGTTGACCACCTCCGGCACTACAGGATTGACCTTTCCGGGCATGATCGAGGAACCGGGCTGAAGCGCTGGCAAATTGATTTCGTTGAGGCCGCCACGAGGGCCGCTGGATAGCAGCCGCAGATCGTTGCAGATCTTCGAGAGTTTCGTGGCCGTCCGCTTCAGCATTCCAGAGAAGAGCACGAAGGCGCCGGTATCCCAGCATGCTTCGATCAGATTTCCGGCCGAGACCACGGGCAAGCCGGAAATCGCGCGCAACTCCGTGACAGCCGCCGCCTGATAGTCGGGGTTCGTGTTGATGCCCGTGCCGATCGCCGTGCCACCGAGGTTTATTTCATGGAAGAAGGCGGAAATCTCACCGAGACGGGCTACGTCTTCGCGCAGCGTCGTCGCAAAAGCCTGAAACTCCTGGCCCAGCGTCATCGGAACAGCGTCCTGCAACTGCGTCCGGCCAAGCTTGATCACGTCCGAAAAGTTTTCGGCCTTGGCCTCCAACTCCTCCGCGAGCTGCTCCAAAGCTCGCTGCAGCGCCCCGCGTGAAAGAAGGATCGCAAGGCGGATCGCCGTCGGATACACGTCATTTGTCGACTGAGCGAAGTTCACGTCGTTGTTGGGATGTAGCTTCTCGTATTTTCCCCGTGGCAGTCCCATGATTTCCAAGCCGCGGTTTGCGATCACCTCGTTGATGTTCATGTTGGTCGAGGTGCCGGCGCCGCCCTGAAACACATCTAGCGGGAATTCGCCAAGATGCCTGCCCGCCGCGATTTCCTCGCAGACCTGGCAGATGACATCGGCCTTTTGCTTGTCGAGATCGCCGAGCGCGGCATTGGCGCGCGCCGCTGCCATTTTCACGTAGGCAAGCGCCTTGATCAAGTTCGGAAAATGGCTGATCCTTATACCCGAAATGGGAAAGTTGGCGATCCCTCGCGCCGTCTGCGGACCATAGTACGCGTCAGCGGGAATGCTCACAGGGCCAAGCGGGTCTTTCTCAATTCGCTCGATTTGTGGAGCGTTCGTCACGATGGTAACTCGTGTGTAAACCGGCATTGTTGCAAGGAGTGATTCGTCCAGCTGATGATAGGCAGAACACGGGCCAACTTCTGCACTTCACCAGCCCGCAAAGGACGAGATCAAGTCGGTCGAAACCTTCCCAGCGGCGACATCTTGAAGAGCTTGACCAATGATAGCGATGCCTTCGTCGGCTTCACTTTTACTCAATGTGAGCGGTGGTGTAAGTTCTAGGACGTTTGAATTTGAGCCGACATAGTACATGACGAGCCCGAGCTGAAACGCTCTGTAAACGGTGAGAGCCGTCTGGATTTTGGCTGGAGTGCGACGCACGCGATCGGCTACTAGCTCAATTCCAATCGCAAGTCCTTTGCCGCGCACATCACCGACCAACTCCCACTCGTTGCCCTGCTTGGCAAGTGTCTCTAACATATGAGAGCCGAGCTCTGCAGAATGGCTCACTAGCTCATCCCTTTCGATTGTCTCAAGGACCGCCGACGCTGCCGCCGCGCAGATAGGATTGCCGTGTAACGTTTGGTAAGAGAACGTTGGAGAGTGATTCATTATGGGCTCTGGACCCACGATTGCAGACATCGGTAGGCCTCCGCCCAATCCTTTGCCAAAGACCACAATATCTGGCTCGATCCCGGAATGTTCGAAGGCGTGTAGAAGTCCGGTTCGAGCCAGGCCAAACTTGACTTCGTCACACACCAGAAGAATCCCATGCCGACGGCAAAACCGTTCGATCTCGATAAAGAAACCGACAGGCGGCACTAGCAATCCTCCATCGCCCTGTATCGGTTCTATAAAGAAGGCAGCAACTTCTTCCGGACGCATGTCCCCCGAAAATACCTGCTCCAGATAGGACAGCGTAGCGTCACTTGCAGCTGCCGGATCACCTGCCGCGTAGCTGTCCGGATAAGGCACCAAGATCAGGCCGCTGAATTTCTCCGCACCTTTGAGCGCTGGATGGCCCGAAACGGCCATGGAGCCGCTGGTGCCACCATGATAGGCGCCCTTAAACGCCAATATTCGGCGGCGTCCGGTGGCTGCGAGAACCATTCGAGCAACAGTTTCATTAGCATCCGAGCCGGAGTGCCCCAACCATACCCGGCCGCGGCAGCGCTCGGGAACTAGCGACAAAAGCTTCTCTGCAAGGAGCACGCTGGGTTCGTTTGCGGACGAGAGATAGCTTGCACCAGCTTGATCTGCAGCCGCCCGCGTAATTGCGTCGCGAACGGAAGGATGAGCATGCCCCAAGCTGGCAGCGCCCCAAGATGCCGAAAAATCGAGAATCTGGCGACCATCAGCACCTCGCAAATACGACCCTTTTCCTCCGACGATTGCCTGAGGAAAGAACCGAAGCTGGGCCATATTCGAGATCGAATTGCCTTCGCGTTGATAAAGATCAATCACTGGTCGTCCTTTCCGAAACTGATCGCGGCCGTCGAGAGGCGCCAGTGCGTTCGCCATTACGTTATACCCGGAACCGCGCTTTGCTTCGGCACCTAAAACACCATTTCTTCCAAGATCATCTGTACGTCGGCCGGTCGACGTATCAGCTCAACGAATTCCATCGGCTTGTGGTACCGGCGACCTTGCCAAAGCAGCGAATTGTGGGAATCGCCCTCTCCAAGCTGCACGTCGGTGACGACGCCGATCAAGATACTGTGCGAAAAACCGTCGTACGTATGGCTAAGTTTGCAATCAAGCGCCATCGGCGCGCCAACAAGCAGCGGTGCGCCGGTTTTGCCCGCAGCCCAATATTTCTTCTCGAAACGATCTGAACCTTTTTGAGATTGAAATCGACGCGCTACATTGGACAACGCAGGAGACAGCAAATTTACGGCGAAGATACCTCGCCGCAAAATCGTGTCGTGAGAACTGGCTGACTTGTTGACGCAGACAAGAACAGACGGCGGATCGAAGGATAAACTGCAAACCGCAGTGGCGATTAGGCCGCTGGGAAGGCCATCTTCTTCAGTCGTGATGATATTGACGGCCCCGGCGAAACGGCCCATCGCTTCCCTGAACGCATCGTTCCTGTCCACGTCTGTCCTCCGTAGCTTTGACTATCTGAACTGATCGCAGATTGAATTTTCAGAAGCCTGCACTTACCTGGTCAAGCTTCAGCAGCGCCCGGGCATATATCTCGCGCCCGATGTCGCCATTGATATAGGCATGACGTGTGCAGGTCTCGATGTCGCGCCAGATCCGCTGGACCGGATTACTGAGCATGAAAACCGATGCTCCGCCTATGTTCAGCAGCAGGTCTACGGCCTCGCGCACGCGTTTTTGCGCAACCGCCGCGTCAAGTCGGACGCGAGCTCGCTCGAGATCGGTCATGCTCATACCGTCGCTGACCGAGCGATCGATATCGCTGGCCGCGCGCATAGTATGCAACCGTGCGGAGTCGATAAGGCCACGAGCATCCGCCAGGTTTAGCTGGTAGCTTGGGGACTGCCTCGCATCTGTATACAGGGATGTCACAATGGGCTTGCCGCGCTCGAGATTCTCCAACGTCAAATCGAAAGCTGCTTCCACCATCCCGACAGCCGCAGAACATATGCCCAACGGAAGCGCGGTTATGAGCGGCGCCCGATAGAGAGGTTCGTCAGAATGGTCCGAGCGACTGAATCCGGAAATCATTTCGCTGATGAGCATCGTCCGGTGTTCCGGCACGAAAATATCTTGTCCCACAAAGGTATTGCTCCCCGTCCCTGCCATCCCAGCGACATACCATGTGTCTTCGATCTTCAGCTCAGACGTCGGCACCAGTGCAAGCCGTACGTCGGTCAGAGCCCCGTTGGCATCTAGGACCGCGGAGCCGACGAAGCTCCACTGCGCTTCGAAGCATCCGGACGCCCAAGGCCATTTGCCTGTCAATATCCAGCCCCCCTCAACCGCGGTGGCTTTCGCGGTGGGGGCCCATTGACCGATGACGACCGCGCGAGGATCCGAGCCAAAGACGTCTTCGCGGGTCTTGTCAGGCATGAGCCCCATCAAAGATGCGCTGCTATTGGCGACCATGGCGAGCCAACCAGCCGCACTGTCGCCGCGGGCCAATTCCTCACAAATCTCGCAGTATGTTTGGATATCAACCTCGTGACCACCGCAGCGGCGCGGCATTAAACTTTGTAGAAAGCCGCCACTTCGAACCGCCGCAGCACTCTCCTGCGCAAGCCGTCTGTTTTTTGCTGACTCCTCCGCATTTGCACGCAAAAGCGGTCGGAGTGCGCGAGCATTGCGTACCAGCTCGGCGCTAGTTAGTGTTAAGTCCATCACTATTCTCCTCCCTTGATATACCCACACCGTCGTGCACATTGATGATGTTGCTCAACGGTCTGAAGCCTATACCGGCATCAGTGATTACTCGTTTGCCATCGGTACTTCTCACATCCGGGCTGGGTCCTACCCAGCACCCAAGTGGACATATTCACGAGCGAACACCGCGTACGGCTGGCAGCAGACCATCGGGCTTGACAAGCAACAAAAGGACTACCGCTAAAAGGACGATCGCATCCCGGTATGGCGCGGTACCAGTGGTGAGGAACGGTTCTGAACCGACCTCCAACGCCCCGAGCACAAACCCGCCTAGCACGGCTCCTCGCAAAGAGCCCAGCCCACCGATGATTGCAGCGATGAAGGCCTTCAGGACCGGAGTAAAGCCCATGAGCGGATCTACCGAGCCACGCTGCGAAATCCACAACACCGCGGCAATACCAGCAAGAAGGCCTGATATCGCGAAGGACGTTGCAATGACTGTGTTCGCGCGCAAACCAAGCAAGCTGACCATGATGAAGTCTTCGGATGCGGCGCGCATGGCAACGCCCAAGGTGGTCTTGCGCAAGAAAATGTCGAGCCCGATTAGAGCCAGTGCCGTCAGAACAATGGATGTCAGCGGAACCATACCGATTTGAAACCCTCCGAAAGCGAGGGTTCCTGACATCCATTCCGGCAGAGCGACCGCCCTTCCGCGAGCAGAAACGCCGTTTTGAAAAAGAACCTTGCAAATGGTACTTACGCCAAAGCTTGTAATCATTAGCGTCGTCACGGACGCGGACCGCATAGGACGGAACGCTATTCGATCCATTAATACCGCAGAGAGCGCCGCCCCGAGACAGGCCACTAGAAGAACTACAGGCAGCGGCAAGCCAAACGAAAGCGATAGTACGATGAGGTAACCTGCAATCGTCATCAGTTCGCCATGCGCGAAATTAATGAGTCCAACGATCGAAAAGACGATCGCCAGCCCTAGTGCCAGGAGAGCGTATATTCCACCCAGGCTAAGAATATTAACCAGGTACTGGACGAATTCCATGACGACCTCCTAGATTGCCAGATACGCCTGCCGGACAAGGTCAGAGCTGGCGAGTTCAGATGCCGTACCACTTAGAGCAATACGGCCGTTGGCTATCACGTAGCCCCGATCGGCCACCGACAGAGCCAACTCGACATTTTGTTCAACAAGCAGAATGGTAAGCCCTTCCTTCCGCAGGTCATCGATCAGCTCGTAGACCCTGTCTATCGTCTGAGGTGCGAGACCCAACGAAGGTTCGTCGAGCAGGAGCAGGTTGGGCTGGCTCATTAAAGATCGAGCGATCGCCAGCATCTGCTGTTCACCGCCTGACAGGCTCCCGGCCTTTTGATCGATGCGCTCGGCAAGGATGGGAAAGCGGGAGAGCATGTTATTGCGGCGTGCTCGAAGCTCATCACCTTTCGCGAACGCCGCTCCTCCCAAATGCAGGTTTTCGCCTACTGTAAGATGAGCGAAAACGCGGCGCCCCTCAGGGGTCAGTGCTATTCCCTTCCGGCTGATCACGTCCGCGGGCAGGCCGGTGATTGGCTGACCTTCGAGCAAGACCTGGCCCTCGGCAGGTGGGATGGATCCGGCGATGCCGGCAAGAATCGAACTCTTGCCGGCGCCATTAGCGCCAATGAGCGTGACAAGTTCTCCGTTTCCAACGTTTAGATCGACGCCATGGACGGCCTGCACGGCCCCGTAGCGTATTTTTATTCCCTCGACACGAAGCATTGGCGTTCCTACCAGCTTAAGGATTGGGGATTTCCTCCTTCGTCGGTCGATATAGCTTCACAAAGGTCGGCTTCCCCCCTTCGATGCGGATCATCGCAACATCGCGAAGAGGAACACGCTCCGTGCCGGCGTATGTGACTGTGCTTAGGACGGTCTGCACATTTTCGAGGCTAGCCAATGCGTCTCTGATCTTTGCCGGCTCAAGCGATCCAGCTTTGCGGGCCGCGGCGTCGAGCAATTGTGCCCATTCGTATCCTGAAGCCTCGTATGAGGTTTCCGCGTCGTGACCGGTCTCTTCCTTGAACCGCTTGTTGAACTCTTCCATCCTGCTGCCAGGGGTAGGAAAGCCCGCGGACGAGTGCACAACGCCGTCGACAGCTGCACCTAGTCCGTATACGGTCGGAGTGCCGATGGCATCAGAGACGATAACGGGAACCTTGACCCCAGCACCGCGCAACTGCTTGATGAAGGCTGGGAAGTCAGGCTCATACGCCGTCGTCATGATAACGTCAGGCTGCGGTGCCAATCCCTTGATTTGAGAAACCACGGCAGAGAAATCCGGCTGCCCCATCGAGTAAGACGCTTCGCCGACAACGCTCCCCCCCTTTTTCTTAAACGTCTCGCCAAAATAGTCTGGGAATTTGGACGTATAGGCGGAGTCTGGCGACTTCAGAAGAAAGGCCGTTTTGTAGCCGGTCTCTGCAGCATAGCTGGCGAGCGCGGCAGATTGAACCGTGTCGGAAGGATAGGAAATAAACATATAGTCGCCGACAGCAGGTGTCAGGCTGGGCGAGCCCGCCAGGTTAAGCATCGGAATGCCCGCTGCTTGTCCGATTTGTCCCGCTGCGATCGAAGGATCGGCATCGGCCGGGGTAATGAGAAACTGAGCCCCGTCCTCGATCAATTTCTGGGCCGCGTTGACGGTAGCCGCGGTGTCGGAGCGGGTGTCGATGACTTCGAGAGTGACCGTCGCCATGCCCCCAATGCCGCCCTTGGCATTGAGATCTTTGATGCCTAACTTGAAGCCGGCCAGGCCGGGTTGATCAAATGGTGCCAAGGCACCGGTGAGGGCCATTGCAGCCCCAATCTTGTATTCAGCCGCCGACGAGTGTCCCGCGCCTGATGAAAGCGCGATCGCAGCAAGGCCCGCAAACGCAGTTGCATATCTTAGCTTGTCCATTTTTAAGTTCCCATATGAGGTTTGAGCAATGCTTCGTTTTCCGAAGTCTTATCTAATTGTTCTGGCTGCGAATATTTTCCTTTTGTACCATTCAATATCCTTCAGACCGACTAACTCAGAGATACGATCTCTAGGACGCGCTAGCGCCGATGACCTGCACCACAGAGCCTGTTTCGACCTGAGTTTTCTTCTCGACCATCCTTTTGCTTCCGAGATAGGCTGATATCACGGCAGGGTCGGTCCTGACGGCGTCTGCCGTGCCCACGGCGATGCGCTTGCCCCGGTCGATAACGACGATGGTGTCACTCAGCGACATTATAAGATGCAAGTCGTGCTCAACTACGAGAATGCCCACGCCTGTGTCTGCGCACAGTGCGGCCAACCTGCCCATCAGCTCCTTGGTCTCCGCCGGATTCATCCCCGCCGCGGGCTCGTCAAGAAGGAGGAATCGGGGACCCGTTGCAAGCGCGCGAGCGATTTCTACGAGACGTCTCTGTCCGTACGGAAGGCTGCCGGCAAGCCGGTCCCCTAACATTTCCAGGCCAAAACGCGCCAGGGCGTCATTGGTGCGCCATACAGCTAGAGCCGTGTCGGCCGCACATGCCTCGGCGGCAACAAGGACATTCTCCCGAACGGTCATGTCTGAAAAGACACGAAGGTTCTGGAACGTCCTCGCCAAACCTGCGCGGGCAATCAGGTGAGGCTGCCTATTTTCGATCAAGTCCGAGCCAAGCGCCACATGACCTGCACTGGGTCGTAGCTGGCCAGTCAACAGATTGATCAAGGTGCTCTTCCCAGCGCCATTCGGACCGATCAACCCTGTAATAAGGCCAGCTTCAGCCTTGAAGGTTACCCCGTCGACGGCCCTCACACCGCCGAAATGACGAGACAGCTCATTCGCCTCCAAGGCGTGCGCACCCTTTGGTGCCTGAAAATCTTGCGATCCTGGAAGGAGCTTACTATCGCGCCCTTTCAAAGGGCCCCATGCTTTTGCAAGCTCGAGTTCCCGGCCACCAACCAGACCAGTGGGCCTGAAAAAAAGAACGAGGATCATGGCCAGGGAGGCACCAACGAGAGGCAGTCCGTACAAGGCCGGGACTGACAATCCGAGGATATTACCCCCGCCCTCTAGCGCCCTCAGAAGCTCCGTGACTGCGGTGATTACTATCACGCCCACCAGAGCACCCGAAACAGAACCGAGTCCCCCGACGATCAGCATAGAAATCAGCAGAAAACACGACTCGAAGTAGAAATCCTTGGGGCCGAAGGCACCTAAAAACTGAGCCAACAACGCGCCGGCAATCGACAGAATCGTTCCACTCAACAGCCATGCCTTAAGTCGCGCCTGGCGAACATCCACGCCTACTGCCGCCGCGGCTACTTCATCTTCGCGCGTGGCTCGGACGGCGCGACCAGTCCTTGTATCCCTAAATGTTCGGGCGACCGCGATCGACAGCGCCGCCACGGATAGAGCAACCACAAGCGTGGTATTGCGGGGCACGCCGTAAAATGTTTGGCTTCCGCGCGTAATATCCTTTGTCGCTACCAGAACCGTGTAGACGATAATCTGCAATGCCAGAGTGGCGATGGACGCGGCCGAACCAGACAGGCGCCGGATAACGAGGCCGCTCACGCCTGCCAAAATCAGCCCGGCGACGGCGGCTACAATCAACGACGACCAGACTGAAAGACCATAGCCGGCCATCCACGCCGGGAGATGAGGAAGTGCTGTCCGTTGAACAACAGGGCTCATCGTGAGGATGCCTGCTGTGTAGGCACCTACTCCCATGAAAGCCGTGGGACCGAATGAAACTATACCTGTGTTGCCGGAAAAAACCTGCAAACCCACGCAGGCGGTGACCACGATTGACATCGATGTCGCGATACGGGTTCCATTCGCACCAAACAAAACACCGGCCAAGATCCCTACCGACACCAGGATTACGGCCAGAGCCAGCGAATCCATCGTCACAGCCTTGATGCGGGAATTGACCATTCCGTCTGCTCCTCTGCGGAATTGCGACTATTGGACAGGTCAACCTTCATGTCAATATCATTACATCATTCTGTCATATGAAAAATTGTGCAGAAGAGGCTACAGCCGTCTGGTTGCGGTCCTAGCACTACTTTGGCAGGTTTTTAGCGGCGGGCGAGTTTTTGGAATTCCCAAGAGAGAGTTTGCGTGATTCATAGGAGGTCGGCTTGTGGAGGGCCGATCAATGGATGCGGACTGGCAAGCCGATCTCGAGCACTGGCTTCAACCGTTTTTGGCAGGTCTTTCGCATCCAGCTCGGCGCCGGATGTGTCCGCTGTACATTGCTGGTCTGATCGGGCCGGGCGACCGTAAGAGCGTACAACCGATGGCCGCGCGAGCGGGCGATGTCGGCTACGATCAGCTTCATCATTTTGTCGCGGCAGGGGTTTGGGACAGCGCTCCGCTCGAGGCCGCCCTGCTGAAGGAGGCAGATCGCCTGGTCGGCGATGAGGCGGGTTTTCTCGTCATTGACGACACAGCGTTACCGAAGAAGGGACAACATTCGGTTGGTGTCGGGCCTCAATACGCTTCGTCGCTTGGCAAGACGTCCAATTGCCAATCACTGGTGTCGGTGACCCTCGCCTCGCGCGAAGTGCCAGTGATGGTGGGCCTTCGGCTCTTCTTGCCCGACACCTGGACGAATGATCCCGAGCGGATGATGCGGGCGCGCGTCCCGAAGGATCGACAGGTCGCTCTGACAAAGCCGGAGATCGCCATCGAAGAGACCGATCGTGTCATCGCCTCCGGCGTGCGTTTCGGCTGCGTGCTTGCCGACGCGGGTTATGGGTCGAGCAGCTCTTTTCGTCAGGCTTTGAGTGAGCGCGGTCTGCTGCGGGCTGTAGGACTATCGCGACGCCAAAACGTCTATCCGGCCGATTGATCTGATCTTCCCGGTCGCGACCACCGGCAGGCGCCGCCAATATCACATCCCGGACCAGCCGCCGGTCTCTGCCGAGGTGATGCTGTCTGGTGAGAGATGGCACAAGATAAGCTGGCGGCGCGGCACTAAAGGTCGGCTGACATGCTCGTTTGCGGCTCGACGTGTCCGCGTTGCGGATGGTCATAAGCACCGGATGCTCGACAATCGCATGCAATGCATGCCAGGCGAGGAGGTCTGGCTCGTCGGCGAACGCCGGTCGACTGGCGAGCAAAAATACTATGTGTCGAACTTACCGGCCGATGCGAGCCTCAAGATGCTCGCCGCCACGATCAAGGCGAGGTGGGTCTGTGAGCAGGCACATCAGCAATTGAAGGAGGAACTCGGCCTCGACCACTTCGAAGGCCGATCATGGACTGGATTACATCGACACGCCTTGATGACCATGATCGCCTACGCCTTTCTCCAAGCCCGCCGCCTCAAAGCAGCGGGACGGAAAAAAAAGAGTCGGCGGACCACCGCCACAACCGAGCATGCCGGCTGTTAGACAAGCCATTCTCGATCTCTTCACGCGGCCTCCACCCCGGAGATGTCCTCACTGTGAAAAGCTGCTCGCAGACGCCGTCAAACCTAAACTGCCAAAGTAGTGCTAGGATTGTCTGCGATTCTCAGCCGATATTGGTGAACCGTCTACTTTTCTTCCATCGGAGCTGGTGTTTGAAGAGATATTGACACGCGCAGAGGCTGCAGCTACCCTCGAATAGCTTTTGAGTATGATAGCGGTTGGTCAACTTCCTGCCGCCCACAACTTGTATTTCGGAACGAGCCTTCAGCAAGGCTGGTTCCGTCATCCCCTCTTAACAATCACGGTGGATAAAGGTATTCCGATGCGGTCTTCCGTTGCTCCAACTTACGAAAATCGCGTGCTCAGCGCCTATGAGGGTGAAATCTTGGGGGAAGAATTCTTTAGCGTTCTTGCTCAGAAGGCTGACAGCGATCAATCTCGTGTAAAGTTGCGCAATTTGGCGGCCATCGAGCGGCTCGTTGCAGAGGCGCTTTTGCCAGTTGTTACTCGTTACAATCTTCAACCAAATAGCAAAGTATTGCTTGCCGAAAAGGGACGCCGCGAAACCGTTGAGTACGCAGAGCTTAGTTGGCCTGAGTTTGCAGAAAAGCTAAAGAAGCTATTAGAGCCATTCGTTCGTGAATTTGAGACCCTGCTTATAGAGGCGCCGGTTGAAGACCGGCCCTATATCCAGTTACTCCTTGACCACGAAATCGCGCTTTTCGCGTTCGCCCAGGCGGAAGGTGAAGACTCAAGCGATGGTCAGATTCATCTGGACAACTTTCTACAACGGCATAAAGCTCTTTTGCACAACGAAAGCTGAAAACCTTCAGACGCAGAGAGCATGCTATTCGCAGGGCGGCTTGAGCACATCGCCTCGATCGGTCCTCCCTGGAGTTGGGCGGTGGCGTGTCTCGGCTCCGCTGGCCGCGGTTGGCCTCTGGAACGACCAAAGCCTTCGCGTCGCATCTCTTACATCGCCCCGGCAGCGCCCTCTCGATGACTCACACCCGCCGCAGACCGCCGGAAGGGAACAGGTCGACTTGGTGATGGACTGGCGACCGGTGTGACCCTGCAGGTGGGCTCAAACGCCCGGGGCAACCTATCTTGGCCGCGATCCGCCCGACGATATGGAGGGTTCCTTCTCGTAGCCTAAAACCTAGCGTCGCGCGCGCGGACGCACTTTGGTGGCTTGCCACCGTGCATTATTCAGACAGCCCACGAACATATTCACAATGAGGAATTTTGTAATATTCTCTTCAGCAATCTCAGTTGGAGGACACGATGAACGTTAGAGATATGCTGCTGCACGGGGCCATTTCGTTGACACCATCAGAGGAGCGGATCGTTCAGGTGCTCCTCACCGACTATCCTGCAGCCGGGCTAGGCACTGCCACGAGTCTGGCAAAGCGCGCCGGTGTCAGTGATCCGACCGTGGTTCGCCTTGCCATGAAGCTCGGTTTCGAAGGGTTCCCTGCCCTCCAACGGCGATTGCTTGCAGATGTTGAAGCAAGATTGCATTCGCCCTTGCTTATGATGGAAGCCAAACGGCCTGACATGGGGACGAATAGCGAGCAGGGAGCTGCGATCGCCTACATGCATTCGGTGGCCAACAACCTCAACAAAGCGCTGACATCAACCCCGTTGGCGTCATATCAACGGGCAGCCCGCCTGATAATGGATACAAAGGGCAAGGTCGTCCTGCTCGGCGGGCGCTACAGCCGCTTTATCGCGGGCATGTTAGCAGCCTATTTGTTGCAATTTCGGCCGGACATCATGCATATCGACGCACTATCGGCGCAAAAGACGGACGTGTTAGTCGACTTGGGAAAGCGCGATCTCTTGATCGTGTTCGACTATCGCCGATATCAGCTGGACGTTGTTGCGTTCGCTCAATTGGCCGCGGCCCGCCGCGTTCGCATTCTTCTGTTTACGGACCCCTGGTTATCGCCCATTTCCGAGTTTTCAGAACTAACGCTGACCTGCCCAATCGAGGTCAATTCGCCCTATGATACGATGGCGTCATCGGTGGCACAGATCGAGGCCGTTGTCGCTCAAATCCTTGCTTCCATGGAAAAGCGGACGCGCGAACGTATCGAGGAATTGGAGGAGATCCGCCTCCAGGCGAGTGCATCGCTGGACAACGCGCGTCTCCTCGAAGATGAAAGGCCCGAGCTGGCATCCAAGGCGAGCAAATAGCCCGCCATGGATGCAATGCGTTGAGGACGTTAAGCGAAGCGATGCAGTGAGAACTTCCTGAGTAGTTCCTGACGTTGACCCAACGCCCATTTTGCGACGACTTCGCCCATTGCAGGCCCAAGCTTGAAGCCATGCCCGCTCGATCCGGTGATCACGAAAGTTCCCTTTGCACCGGGAATCTCGTCAACGACGGGAAGGTGGTCAGGGCTCATATCGTACTGACAGGCATAGCCGGGACGGATGCCCAATTCGGCAATCTCAGGAGAACGGGACATGATATGTTCAATCGCCCAGACCGATTCCTCTTGCGTGATCGTTCGGTCCAATTGGCCCGCGACATCGAGGCGATAGTTCATGCGAGAGTGTGCTTCTTTAAGCTCATCGTTCTCGACGCCGGTGCCACCGCCACCCCAGGTCCCGACCAAAATTGTATTTTCGCCTTCCGGCCGTGCATAGCAGTTCGTGGTTTCATCGACCCAGCAGTGCGGAAGTAGCTTCCTTGCGCCACCGGGCGCATCCATAACTGCCATGAAGTGCCGTTCGATAAACGTCGGCAGGTCAACGCCAAGCTTAGCCACGAGCGCTTTTGACCAGACACCGGTCGCAAGAATGACGCGACCGGTAGAGATGACGGTTCCATCACTTAGCGTCGCTCCAGTCGTGTTTCCATTTGTTACTTGAATTTCGGTTACCGAGCGGCCTCCCATGAATTTAACGCCATTCGCGCGAGCTCGATTGACCAATTCGTTAGTTGCGCCGTAAGGGTCGCAGTGTCCCGATTCATCTTCCCATGCGGCAAAAGTGATCCCCTCCATATTGAAATGGGGGAGAATTTCTTGCGCCTGCTCTCCGGTCAGCCCCTCGATTCGGCTTCCTTCATCGTCGCGGATCCGTTTAACAATCTCGCGATTTACGGGTTCGTGCTGAGGGCCGCAAACCCACAGGCAGCCAGACTGATGAAAAGCGCCGGGGAGGTCCTTTAGGATCTCGATCCCGCGTTTTGCGAGCAAAGATAACTCGCGATCCCCATAGAACGCGTGGCACACGGCGGACGACGAGCCTGTCGGCCCGGAAGCCGGATGGTCGGACTCGACTTGGATAACGTTCAGATTCTGTCCCGACAGATAATAGGCTGCACCCGCACCCGCAATTCCCGCTCCCGCAACGAGTACGTCACAGCTCAATCTTTCGCTCATTTGATGCTCCCTGTTACAAGAAAAAGCCCGACCGGCTATCTTATCGATGCGGCCACTTCCGGTACGGCGGGGTGGCGGAGGGCCAGGACGACGATTGCCACCGGCTCGCGATCAACTTCCTCCGAGCACGCCCTCTGCGCAAGGATCGCCCTCCCGCCTTGGCCAAGCAGTCCACTTTAGGCTGACTGAGCAGCGAAATTAATGTGGAATTTTCTTCCTGTCTACAGCCAACTTCGGTCCTTGAAGAAATTATTTCAGTCCACAACACTCGAGTTTCTCTTCCAGCGTCGAACCTTCCGGCTCGTCCGACAAGCCAACCCGCACCTGTTCTATCGCGAAGCCGAGGCCCTTGGTTCACCCAACGCCAAGCCGAAAGAAATTTTCCATCCACGCCACACGGACGCGTTATTGACAAATAATTTTCATCAACTCATGCTTTGGGAGACAGCAGGTTCGTTGCACGCGGAATGGACGCCCGATCGAGGACATGCTGCCAGCGTACGAAGCACCGGAAATCAACGGGTCCCGTTCTGGTAACGGTGCCGGTGCCGCCGGTCGGCCGACAAGGATGGTCAATTGTGAAGTTTGGAGGATAAAATGGAAAAAAGAACTGCATATCATTCGATATACGAGAAGCTTGGGGCCCCGATGATTGACTTTGGGGACTGGAAGGTCGCTTCACACATAACTTCTACTGACGAAGAATACATGATGATCCGCAACAGTGTCGGCTTTGCTGAGTATGACTTCCAGAGCTGTTTTGGGGTGTGCGGACCGGAAGCGTTTCAATTCATACAGGAAATCATCGTAAACGATTTGGGAAAGATTAGCCCCGGCGGCACTCTCTACTCAAGTATCCTTGATGACAAGGCAAGTCTTATCGACGATGTGATCGTGTTTTGGATTAGCGAAGATCGGTTTATAATACACGGTGGAATTACTCGAGACGCCTCGCGCAAGTGGATTATGGAGAAGGCAGACAGTCGAAAAGTCTGGGTTACGGAATTGTCTAATACGTTCCTTTCCGTACAGGGTCCAAAGTCAATCCATGTGCTTCAACAGACCGTGGACGTCGCAGATCTAGAGCACAACCGCTTGACACAGGTTGATTTCGAGGGTGTTCCAACCACGATTGCACGGGTGGGGTTTTCCGGTGAACTGGGTTACGAGGTCCATTTCGGGCCTGAGTATGCTCACGGCATGTGGGAGAAATTCACTGCCTATTGCGCGAAGTACGGTGGTGGCCCGGCCGGTCTGATGGCCGCCTTTCCGATCGCGGTTGATAAAGGCTTTCTGTTCGGCGCGGACTTTTATGCGGGTGGGTCGCCTCTTGAGTATGGTCTTGGGTGGTCCGTAGCTTTCGACAAGGGCTTCTTCCATGGCAGAGATGAGATGTTGCGCCGCAAGCAGGCAGGGCTGCGCACCAAACTCGTAGGAATAGAGGCCGATGTAACGGAGCCTCAGATAGCGGGAGGTTCGAAACTGAGCTGTGGCTCCAAAAAGAACGTTGGTGAAACGACGATCGGCTGGATCAGCCCACTGCTCGAACGCAATATTGGGCGGGCATGGGTCAATAGCGAATTCGCCCAGCCTGGCACGGAGTTGGAGGTTCAATCGAACGGCGGTCCCAAGAAGGTGAAAGTCACCACCAGCTACCGATTCTTCGATCCCAAAGGGGAGCGCGTGAGGGTAAATCCCCGCGAGATGCTCAACGTCTGATCGAGCGCAGATAGGCAGCTCGCCGCCGTCCGAGCATGGGGCCTCGCAAAGCAACGTTGCTTGCAGGCCCCAGTGGCGCCCTTGCCCTGTCGGCCTCTCACGAGAGAATCGCACCCTGCGGAACTCCTGCCGTAGTCGGCATCCATAGCCAGCTTCGCAAAGGTCCATCCGCAGATCGAGGTGGAGTCATTCGACCAGGGTCTTCAGTCGAATCGCCCTCGTAGGTGAGCCGGTTTGTGTCCGCTATTCGCCGGCCTTGATACAAAAGCTGTGAAGTTTCTTTCTCGATCTGGTTCACCCGATCGATTAAGAATTTGACATGTTGACGCACTTCAAGATGATTTGTAATTTCCTCTTCATGGGAATGAGGGGAGCTGATTGATGCAGTTTCGAGATATGCTGCTTCAAGGGGGTTTTTCGCTGACCCCGTCGGAGGAGCGCATTGTTCAGGTGCTACTCACGGATTATCCGACGGCCGGCCTAGGCACAGCAACAAGCCTGGCGAAGCGTGCTGGGGTCAGTGATCCCACTGTGGTTCGTCTGGCCATAAAGCTCGGCTTTGAGGGTTTTCCCGACTTTCAGCAGCGGCTGCTTGCCGACATCGAAGCGCGATTGCATTCCCCATTGCTTATGATGGGAGCAAAGCGCCCAGAGTTGAGCGCAGACAGTGAACAAGGCGCAGCTATAGCCTACATGCATTCGGTTGCCGGCAGCCTCGACATGGCGTTGACGACCACTCCGCTGGCTACATACGAGCGCGCAGCCCGACTTGTCATGGATTCCAAAGGGAAGGTCGTCCTGCTCGGAGGACGCTACAGTCGGCACGTCGCCGGAATGTTGGCGAGCTACTTATCGCAGTTTCGAGCCAACGTCGGCTACATCGAGACCCTGTCCGCCCAGCAGCTGGATCTGTTGGTCGATTTAGGAAAGAGAGACGTTCTGATCGTCTTTGACTACCGCCGCTACCAACGCGACGTGGTCGCATTCGCCGAACAAGCGGCCGCCCGCCACGTCCGCATTCTTCTGTTTACCGATCCATGGGTGTCGCCGATCTCCGACTTCGCAGAAGTTACCCTTTCCTGCCCGATCGAAGTCAGTTCGCCCTATGACACGATGGCACCGGCAGTGGCGCAGATCGAAGCCCTCGTCGCTCAGATCTTTGCAGCCACGGGTGAGCGGACACGCCGCCGTATTGAGGAACTCGAACAAATCCGTCACGAGAGCAATGTGACACTTAACGAGGCCCGCGTGCACAAAAATCAGAGCAACGGGGCTTCTCGCAAAAAACTCCAGTAGCCGGCCCGAAGAGCAACTTCGCTTAGCTATGACTCCCGCGCTGGTTCTCTCTGATGCGAGACTGAAATCCTCAACGAGTCCCATTTCTTTATCCGCTGGCTTGCCTGGGACCAATTCGCTTCTGCGACCCAGGTTATCAGTGCCTCGATCAACGCGAACGCGGCAACATTGCTGTCAAATGCAGTCTCGTTCTCAATGTGCAGCGCGATGACTTCCGATGCATATTTCGAGATCGGCGACATCCATCGATCCGTTATCAGGATGATCTTCAGCCCACTGTTCTTTGAAGCTCTTTCGGCGAACTCCTCAAGAGACCGCTGGTACCTTCGAAAATCGACAAGGACTAACACATCCTTCTGCCGCATGCGCAGTATATACTCAGGCCACCAGTCGTCCTCAGACGATACTTGGTGAACACCGGCTCGGATCTGTTTCAAATGCCTAGATAAATACTGAGCGACGAGATCGCTGATGCGACCGCCCAATGTGAATATGTCCGATTTTGGATCAGAAAGAAGCGAGCCCACCCTTTCAAATTGGGCGGCCGTGATCGCTCCGGCGGATGCCTTTAGCAACTCGGTAGATTTTTGGATGAAGTTATCAAAAAACTCGTCCGTTATATCACTTTTGGTTGGCCTCAAATCAAGCGGAGACTTCTGCCCTTGTCTCAGCTCCTTGATAAGTTGTTGTTGGAACTCCTGCAGGCCCTGATAGCCGAGTTTACTCACGAAGCGCGAGATAGAGGGGGCAGAGACGTTTGATGAGGTGGCAATGACCTGGATTGGCTCAAGCCCGGCAAACGGATAATTTGACAGAATTAGCGCAGAAAGGCGCCGCTCTGTGGCGGTCAAAGAGCCTGCTGCTTTCCTTATCTGCTCCCTTACGGTTTCGCCGGGAACTGCGCTATCGGTCATGATCTCTCCAAAGCCGGCCACCCCGCAAACGCACTGCTGTTTTTAGTATGCGGGAGTGAGACTCGGCTAGCAAGTTCCAGCCCTGCGCCACTACAATGAGATGCTGCTAACCAGCACTGGGCGTTAGCGCCCCGGGGGCGTGTTCCACACCTTGTATTTCGGCAATGAGCTCTTGCGTCGTGATCTGACGACAATAGCCCTTGATCGCCCGTAGCGAGCTATCATGGCGTTCCTGGGTATAAGTCAGGCATGCATCTGTAACCTGTGTGACGAGATAGCCCAGGTCACAGGCGTCCCTGATCGCGCCCTCTACACACTGGTCGGTTACCAACCCCGCGAGTACGAGCTGTTTAACACCGAGATTGCGCAGTATGTAATCAATATTTGTGGAAATGAAGACCGAAGATGACGTCTTGGGCAGAACTATCTCATCACCCTGCACAGCTATCTGCTCGATTACCTTTCCGTCCCACGAGCCCTTCGGGACATGGAACCCGGTTATCTTGTAGTCGAGAGATCGGTCTCGACCATCGGCGGTCAAGCTCTCGATCGTTGTGTACATTACTTCAATGCGCGACTTCCTGAAGGCGGTTTGCAAAGCCTGCATGTTGGGAATGACCCGAGCCTCAAGCTCGCTGAAAAACCAGCCGTACTTTGCTGCAAAATCGGTTTTCGGAAGCCCAGAAAATTCGGCTCCGTCACGGTGAGCACTGAAATTTTGGACGTCGATAAAGAGTAAGGCCGATTGCTCCGGCACCAAGGGCACATTGCGAGTAAGGCTCATTTCAGTTCCCATCCAAATAGTCTTCGATAGACGATGCGACGATATCGGCCCAGCGCTTCTGGCCTTCAGGCGTCCTGAGATGATCATTTCGGATCTCAATCAGGCTGTTGTTCAAGCCACGTGTTTCGCAATGCCGCGGCACAAACCAATCCGTCGAGTCGTTGACCTGATAGGGCTCATTCATGCCCACGCTTAAATGCGGATACCTGCGTGTAACAGAATCTCTGAGGCGCGCTGACGTGTGTGTGTCAAGCCGGAAGAGGAAACCGATATCCCACGGGCGCCAAATGTTGTTCATGCGAGGCGTGAAGCTGTGAATCGATATCGCCACTGTGTGTCCGCCCTCATCCAGACGTCGACTAATCTCTGCGTGAAAAGGCTCGAAGATCTCGGCCACGCGAGCCGCGCGATCGGCAGAGTCGACTTTCTGATTGCCGGGTATTCTGATCCCATCGCTTACTGCAGGAATAGCATCGAACGCCTCCGGCGGTCTGTTGCAATCTATAACCAGGCGGCTATACGGCTGAAAGACAGCCACAGCATCTAGCCGCCGCGCCAAAAGCCGCGCTACTTCGGCTGCGCCAATGTCCCAGCCAACATGATCGTCCAGCACCTCGATAGAAACGCCCAGATTTCGGAGCGCGGCGGGGATCGCCTGACCAGCATGTTCACACACCAGGAGCACAGAACTTGAACCCTCGGGGTTCATGACCTCAAACGGGGCCGGATCGCCCTGCCCCAGCAATCGTAGCGTATCGTAACCCTGCTTCATGCCACTATCTGTCCTTCGAGAGAGCGATGGGCTTGGTGGACACCTGAGCCACCAAGCATTGAGATTTTTAATGACCCTGGGGCCAACTCTCTGAGGAATCCCCCGCCGCCCCGCTCCCACCGTTCGCCGTAAAAGAGGACGAGATTTCATTTTCAATGTCAATTCAGTATTTGTGATTGACAAAAAAATTTCATTCAGGTTCTCTGCGCTGAAGACGACATGGTCGTTTCGAGACAGGCGATTGCAGTGGTGGCATAAGGCCGCGGAGCACTGGCGAAAGTTATGGATGGTCTCGACTAATGTGAACCACGATCGCATTCCTGCTGGGCCCAACGTTTTGAAGGACACCAATGATTTCGAACCCCCTCATCTTCGCAGCTACGTCCGATATCGCTGGGAGAACACGTGGTAAAGCGTTTCCAGTTTCGGAACTGGATAAGCGCATGAAGCGTGGAATCGGCTGGACGCCGACGAATGTGATGATTACCTGTTTCGATGCGATCGCTCCAAGCCCCTTTGGCTCACTCGGCGATTTGCTTCTGATCCCTGATCCTGAGGCGCGCGTTGAGGTCGACTTCACAGACGGCGGCCAGATTGAGCGTTTCATGTTGGGGGATATCACCGACCTCGACGGCCGCCCATGGGATTATTGTACTCGCTCGCTTCTCAAAGCGGCACTTGAGCGGCTCCGATCTTGCGGCGGTATCCAGCTCGTGAGCGCTTTCGAGCATGAATTCCAGATGCTCGACACCAGTGAGGTCCTTCCCGACGCCTATAGTCTGCGTGGGTTTACTCGCCGGCGACAGTTCGGTGAGGCTTTAATGTCGGCTCTCGCCCTGGCCGGGCTGAAGCCCGATACCTTCATGAAGGAATTTGGGCCAAATCAGTACGAGGTTACCAATGGCCCTGCTCAAGGGCATCACTCTGCCGACCAAGCGGTAATTCTTCGGGAGCTGACCCGCATGGCGGCGCAACGCTGCGGTGAGCATGTGACGTTCGCACCGATATTAGACCCCGCCAGCGTCGGTAACGGCGTTCACATCCATATGAGCTTCCTGGATCAGAATGGCTCCCCGGCAACGTACGACGAGAAAGATCCGTTCGGCATGTCCCAAATTACCGGGTCATTCATTGCCGGCGTACTCAAATATCTCGACTCCATCGTTGCGCTGACCGCGCCGTCCGACATTTCCTATCTGCGATTGACGCCAAACCGCTGGAGCGCGGCATATAACAATCTTGGCTTCCGCGATCGCGAGGCTTCAGTCCGAATCTGTCCCACGACCTCCGCAGATCCCGAGAAGATCGCCATGCAATATAACTTTGAGTACCGTGCGGCCGATGCCGCCGCCTCCCCACATCTGGCCTTGGCATCGATTCTCCATGCAGGTGCCCAAGGCATCGAAGACGGGCTCCCCGCACCTCAGGTAACTCAGGAGAACTTATCCGTGCTGTCCGAGGCCGAGCTGTCTGGCCGCGGCTACAAGCGGCTCCCACAATCCCTGGAAGAGGCATTGCAGCGTTTTGAGCAGAACGACGTTGTAACGCGTTGGTTTCCGACCGGCTTTGCCTCGATTTATACCGCGCACAAGCGTGCCGAAATCGCGCATCTGGGCGATCGCGTCGTCAAAGAGCGCTGTTCCGCTTATTCAAAAGTGTACTGATAGCAACAAGGCACTTCGCGAAAGGCGTAGAGATGCTGAAGATGAAGGCAGCAGACCGTCTGTTCAGTCTCTATCTAGAGCCTGGCTTTTCACTACAGGCTTTTTCTTCTGCAGTCGAGGCCTTACGGCTCGCCAACGAAGTGCTCGAATCGGAGATTTACGCTTGGCGAGTTGTATCTGACGACGGACACCCTGTGAGATCGAGTTGTGGATCTACGATCTCGGTTGATACGTCGCTCAAGGAGGAACGCGGCCTCCTCGGCAAAACGGGCTGGTCCCCCTCAGTCGCCGTAATTTGCGGGGGTAGCCACCCACTTACCGCAAATCGCGCCCTGCATGGCTGGCTGCGCGAATGCCGGGCTAGGAAACTGTTTCTGGTCGGAATCGCGAGCGGGGTCTTTAGCATCGCCCAAACTGGTCTGGCAGATGGACGAAGATGTGCAGTGCACTGGGAACAGTTCCCGTCATTCGTCGAACAATTTCCAAGTGTCGCTGCTGTTCAAGCGGCTTATGAGATCGACGGCGACACGTACTCCTGCTCGGGTGGAGATGCTGCTTTCGACATGTTTGTGCAGTTTGTCAGAGAAGATCATGAGCCCCTTATCGCCAACCGGGTTTGCGAGAAGGCGGCCGCTATGAGGGTCCGCCAACCTGGAGATCGTCAGAGACTACCTCTGCATGCCGGTGCGGCCATTCACCATGACGGGCTGTTGAAGATCATCGAGCAGATGGAGAGGCATCTCGACGAGCCAGTAGCGCTCGAAGACGTGGCTGCCTCCAGCCGCTTGTCTCGGCGCCAAGTTGAGCGGATCTTTTCGAAACAAATAGGACGTTCGCCTGCCAAATATTATCTCGAGATGAGACTTGAGCGCGCTCATTTGCTTATCTTGAACTCGCAACTCCCAATCGTCGAGATCGCGATGGCCTGTGGTTTCGTCTCGGCCTCCCACTTTTCAAAGGCATATCGTGACAATTATGGACTGGCTCCACGCGAGGCTCGCTCGGAAGCCGTAGAACGCCGGCGGAGCGGGCACGGACTGTTCGCTGCGGCCGCTCCCGCACCATTGCCGAAGGCGAGGTCATCAATCGGGGAAATGGTGCATGCAAAGTGATTCACGTTCCGGAAACTAGCCCGGAGGCAGCAGCTAGTGATCAGACAGCGGCCTGGTTTCGAGCCTCGACCTGGTCGAGCTGGACCCCTTCCTCGACGAGCGCGGCCGCACGGCGACCCTGATGGTCGACCTCACCGCCAGCCTGATGGGCCGCCGCATCATGGACCGCCCGACCCGCCATTCCGGAAGGATTGCATGACCCAGCCTTCCCGCCTTGCCATCGTCCCCTTCGTCAACGTCGACCGCATGATGAAGCTTGTTCTGACCATCGGCGTCGAGCGGTTCCTCACTGAACTCGCCGCCTATATCGAGGAGGATTTTCGTCGCTGGGAGCTGTTCGACAAAACGCCGCGCATCGCCTCGCACAGCCCTGACTGCGTTATCGAGCTGATGCCGACCAGCGACGGCCACCTCTACGGCTTCAAATACGTCAACGGCCACCCGAAGAACATGCGCGAGGGCCGCCAGACGGTCACCGCCTTCGGCGTGCTGGCCGATGTCGGCTCCGGCTATCCGATGCTCCTGACCGAAATGACGATCCTGACGGCGCTACGCACGGCGGCCACCTCCGCCGTCGCGGCCAAATATCTGGCGCCGAAGGGCTCGCGCGCCATGGCCATCATCGGCAACGGCGCCCAGTCGGAATTCCAGGCCATCGCCTTCAAGGCGCTTCTCGGCATCCAGCGGCTGCGGCTCTACGACATCGACCGCTCGGCCTCGGAGAAATGCGCGCGCAACCTCGCCAGCAAGGGTTTCGACATCACCATCTGCGCGACCGGGCAAGATGCGGTGGAAGGCGTCGACATCATCACCACCGTTACCGCCGACAAGCAATGCGCCACCATCCTAACCGACAACATGGTCGGTTCCGGCGTTCACATCAACGCGGTCGGCGGCGACTGCCCCGGCAAGACCGAGCTGCCATCGCGACATCCTTCTGCGCTCCGACATCTTCGTCGAGTTTCCACCGCAGACGCGTATCGAAGGCGAGATCCAGCAGCTCGCCCCCGACCACCCGGTGACGGAGCTGTGGGAGGTGATGACCGTCAAGGCGCGCTATGTCCGCGACCAGCTCCAGGCCACCGGCCTCTATGAGGAGCTCGACCTGCTCGCCGACCCCGACGAACCGCGCGACCTGTTCGGCATGCTGCTCAGGGCCGCCATGCATCCGGCGGCTTGAGGGAACCCGCCCAAGGCGTCTGGTCTTACTGTCCCCGGCCAGTCGGCAGGACACCTTCAATCAAGTATTCTCTATCAAACAATCCACAAGGCGTTGTTGGTCAATACTGGTCGCGCTAATTGTTTATAACCTCGGGCTTGAAGCGGATCTAAACCAAGGTCTGCACTTTGATCGCCCCTCTCAAACTACAAACTTGTGGCAAACAGACTGGCCTCACGACCCGATCGCGGTACTAGGAAAAAGTGGACGGTGATGACTGCTGCGAAACTCGACGCGATCGACCTCAAAATCGTAGACGCCATACAGCGCGACGGGCGTATCACCAAGCTGGCGCTGGCCGACAAGGTCGGCCTGTCGCCGACCCCTTGCTGGATGCGGCTGCGCAAGCTGGAAAAGGCCGGTATCATTTCGGGCTATCACGCCAGGATCGCCATGCGTTTGATCGCCCCGATTGCCACCGTGCTGATGGAGGTGAGCCTGACGAGCCACCGGCAGGCCGATTTCGACCGCTTCGAACGAACCATCCGCGACCTATCCGAGATCGTCGCCTGCTGGTCGGTGGGCGGCGGCGTCGACTATGTGCTCAAGGTGATGGCGCACGATATCGACGCCTATCAGCGGCTGGTCGACGCCTTGCTCGAGCGCGAGATCGGCATCGACCGCTACTTCACCTACATCGTCACTAAGACGGTGAAGGACGAGACCGTTTTGCCGCTGGCCGACCTGTTGCCGCCGCAATTGTAACGGGACCCTTGTAGAATTCCTCTTTCCCGGGGGCGCGCAATAGAGAGACTGTCTCTGCGGCTGGCATCCAAACAGGCTCTCCGTCTGCCTATTGCGAAATAGTTCCCGTATCAGTTCGATCCGGAGCCTCGATCATGTCCGCGCACCTGGGCCGCCCGCACCGCCATGAGGAGCTCGACCGCCTCGCCGCCGACCGTCGATTGCTGCGCGAGCTTGCCTATGTCGACGGCCATTCGACGGTGAACGAGGCTGCCGAAAGCTTCGAGGTCACCGATCCGGCGACTGGCGTCACGGTTGCCTTCGTCGCCGCGCTCGACGCCGGTCCGACGACGAAAGCGATTGAGCGACGCGGCTTCGCGCGCCTTTCCGGCCTAGCGAGCCCTGCTGCCGCAGGAGCGCTCCAGGATATTGCGAAAATGGTTCGAGCTGGTCCTCGCCGCCAAGGACGATCTGGCGCTGCTGATGACGCTGGAACAGGGCAGGCCGCTAAAGGAATCGCTTGGCGAGATCGACTACGCCGCTTCCTTTGTCGAATGGTACGGAGGACGCAAAGCGCCTCAACGCCGAGAGCGTCACCAGCCATCTGCCTGGCGCCGAGATGATGGTGCGGCGCGAGACGCTCGGCGTCGTCGGCCTCGTCACGCCGTGGAATTTTCCTGCCGCGATGCTCACCCGCAAGGCCGCCGCAGCGCTTGCCGCCGGCTGCACCATCGTCGCGCACCCGTCGTCGGAGACTCCGCTGTCGGCGCTGGCGCTGGCCGAGCTTGGCGAGTGCGCTGGCCTGGCCGCGGGCGTCTTCAACGTCATCACTGGCATGCCCGCGCCATGTCGACGAATGTGCGAGGAACCCGCGTTCGCGCCATGAGCTTCACCGGCTCGGTCGAAATCGGCCGGCTGGTCGCCGCGCAGAGCGCGCCGATGATGAAGCGGCTGGTGATGGAGCTCGGCTGCCACGCGCCGCTGATCGTGTTCGACGATGCCGATGTCGACGAAGCGGTGAGCATCGCCATCGATGCTAAGTTCGCCACCTCCGGCCAGGACTGCCTTGCCGCCAACCGCAGCTTGTCCGGCAGTCGAGAAGCCAACGGCGCGCCTCCGGCAATGCCATCGTTGCAGAAAGCAGTTCGTCCAAGGAGTGAACCAAGACGCCACGATCACGTAGGGCCTCCACGAACATGTCGTGCTCCTTTCCGGCGCGTTCCATCCAAGGCACGTCGTCGAAAAGAAGCCCTTGCAGTTCCGCGGCGTGAGGCGGTGGAGGCTAAGGCCTGGCCGGTGCACCAGTACTTCTCGCAGCCGGGCGACCTCGGAATGCACACCCAAGCTCCTCATGGGGTTGCGTCGCCCTCAGAGTGGCTGTGGGCGCAGGCCCTGTCTCGTTGACCGCAAGGCAATCGCGCCAGGTGGGCGGTCATGGGATCGGCCGGAGCGAAGGCGCTCCCCCCGCTCGCGTCCCCACCCAAAGTTGCAAGAAGGATGCATCGGCGATTGAGGACATCCCACATTGGGACGTAAGCAAAACGCACATCGTCCGGCGTCGCCGACGAGCCGCAGAATAACGACCCGCAGGCATCGGATTTGGCAGTCGCCTGCAACTGTTGGAAGCATCTCGTGGCGGCGAAGCCCTCAGGCCAATCATCGGTACAGACATCGAACGGGCCCTCCTCTTGGCCAAACGTCACCGTCTAAACAGCAAGAGCGATGCCAAGCGAAAAAGCGATGGAATTTCAATATTTCCGCCTTTCCGTTACGGCCAAAATTTTGTCGGGCGTTTGACAATCCAATTGAGTTGCCAGAGGCACGATGTCTTCGCACAGAGGTGTCATCCGCCAGAATTTGATGCACGTTCCGCTCCGCCGCCTGTGGGCGACCAGGTCTTGCTCGGCGGCTGTCGGCGCGGGCAGTCGGAAGCGTAGCTCGCCGCTGCCCGACTGGATCGGCTCCCATGTGCGCATGTTCCAACCTGACCAGCAACTCGCCAAGTCTAAGTTTGCGACAAAACCTTCAAACTCATTTTACAGAACCTTTACGGCCGGAAATCACTGACAATGGTACGTTCGCCACCAAGTCAGTTACGGCCAAAACTGATTACCGTTTACGCTCGGACCGTCGCACAGCACGCAGCACGGGGTCACAAGAGCCAATGGCAAGACGAGCGCTCATCTTGGTTGAAGGCCATGCGATGGATACCGGGCTGCTGTACGTCCAAGCGGCCCAGCGTCTTGGCCTTCATCCAATTGTCGTATCGGCTGAGTCAGCTCAGTGCGATTATCTCGCGACTGTAGGGATCGAGGCGATCCGCGTCGATACAGAAGATCTGGGGGCGCTGATCCGCGAATGTTCCCAGTTAAGTACGACCTATGACATTGCTGGCATTACGAGCGCCGAGGAGTCTTTGTATGCGACAGTTGGGAAGCTTTGTCGGTATTTTGATCTGTCAGGACCGAACCCGCATCGATTGAACAATGCTGCCACAAGTTCGCTCATCGTCAACTCCTCGCGCGGGCTGGGGTTTCTGTGCCTGCATATCGCTTAGCAGAGAATGCGAGGGACGTAGAAACCGCTGCCCTAGATATCGGCCTGCCGGTGATTCTTAAGCCAGCCGTCGGCACTTGCAGCATTGGTGTTCGATTGTGCCGCGACGACGATGAGTTGGCCGAACATACGACCTATTTGTTGGGTGGCGACCACATATGGCATTCCTCGCCGAGGATGCTGATCGAGGAATTCGCAATAGGCCCCCAATATACCGCTCACATAATGGGAAATGAGGTCATTGGAAGTACCGCCGCTGACTTCGGCCCGCCACCGCATTTTTTCTATCGTGAGTTTGCCTTTCCGGCCTTGCTGACTGACGACGAGCATGAGCGTATCGCTGACGTTTCGCTGAGATGTTTGCGAGCTCTCGGGCTTGGCTGGGGGCCAACGAGTATTGAACTCCGTTGGACGGAACGTGGCCCGGTCGTTATTGAAGTCAATCCGCGTCTTGCTGGCGCGCCGGATCCTCAACTGGTCCAACTGGCTTACGGTGTCGATCTCGTCACCGAGCATCTCAAGCTTGTCATCGGCGACCAATGGAATTTGCGTAAAAGGCAGTCGCAGACTGCGGCCGTCCGGTTCTTAGTTCCTGATAGTGATGGCATCCTCGATTGGATCGATGGCCACAGTCGGGCGGCGGCCCTATCAGGCGTCGCCGAGGTCAAATTGTATGTTGAATCCAAGACACCGATCGTCAGGAAAGGCGATTACCGAGATACGATCGCACATGTCATTGCGGCTTCACAGGGGCTTGCTCAAACCGAGGCGATACTTCAGCGTGCGGTCGACTTAATCGATTGGTCGATCACACCATTCCCGAACCGACCTTCGTAGAATAAGAAGAGCTGCTTGCAGCAACCGCACGATCGCGACCCCACCGCCTGAGCAACCTGGACGCACACGTCCGCGGAACCGGCAGCCGTTCAAACGTGGCCATAGTGCTCGCGATGAACGACGACTGAAAAGGCGTAGTCGAGCAGGGTACTCCAAGAGAAGACAGGCAACCTCACTTCATGTTGCACAGAGCGTGCGAACGACTGAAGACCTGTGCAACTGAAAATCAGTGCGCCCAGGTCGGGGTTCTTGGAGACGAAGTCTTTACACGCATTAACGAACTCGGCTTCGGCGCGTTCGAAACTGGCGGTCGGGACCGCCGGCCGCTTGCCTGCGCTCCACAAATTCTCGAATTCCGAGCACGAATAGTCCTCGCATGCGCCCATGAACGCAAGGTTTGACTCTGGATGGATTCCGACACTGAGGAGATGGTGCTCGGTCAACTGACGAACAAAGGCACAAACGATCCCAACTCGTTTCGTGCTTTCGATTAGCCGCTGCGCCAGAGGCACCTGCAAAAGGCTCGACATAAACACGGGCACCGATACTTCGGCCGCCACTTCTTTCTGGAAAAACGCGAAGTTACCGCACTCAGCAGAGATGGCTCGGCACCCCATACGTTCGAGCCGACGTGCGGCCTGCAGTATGGGCTTTAGGCAAGCGGACTTATCTACCTGAAAAACGAGTCGGTCGATATCAACACCTTCGACTACGTCATATTGGATCGGAAATGGATACGCACTTGCGTTCCGCACATCACCGGGAAAGCCAGGGTATACCTCGTCGAGAAGCATGATCCCAAGACCCATACCACAAGCGTATGTGCCCGGTTGGGCACGAATGACGTCGATCCCAAAGTCGCGGTTTCCGTTGAGCGCGATCTTGTCGACGAGCTCAATGCCTGACGGCGGAGCACACATTAGAGCCGAGCCGCCGCCGCTCACCAAAAAACGAGAACCAGATCGCCGTGTTGCGCGCGCGAAACCGCGCGTTCGGTCGCGGCTGCGCCCGCAATGCTGCCTTTATCGGGTATCGGGTGTCCGCCGGCAATCACCTCGACACCATAGACCGGTTCAACATTCTCGCGGTTCGTCAGCGCAATGGCTGTCGCCAGCCTGTCCCGGGCAAAGGGCATGGCGGCCCGCGCCATCGGACAGGCTGCCTTGCCGAATGCGACCAGAATGATCCACGACGCCTGCTCGAGCGTGGCACTGCGTTCGACAAGTGCCGCCGCCACCGCTTGCTCGGGATTGGCCGCGGCCACGCCCTCGCGAAACAGCGCCACCGCTTCCTGCCGAAGAGACTTGAGCAGGCTGCCGGATTGGGTGATCACTTCAGGCTACCTTGTCCGGCGTCGGACGGCCCTCCATGAAGGCGGTCAGGTTCTCCACCGCCTTCATCCCCATTGCTACGCGTGTTTCTTCGGTAGCGGAGCCGAGATGCGGAAGCAGCACTGCATTTTCCAGCCGCATCAGCCTTTCGGGAACCAAAGGCTCTTCGGCGAAGACATCCAGCCCCGCGCCCGCAATGGAGCGGTTTTCGAGCGCATCGATGAGCGCATCCTGATCGACCACGTCGCCACGCGCCGTATTGATCAGGAACCCGCCGCGCTTCATCGCAGCGATACGCCCGGCGTCGATCAGGTGGCGATTTTCAGCGCCGCCGGGGCAATGCAGCGACACGAAGTCCGATTGCGCCAATACGTCCTCGATGGTTGGCAACTGGCTTGCTCCCATCGCGCGGACCTGGTCGTCATCGACCGGTGAACGGTTGAAGAAGACGATCTTCATGTCGAAGCCGAAATGGGCGCGCTTTGCCATTGCCTTGCCGATGCGGCCCATGCCGATAATGCCGAGCGTCTTTCCCGAAACCTTGGTTCCAATCATGTGGGTCGGGCACCATCCCGTCCATTCGCCGGCCCGCAATTGCCGCTCGCCCTCGCCCGTGCGTCGGGCAACGGCAAGCAACAGGCTGATGGCGATGTCGGCCGTGCAGTCGGTCAGCACGCCTGGCGTGTTGGTCACGACGATGTCTCGCTGCCGCGAGGCTTTCGGGTCGATATGGCTAAAGCCAACGCCGAAATTGGCGATCAGCTTGGTGCGTGCGTCCTCATCGGGAAAGACCGAGGCGGAAAGCTTGTCGCTGATAGTCGGCAGGATGGCGTCGAAATTCAGGAACGCGGCCTTGAGTTGCGTTGGTGTCAACGGGATGTCGCCGGCGTTCAAAGTGGTGTCGAACCGCTCCGCAAGGATTTGCTCGACGACGGCCGGCCAACGCCGGGTCACAATTATGCGCGGCTTCATGAGATTCCCTGCTGATTGAAGGCGGGTCAGCGGCCAGCGCTAACCCTGATTGGGCGGAAGCCGGGGATTACGCCGCTTTCTTGTGTTCGGCGAGCACACCGGCTACCGTCGGTCCGAATGCGGCCGGCGTCGGCACGATGACGACGCCGGCGTCGCGTAGGATCTCGACCTTCTCCTGCGCCGACTCGCCAAAGGCAGAGATGATCGCGCCGGCATGGCCCATCCGCTTGCCCTTCGGTGCCGAGAGGCCGGCAATGTAGGCGATCAGCGGCTTCTTCATGTTCCACTTGGCCCACTCGGCCGCTTCGGCTTCCTGCGGTCCGCCGATTTCGCCGATCATCACCACCGCATCGGTGTCCTCGTCCCGCTCGAACAGTTCCAGCATGTCCTTGAAGGAGGATCCATTGATCGGATCGCCGCCAATGCCGACGCTGGTCGACACGCCGATGCCGAGAGCCTTCATCTGGGATGCGGCCTCGTAGCCGAGCGTGCCAGAACGGCCGACGATGCCGACCCGGCCGGGCAGGTAGATGTTGCCTGGCATGATGCCCATCAGCGCCTGTCCGGGCGTGATAATGCCGGCGCAGTTCGGCCCGATCAGCCGCATGCGGTCCTCGAAGCGGTAGCGCCGCATGTAGCGCTTGACGCGCATCATGTCCTGCGAGGGGATGCCGTCGGTGATGCAGACACAGAACTTGATGCCGGCATCCGCCGCCTCCATGATCGAGTCGGCGGCAAAGGGCGGCGGCACGAAGACGATGCTGGCATCGGCTCCGGTTTCGCGGACCGCGCCCTTCATGGTGTTGAAGACGGGAACGCCCAGATAGGTGTGTCCGCCCTTGCCGGGCGTCACGCCGCCGACCACCTTGGTGCCGTAGCGCTTCATGTCCTCGGCATGGAAGCTGCCGATCTTGCCGGTAAAGCCCTGCACGAGGACGCGGGTGTTCCGATTGAGCAGAATTGCCATATTTTCCTCCCGTCAGCCTGCTTTTTTCATCGTGACCGCTTGCCACGCGGCAACCGCCTTTTCGGCCGCCTCGGCCAGTGTGTCGGCGACGATTACATCCTCACCGGAATCGGCCAGGATGCGCTTGCCCTCTTCGACATTGGTGCCGGCAAGCCGCACGACGAGCGGAACGTTGACGCCGACCTCGCGGATCGCCTTGATGACGCCTTCGGCCACCCAGTCACAGCGGTTGATGCCGGCGAAGATGTTGACGATGATGGTCTCGACATTCTTGTCGCCCAAAACCGCGCGGAACGATTTCGCAACGCGCTCGGGCGAGGCTCCACCGCCGATGTCGAGGAAGTTCGCCGGCTCACCTCCGGCGATCTTGATCATGTCCATCGTCGCCATGGCGAGGCCGGCGCCATTGATGATGCAGCCGATATTGCCGTCGAGCCCGACATAGGACAGGCCGCGGTCGCTGGCGAAGGTTTCGCGCGGATCCTCCTGCGACTTGTCGCGCAATTCGGAGATTTCGGGACGACGAAACAGCGCGTTCTCGTCGAACGACATCTTGGCGTCCAGAGCCATCAGATTACCGTCACGCGTGACGACCAGTGGATTGATCTCGAGCATCGAGGCGTCGTAGTCGCGAAACACGCGGTAGCAACCAAGCAGCGTTTCGGTCGCCTTGCCAATCAGGTTGTTCTCGAGACCAAGGCCGAAGGCGATCTCGCGCGCCTGGTACTGCTGCATGCCCGCGCCAGGGTCGACGGTCGCGCGAATGATTGAATCAGGCTGCTTTTCGGCGATCTCTTCGATCTCCATGCCGCCGGACGCAGAGGCGACGATCATCACCCGCTCGGCCTTACGGTCGAGGACAAAGGCGAGATAGATTTCCTGGCGAATGTCGACGGTCTCTTCGATATAGAGCCGCGACACCAGCTTGCCACGCGGCCCAGTCTGATGCGTCACCAGCCTTCTGCCCAGCATCGCCTCGGCGGCATCGCACACTTCCTGATCGGACGCACAGATGCGGATACCACCGGCCTTGCCGCGCGCACCGGAATGGATCTGCGCCTTGACGACCCATTTGCCGCCACCGATCTCACTGGCACGGTATGTCGCCTGCTCGGGGCTATAGGCCAGACCGCCGCGGGGAATGTGGACGGAATAGCGCGAGAGAAGTTCCTTCGCCTGATATTCGTGAATGTCCATGTCAAGTTCCCCTTCAGACGTGTGCGGCAGTGCGCGGCTGCGCCGACCGCTCGATGGCCTCGTGCGTCACTAGGACGTTGCGCGCCATGCGTTCCGATGCGGCGTCGATCATTTTGCCGTCCAGCGCCGCGGCGCCCTTGCCCTGGTCTTCGGCTTCCTTGAGCACCTCGATGATCCGGCGGGCGCGTGCGACTTCTTTGTCGGGCGGCGAGAACACCGTGTTGGCAAGTTCGATCTGTGAGGGATGGATCGCCCACTTGCCTTCGATACCAAGGGCTGCGGCGCGCCGGGCGGCCGCCATATAGCCATCGGGATCGGAGAAATCACCGAACGGACCGTCGATAGCGCGCAGGCCATAGGCCCGGCAGGCAACCGTCATGCGCGACAAGGCCGCGTGCCACTGGTCGCCGGGATAATCCGGGTTGAGGCCGCCGATGTTGACGGTGCGTGCCTTACAGCTGGCTGCATAGTCGGCAACCCCGAAATGCATCGCCTCCAGCCGTCCCGGGAAGGCTGCGATCGCCTCCACATTGGCCATGCCGAGCGCCGTCTCGATCAATGCCTCAAGACCGACACGCGTCCGAAAGCCTTTGGCCATCTCGATCTGGTTGACCATGGCCTCGACCATGTAAAGATCGGCCGGGACGCCGACTTTCGGTACCAGGATCGTGTCCAGCCGGTCGCCGGCCTGTTCCATCACCTCGACCACGTCGCGATACATGTAATGCGTGTCGAGGCCGTTGATACGCACCGAGACGGTCTTGCCCTTGGCGCGCCAGTCGATGTCGTTCAGTGCCTGGATGATGTTCTTGCGCGCTCGCTCCTTGTCGGGCGGGGCGACGGCGTCCTCGATATCGAGAAAGATAAAGTCAGCGGCGCTGTTGACCGCCTTGTCGATCATCTCGGGGTTCGATCCCGGAACCGCGAGTTCGCTGCGCTGGAGGCGCAGCTTGCGAAGATGGTTGATGGTATGACTCATGATCTTTTCCTCCCGATTGACCTATCATGCCGCCTTGGCGAGCGTGGTTTTCTCCGACAGGCGGAAATGCTCGATCGCCGCGCCGACACCTGAGCCCGGCGCGAGCTTTACCTCGCAGTCGAGCAAGGCCATTTCGGCGGCCGATAGCGCGCCGCAGACCATCACTTCGTTCAGCCAGCCGAGATGGCCGATGCGGAAGACCTTTCCGGCGACCTTGTTGAGGCCACCGCCCAGCGACGTGTTATAGGCCTGGTGGGCCCGCCGAACGACAGCGGCGCTGTCGATGCCTTCAGGGACCAGGACGGCACTGACCGTGTCGGAATGCCACTTCGGCTCCTTGGCGCAGAGGCGCAGGCCCCAGGCATCGACGGCCTTGCGCACACCCCCGGCTAGCCGGTGATGGCGGGCGAAGATGTTTTCGAGGCCTTCCTGGGCGATCAGGTCGAGCGAGGCGCGCAGACCGCGCAGCAACTGGGTTGCCGGCGTGTAGGGAAAGTAGCCGGTGTCGTTGGCCTTGATCATGTCGTCGAAGGAGAAATAGCAGCGATGGTGCTTGGTGGACTTGGCTGCCGCAAGCGCCTTCTGGCTGACGGACAGAAAGCCCAGTCCGGCGGGGAGCATGAAACCCTTCTGCGATCCGCTGACGGCGCAGTCGACACCCCACTCTTCCTGACGGAAATCGATCGAGCCTATCGACGACACGCCGTCGACGAACAGCAGCGCGGGGTGGCCGGCAGCGTCGAGCGCCGCGCGGATGGCGGCGACATCGCTGGTGACCCCGGTCGCCGTTTCATTATGCGTGCAGAACACCGCCTTGATCTGGTGCGCCTTGTCGGCCTGCAGCCGCTCCGCGTATATCTCGACGGGTACGCCAGTTCCCCATTCGCAATCGATGGCATCAACGTCCATGCCGAAGCGTTCAGCCATGTCGATCCACAGATGTGAGAACTGGCCGAAGCGCGACATCAGCACCTTGTCGCCCGGACTGAGCACGTTGGTCATGGCCGATTCCCAGCCGCCGGTTCCCGACGAGGGGAAGATGAAGACACGGCCGGTCTCGTTCTTGAAGACTTTCTTCATGTCCTCGAACAACGGCAGGGTGAATGAAGGGAAGGTGGGTGAACGCATGTCCTCCATGGACACGTTCATTGCCTGCCGGACCGAATCCGGAACATTGGTCGGTCCTGGGACGAAAAGTTGATTGTATCCGGCCATGACTGCTTCTCCTCAGCTCGGCTTGGCAAAGACCCGGATCGGGCCCAATGTCCATTTTCTCACGAGGAACTCTATTTTCTTGGTGCGGCCAGAAAAACACCTGCCCGGATAGAAAATTTCACCGCCCGGCATTGAAAAAAAACCGCTTGGGGAGGCCGAAAAAGAGCGAACGGATAGGCTGGACCTACCCGGCGGACCGGGCTTGCCCGCAAGCGTTGCCGGCGCCGGCCATGGCGATGGTCAGACACGATATTTGTGCAGATTTGCGGCAATCGGGAGTGCGTTCCGGGCAACAGGTCAATGGCGTGGCCCCAGATGGATTCCGGCTACAGCCGACCACATCGCAATGGCAGCGGCATCCGCTGCATTTCCAGACCAACGCCAGCTCCGCCGTTGCGGTTAGCCGGCTACTGATGGGCATTCTAAATGGAAATGCGAAGCACTGCGGGTCTCGGCGCGCGCTGGCCTATATCGCGGCAACAACATAACCCCTTTCGGACCGACATGCTGTCAAGTAAAGGCTGTGCTGCGGCGCACCAATGCCTCGGGCTGCACTGCGATAGACAGGTGCCCGCAAGGTGAGAGGTTTTCTGCCTGATGCGCGAGCGCATCATGGCTAAACAAAGCAGCGGAGCGCGGCGCGTCTCGATCAGCCTATTGGGAATTCATCTGCGCACCGCGGTTCCTCTCGCTGGCATGAAGCGCCACGGCCATGGCGCGGTTGCGCACGTCAAGTTTGTCGTAGAGGTTCTTCAGATGATACTTGACGGTGTTTTCGGAAATTCCGGTGCGGGTGGCAATCTGCAGGTTGGTCCAGCCATCGGCCAGGACTGCAAGCAGTTCTCGCTCCCGCAGGGTAAGCTTCGAAAGCGGCGTATCGTTTATTTTCGAGACGTCGATGTAGGGGATGCAGATGCGGCCCTGCGCGACGACGAGCAGGGTGTCGAACAGCATGCAGGGATCCTCGCACTGGTAGCAGAAGCCTTGCGCACCGAGACGCACGCACTGTTTCAGGATCGCAATGTCGTGCTCGTTTGAAAAGATCACGATGCGCGGATTAAGCTGGCGCTTCCGCAACTCGGCCAGGACCTCGCCGCCATTCATATCGGACAGTTTCCAGCCGATGACAGCGACATCGAAAGCGGGCGTGGCGGCAGATACCGCCTCCAGGAACGCCTCGCCGGTCTGGACGCCCAGGACGAGTTCGAAACGGTCATCCCTTTTGATCATGTCGCCAAGCGCAGCCAGGACCAGCGGATTCCGCTCCGCGGTCATAACTCTGAATCTATTCACTTCAACCATGGGCGTATCATCAATCCCGGCACATCCAGGCTCACCATACTACATGCCCCACGCAATCACTTGCGGCTCCTACGCGACCCAAATCGGTCGTATATCGGGAATCTGCGCACCAGCGCGCCGACCTCCTCGCGAACCTCCCGCTCGATCGCCGCGTTGCTGTCTTCTCCGTTGACCGACAGCCCGTCGACGACCTTCATCGTCAGTTGGCCCACCAGGCGGAAATCCTCGGCAAGAAAGCCGCGTGTCGTGCAGGCGGGCGTCCCCAGCCTGACTCCCGACGTGATAGCGGGGCTTTGCGGATCGAAGGGAATGCCGTTCTTGTTGCAGGTGATGTGAGCGCGGCCAAGGGCTGCCTCCACGGCCTTTCCGGTAAGCTGCTTGCGGCGCAGGTCAACAAGCATCAGATGCGTGTCGGTTCCACCCGAGACGATGTCGACGCCGCTCGCCGCGATGGTTGCCGCCAGCATCTTGGCGTTGGCGACGACGTTTGCCGCATAGCTCTTGAACGCAGGCGTCAGCGCCTCGCCGAATGCAACCGCCTTGGCGGCGATGACATGCATCAGCGGTCCGCCCTGCAGGCCGGGGAACACCGATGAGCTGATCTTCTTACCGATCTCCTCGTCGTTGGACAGCACCATGCCGCCGCGCGGCCCCCGCAGCGTCTTGTGTGTGGTGGTGGTCACGACATGCGCATGCTGGAGCGGATTGGGATGGGCGCCGCCGGCGACGAGACCGGCAAAAATGCGCCATGTCGACGAACAGCTTGGCGCCAACCTCGTCGCAGATGCCGCGAAATACCTGGAAGTCGATGATGCGAGGATAGGCCGAGCCGCCGGCCAGTATGACTTTCGGCCGGTTCTTGAGTGCAAGGTCGCGGACCTCGTCATAGTCGATCCGCTGGTCTTGCGGCCTCACGCCGTAGGAGACGACATTGAACCATTTGCCGGACTGGTTGACCGGAGAGCCATGGGTCAGGTGCCCGCCGGCGGCGAGATTGAGCCCCATGAACGTGTCGCCCGGCTGCATCAGCGCCATGAACACCGACTGGTTCGCCTGGCTGCCGGAATTGGGCTGGACGTTGGCATAGGAACAGTTGAACAGCGCCTTGGCGCGATCGCGTGCCAGGTCTTCGACCTCGTCGACGTACTGGCAGCCGCCGTAGTAGCGCCGGCCGGGATAGCCCTCGGCATACTTGTTCGTCAGCACCGAGCCTTGCGCCTCAAGCACGGCCTTCGAGACGATGTTTTCCGAAGCGATCAGTTCGATCTCGTCACGCTGCCTTTGCAATTCGCGATTCATCGCCGCGTCGACGGTCGGGTCGGATTCGGCTACGCCTGCGTGGAAGAACTGACCAACGCTGCCGAGGCCCGGTTTTGCGGGAATGTTCATGAGGATCCTCCTTTTCAAGCGCGACAGCGCCGTCCCTAGTTTCTAGCCGGTCCATCCAAGGCCGGCGGATATGCAGTTGATCGACAGCAGAAGCGCATTGATCGCCCGCTTCGGACTTGGTGCCGCAGTGTCTTGTGTTCGGACCTCGTGCAGCAGCTTGACCTGAAGCCGGTGGATGTCGTCCATCTGCGGACGAATACGGTCGAAGTGACGCTTGAACGTCGGGAAGCGGGTCGACAGATCGACTCGTCCGGTGATCTCCCCGATCATCCTGCGCGTCAGCTCATACTCGCTGGCGATCTTCCTGTGGATGCGCTCGCCGGTATCGGGTTCGCTGACAAGCCCGGCGTAGAGGCGACCGATCTCCATGTCGGCCTGGTAAAGCGTCTTGTCGACCTCATCGACAATGAGGCGGAAGAAGCGCGAGCGCTCGAACATCTGCTTCAGCAGGTCCACGCCATGGTCGCCGCGCACTGTGACAAAGGAATTGAGCGCGCTGCCGATCCCATACCATCCGGTCAGCAGATGGCGGTTCTGGCTCCAGGCGAAGACCCATGGGATGGCGCGAAGATCGGCGATGCTGCTGGCGCCGAACCGGCGCGGCGGCCGCGATCCGATTTTCAGCAGTGCAAGTTCCTCGACCGGGCTTGCCTGGTTGAAATAATCGATGAAGCCGGGCTCGTTCATAAGGCTGGCGTAAGACGCCTGCGACATGCCGGTCAGTGCCTCGAGCGCCTCTTCGAACTCCGGAATGTCCTTCAGTTCGGCCTCGTCGGCCGACTTGACGCTGTGGGCAAGCACGCTCGCCGCCAATATCTCGAGTTGATAGAGGCCCGTCCCGCGATTGGCGAATTTCGATGACACCACCTCGCCCTGCTCGGTCACGCGCATGACGCCACCGACCGTTTGCGCCGGCTGTGCTGCGATCGCCCTGCCGGTCGGCGCGCCGCCACGGCTGACCGATCCACCGCGGCCATGGAAAAAGCTGATCTTGATCTTGTTTTTCTGGCCGGTCCGGGTGAGGCGCTTCTGCGCCTTGCTCAGTTCCCAGTTGGAGGCGAGGAACCCGCCATCCTTGTTGGAATCCGAATAGCCGAGCATGATTTCCTGGCGGTTACCAAAATCGCGATCGAGCGGCGAACGATCGACGTGCCGAGCAACCGGTCCATAATCTCGGGAGCGGCCCGCAAGTCGCCGATCGTCTCGAAAAGCGGCACGACTTTGAGCCTGATCGTGCCCGATCCGTCGAGCGCGGTTGCCAGACCGCAATACTGGGCGACGAGATAGACGGCCAGGATGTCCTCGGGCGACTGCGTCATCGACAGGATGAAGGCGCCAATCGACATGCTGCCGGTGCCCACCGCGGCATCGCGAATGACGTCGAACACATCGAGGAGCTCGCGGGCCTCCTCGGTAAGCTGGTTACGCTTTATCTCGAGCCGCTCGCCGGCATGAAGGCCTTCGCGGATGCGCGCCGACCATTGCGGGGTTCCCGGGCGGGGTGCCGTCGATTGCGCTGGGGGGGCCGCGGCAAACAGTTCGGCCAGGACCCGGTTGACCACCGTCGAGTTCTGTCGGATCTCGAGCGATACGGTGCGGAAGCCAAAGCTGTCGAGCTGCCGCAGCAGCGGCTGAACGAACCTCTTGGCGATCAGGCTGCCGCCGATCCGATCGAGCACGTTCGACAGCGAAAGTAGATCCTTCCTGAAGGCCTCTTCGTTCGGGCAGGCAACGCCGCTCCCCTGACCGCGCAGCGCCTCGAGCCGGCGCAGCATGGCGGCGGCGAACTGCCGAAGCGGCTCGTCGGAATTCCTTGCCGCGATCTCTTGCCCCGCGCCGCTCTTTTCAAGCGCGACCGCCAACGCCGGCCCAAAGACCTCTGGGATGTCGACGACGTTCGAGCTCGCGCTCAGCACCGTGACCAGACGCCGGACCTGTCCCTGATACCACTCGATCGCGGCGCGGCGGCATTCAGACAGCGCGAAGGCGGTAATCTTCGCCGTCACATAGGGATTGCCGTCGCGGTCGCCGCCGATCCACGAACCGTAGCGCATGAACGGCGGCGCCTTGAGATCATACTGTGGATAGTGGCGCCGCAATGCGCTCTCGAGCGTCTCGTAAAGCCGTGGCGTCGCCTCGAAGATCACCTCCCGAAAGAAATGCAGCCCCCAGGCGATCTCGCGCTCGACGGACGGCCGTTCCAGCCGTAGCTCGCCGGTCATCCACAAGATCTCGATCTCGCTCTTGAGATCGCGGATCAGCAACTCGCGCTCGCGCGGCGCCCATCTTTGCTGTTCCAGCTCGGTCAGCTTGCGGTAGATGCGGCGGTGGATTTCGAGCACCGTGACGCGCTTGGCCTCGGTGGGGTGCGCCGTCATCGTCGGGCCGACGTAAAGACCGTCCAGGGCCCCCCGTACGGCCTCCGCCGAGTAGCCGCGCGCGGCTATCTGGCCGACGACATTGGAAAACGATCCGACGACCTCATCGGAACCGCCGGCCTGTTCAAGTTCACGGCGCGAGCGCATCGCGGCGAGTTCGCTGGCTATGGCCAGCAACTGAAACCAGATTCCGCTAGCCTGCAGGGCGGCAATGCGCCGCTCCTTGGCCAGCGTGTCGAGATCGGCCAGCCCGTTGAGCACCTCCGCTATGTCGGGCTCGCGCTCGTTGACAACCGACAGCAACAGCCGAAACAGAAGGCTTCGCACATCCTCGCGGAAACTTATCGGCCGGCTTTCCTCCAAGGCGTCACCCTGTTCTTCGTATGAGTGGTGGGCGTGTTCCTGGAGCATGATCATCTTCGTGCCTGTGCGGCCGCCGGAGTGCTAGGGGTCTACTCACTTTCCTATTATGAATTTTATTTTCATAACAATGCATCATGAACACTGCAATTGACATCTTTATTTAGCCCTATGGAACGCCCAAACGGGTAGAGTCGCCATTCATTCAGGTAGCGCCCGCATTGGACGATTGGTGACCGGAAAGATCGGCCCGCTGCTGGAAGCGATCGATATCGGCCCCACTTTCGGGTAGGGCGCGGGTGGGCACGATCAGGCCGGCCCAGTTCGGGAACGGGTATGACGGTAGCCGGCTCTGCGGCCCGATCGCCGGCAGCTCCAAGAAATCCCCTCTCAGCTTGACTGAGCGCGGCATCAGCATCGACCATTCGACAAACTCATCGCCGGGTCGTCCATTTTTCGTCGTTGCTGCTCAAGCCCTTCAACCGACGCAAGCGGACGGCCGGCGGAAAATGGCATGTGGACGAACCTATCAAAGCCCGCAGCCATTCACTCAATGAACGGTTGGAAGCAAACGCCGCCTGAAATCCGTCATTCGATCGGCCTTTCTGCTGTCATCAAAAAATTTGCGACAAGCCCATTGCAGGCGTGGACCTACTGCGTTTCGGCTGCCTCCTGACCGTCAAGGAATTCAACATCAGACAGATTATCGGCGTCCTCGTAGCTCACCAGCACAGCCGAAATCTCTCCCGCCAGCAGCTTGTCCTTGCTGAGCAGTCCGGTGTCCTCGAGCGCCTCGAAATCCGGCAAGTCGCGCAACGTATCGAGACCGAACTCCAGCAGGAATTCTTTTGTGGTGACGTAGGTGTAGGGTGCGCCAGGTGTCGGGCTGCGCGGTCCGGAGGCGACGATTTCCCGGGTGCGAAACAGTATGGACCGAGACTGCTGTTCCTCGGTTTTCGGTTCGACGAAGCGCATCGTTGGCCGTTGCGCTGCCTCGACGATCGCCTCCGCATCCGCTGCGTCGTTCTTCTGCCGCTTGATGAACGCTTTGACATAGCGAGGTGCAATCAGCTTCGGCTGATGGCCAAGCCGGACCATCTCGCGCGCCCAATAATTGGAACCCGCGCACGCCTCCATCGCCACGACACATGCCGGATGACCCGCCATGAATTTGCAAAACTGCAAGCGCGACAGCTTCTTGCGAAATACGACTGATCCGTCAGCTGCCGCCCCGTGCAGTTGAAAGACGTTCTTTGCCAGATCGACCCCGATGATGGTAACCTTTTCCATGGATGCCTGCCTCTCCTTGCGTGGCGCTAACACCACAAACTTGGCACATCGCGATGCCGTCGGAGAAGGCTGGCATCCACCCCATCTGGAAACCATCAGCCAAATGAGCGATGATCCGCTCATCAGCCTGCCAGCCGTGGCACGCTGATCAGCCCGGCCCCATGCCGGAGAGCGCGGCGACCAAGCCGTCAGCTACACCACTCCCTGGGAGTACGTCATGCCAAGCTGATGATTGCTTGTGGGTGCAAGTCCCATCCGGCCAAAGCCGTAGCGGGCAAGCCGGACCGAGTCTTGCGGGCGTCGCGGCAACGCGGGGTCTGAAGTGTAGACAGGAGCCATGCGGGGTGCGGGAATGAGCCTCGAAAGGTGGATGTTCGCGGAGGCCGATGTGTTCCCTAGTCACGAAGGCAATATGAGCATCGTCGTTACGCGAGACGATGCCGCTCCGTCGGGGTCGATGGCCGATCACGCATGGAAGGTAATCATCGGAACATGAGAGGCCCGACCGGGTCCGCTGGATTGGTCTCCAGCGGGGGACAGCAGCAAGGTACTGCCAGAGCTGCCGTTCGAGCTGAGGTCGGGAGTCGGACTGGTTCATAGTACCGGTGAAGCCGTCGAAGGAAACGAGGCGAGTGGAGGGAAGGGACCGGCCTGAGGGGAGCCTGCGCGAGGAGGCCAAGGTCCGGACACAGAGCCGGGTTGCCTTGCCGCTGACCCTCGAGCGGGTGAACGCGGCGGCCAGGCAGGCTGCCCAAACCCGGTTCACGGTCCTGCTGCATCACGTCGACGAAGAAGCCCTTTACCGGGCGTTTCGGCGACAGAAGCGACAGGCGAGTGCTGGGGTCGATGGGATGACCGTGGCGAAGTACGAAGAGGGGCTGACGGATAACATCCGTGATCTCTGCGAACGGGTCCACACCGATCGCTACCGGCCACAGCCGGTGCGGCGGGTCTACATTCCCAAAGCCGATGGCGGTAAACGGCCTCTCGGAGTGCCGGCGCTGGAAGACAAGATCGTCCAAAGCGTGGTGGCCGAGGTGCTGAGTGCTGTCTACGAGGTCGACTTCCTGGGATTCTCCTACGGCTTCCGGCCGGGGCGGAGCCCCCACATGGCGCTTGATGCCCTGCATACAGCGATCATGAGCCAGCGTGTGAACTGGGTGCTCGATGCCGACATTCGCAGCTTCTTCGACTCGGTCGACCACGAGTGGCTGCTGCGAATGGTGGCGCACAGGATCGCTGATCCTCGTATCCTACGGCTCATTGGGCTGTGGTTGCGGGCTGGCGTCCTTGAGAGCGGCGAGAAGCAAGAGACGGACAGGGGTACCCCGCAAGGGGCGGGCATCAGTCCGCTCCTCGCCAATATCTTCCTGCACTACATCCTCGATCTCTGGGCCCACCAATGGCGTCGTCGCCATGCACACGGTCGCGTTGTGATCGTGCGTTACGCTGACGACTTCGTCATGGGCTTTGAGAAGAAGGCCGATGCAGAGGAGATGCTGTTGGCCCTCAAGGCGCGGCTGGCCGGCTTTGGCCTGACACTCCACGAGGACAAGACGCGGTTGATCGAGTTTGGGCGGTTCGCGGCCCTCTCACGACAGCGGCGTGGCGAGCGGCGACCCGAGACCCGAGACCTTCGCCTTTCTGGGCTTCACCCACTACTGCGGGCGGACCCGGGATGGCCGGTTCATCGTGAAGCACAAGACGGAAGGGAAACGCCTGACGCGCAAGCTGACGGCGCTGCGCCAGGATGCCTGGCGGCTCATGCACGCGCCAATGGCTGCGCAGCACAGGTGGTTCGCCGCCGTTCTGCGTGGACACTACGGCTACTACGGCAGGCCGCACAACTACCCAGCGCTCAACGGATTCCATCGGCAAATGCGCCGGATATGGCTACGGTGTCTGAGACGGCGCAGCCAGAAAAGCCGGCGCATGGGCTGGTCGGAGTTCGAGACCCTGACGGCGCGCTTCCCCCTGCCAACTCCGCGCATCACTCGAACTTGGGCGCAGGCACGGATATGACGCGGGTTACCCTCGGGAAGAGCCGGGTGCGTAATGTGGCTTCGGTAGAGATGTGGCGTCGGCCGCCGCGGACCAGAGGCGGCAGGCCGGTGAGGACGCCGAGCGCAACATAACAAACTGGATATAGGTGATCGGATTTCCCACCTCACTGGAGATCCGAGGCATGTTCGAGGACTTATTCAACTACCCGAAGGTCGTAGCGCGTCACCATGACGGGCGCGAGGCCTCGAAGCGGCTGCGCTATCTCAAACATCTCGCCGATCAGCGTGCGGCTCGTGAGACTTTGCTGCGCACGGCCCGCGAGTTGCTGGTCATTGCGGAGCGGCTGGACCTGTCCGGCGGCAGGTGCGTCAGGCAGGCCGAGATCGACGCGGCCGCTCAATCTTGGGCCCGATACCAGCACGCGCGAAACAGAGCCTGCGGTGAGAAGTGGTCACGGCGTTTGTTCCATGACGTCGCCGCAGCGTGGCTTTGCTTTCTTGGTCAGCTTGAAGAACCGGCTCCCAACGAACCGAAGGCCCATTGTGAAAAGGTTGACGACTTCATCGCCTATCAACATGATGAGCGTGGCTTGTCGGCGAGCACCCTAGCCAACCAACGCTGGCAGGTAGAGACTTTCCTCGAACATTTAGGCGTCGAAAAATCTTCGATCGCCGACATCACCGTTGCAGACGTAGACGCTTTCCTCGACGTAAAGGGTCGTGGCGGGTGGTCTCGGGTGTCGGTAGCGACGAGCGCGCACGCCCTGCGCGCGTTCTTCCGCCATGCTCAGCGTCGACAATGGTGTTGCCCCGGAATCGCCGCAGCGATCGACGCGCCGCGACTGTTCAGGGAAGAAGCTTTGCCGATGGGCCCGGCTGGCCCGATGTCCAGCGGCTCCTTGAGAGCACGAGGGACAGGACCGCGCGTGACGTCCGTGACCACGCGATTCTAAAGCTGCTCGCGATCTACGGACTGCGAAGCGGCGAAGTCCGCGGTCTTTGTCTCGAAGACATCGATTGGACGAGAGAGGTCATCAAGGTGACCCGGTCCAAGCAGCGCAAGACGCAATACTACCCCTTGGTGACCTCCGTCGGCGACGCTGTTGTGAGTTACCTTCAGCTGGCGCGCGCCCGCTGCCGTCGCCATGAGGTCTTCCTCACCCTCAAGGCCCCGTTCCGGCCGCTGTCGGCGAGCGCAGTGTACCATGTGGTTGCAAGCCGACTGAGCGCCCTGGGCGTTCAGTCGATGCATTTTGGCCCTCATGGACTTCGCCACGCCTGCGCCACCCACCTTGTTGCGCAAGGTCTGAGCCTGAAGGAGATCGGGGACCATCTCGGCCATCGCAGCGCCTTTGCGACCCGCACCTACGCCAGGGTCGACCTTGCCGGACTGCGCGAGGTCGGGGCGTTCGATCTGGGAGGACTGGCATGATCCTTTCAGAAATTATCGCCAGCTTTGTCGATCACCGGCAAGCAATCGGAATGCGCTTCCGCACGGAGGTGCGCACGCTCAAGTCGTTCTGTCGCTTCGTCGGCGACAGACCTCTGACGGAGGTGACGGCCGACCGAGTGTTGGCCTTTCTTGCGGGACGCGGCCCGGTGACCCGTTTCTGGGAACGAAAGCATTCTGTTCTGGCGGGCTTCTATCGGTTCGCGATGGCCCGGGGGCATACAAACATATGGCCGTTGCCACGCGCCGTCCCCAAGCCGGCGGAAGCCTTCGTTCCCTATATTTACTCCCGCGAGGAGATCGGTCGTTTACTCGACGCCGTCGTCCTGATCGACCATCCTGGCTGTCCTATTGATCCGGACACATACCGAACGCTCCTGCTTCTCCTTTACGGCGCGGGGCTTCGCCTTGGCGAGGCACTGTCCCTCACCTTAGCCGACGTCGACTTCGAGGAAGGGGTCCTGTGCGTCCGCGAGAGCAAGTTTTACAAGACCAGACTGGCTCCGATCGGCCACGACCTCGTGCGCATCTTATCCCAGCACGCTTCTCGCCGCCGCGAAGGCCAGTCTGCAGAATCCCTCTGGTTCCTCACGCGCCAGAGCGCCCCTGTGACCCTGCAACACGCTGAGAGGGTGTTCTGCCGATTACGCGTCAAAGCGAATGTCGTGTGCGCCGGCGCCGGGCCGCGACATCAGCCTCGATTGCATGACCTTCGTCACAGTTTTGCAGTTCACCGCCTCCTCTCCTGGTATCGCCAAGGCGCCGACGTCCAACGGCTTCTGCCCAAGCTCTCCACCTACCTTGGCCACGTCAACATCTCGGGCACGCAGCGATACCTAACCCTAACCCCGGACCTTCTGCGTGAGGCCAGCGCGCGCTTCGAGCATTACGCCATGGAGATGCCCAATGCGTGACGAGGCGCTCCTTGGCCCCTGGATCCGGCGGTTCCTACTCGAACACGTGGTTGCCGAACGCAATCTCGCCCGCAACACCCAGCAGGGTTACCGCGACGGCTTATGTCAGCTTCTCCCGTTCGTTGCGAAGCGGGTCGGCAAGTCTATTGATCGCCTGAATGTCGTCGATTTATCGGCCGAGCTAATCCGCGCCTTCTTGACCGATATCGAAGTGACGCGTCGATGTTCGATCGCCACCCGCAATCAACGTCTTGCCGCCGTTCGGGCGTTCGCTGGCTTTGTCGGCGAGCATAGCCCCGTCCACATCGAATGGTCGGGCCAGATCCGTTCGATCCCGTTCAAGAAGACCGATCAGGCGGTCGTTCCTTACCTCGAAAAGGCGGAGATCGACGCCTTGCTCGCCGCTCCAGATCGGCGGACGGAGCAGGGTCGGCGCGACTACACCCTGCTGCTGTTCCTCTACAACACTGGTGCGAGAGCGTCAGAGGCGGTCGGCGTCAAGGTGGCGGACCTGGACCTGAACGCCCCCAGCGTCAAAATCCATGGCAAGGGCGGCAAGCAGCGATACTGCCCGTTGTGGACCGCCACCGTCGTCGAGTTACGGGCACTCGTCGCTGACGGAGCCCCTTCTCGATCCGTCTTCCTCAATCGCTGCGGCCAACCCATCACTCGCTTCGGGATCCATACCGCCGTTGAGCGTTATGGCCTCAAGGTCGTCGCCAAAATGCCGTCCTTGGCGACAAAGCGCGTAAGCCCTCACTCCATCCGCCACACCACGGCGACCCATCTCCTGCGCGCCGGCGTGGACATCAACACAGTCCGCGGATGGCTCGGGCACGTCTCGCTGGACACCACGAACGTCTATGCAGAGGTCGACTTCGAGACCAAGGCTAAGGCGCTCGAAAAATGCGAGGCGCCGAGTCTCGGCAAGATCCCAAAACGATGGCGTGATCAACCGGCGCTGATGGACTTCCTTCGGTCCCTGTAACCCGCTTTGTTATGTTGCGCTCGGCGTCCTCACCGGCCTGCCGCCTCTGGTCCGCGGCGGCCGACGCCACATCTTTACCGAAGCCACATTACGCACCAAATGTGTTCGAGCACATTTGATGCGGGAAATCCGCCCGCCCGGATCTGTGAGGGCGAAAGCCGAATGGCTGAGCTACTCGACCACGATCGAACATGGTCGCGTCTCGCGAAAAGGCATCGCCCAGCAAAGTGCCCTTTGATGGAGCATGGTGAGTGAAACGACAAGCGAGAATCCGGGCTCCCAAAACTATGCACCTTGGATGATTTGGTTGAAGCAAGACAAACCGGCCCGGTCTGTTTAAGGCGGCTCTCGGCCGCTAAACTCTGGTTAGAGTCCATCTTTGCTTCTTTGGCGGAACCTAATGCTTCCCGCCGGCTGGCGAGATGAGCCCCCAATCGTTGATACGATCTGCTTGGCGTCCAACGCGAGTTCAGCCGGCTTTTGCGCTTATGTCGGAGCGCCAAAACCGACCGTTATGTCGGCAGCGCCTTAATCAATTTGAACGGGAGATGCCGGATTGGCTTTGGAAGCACGTATGCGACAGCCCCGGCCAGTACGGAAAGGCATGAGGCGCCGGCCACACAATGTGTGAAGGCAGCTTGACCGGGCGTATCAGACATCTGCCAGGGAAACCGGACTTGCGCCGCGCTTCGCTACTGGGATTTTCTCGACGAAAACTAGCGCGCCGATTGTTTTGTGGCATATGTGGCGACGGCGCAGAGGAAAGCCAAAGCAGCGGTGTCACACGCCGTTCGAGACGGCCCTTTTGCGAACAGTACGGCACCCGCAAGCTGCTCCGCTTCAGCAGAGCCTGCGCGAATTCCTCTTTCTTCGCAGATCCGATCATAGACCCGCTTCAGCAACGCGAGGTCGTCAGGGTAGGCTATGCCGCTTGGGGAGTTTTCCGAATTCGTCATCGCTCTCTCCCTGTTGTAACGCGAAGCGCGACGATCGCTCAACCGACGATGCCCTTTGGCTCCTTATCGTCGATGTAAAGGGTCCTACTTCCTTTTTGGCCAAAGGCATAGAAACAAACGAGGTCGTCGAAGAAACATTGCGCCCGAGAACTCCGGGATAATCTGGTCCGATGGATCCCGCTCCGTGGCTCTCCTGCTGGCGCCGTGCAGGTATTGGTCGGCGGCAAGAGCTCGATGTCCCGCTCGAAGGAGCGTCGACGCGTAAAAAATTCGCGATTGACATGATCTCTTAATTACCAGCCACCACGATCCAGTCGAGATTGCATCCGAGACACCTGCCAATATTCGGAAAGCAAAGGCTCGCAAAATGAGTAGGGTGGCTGGATCAAATGAAGATTTGGCTGCACCAACGACGTTTGCACCGCTGAGGAACCCGACCTTTCGTTCGATCTGGCTCGCCACGCAAGTCTCGAGCCTCGGCTGGTTGATGCAGACTGTTGCCATCAGTTGGCTGATGGCTACCATCTCGACTTCCGATCTGATGGTTGCGCTGGTGCAGGCTTCATCGAACCTGCCCGCTTTCATTTTATCCGTGTTCGCCGGAGTTCTCGCCGACAATTTCAGCCGGCGCCGGGTCATGTTCGCCGGCCGCTGCCTTATGGTGATTGCCTCCGCGATGCTGACCGCGTCCGTGGCGCTGGGCTTTGTCAATCCGTGGATGATCCTCGGCTTCAGCTTTTTGATCGCATCTGGTGGCGCTCTCAACGATCCCGCCTGGCAAGCGTCTGTCGGCGATATCGTGGACCGACGCGATGTTCCCGCGGCCGTTACCTTGCTCTCCGTCGGTTTCAACACTGTAAGGACCGTGGGCCCGGCAGTCGGCGGCATCGTGGTTGCCTCATTCGGGCTTATGACGGCTTTCGCCGTGACCACGCTCACCTACCTGGTCCCTCTGGCCACCATATGGCGCTGCAAGTGGAAGGTTCGTTCTTCGCCTCTGCCGCGTGAGCCGATGAGGACGGCGATCTATGATGGGCTGCGCTTCACGGCGATGTCATCGGAAATCAAGGCGGCGATCGCTCGCGGAACCCTCTTTGGCCTGGCGAGCATCGCCATACTCGCGCTGCTGCCGCTGGTTGTCCGCGATCAGCTGGGAGGAGGACCGCTCGCCTACGGCGCGCTCATGGCGGGCTTCGGGACCGGCGCCGTCTTCGCTGGCATCTCCAACAGCACATTCAGACGGAGCTTGTCGCAGGAGCGGCTGATGAGGCTCTCATGCGTCGCCTGCGCGGCGTGCTCGCTTTCCCTGGCACTGACGTCTTCGGTTGCGGTGGCAGCAATTGCGCTCGCGTTGGGCGGCGCGGGCTGGGTCACCGCCTGGTCCCGGGTTGGCGTGAGCGTGCAGCTGGCGAGCCCGCGCTGGGTCGTGGCGCGCACGATTTCGATCTACTATGCCTTGATAGACGGTGGCATCGCGGCCGGCAGCTGGGTGTGGGGCACGGTTTCCCAGAACTATTCGCTGACCTGGGCGCTGGAGGGCTCCGCCGGAGCCCTGCTGCTGGTCGCCGCAGCCGGCGTTCTGTTTCCTCTTCGCGAGCGCCGGAGTCCGAGCCCGATCCTTTGGAGGAATTCGACGCCCCAGCTGTTGCTCTCAATTTGAAGCCGAGAAGCGGCCCGATCGTGGTCAAGGTCGAGTATCTGATACCCGAGCAAAACCTTGAGGCCTTCCTCGACCTCATGCGGCAGCGCAGGCATGTCCACAGCCGCGTCGGTGCTCGGAACTGGACGCTCCAGCGTAACCTGCAGAAGCCACTGCAATGGACAGAAACATTCCGCACGCCGACTTGGACGGATTACCTTCGCCTCAATCATCGTCTCACGGAAGTAGACAAGGAACTGGACGAGCGTGTCTTCCAGTTGCACGCGGGAGAGGAAGCGCCTCAAATGACGCTTTCGATTGAGCGCCCGACAAGCTCGGCCCGCAAACCCTATCAGTCAATCCTTCACCTTCCCCGTCATCGAGCCTGAGCTTCCAATATCTGGATAAGGAGGCTGAGGGCTTCGACATTCCGAAGACTTCAGGCCGCGCGCATCGGGACATACTCAACCCCATGCTACGGAGGACTGGGCCGCGAGCGCTGGATGGCCGGTAATTTCCTCTTAAGTTCGGGCCTCTAAAAATTGGGCATAGATGAGATTTTAGGAAGCTTTCCCATCTGTACGATACGCCCGTAATGGCGGCGGCGTATGACAGCTTCGATCGCCTCCGCTACGCGAACCAAGCGTTTCGTTCGGCGTTTTTCCATTGGCCGACCAGAAGCCATTTTGGTCGGATCTGATGCGCCACAATTTTCACGCGGGCAGAGGCACCCTTGTCGGCGAGCGGGATTTCGAAATGTTCGACTTGGCGGAATATTCGAGGCTTTGGCTGCAGCCCGCGCATTCGCCCGGCTCGGGAGCGGTGTCCTTGAGCTACATTAGCCAAGAAGTGGCGGAACGGCGACTTTGTTGCGCGAGTTGTAGTGGTGGTTCATGCGGGACGCTCAAAAAGGGTGCGCGGGAAGGCGCTCATCAGCTCCGCGCCATTTTCGGTTACCCGAACGGTATCGCTCACCATGTAGATTTCGCCGCGCTCGACGAAATTAGACTGGAAGTGGAAAGTCATGTTGGACACGATCTCGGTGTCATTGCTGGTCGTCAGGCTCGGGCCGTCGAGGAAGTCAAGACCAACGGAGTAGCCGATGCGCCCCTCTTTCGTGAGGCCGTACGGCCGGATAGCCGCTTGGAACGCGCGCGCCACATCGGCGCAGGTCGCGCCCGGGCGCATCGCGTCGATGGCAGCGTGGAATCCCGCCATGCCACCCTCGTGCCGATGCTTCAGGTGCGGTGTCGCCGGGCCGAGATGAGCCATCCGCGTCAGTGGAGCCGGGTACCGGTGCCGGCTAGCGGAAAACTCCAGATAATACTGCTGCCCGGCTGCAAATACATCGTCCATCCATATCTGGTGTGGCGCATTAGCGAACTCGCCACCTCGGATGTATGGTGGAAACGGCGGCGGTCCGCCGAAAATGCTCTCTGTCCCCGCGCAGAGCACCGACATGATTGCGGCAGCTGCCTCACAATGCCGCGCGCCGACAGCGATCTTGTCCATGCCAGCAAGCATTGCCCGGTCCGCGATCGCAGCTGCCTCGGTCATGTACAAAAGCTCGCGCTCGGACTTGACCAGCCTGCATTTCGATACCAAGCCGCCACCATCAAGCGGCACTTCAACTCCCAACGCGCCGATAAGCTTGTGGTAGGCTTGCACGCCCAGTCCAGACACTTCGACGGCTACACGCGCAGATGCGCCCATCTTGTCCTTGACGAACTGGCCGATCATTTCCCACGCACTGGCGTCTCCGGAGCCGCCGACATAACTTTCGGCATATGCGACAACCCGATCCTGCGGAAGCCAGCATCCGGCGTCGGTAGCCGTGTCGGCGTCCATCTTGCGCAGGATGAAATACGGGTCGTCATCCAACGTCACGAGCGCAGCCTGCGGTTCGGCATCGGAAAAGGCGTCATACCCTAGTAAATAGCATTGACTCGATCCCGAGCTGACCACCAGCGCGTCCATCCCAGCATCGGACATCAACGCACGCAGCTTATTGACCCGAGCTCGATACTCCGACGTCTCAAACGACTGCACAATGTTCTGGCCGTTCATACAGAACGTCCTCTCCTAGTTTCGTTATCCGTTACCAGCTTGTCCAAGGTCCAAGGACCGCATCATCTGTCGGGAGGTTCTCGACAACATCTCTCGCACGATGTCGCGAAGTCGTCCGAGTCCCAGAATGGCTTGTGCCGCCACGGGCCGGGATTACCGGCCCCTCAGCGCGCATCCAATTTGTCTTACGGCGCTCGCCACCCAGCAAACCCTTCAGGAAAAGGCTCGCCGACGCCGCAACTCGGCCCTGCGTGAACAGTCCGCGCATACCAGCTTTCTGTCACGCAGCACTATGCCCACAGTTCCAGCGTGGTCTTGATTGATGCACCCGTCATCCATGTCCTCCGAATCATGGCGACCTAAGCCGCCGCGTCCCCAATCGAGCCCAGCTCTGGATTCGCAGCCAGCTAAAGGAGCACGATGCCACTCTAACGCCTATTGATCCCAGCATCGGCATGTGAGCTTCGAATCAAATACTTCTTGAGTCACTTTCCACTATCGGTCCTCAATGGGCGTGATGGACCAATGAATCAAGTCGACGGCATGCTGAAGTATCGCCTCGGTGCGAGGAAGACTGGATGAAGCGGCGATGACATGTCCCAAACAGTCTCGAAAATCGCCTTTTCTAACAATCGGCGCCTTGGGTTTAAAATAAAATTTGACTTCAGAGACACCTGATATCGCGGCCGCCCGACTGTCGCCATCGATCCAATTGAGGATGCCATCGCGATCAGCAACCAGGAATCGCGCGGCCGCAGTCTTGGAATGGCTTCTATTCAAATTCCATTCGTCACCGGTGACAAGCTTAATGTGCTCCGTGACGAGATCGATACCGTAAGCCAATTGAACCATTTGAGGACCGGGCGAACCAGCAAGACGCGGATTGACTTCAATGACGACTGGTCCACACTTCGTCCATCGGAGCTCAACGTTCGTTGGCCCCCAGCCAAGGCCGAGAGCGCGCAAACAGCTCAGCGAAACATCGGCGAGACGCTCATACTCGTCATCAGTCAGCGGTGCCGGGTAGGTGGACCCACGATACACGAAATGCGGTGGGCCGTCGAAGTCAAGGGTGCTAACCCCAACGAGCTCATTGCCCATTATGTCAATGCAATAATGTGGGCCTTGTGCGAATTCTTCGACCAGTATCCTGATCGCCGCGCCGCACTGCCCGCCCAACAAGGAGTTCGTATGTTCGACTACCTCATCGGCAGTGCGGCACAATCGGACGCCGACGCTACCGCTGCCCACCGCAGGCTTAACTATCACCGGCAGTCCGATCTCCGCGGCAGAATCCTCTGCGTCCGCTGCATTGGCGGCCAAGCGATAAGCAGGCATCGGAACGCCTGAGGCCGCGAGAAGTTGACGCTGAGTGTACTTATCGCAGCATTGTTCAATAGCTTCCGGGTTCGGTCCAGGTAGATCGAAGTGGCGACCGAGCTTGCTGGCTGTCGCGTAGAACGAATCCTCAGCACCTGTGATGCCAGCAATGTCATAGGTCGCTTGGAGCCGGGAACATTCGCGGATCAGCGCATCCAGATCGTCTGTATCAACACGGATTGTCTCAACCCCTTTCGCCGCGAAATAGTCATACCGAGTTGGATCAGCCGAAAGGGTAATTGGCTGAAGGCCAAGACGCTGAGCAGCCTGGACGTAAAGCAAACCCGAGCCCATTATCGAGCCTCCAAGTAGAATCAGCGCTCTTGCCATTGGCTGTGAACCCCTTCTGTGCGTGCCGTGCGGCGGTCTGGACGATTCTCGGCCTCTGTGTAGCCACGCTTGGGAGCCACGCTTGACCTCGGACCTTGCACGGAGGCTAGCATCGTCAACGATTTTGCGATGTTAAGAATCTGCGAATTTTTGTTTCGAGTTTTGTTGCAACGGCTGCCGTTCAAAGCTTTGTGTGCGTCTTTGCAACGAGCCGCTCCGGCGCGGCGATCAGGCCTGTATTGGGTTGGCTTCGCGTTGCTTCGGCCTCGAGCCTGTCAAGAAACTGGGCCGGCCAAGGCGGTCAAATCGTTATCAGGAGAACCTGAAGGAGAACAATCTCGCCCTTTTCAATCCGCTACGCCCCTTCATATTGGGCAAAAATGCGCGTCCTCGCCGAGCTGTGCCAGCTTGGCCGAGCCGCAGCACGGGCAGGTTGACGGTGCGGCGATGATGGCGCACTCACGCGGACGACCTGCCGTTATCCGACGCCTTAGCTCCCGGGCCAAAGATCTTCGCTAAGGGCTCCTCCATCATCCGCCTCATGAAAGTGGATTTGAATCACCCGCGAACACCGTCGTCACATCACAATGATTCATCGATCACAAGGCGCGCTCTAGCCTTAGTCAGCGGTCGATTTCGGGCGTGCTATTGATCGTTTCGACCGATATCACTCGCCCCGTCGTCGCCGACGTGATCGCGGCCTGCATGAGAGCGAGACTGCCAATATTGTCACGCCCCAGGCTGGCGAACGGTGCGACCGTGCCGGTCTCGACGGCGCACGCAAAGGTCGCCAAGCTTTCTCTACGTCCGAACGATGCCATCGCAGGAAGGTCGATCGGCACTACGGGGTGGCCGCGCTTTCGGATACTGACGTGATCGCCCCCCAATGTGACATCACGGTCACCGCGGCAGGTCCAGATGATCTCGCCCTCGGCGCATTCCAAATGCCACTCGCCGCCATACGGCGTCTCCACTCCACCACTAAGCCAATTGCCGCGATAAGTGACGACGGTGCCTCGATCGAAGATGATCGTCGCAGCCGCTGCTGGGGGCTCTCTGAACGAACTCCCTTGCGGCTGCCAAGCGGTACAATATACCTGCCGGGGTTCCTGCCCGAGCACCATACGCATCAAGTCAAAGTGGTGGATACCAAGATCCTCAAGAAGGGGCTGTCGTAAGGCGTAAAAAGGTTCATCGGCCGGCGTACAGTTCAGGAACCGCCGGAATTCGATGTGGACTGCACCTACCGGCCCGAGTACTTGCTCTCTGACAAGCCGGGCAGCACTGATAGCTGCAGGAAAGAAGCGGAAGTTCTGGCTGACCATAAGTGTTAGGTGGTAACGGTCCGCCAAATCAGCGAGGCGCTCCGCCTCGACGGTCGTTGAAACAAACGGCTTCTCCACCAATACGTGCTTCCCGGCCTCCAGAGCAAGTTCAACGAGAGAAGCATGGGCCCGGACGTCCGCCGTAACCAAGACAGCGTCGGCATCGATATTCGAGAGTGCTGCCTCCAAAGTTGGAAAGCACCGGTCCGGGCAAGCCCCCAGCCGCAGCTCCACTCGCTCCAGCGCCTCAGGATTCGGGTCGACCCAACCTACCGCCTCGATTTCGGGGACATAAGGTACGGCCGTCTCAGCCCAGTCTGCACCCCATTCACCAAGCCCAACCTGAACTATCCTAGTTGGCATGGTACCACCTCCTATTTAGACTAGAATTCAATCCCGGCGACGAGGAACTGACGCATGCCGTCTATGTCGGCCATGGCAAGCACCTGCCGGCGCGCGTCAGGGCATTCCTGGATCTCCTCGCCAGACCGTGCGTCTCTAAGGGTAAGCCGCGCGTTTAAGGGACACTCGGCCCAGGAGAAGCCAGATAGATTTGAGCGATTACGGCACGAAAGGCGCCGGACGCCGGCCAGCACCTTGCCGCTCAAGCATCCAACCGGGATACTCGGAAGGCAGCGCGCTGACCTCATCCAGCCTGGCGAGATCGTCGGCGTCGAGCTTCAATCCGGTGGCCGCGAGGTTCTGTTCGAGCTGGTCCATGCGGCTGGCGCCGATGATGACGCTCATCACGAAAGGCTTGGCCAGCAGATAGCCGAGCGCCACCGTGGCGACGCTGACGTCGTGCTTGGCGGCCATCTCGCGCATCACGGCGACCGCCGCCCAGGCGCAGTCCTCATTGACCGGCGGGAAGTTGAAATAGGCACGGCGGCCTTCGCCATTGCTCGGCGCGCCGGGACCGTATTTGCCGGAAAGCAGGCCGCCCGCCATCGGCGACCAGACCATAAGGCCGAGCTTTTCCTCGTTGAGCAGCGGAACGATCTCGCGCTCGAGGTCGCGCCCGGCGATCGAGTAGTAGGATTGGACTGTCTCGAAGCGGGCAAAGCCCTTGCGTTCGGCAATGCCAAGCGCCTTCGCGATGCGCCACGCTGCCCAATTGGAAAGGCCGACGTAGCGAACCTTGCCACTGGCAACGAGGTCATCGAGCGCCCGCAGCGTCTCGTCAATCGGCGTCACCGTGTCGTTGCCATGCAGCTGGTAGAGATCGATATGGTCGACTTGCAGACGTTCGAGGCTGGCATCGACCGAATCCATGATGTGACCGCGCGACGAGCCACGCTGGTTCGGGCCCTCGCCCATCGCCCCGTGGACCTTGGTGGCGATGACCATTTTTTGCCTGTCGACGCCGAGATCCCTCAGCGACTGGCCGAGCAGCCGCTCGGACTCACCGTACGAGTAAACGTCAGCGGTGTCGAAGAAATTGACGCCGGCGGCCAGCGAGCGCGCGACGATCTCGTTGACGCCTTTCTGGTCGAGGCTGGCGATCCCGTGCCATTCAGCGTTCTCCCCGGCGGCGCCGAAGGTCAGTGTGCCGAGGCAGAGTTCGGAGACGAACATGCCGGTATTGCCAAGCTGGTTGTAGCGCATGATGGAATTCTTCCCGAGAGAAGGATTGAATGACATGACGGAAATAGGAGCGGGCCGTGTCGTTTCAGACGTGGCCATAGTGCTCGCGATGAACGACAACTGAAAAGGCGTAGTCGAGCAGCGTACTCCAGGAGAAAATAGGCAACCTCACTTCGCGCTGCACACAGCGTGCGAACGGCTGAAGTCCTGTGCAAACGAAAATCAATGCGCACAGGTCGGCGTTCTTGGAGACAAAGTCCTTACATGCACTAACGAACTCGGCTTCGGCGCGTTCGAAACTGGCGGTGGGAACCGAAGACCACTTGTCTGCGCTCCACAAATTCTCGAATTCCGGGCACGAATAGTCCTCGGATACTCCCATGAACGCAAGGTTTGACGCCGGATCGATTCCGGCGCTGACGAGATGGTGCTCTGTCAGCCGCCGAGGGAAGGCACACACAATCCCAACGCGTCCCGTGCTTCCGGTCAGCCGCTGCGCGAGAGGTACCTGCAAAAGGCTCGACATAAATACAGGAACCGATACTTCGGCCGCCACCTCTTTTTGGAAATACGCAAAGTGAGCGCACTCAGCAGCGATGGCTCGACACCCCATACGTTCGAGTCGACGCGCGGCCTGCAGTATGGGTTCTAGGCAAGCGGATTTATCCGACTGAATTCCGAGCCGATCGAAGTCGACACCTTCGACTACGTCGTATTGGACGGGGAATTGATACGCACTTGCGTTCCGTACGGAGCCGGGAAAACCAGGGTATACCTCATCGAACAGCATGATCCCCAAACCCATACCACAACCATATGTACCCGGTTGGGCGTGAATGACATCTATCCCAAAGTCGCGGTTCCCAGACATAATATGACTCCCAAGCTAAGAATGTAATGGCCATCGTGAGTAAGAATTAGCGCGCCGTTCGTCGCCATTTCTGCTGAGGAGCGACAGTAACTCTGAGCTAAACTTCGTCCGGCCCATCCGACAGTTGAAACAGGCATACCGCATATTGTATGTTAGAATGGTCCAGTGCTGCACCGGGCGGAAGCCATAATCCATGAACACGTCATGCAACGCATATTTCTCCATCAAGGTGCGGATGAATTGAAGGGAGCACTGTCCCCCATGATAAGACCGTCGCCAAAACCTGTCGCTTTAAGGAGTTTCAAGAGTCGTGCCAACTGCGCAGAAATATCCTTTGAAAGAGTTTTACGCCTGTTGCTCAATGGCTTGAATGTTCAAATATGACAGCGCAACGAAGCCACGTGGAACACGACCGTGTCTCAGACTCGACAAACCCGACAGTAAGTGTCGGTCGCTGGCCTCAACCGATTCATGTTGTCCGAGGCCGAGGGCCCTGCCCAAGCCGGCAGTTAACCCTAAGCTCAGTGTAGGTGCGCGGCAAAGAGATGTTGAGGATATTGTGGCGGAGCTCGGAATGGCGTTGTCACGTTGTTTGAAATGTGGCCGCATGAGGCCGACACCGCGCTTTTCAGGCAGGCCGTGCACTCACGTCTTCCACGCGGAAGGATCGTTCGGCCTCCTCGATTCCTTAAGTTCTTCTTCCGACCTGCACACAGCCACCGACTGGGTGCGTGCCGACGACTTCATCGAGGTGCCAGACATCGTCTTTCGTCGGCGCCAACCATGCTGCCGCGTTCAACTGCTGCCGCCTCATCCGCTCCGCGATTCTCGCTCCAAGCCGCCCAAACCTAGTCTGTTTTATTGGAATGCGTCGTCGACCGAAGGTGTGGAAACAAACTGCCGTCGAAAAGTTGATTAAGGTTCTTCGCGACAAAATCGGCAGCGCCGCTTTCGTCTTGACGCAACTCGCCGCAGCTGTTGAGGCCAGTCGTTACCAGAAGTGCGTCGAGCCCTGCAGCCTTTGCGCCCTTGATATCCGTATCAACCTGATCGCCGACCATCAAGAGACGGTCGCTACCAGCCCGAGTGATGCACTCTTCGAAAATCGCTCTTCCTGGCTTGCCCATAGTCTCTACTGAGATTGGAGGGGCTCCGAAAGGCGCTAGTCCAGCTTTAAGCATTGGCCCTATTATGCCTGGTCCAAAGACGAGTGTGCCGTTTTTGCCAGGATAAATGATGTCCGCGTTTGCCGCTATGATACGGGGCATTTCACCCGTCTCGATCAGTCTGCGTTGAAAGGTCGACAGGATGTTATCGGCAGCCCGTTTAAAATCGAAACCTTCATCATCGAGCACTACGAGTGTGTCGAATGTCGCGGCCGTATCAGCGCAATGAAGATTTGGATGCTTACCCAAGATCTCAAGCGCAGCGTGTGCACTGCCCACATAGGAAACTAGCCGCCCGGACGCCAGCTCTTCGAGTACGCGATGCCGCGCAACACCTCCCGCGAAGACGATACGGTCGACTGCCGGAATCGGAAGTCCCGCGCCGCGGAGACGCGCTAATATCGTTTCCTCCGACCCACTGCTGATATTCGTCACGATGTAGTATGGCTGACCGGACGTATTAAGTCGGGCCAAGATATCAGCAGCGCCAGGCAGGGCTTCATTTTCGCTGATCAGGACCCCGGTCGCGTCGAAAAGTATCGCGTCATAGCAATCTGCCAGTGTCTGGGGAGGTGGGCTTTCGAGGACCGCGGTTGGAGGACAAGCCGATTCCGTCCTTGGCTGAACCGCGCGCGCCTTAGAGGGCGGAAAGTAGCCGTGACGCACGACCCTCGCTTCGGGTAGTATGCTGGCCGCGCACGCCTCGGTATACGCCCAGGCCAGCCACTCGCATAAGATCGCCAAGTCTTCTGCCTCGACCGTAGGCCCCGCCCATATCCGAAATCCGGGCGGCGCGTCACCGTAGCTCCAGATGTCAAAAGCCGCGCCTTCGGCTTCGAGTAGACGGATCATCTCCGCAACGATTTTGCCGTCGTCCTCTTTCTCGCCGGCAGCGTGCTGCTCTCGCACAAGCCGAAGAGTAATTGAACAGGTGGAGCGTGCTGCCGGATTGGTGCAAGTCCAATCGATCCAGGGAGTAGAGTTCACCCAGTCGTCCATCACAGCATAATTATTGGCAACCCTTTTCAGAAGTGCTGGTAGTCCACCGCACGCTTCGGCCCAGTCGAGCGCGGAATGGATATCCTCGACGGCGAACATGCTGGGGGTTGAGATCGTGCGGCCGCCAAAGAACGCCTTGTTTACAGATCCGTCGGCGTTGTGCAGTCTCATGAGCCTGGCTACGGGCTTACGTCCGCTGGCTTTCAACCGTGCCTGGGCCCGAGGCGAGAGTGCGATCATGCCATGGCCGCCTTCGCCCCCAAGCGCCTTCTGCCATGACCAGCACAGAACATCGATCCGATCGTAGTCGATGGGACTCGTAAAAGCTGCCGAGACGGCATCTGCGATCACAAGCCCGGCACGGTCAGGAAGAATCCAGTCAAGATCCGGTGGACAGACGCCGCTGTTGGTGCCGTTTAGCACTAGAACGATGTCGTGAGTGGGGTCGATCCCGCTCGTGCTCGGAAAATCTCCGAAAGCACAAATGTGACGGCTTTGCGGGGCAAGCGCTAACGTATCGATCTCATTTGCCCAATACTGCGAGAAGTTGTCTGACAAGAATGTCTCGACTGGAAACGGGCCAAGCAGATTTTGTAAGGCCATGCTGCAGGCCCCAGTGCCTGAACCGGGCACGATTCCGCAGAGCCAGCTATCGGGCAGCTCTAGCAAAGAGGCCATGCGCCTGATTACTTCTCCTAGCCTTTCTGCTCCCTCGGAGCTCCGGTGACTCCGTCCAACATAGCGCAGCATAGTTGGGTGCACGCTCCAGCCGGGATGTTTGCGGCAAGGACCTGATGAAAACCGTGGATCGGACGGGGGGGCCGATGGTTTTGCTACCGCGTTTGGCAGGGTCATGGCTTCCTCCAAGTTGGGAAAAAGGGGCACCTCGATAGAGATATCTGCGATCAGGCGATGTCCTGCGCCATTAGAGCCGACAGCTTGTCATCGGCAAAACTCATCCGTTCATCGGCGCGAAGGTCCGAGAGGCGGCTGATGATCGCGGCCTCAGACAAAGCCCCGCCTTCACAAAGCTTTTGAACATAGGACGGATGGATGAAGTTTGAGCCTGCGAATTGATATGCCGCGCTGCTGCCCCAGCCATACCGTTTTCGCAGTGGATCGAAGTGACGCAAGACGTGCTCGATGAGTGCCCGTTCCGTGGATGTTTCGAGGTGAGTGAAAAGCGGTAGGAGCTGCTCACTAGCCGTATTTCCTGCGCCCCGGCCCATGCCGCCCATGGTGCAGTCTATCCAGGTCGCTCCCGCCGTCGCGGCGGCCACTGAATTGACCAGAGCATATCCGCGGTTGTCATGGGCATGGAATCCAATGTCAGGCTCAATTCGGTCGGCAAACCGGCTGATTAATTCCTGAACGCGGGTCGGCTTCATAGAGCCAAAGGAATCGGCAAGATAAAGCACATCGATGGTGTCGATCTGCGTTACCTCCTTCAGGCACATTTCAACTTCTGCAGCATTTGCCGCATCGAGCTGCATGAGATTCAAAAACACACGGAAGCCCCTGCGAGACAACTCAGCGAAAATGTTCCGGCAGGCAGCCAAGTTGCTATAGTGCGCCGCCACTCGGACGGTCGTGATATGCCCTGGCTCTAGTCCTTCTGTCAGACGGGTCACGGCAGGGGCTATAGGCAGTTCGCTCGCAAGCACATCCTTGGCATCGATCATCACGCAAGCCTTGATCAGGAGACCGGCAGCCACCTGTTCGGCCTTAGAACTCGTCACACTGGCGAAATATCCGTGGCTCTCAGGCTTTCCGACGAGCCCCAGCTCGATCATGCGCACTGGGAGAGTGTTGATAGTAGCGATATAGTCCGACACCAGTTCCGGCGCGAAATCCCAATTTGTGTAGTAGCCACCGTCGCGCAAGGTGCAGTCTAGCAAGTTCACTTCATCTGGTATTGTGTTTAACATTGCCCAGCCTCTTCAAAATACCGCCACAACATCGAAGCATGCTGCATCAGCTCGCGGCATAGCCCCCATCTACATAAAGAATCTCGCCTGTTACGAACGATGCAGCTGGGCTCGCGAGGAAAATGTAAGGCCCGAAATACTCGGGCAGATCGCCGCGGCGGCGCATCGGAGTGAGTTCCATTGCGCGGCGCTGATAAGGGCTATCGAGATTAGGGTGCACTCCATCCATGAAGTTGTTGATGAACCCAGGTGCGACGGCGTTCACACGAATACCCTTATCGGCCCATTCTACCGCCATGGTGCGCGTTAGTTGATTGACGCCTCCCTTACTCGCAGCATAGACAGCGAGGCCCGGTATGCCGAGCGAACTGGCGACCGAAGAAGTCATGATGATGCTGCCGCCTTGTTCCAGCATTGCCTGGGCGGCAAACTTCGCACAATAATAATAGCCCCGCAGATTGGTATCGACGATTTCGTCCCATTCGGGCTCTTCAAATGAATGCGCTGGCTTAATGATGTCGGTACCTGCGTTGCAGACCATCACATCGATCTGCCCGAACCGGTCGACCGTGCCACTGATCAGTGCCTTGCAATCGTCGTGCGACCGCACATCGGCGCGGATAGCCGTCACGTCGATTCCTTGGCCCGCAAGTTCGGCCTCTGCTTCGGTCAGCTCTTTAACATTGTGCGAGGAAAGGACTATCTTCGCGCCCAATCGTCCAAAGCAGGCGGCGAGCGACTTCCCTAGACCGCGACTCGAGCCTGAAATGCAGACTACCTTGCCATCAACTCCGAAGAGCTCTTGGTATCCTTCTGCACCAGTCGCAGAATTATGAGCTGTATCTGACATAGAGATTACCCACACCAGCTATGAATACACGCATGTGCGATTGAACGGCCGAGATCGATGGCGGTTCTGTTTGCGTTGGTTTCGTTCATGGATGGCTCCTAGCGCGACGAATTGTTCAGACGGTTGCACTCAGCCCACCATCGATGACGATCAGGGTGCCGCTTACATAGGCCGCGCGAGCGCTGGCCAAGAATGCAGCAACTGCCGCGAATTCCGAGGGATCGCCAAGGCGCCGGGCCGGGGTCCTATCCTCAAGCGCACGGATGGCTTCGGCGTGGTCTCCGAGGCGATTGGCTTCGTGGATCGCGGTGCTGTGTGCTCCAGGAGCGAGCACATTTACGGTGATATTCTCACCCGACAATTCTTGTACGAGCGTGTGGCAGTAAGGCACTAGCCCTGCTCGTGCGACACCCGACAACGCGAAATGTACCGGAGTCCGTACAATAGCCTCGGAAGCGAGCATCAATATTCGCCCCGCCGGCGAGCGCCGCAGATACGGCAAGGCAGCCGTAACTAGATTTATCGAAGGTAAAAGCACCCGGTCAAACGCGTCGTCGAAATCCTTGGGCGTCATGGCCGAGGGCGGCCCGGCAGAAACGCCACCGCAATTCGTCACCAAGATGTCGATACACCGAAAATGCTCCGCTGTTTCTGAAACCCAAGCTGTTGCATCCGCGCAGTCAGTTACATCGGTCGCGCGCGCCAGCACTTCGGCGCCTTTGCCGCGTAACCGATCCACGGCTCTTTCTAGCCGCCCCGAATCCCGCCCACAGATGGACAAGCGGCAGCCTTCGTTAGCCAGTTCCTCGGCTGTGGCCAAACCTAGGCCGCTGGAGGCGGCCGCGACCATTGCCACCTTGCCGTTAAGCCCTAGATCCATCTTTTGCCCCAATTGACATCGCCACGCTGCTTGGCACCCTTGCAGGCAGCCAAGCATGTGCCATGCCAAACGAAAAATCCGCTTAAAACAACATACTAGCCTGCTGATAAAACGTTGGTTTTGTTCTTACGTCGGATTCCCTACATTTATGTCGTATGCATGCCGATACGCATTCCGGTTCTGAAGACAGCGTTGGGTAAGCAACTTAAGTTTTTGCCCCAGGCGAATTAGATTAGTCACGTAAGAGATCGGCCCTCACGCCACACTGGGCTGCGTGCCGCTCCATCGCTACCGAAGCTCGCCGCGCCATCATCACGAAACTGTCGAGCAATTCGAATATGCCAAAGGAGGTCTTCTGCATCGCGTACAGCAGCATGGCTTTGGCGTTGGCCCCTGACCATCGCGGATCGCGTCTCTTGGTGTGGTGTAAAGTGACGGCGCGGTTGCTGCGCTTCCCCGGCAGGTGCCGGAAAGATCAGGGTGCCCACTGCCTGCCGGCTGCTGCTAACAGCCGGCTGAAGGCCGATGATCGTGCGCGCAATGGTGGATTTGCCAGATCCGCTTTCGCCAACGAGGGCAAGCGTCTCGCCCTTGCGGATTTCAAAGGAGACGCCGCAGACAGCGTCAATGAATGGGTCTGCCCGTGGTGAGCGCCTTCAGCGACCCCTTGGTGCGGAAGCGGACGCGCACGTTCCGGACACTCAGCAGCGCACTCATGCCGCAACCATCCCGGCTCGATCGAGCAGATGGCATCGCGCGACCTCGCCAGGCGTCTCGTGCACGCAGCGATCGAAGGCGTGAGGACGCCGCGGGCTGAAGATACATCCCTTTTTGCTTCCGAGCAGGCTGGGGACCTCTCCCGGGATCGTCGGCAAATTGCGCGTCCGCTGTTTGATCCCTCCAGGGGCGCACCAAAGCAGCGCCCGAGTGTAGGGATGGCCCGGACTATGAAAGATGTCCCGCACCGCCCCCTGCTCCAATACCTCCGCCAGATACGAGCACCACCGCGTCGAGCTCGCCGCCACACTTGGCAGCGACGAGTGCGCGTCCAGAATGACCGCTCGGGCGATCGCAGCCAGCGCGTCATCGGGCGCGATTGCAAAGTTCATCGAATCAAGAACCTTAACCCGACCAAAATCCTAGAAACGCCCTTCACCTCGATTTGGGAATACTTGGATATGCGTGATTTTTGGCGGTAGACCCGAACAGGCAACCTGGACAGAGAAGCATCCGCCTGATCTCAGTTGTATAAAACATGAAGTTTTGCGCGGATATCAATCATCCCGACAGCCACCAAGATCTCCCAGCATTCGAAATTAGCTGAACCAAACAGCAGTCTACGTAACGAGGAACGCGTCGTGGAAATCTTTCGCTACAGCGCGACCGCCGTCCAAAACAAAACTGGAGTCGGTTCCGTAGGTGAACAAGCTGAGGCCAAGCTTTTGAAGCCGCATCATATAGTCTATGGATGCGACATCACTACCCGATGCTATACCGTACTTCTTAGCGGCATTCGCGACTGCCTGACAGGCATCCAGCAACTCCGGCGTCAGCTTTCCTGGTTCCATACCCAAGGAAAGGGCAAGGTCTGCCGGGCCGATGAAAAGCGCGTCGACACCAGGCGTTGAGGCTATGTCGTCCAGATTGTTGAGGGCCTCTCGTGTTTCAACCTGGAGTACGATGGCCAAGCTAGAGTTCGCATCCTTGCGATACTCCGCATCATTTTGGTAATAGTTAGATGCTCTCCACGCTCCAGATCCGCGCTTGCCCGCAGGCGGATATTTTGCGGACGACACAGCTTCGATGGCTTCGGCACCGGAGTTTACCATCGGCACCATGATGCCGTTCGCACCATGATCTAACGCGGCTTTAATGAGTTCAATCCTGTTCCAGGCGACCCTATAAAGTACAGGCATGCCGTATCGTTCGGTCGCTGGAAGAATATGTAAAAGTGCGTCGGGTGGAATGGGTGCATGCTCGCCATCCACCAGAAGAAAATCTAGGTTTGTCTGCGCCAGCGTCTCTGCGACGATCACATGCGGAATGTGCATCCAGCCGCCGATTTGGGCTTTTCCTGACCTGATCGTTTCAGCCAACGTATGTTTTGCCATTTCTCGAACCTTTGCGCACCCAAGTGATTTGTTCTCGCGGGGACGCTGGCAAATTTCTTCCCTTAATAACATATACAGTTTGTCCAGAAGTTGCCTATCACACCAATGCGATGTTCGCTGTTAATACGGGGCCACGCTGGCGGAGGGGCGCATCGCCCAATACTGTAGCGCGGAGCGTCGGTCTCGGATCGTGAAAGCCACGCGCGAGGCGTGTCGGCGCGGCAAAGCCCCGGACGGTTTCGGCGGGGCGCGGTAGGCCGCAGATTGGCGTTGTCACGTTGTTTGAAATGTGGCCGCGTTAGGTCCCATCGCAGACCAACCGCTCCACAGCACAGATTCGAACCCATCGACACCAGGTGCCTGAAAAGCGCGGTGCCGGCGGCAGGCCCTGCTTCACAGCAGGCGCCTGGCCGCCTTGGTGTTGCGGCGCGTCTGGACGATCTCGTCGAGCACATATCCCTCCTGATCAACCGCTCTCCACAACCAGCATTTCTGACCGGTGATGCGCACCACGACTTCATCGAGGCGCCAGGCATCGTCTTTCATCGGCGCCTTGCCGCGTATGCGGCGCGCATAATCAGAGCCGTGCTTCCAGCACCATCACATGGTTCCGTAGGAAACGACGATCCCGCGAGCGCAGCATTTCCTAGACATCGCGCAGGCTCAGATTGAAGCGGAAGTAGAGCCAGACAGCACGTGCCACGATCTCGATCCGATGCGTGGTTCTTGTAGGTGGGTGCACTCAAGGTCATAAGGCGCGCTGCTGCCTCAATTTCCTTATGGTTGCCCCCGCGGGGGGCTGAGCGGGCCCTGTATCAACGCCGAGCATTGCATTGGTGTGATGGCCAACTTTGGGGCGAACTGTATATTTCAATGAGCTGACAAAGATGCCATCGTCCTGACAAGCACACTCACCTGCGTGCGCTTCATGCTCCCGATTGAGAACACGAATGGAGAAAAAGATGAATTCCGGGTTAGTCAAGAGCAGTCGGAAAAAACTCACAATTGTGGACACCGATGTCCACCACTGCTACCGGACAAAATCGGAACTATTTCCTTATCTCAGCAAGTTCAATGCTGAGCGTTTTGCGGAGTGGGGCTTCGGTGGCATTGAAATGGACCCCCACGCCTCTAGCGGAGGATATCACGGAACTCGGGTGGATTTTGAAACGCAAGAGAATGGCGAAATATTAGGTAGTAATGGCGACGCGCAGAGTTGCGGTAAGCTGTTGCTAGACGCACATGGTATCGATTTGGGGGTTCTTACGGGCGGCCCTGCGCAAACGGCGAGCGCGCTCGCCGACGTCGACTATGGGAGTGCTCTGTGCCGCGCTTTTAACGACTACTCAATGGAGCATTGGATCGCCAAGGATGCGAGGTTTAGACTTAATCTCGCCATCAACTCGCAGGACCCCCTTGGGGCAGCGGCTGAAATCGATAGGCTTGGCTCACATCCTTCCGTTTGCGGAGTCATGCTCAGTTGTGGTGCACCTCGGCCCTTTGGCCAGCGCTTTTATCATCCGATATACGAAGCATGCGCCCGACACGGATTAGCGGTGACGATGCACTTCGGCTCAGAAGGAACGGGCATCAATCCGCCGCCCTCGGCGGCCGGATGGCCAAGTTACTATATCGAAATGCGTCTGCTGCGTCCGCCATCTTATGCTGTGCACCTAGCGAGCTTCATCTTCGAAGGTGTGTTCGAAAAGTTCCCGACCTTGAAAGTGGCGATGGTCGAAAGCGGATTTGCCTGGGTGGCGCCCCTGATGTGGAAGATGGATCTCGATTGGAAGGGACTTCGCCGGTGGACTCCATGGGTAAAAAAGCTGCCAAGTGAGTACCTGATGGACCATTTTCGTTTTGGCACCCAACCATTGGATGAGCCCGCCGATCCGGAAGCGCTAAAGCAGATTATCAACTGGATTGGTGGTTCACGAACACTGATGTTTGCGAGCGACTTCCCGCATTGGGATTCGGATGATCCGATGATGACGTTGTCCGACCAGCCAGAGGATCTGCGCCGACGCATCTTCGCAGAAAATGCCATCGAGACATACAAACTGTCGCTACCAGCAATCTCTCAGGCCGCGTAGGGAGAGGTACCGGTGCCCAAGAAATATGAAGTTTGTTACGCAGACGAGATCCCGGTCGGCGGACGACGCATTGTCGATATAGCAGGCCGGAGTGTCGGGATCTTCAACGTCAACAACGAATACTATGCCGTTCGCAACAGCTGCCCACATAAAGCCGCGCCTCTGTGTAGAGGAATTATCGACGGAATGGTCAAGGGCGGAACGCCAGGGCAGTTCGAGTACGAGCAAGAAGGCGAAATAATTCGATGCCCTTGGCATGGCTGGGAGTTTGCGATCAAAACCGGCCAGTCCGTGTTCAATCCACATAAGATTTACGTGCGCGGCTATCCCGTGAGCGTGGAGGTAAAGACCTCAAACTGCGCCGAGGCCGATAGCATGGAGGAGGATCCATCGGTCGACACCTACCGCGTGTCGGTCGAGGAGACCAACGGTAACCGTCGACCTACTCTCTACATACACCTTTAGGTTAGAATGGGGCCTTCTCCGGACCAGCGCAGGAAGAACGGCTCGACCTCCGCCGGAAGAGCGAAGCGCTGTCGCGATAGCCGATCTCGATCAAAGGAGCCAGTCCACATGGACGGCGATCGCTTCCGACGTTCGCTGGTGTGATTGGCCACCTTGACGGATCGTACCGTAACGGCAACTAGACTACTTCGTGCGGCTAGCAAGTATAAACCAATTAACGCATGGAAAAAAGGGGAACTAAGATGATTGACGAAATGGGTTTTCTCAGTGAGCGCGTCGCGAAAGGTAAGCTGTCCCGACGCGAGTTTCTAGGTCGGGCGGCGGCGCTCGGCGTCAGTGCAGCGTTTGCCAACAACCTGCTTGCCACGGCCGCAAGGGCAGAGGGGCCTATGAAGGGGGGCTTGCTCAAAGCCGGGGTGGAAGGTGGATCAGCCACAGACAGTCTCGATCCAGCGGCAATATTGGGATCAGTAACTCAAATCTTCAGCCGTCAGTGGGGTGAACAGCTCGTTGAGCGGGATCCAGATGGAGAATTGCGGCCGCAACTTGCCGAGGAATGGGGCGCCTCGAAAGACGCCAAGGTCTGGACTTTCAAGATCCGCAAGGGCGTGCAGTTCCACGATGGCAAGGAAATGACGCCCGCCGACGTGGCGGCCACCATGGAACGCCACTCCGACGCTAATTCGAAGTCGGCCGTGCTCCCCCTCATGCAGGGCATCGACAAGATTGCCGTCGACGGCCAGAACGTGGTCTTCACGCTCAAGGAAGCCATAGCCGACTTTCCGTTCATAATGAACTCACACCTCCTGGTGATCCAGCCGAATGGCGGCAAGGACAATCCGACTGCAGGCATCGGTACCGGTCCGTACAAGATCACGGTCAACGAACCGGGTGTTCGACATGGTGGCGAAAGATTCGCCAGTTACTGGCGCGACGATCGCGGCTTTGCTGACCAGGTCGAGATCATCATCATGAACGACGCGACGGCCCGCACCTCTGCGTTGCGGAGCGGGCAGGTCCACATCATCAACCGAGTTGATCCGAAGGTGGCTGAACTCCTCAAGCGCTCTCCTGGCATCACGATTCGTAACGTTGGCAGCCGAGGCTTCTATACTTTCTATTGCCTTAGCGACACAGCCCCCTTCGACAACAACGACCTGCGGCTTGCACTAAAATACGCCATCGACCGCGATGAGATAGTTCAGAAAATCCTCGGGGGCTACGGCTCTCTCGGCAATGACACACCGATCAACAATGCCTATCCACTGTTCACCAAAATTGGGCAGCGCTCGTACGATCCGGATAAGGCAGCCTTCCATTACAAAAAGTCCGGGCATTCGGGGTCGGTACTCCTTCACACGTCCGACGTCGGCTTTGCGGGCGCGGTGGACGCTGCTCAGCTTTACCAGCAGAGCGCGGCGAAAGCAGGAATCACTATGGAGGTTAAGCGGCACCCGAGCGACGGCTACTGGTCCGACGTTTGGGGCAAGGAACCATTCGCGGCATCCTATTTCGGCGGCCGGGCGACGCAGGACATTACGTATTCCCTCCTGTATCAATCTAAAGCGCCATGGAATGAAACCCGCTTTTCCAACGAGAAGTTCGACCAAATGCTGCTACAGGCACGCGGCGAACTCGATGCGAACAAGCGCAAGAAGCTCTATGCCGACATGGGTCAAATCGTCCACGACGAAGGCGGCTCGATCATCCCGGTGTTCAACGACTTCATCGATGCCACTGGGCCGCAGGTTGGCGGCTGGGTCGCCGATGGCAGCTTTGAACTTATGGGTGGCGGCTACGCCCTCTCCAAGTGCTGGCTGCAGGCCTAGACGGACCATGATTCTGAGCCTCATTGCCCAGCGCATAGCGCTGGGCCTCCTGCTGTTAATGGCCGTTTCAGTGCTGATCTTCGCCGGCACGCAGATCCTGCCGGGCGACGTCGCGCAGTCCATCCTCGGCCAGTCGGCCACCCCGGTCGCGCTCGAGAATCTCCGCAAGGAAATGGGCCTCAACGATCCGGCCTATGTCAGGTATTTTCACTGGCTCTTTGGCATCATCCATGGCGATCTGGGCACCGCGCTGACCAGCAAGCTCGATATCGCCACCTCGATAAAGGAGCGGCTTTGGAACACCTTGTTTCTGGCCTTCTGGGCGGCGATCATCTCGGTCCCGCTTGCCATCATCCTCGGCCTCGTCGCCGTGCGCTACCGCAACGGGCCAATCGACAAGCTGATCTCCGGTTTTGCGCTGGCGTCCACTTCGCTGCCGGAATTCTTCATCGGCTATCTCCTGGTCTATTTCTTTGCCGTGAAGTTCCAGATCTTCCCAGGCACTTCGATGGTCTACGATGGCATGCCCTTCCTCGACAGAATGCAGGCGATCGCGCTGCCCTGCACGGCCCTCATGCTGGGCGTGCTGGCCCATATGATGCGCATGACGCGTGCCGCGATCCTCAACGTGATGCAGTCGGCCTATATCGAGACGGCGGAACTGAAGGGGTTGACGGCGTTTGAGGTCATCCGTGAGCATGCTTTATTCAATGCCCTAGCGCCCATCATCAATGTCGTGATCCTGAACCTCGCCTATCTCGTCGTCGGCGTCGTGGTCGTCGAGGTGATCTTCGTCTATCCGGGTATGGGGCAGTATCTCGTCGACCATGTCGCCAAGCGCGACGTGCCCGTCGTCCAGGCCGTCGGCCTGATCTTCGCCGCCGTCTATATTTTCCTCAATGTCGTGGCCGACGTGACGTCCATTCTCGCCAATCCGCGCCTCAGGCATCCGAGGTAAGGAGCGCCATGTTAAGACGTATTCCCATCGGAGCGCTCATCGGCCTTGTTATCACCACCCTCTTCTTCCTGGTGGCGATCTTTGCACAGTGGATCGCCCCCTACGGCCTCGGCGAAATCGCCGGCGGCGTCTGGGAGCCTATAGCGGCGAAATGTCTCTTCGGCACCGATAATCTTGGCCGAGACCTGCTCTCGCGCATGATCTATGGTGCCCAGACGACGATTATGATCGCGGTTCTGGCGACACTGCTTTCCTTCTCGATGGGCGCAATCCTCGGCTTCACCTCTGCGGTGGTCGGCGGCTGGTTCGATATGTTGATGTCCCGTTTCGTCGACCTGCTGATGGCGATCCCGACGTTGATCTTCGGTCTCGTGGTGCTTTCGGTGCTGCCTTCGACGCTGGCCACGCTGATCCTGGTCATGGGTGTGCTCGACTCGACCCGCGTCTTCCGTCTCTCGCGCGCGATCGCATCGGACTTGAACGTCATGGATTTCGTCGAGGCCGCCAAACTGCGCGGCGAAGGCAAGTGGTGGGTGATCTTCGCCGAGATCTTGCCCAATGCGCTCTCGCCGCTGGTCTCGGAACTCGGGCTGCGCTTCATCTATGCGATGCTCTTCCTCTCCGCTCTCTCCTTCCTCGGCCTCGGCGTGCAACCGCCGGCAGCGGACTGGGGCGGCATGGTCAAGGAGAACAAGGATGGCATCGTCTTCGGCATCCCGGCGGCGCTGATCCCGGCTGCGGCGATTGCCGCGCTCGCCATCTCCGTCAACCTGGTCGCCGACTGGATCCTGAACCGCACCACCGATCTCAAGGGAGGGCGCGGCAATGGCTGATGTTCTGCTCGACATCCGCAATCTTCGCATTGAGGCGACCACCTATCCGCCCGGCGAAAAGCCGATGACGATCACCATCGTCGATGACGTATCGCTGAGGCTCGAAAAAGGCAAGGTGCTGGGCCTGATCGGTGAATCCGGCGCTGGCAAATCCACCATCGGCCTCTCGCCGATGGGGTATGGCCGCGGCGGCGTGCGCATCACCGGCGGCGAGGTCATCCTCAACGGCCGCGACATCCTCAAGCAGGGTAAGAACGGCATCCGCAAACTGCGCGGCCATGAAGTATGCTATGTCGCGCAATCCGCGGCGGCGGCCTTCAATCCCGCCCAGCGGCTGATGGACCAGGTGGTGGAAAGCTCGCTCAAGCACGGCTTAGCCAACCGCGCCGAGGCCGAACGCCGGGCGGTGGCGCTGTTCCGTAAACTCAGCCTTCCCGACCCGGAAAATATAGGCAGGCGCTATCCGCACCAGGTCTCCGGCGGACAATTGCAACGCGTGATGACGGCCATGGCGCTCTGCGCTGAGCCGGATCTGATCATCTTCGACGAACCGACCACGGCGCTCGACGTGACGACGCAGATCGACGTGCTCGCCGCGATCAAGCAAGCAATCCGCGCTACCGGCGTCGCGGCGCTCTACATCACCCATGATCTTGCGGTCGTAGCGCAGGTGGCCGACGACATCATGGTGCTGCGCCATGGCAAGATGGTCGAGACGGGCACCGCCCATCGGATCATCAAGGAGCCAAAGCAGGCCTATACCCAAGCGTTGGTCTCCGTGCACCATATCGAGCACGAAGAGAAGCATCCGACGCCGAAACCGATCCTATCGGTGAAGAACGTCACGGCCGCCTACGGCAACGGCATTTTAAAGGTGTTGAAGAACGTCTCGGTCGATATCCATCCCGGCCAGACGCTGGCTGTGGTCGGCGAATCCGGCTCTGGAAAATCGACGCTGGCGCGGGCGATCACCGGCCTGCTGCCGCCGCAGCAGGGTGAGATCAGCTTCGAGGGCCGTAAGCTTTCCAACCGACTCGGCGGCCGTACCAAGGAAGACCTCCGCCAGCTTCAGATGATCTACCAGATGGCCGATGTGGCGATGAACCCGCGCCATACCGTCGGCACCATCATCGGCCGGCCGCTAACCTTCTATTTCGGCCTCAGGGGTGCGGCGCGCGACAAGCGGGTCAAGGAGTTGCTTGCGGAAATCGAGATGGGTACCGGCTTCATCGACCGTTATCCTGCAGAACTCTCGGGCGGCCAGAAGCAGCGCGTCTGCATTGCGCGCGCGCTGGCCGCCAAACCCAAGCTGATCATCTGCGACGAGGTGACATCGGCCCTCGACCCGCTGGTCGCGAACGGCATCCTGAAGCTGTTGCTGAACCTCCAGAAGATCGAGCAGGTCGCCTATCTCTTCATCACCCACGACCTCGCCACGGTAAAGTCGATCGCCGATTCCATAGCCGTCATGTATCGCGGCGAGGTGGTGCGGTACGGTTCGAAGAGCCAGGTGCTGACGCCGCCGTTCGACGACTATACCGATCTCCTGCTGTCGTCCGTGCCGGAGATGGAACTCGGCTGGCTGGAGAAGGCGACCGCCGGGCGGAGGATGGCGAGTGCGGGGAATTAGCGATGTGACTCTTCGCGATACCACCAATTTAATGAGGTTCCCCGCGTCGGTGCCTCCCTCCACCCGCGCAACCTTGCCCGGCTTTCGAGCCGGGCCTTTTCAGTCGAATCCGCACGCGACAAATTGCCGTTCCGAGAGAACGCAATGACGCAATGGTAAGCCGGTCGCGCGTGAAGACATCGTGGGTGACTACGCAACGGGAGGCAGCACGATAGTGACGAGCATTCTCACGGCGTTGCTCGAACCCGCACTACTGGCGTTGCGGCGTCGATGCCCCTCCGGATGAATTCGGCTACGGCATTATAACGATGCGTGATCTAAGCTTTGCAGGTGTACTGATTTGGCACTGTCAAGTAGGACCGAGATCAAAGCAGATTCTGCGTTAGCGTTCCTGTGAGCTTGTTGGACTCCGCCGGCTCGCCTGACAAAAGCAAAGAACCGGATTAGTTAGCGCAGACGCGCTCCTTATCTCTGTGTGCATCAGGCTGCCACGGTCACTAAGACACTTGATGGTGGCGTTGTACTGATGCGATTTTCTGCGATCTGCATCTATCAATGCGTTGGCGCTCGATGCTTACTTTGCTTGGCGGAACCGAGTTCATCGAGAGAACCGGATGTAGATTAACCGGGCGTGGCTCTTTAGAGAGCAGACTAATTCTAACAATCAGTACCTACCCGCTTGAACGACAGAGTGACTCAGGGAATTCAGTAACTATGGAAAATGACCCTCTCAGCCTTGATGAAATCGTCCGTCACGTGAATGCGAAAGCTGCCGACTACTGCGCCTTAAGCGACCGCATCTGGGCAATGCCAGAATTAGCATTTGAGGAGCATCGCTCGGTTGCAGAGCACATCGCTATGCTCGAGCGCGAAGGTTTTCGCATCACCAGGAATGTCGGCGGCATCGCTACCGCCTTCATCGCCGAGTTCGGCGAGGGCAGCCCCATAATCGGCATTCTCGGAGAATACGATGCGCTTCCCGATCTTGCTCAAGTCTCGAGTGCAACGGAGCCCAGCTCGACCGAGGGTGGACCAGGTCATGGCTGCGGGCACAATCTTCTCGGCGCTGGCTCGGCGCTTGCAGCAGTTGCATTAAAGGACGCGCTCGCAGCCGAACGTATTGAAGGTACCGTGCGCTTTTACGGCTGCCCGGCAGAGGAAGCTGGAGGGGGTAAGGCCTTTATGGCCAGAGCCGGCGCCTTTAACGATCTCGATGTCGCCTTCTGCTGGCATCCGGCGGTGGTTAACGAAGTGCTAACAAAGTCCTGCAACGCCGCAAAGTGGGCTCGTTTCTCCTTTACCGGTCGCGCAGCGCACGCGGCGGCGGATCCACATCTGGGGCGCAGCGCGCTCGACGCAGTCGAGCTAATGAATGTTGGCGTCAACTACATGCGCGAGCACATGCCCTCAAACGCTCGCGTTCACTATGCCATTATCAACGCTGGCGGTGAGTTCCCTAACGTCGTGCAGGCGTATGCCGAGTCATGTTATTCTATTCGTTCTCCGAACTGGGAAGATGCTGAGCGGGTGTTCGCGCGCGTGCAAAAGATTGCAGAAGGCGCTGCGCTTATGACCGAGACATCTGTTAAGGTGCAAATCACTGGCGGCTACTCGAACATTTTGCCTAACAAGGCGCTGTATGATGTTATGTACGAGAACATGCGCCGTGTCGGCCCGCCCCCCTTTGATGGGGCTGACTATGAGTTCGCCAAGCAGCTTCGCAAGGTGGCGCTTACGGATGAAGATGCGCTGGCCAGCGTCGCGGGTCGCGATGTTTCGCTTAAGAACAACCTTCTCCACGATAGCCTTCTACCGTTAGGGACAGACCAATTCGAGTTCGGCTCGACAGATGTGGGCGACGTCAGCTGGATCGTGCCCACTGTACAGTGTCAAACAGCCTGTTTCGCCATTGGCACGTCCTTCCACAGTTGGCAGCTGGTCACTCAAGGCGATCTGCCGGCGGCCCACAAGGGGATGATATTGGCTGCCAAGGTCATGGCTTCTACGGCGGCAGATTGCATACGCAATCCAGAGATCATCGCTCGTGCAAAGGCGGAGTTGAAGCAACAAACGGGGGGGCGACCATACCTCTGCCCAATACCATCGGACGTCACGCCCAGTGATTTGCGTGGGAAGGCGCTATAAAGCCGAGCTCTCAATATTCGCTCACGCGCACAGCATCGCAACGGGATACAGGGAAGCGCTGGCCGAACTGCTCCCTTATGCGCAAGGCACAGGCGGTGCCTGGTGACGAAGGACCCGAGGCGGACGTAAGAGTCTGTCTTGAGAGCCGTAGAACCGTAGAACCGTCGTTGTGACCACGAGCGAATAGAGCGCATCCGCTGCGGCGCCATGACGTCTATCCGAAACAATCGACGCACGGTGTATCTTCGTATCCGTATGGGGGCCGCCTCCTACTTTGAGGCGTAGTATCCGCAAACGATTAAGTGGAAGCTATCCCCCCCGCCCCGACACGGAAACGGACACCGGCGGAATGGGAAGATCCCGCGTCAGGCTTCGTGGGCGGACTTCGTCGTCCAGAGCTCGCCGCAGTTTCATGCATTCCCTTGCTCACCACATCGCGACCGGCTGGATGGAATTTGCTCCGCTAATGGGTCGCGAAGGGACGCTGTTGCTTTAGATGTTTGATCCCAGACTTTGATGGGGCATCCTTACCTTCCGAATCAAAGGATGCGCTATGGGCCAAGTTCTGCATGGGAGCGCCACAACGACAGAGGCGGTCCGTCGAGCGATACAGCATAGTCAAGAGAGCCTGAGGACGCTGGCCAAGCGCTACGGGATCAACCAGAAGACGGTTGCAAAGTGGAAGAGGCGAGCTTCGGTCGCCGATCTGCCGACTGGTCCGAAGGAACCGAGATCGACGGTGCTCTCGATTGAGGAGGAGGCGGTCATTGTCGCTTTCCGCCGCTACACGCTGCTGCCGCTCGACGACTGCCTCTATGCGCTTCAGGCGACCATCCCGCACCTGACACGGTCTTCATTGCATCGCTGCCTGCAACGCCATGGCATCGGCCGGCTCCCGGATGTCGAGGGCGACAAACCGGCGAAGAGGAAATTCAAGAGCTACCCGATCGGCTACTTCCACATCGACATTGCCGAGGTCAGGACCGAGCAGGGCAAACTGCACATGTTCGTCGCTATCGACCGCACCTCGACGTTCGCCTTCGTCGAGTTGCACGAGAAGGCCCCCACCGCCGTCTCTAAAGAGTTCCTGCTCCGGCTGATCGCGGCCGTGCCCTACAAGATTCACACCGTGCTTACCGACAACGGCATCCAGTTCACCACCCCCGGTGCCGGTGGCTCGGCGGTGCCGCTGATCAAGGAGGCAATCGCCAATGGCGAGATCTTCCGCGCTCACGCCTTCGAATACGCCTGCGCCAGGAACGACATCGAGCACCGCACGACCAAGGCAAGGCATCCGTGGACCAACGGCCAGGTCGAGAGAATGAACCGGACCATCAAGGACGCCACCGTCAAGCGCTTCTACTACGAGAGCCATGACCAGCTACGCACCCATCTCGCCGACTTCGTTGCCGCCTACAACTTCGCTCGCAGACTCAAGACCCTCAAGGGTCTCACGCCCTACGAGTTCATCTGCAAGGCGTGGGCGTCACAACCGGAACGCTTCACCCTCAATCCGCTCCAGCAAATGCCGGGACCGAACATCTAGTAGCCCGCGATCGCTTTTGTCTCTAAGAAGTCTTCCATACCGAATCTTCCCCATTCACGGCCATTTCCCGACCTCTTGTATCCACCGAATGGCGCGGCCAAATCAGGAAACACCCCTTGAATGTTGACACTGCCCGCTCGAATCTGCCGAGCAACGTTGCGAGCACGGTCTACCGACCCAGACGTAACGTAGCCGGCAAGACCGTACGGGGTATCATTGGCGATGCGTATCGCGTGCGCCTCATCCTCGGCCTTCATCAGCACCAAAACAGGGCCGAAAATCTCTTCCTGCGCGATTGCCATATCGGACGTTACATCCGCGAAAATGGTTGGTCGAACATAATAGCCATTATTAAGGCCCTCTGGCAGGCCTGTGCCGCCCGCGACCAACGTCGCGCCGTCTGCAAGACCCCTTTCAATCCACGCTTGAATTCTCTCCCACTGAGTCCGATTGACGACGGGGCCGTGGGTGGTGGCTACGGCTCGCGGATCCCCGACCTTCATCTGGTCCACAGCCATTTTCGCTATGCGCGCGGCCTCCCGCATCTTGGCTGCGGGGACAATCATTCGACTGGGTGCGTCGCATGACTGGCCAGTATTGAGCATCATGTAGGCGACACCGCTGGCGACAGCCTGCTCAAGATCTGCATCATCCAAAATGATATTGGGCGACTTTCCGCCTAGTTCTTGGCTGACACGCTTGACGGTGGCGGCAGATCGGATGGCCACGTCTACGCCCGCGCGCGTCGAACCAGTGAAGGACATCATGTCGATGTCAGGATGCTCGCTCATTGCAACACCAACCTCAGGCCCCAAGCCATTGACGAGGTTGAATACACCGCGGGGCACGCCAGCCTCATGCAAAATCTCTGTGAAGATCAATGCGCAACTTGGCGTAAACTCAGAAGGCTTCAGGACCATGCTGCAGCCAGCCGCGAGCGCTGGCGCGACTTTGGCCCCGATCTGGTTCATGGGCCAGTTCCACGGCGTAATCATCCCCACTACACCAATCGGTTCTCGCACGATCAGCGACGAGCCGATTGTCTCCTCGAAGCTGTACTTCTCAAGAACACTGCGTATCGTTTCAAAATGGGCCAAGCCCGCTGCAGCGTGTTCTCTGTCTGCAAGCCCCAAAGGTGCGCCCATTTCGTCGGAAATGGATGCCGCAATGTCTGCAAACCTTGAACGGTAAACATCGATAACTCTTCCCAGGAGTGCGAGGCGCTCGTGGCGTGATGTGTTGGAAAAGTCGTTGAATGACCGTTTGGCTGCATCGACCGCCGCATCTACATCAGCCTTCGACCCGAGAGCTATCTCATACATTGTCTCTTCGTTTGCAGGATTGACTACGGCCATTCGGTTCGGCGACGCGGGCTCTGTCCATATGCCATCGATGTAGAATTTCATGCGCTGAACCATTAACCGCTCCTAAGTTTGATCGAATCTTTTGGGAAAATCAAAGACCGTCCGCGATTGAGATTGGCTTGGATGTATCGCGTAGCGCGCTCTCGCTGCCGTCCCCGTCGCCTATAGCTAAAGTCCTGAAACTGGATGTGGCACGTACGGCGCCTCGAGTAATTTGACCTCATCTTCCGATAGCTTCACGCCGACGGCCGCGAACGCGTCTTCGAGATGTTGCGGCTTCGTCACGCCGACGATGGGTGCAGTCCCCACCGGCTTCGAAAGCAGCCACGCCAAGGCAAGCTGCGCATGAGGGAGGCCCCGTGTTTGCGATAGCGACGTAAGACGGTCGACGACGATCTTGTCCGCTCCTTGCGTTCCGGCGTAATTACCCGCGCTCAATTCGTCGGTCCGCCCGCGAAGGGTGTCTGCCTCTTCCTGCCAAGGGCGCGCGAGACGCCCCCCCGCAAGCGGACTCCACGGTAAGACGCCAACACCTTCGCTCTCGCACAGAGGGAGCATCTCGCGTTCTTCCTCGCGATAGAGGAGATTGTAGTGCGGTTGCATGGAGACAAAGCGGGTCCAACCATGATTGCCAGCGAGTTGGAGCGCTTTGCAGAATTGCCATGCAGCCATTGAGGATGCACCGATATACCGAACCTTCCCGGATTTGACGACGTCGTGTAGTGAGTCGAGCGTCTCTTCGATCGGAGTAGCGTCGTCCCAGCGATGGATTTGGTAAAGGTCGATATAATCGGTGTTGAGGCGGCGCAGGCTCCCCTCCACCTCCGCCATGATCGCCTTGCGTGAAAGGCCGCGTCCGTTTGGATCGGCCCGCATCGGGTAGTAGACCTTCGTCGCGATCACCACCTCGTCGCGCCGGGCATAATCATGGACAGCTCGGCCCAGAACCTGCTCACTCGCTCCGTGGCCATACGTGTTGGCGGTATCGAAGAAATTGATTCCACCTTCGATCGCCTGCTTGATGATTGGTCGGCTCTGATCCTCGCTCAAACCCCAGCGCCGCTCAGTTAAGCCGAAGCTTAAACAGCCAAGACAGATCCGAGAAACCTTGAGGCCGGTCCTTCCAACGTTGACGTAATCCACCCCGTTCCTCCCCAACTTGAGCTGGTCGATGCAACCCAAGGCTTACACGACCGAAGCGACGTCACAGATCTCCGATGGCACCTGGTGCGAAAGACGATGCCGTCTGCCTGAGGACTAGCATGGCCACTGGAATACGTGCGCGGGCACCAACGTACAGCGTGTTTCGGCCCCAGCTCTGGCGCGACTTCACGCTACGGGAAGACGCACCAGGACCTGGCCGCTTTCCACCTTCGTCTCGAACACGGTGATCGGGCAGTCAGCCGGGCCTTGAACCACTTCACCCGAGGTGATTTCAAATTGAGCACCATGCAAAGGGCACTCGATAAGGGTCCCCTCCAGCCAGCCGTCGGAAAGGAGAGCGAACGCGTGTGAACACACGTTGGTGGTCGCATATACTTTGTTGTCGATCAGGTAAATAGCAATCCGTTTATCGTCGATTTCGACCGGCGTTACGGAATCCTCTTGAAGATCGGAAAGGGCGCAAAGAATTATCCATTCAGAATTTTGCGGCGCAGTATCTATGTTCTTTTCTGCTGTTGTCACAGTTCACTCCGATTGGCGTAATCAGCCAGCTGCCAGGTATAAGTCAGACGGATCGACTTCCTCGGCCCGGCTCATAATATCCGGAGATATGGGCTTGGCAGCCTTTGCGTCTCGCCGGAGCTGCGTCATGTCACGACCAGGGTTGACCCCCACGGCACTGACAAAACCTCCATGGTCATCGGTGCCAATCTCCAGCCACCGTTCGCTCGCGACGTCCCCGATGCGATACAGGCGCGTCGCGAGGGCTGGCAGTCCGAAGGACTGGAGGGTCACGCCGCACTGATCGGACCAGAACCAAGGTAGGTCCTGATACTGCGCATCCAGACCGCACATGACTTTTGCGGCCACAACGGCCTGATCGCCTGCCACAGTCCAGCTCTCACTGCGTAGCCGCCGGCCAAGCGCGGGCACAGGATAGTTCGTCACTTCTCCGGCAGCATATATTCCCGGAACGGACGTTTCGCAGCGTGCGTTCACAACGATCCCGTCGGCGGTGTCGATGCCTGCGTCAGCTGCAATTTCTGCATTTGGCCCGATCCCAATGGCAATAAGGACCATGTCAGCAACGGCCGCCCCCCCATCCCAAGTCAGAAGGACCTCGCCCTTTGAATTGTTCGACATGCGCAGATTTGCACAGTTCAAACGGAGCTCACCACCTTCGCTCGCGTGGCGCGTCGCGACCCATTCTGACAAGGAGAGCGAGGCGCTGCGCGGCAGCAGTCGCGGCGCCAGCTCAAAAACCGTTGTTTGACACCCCAAGCGGCGAGCGATCGCCGATACCTCCAGTCCTATAAAACCGCCACCGACAACTGCCAGCCGTTTGCCATGCGCAAGAACCCCGCGTAATCGCAAAGCGTCTGATTCAGTGCGCAAATAGTGAACTTGTGCCGGGTCCACACTGAAGTTCTCCAAATGCCGGACCCGAGATCCCGTAGCGATTAAAAGCTTGTCGTAGTGTTCCGGATCACCGTTATCAGTATGGACGATGCGTCGAAGAGGGTCGATGAGAGTGGCCTTTGTTCCATCTCGTAAAACGACGCCGTCGGCATAGAGCTCAGACCCTTTCAGAGTCGGCCTCTTGCCCTCCAAGAGAAAGTCCTTGGACAGTGGCGGTCTGTCATAGGGTGTCCCGGTTTCGCCATGAATCAGGACCGTGCGCTGCTCAGGACGCAGCTCGGCGAGCGTTGTGGCAGCACGATGTCCTGCTAATCCTCCTCCGATGATAACGACCGTTTCCATAAACCTTCCTCAGCGCCTGGCAACTTTGAACGTTACCAACATGACAAAAGAAACAAAAATCTGGAGATGCACCAGTGTCAAATTCCTGCGAATTCGTTCAGCACAGACGGCCCACCAGCCAAAGCAAAACCTCGAAACGCCTCCTCGCCAGAAACTGTGCTCCGCGGAATAGGTCGCTTTTGTGCATTTTGCCGGTCCAGAAGGATCCATATTGTCCGGTCGCCGGTTACGGCGGTGCGGAAGGCTCAATTATCGCGACGGATCGGACTGCCACCCATTGTACGTTAAAAGGTAAAACGGCTTTCTCGTGCAGACACCGCAGGTGCCAGTTACGATAGGAATTTCAGTCCTATGACCCGTGTTTCCAAAACGTCGGCTATGCGCCGCTACGAATTTGTCGTTGACCTCATCAAGCGCCGCATTCGCACCGGGACTTTGAAAGTCGGTGATCGCCTGCCGTCTGTCCGGCAATTAAGTGAAGATACCGGCTATAGCCCGATGACAGTGCATCATGCATACGAGCTCTTGGAGGCTGGCGGGATTTGCGAGGCCCGGCCCCGGTCGGGTTTCTATGTCGTCGGTGTGCCGGCTCCAACGGCAAGCGCAGGATACAATAGCCACGATGTCGAGCGAGAGGCGGTAAAAAGTCTGCCTGAGGCTTTGCTACATATTTGGTATTCAAATGAGCTTGGCGCGTTTGGCAGCTTCTATCCAAGTCCGGACCTATTCGACCGCAACGACATAGACCGGCTGTTGCGCCAGCTTTTGCGCCAAGGCGAAACCAGGCTCGTTGGGTGCGATTCACCACAAGGCGACGTGCAGTTGCGACATGAAATCTCCCGCCGCGCATCAAGGCGGGGAAGCGTCGTCGGACACGGGGACATCGTTGTCGGCAACACGGGCATGTCGTGCTTCGACATGTGCCTCAATGCATTTACCAAGCCAGGAGAAGTCGTTCTTGTCGAAAGTCCTTCTTTTTTTCCAATGCTGGCAGGATTGAACCGCAAGAGCCTTTCTGTGGTGGAAATTTATTCCCACCCGCGCTCGGGCATCGATCCCGAACAATTCCTGCATCTTGTCCGCTCTAATTCGGTTCGCGTGGCATTGCTTATGGGTTCCCATCACTATCCCACAGGAGTGACCTATTCCGAGCAAACAATGCGCCGTATTGTAGAAATTGCTCGCCAACACCAAGTGCTTATCTTGGAAAATGACATGTTCAGCGACCTGAACTACGATGGCAACAGGCAGCCTTCGTTCAAACAACACGATCCATCCGACATTGTGGTGCAATTTGGAAGTTTCATGGCCTCGCTCCCGCCAGCGTATGGATTGGGTTGGATCATTGCCGGCACCCACACACGACGTTTGATGACGCACCAGTATGCACATGGATTGAACAGCGGTGATGGTATTGTCCAGCGCGCGATCGCCACGTTTCTGGCCACCCGTAGTCAGGATCGACATTTGAGGCAGTTGCGCTGCACACTTGCCGCGAGAATGCAACGGGGCCTCGATTTAATCGCAGAACATTTTCCAAGTGAATGTGTCGTATCGCCGCCCGTCGGTGGGTACATGTGCTGGGTACGAGGACCAGTCGGCTTCGATGCTACTAGCGCTTTGCTTCAAGCGATAGAATCCGACTTCAGTTTTCTCCCAGGTCCAATCTTCTCGATTGAGGCCTCCTTCCGAAACTTCGTAGCGCTTAACTTCTCGTTCCCATGGATCGCTCAGAACGAAGCTTATCTGGCGAAATTGGGCGAGATGATGCACAGGTCGGTCGGTCGGCGATGACCATCAAACCGAAGCGTCCCTGAACAAGCCTTTCGAAAACGCAGCACGCTTTATTACGGAAGTGGGTTGCGCGGTAGTCAAGATCGAGGGCGATTAATTTGCGGACAGCGATGGGCGGCCAATATTGCACGCCGAAAAACACCCAAGAACGATGCTTTGGCGGCGAGAAGCGAGAAACAAGGATCCCGCCCGAAAAAGTTGCGGCTGTCGCCGCGGGTGCGTAGGATTGCGCCCGTCAGGGAGCCCCTGCGCACGGCCCGGGCCGACGTGGATTGCTCCTCCTCCATCGTGATGGACTTTCACCATCTACTCCTTGCCGTTCTCCCGGCGCACCTTCATAGGATCTGAACAGTTCGCCAGTTCGATCGTCGCGTACGCCTCCGGCGAGGGCCGCCTTGCGGGAGCATGGCCCGGTAGCGAAGCTGCGCTCTTAAGGTCGTCCTTTCGAGCGAAGTTAGCAGCACAGCATGAGCCATGTGACGTTATTGACCGGGCCTGAGCGTCGTCGTCGTTGGCGTGAAGAGGATCAGTGCCGGATACTGGCCGCGGCATTCGCGCCCGGGGCCACAGTGGCGGCGGTAGCGCGTCAGTACGATGTCGCGACCAGCCTGATCTATAAGTGGCGCCGCACGGTGAGAGCCCGCGAGACGGGCTTTGCCGAAGTTGTCGTGGCTCCCGATGAGCCTGTCGCCGTTTCGCGGCCGGCGGCATCCCCAGCGGTGATCGAGCTGGAGGTCGCCGGCAAGGTGCGGCTGCGGATTCCGCTGACCACGCCGCCAACACTGGCGGCAGCGATGGTGAAGGCGCTGGGCGTTTCATGATCCCGGTTCCGAGCCAGGTGCGGATCTGGTTGGCAGTCGGCCAGACCGATATGCGTCGCGGAATGCAGGGTCTCGCTCTGCAGGTTCAGGAGACGTTGGGCCGGGATCCGCATGCCGGCGATCTTTATGTCTTCCGCGGCCGCAGCGGCAACCTGATCAAGATTATCTGGCATGATGGGCTCGGCATGTCGCTGTATGCCAAACGGCTCGAGAAGGGCCGGTTTCTATGGCCGTCGCCGGCGGACGGCACGGTTTCCATATCACCGGCGCAGCTTGCCTACATGCTCGACGGGATCGATTGGCGCAACCCGCGCCACACGTTCCGCCCGCAGCGCGCGGGCTGAGTTTTTCTTTGCGTTTGCGCCATTTTCCGCGAGTCAGCGGACGCGTTTTATGATTCACTTCAGAGCATGGTTGCCCCCGCCCAGGATGCTGTTCCGGACGATATCGGCGCGCTGAGAGCAGCGCTGAGCGCGGCGCTGGCCAGAGCCGAAGACGAGGCCGCACGCGCTGCGCTGGTCGAGGCCGAACTGGCGGTCGCCAGGGCCAAGGCATCGGATGATGCGGCGCTGATCGCCCATCAGGATCTGACGATCCGGAAGCTGCAGCGGGCGCTGCATGGTCAGAGTTCTGAACGCTCAGCCCGTCTGCACGACCAGATGGAACTCACCTTCGAGGAACTCGAGAGCACGGCAACGGAAGACGAGATCGCCGCCGAACAGGCCGCAGGCCGCACCACCGAGGTGGCGCCTTATGTGCGCAAGCGGCCGGCGCGCCAGCCATTTCCCGAGCATCTGCCGCGCGAACGCGTGGTCGAGCCGGCGCCGACCGCTTGCCACTGCTGCGGCGGCCATCGGCTGCGCAAGCTGGGTGAGGATATCACCGAGACGCTGGAGGTGGTGCCGCGGCAATGGAAGGTGATCCAGCACGTACGGGAGAAGTTCACCTGCCGCGACTGCGAGGCGATCAGCCAGGCTCCGGCGCCGTTCCACGCCACCCCGCGTGGCTGGGCCGGTCCCGGCCTGCTGGCGATGATCCTGTTCGAGAAGTTCGGCCAGCATCAGCCGCTCAACCGCGAGGCTGAACGCTATGCGCGCGAAGGCGTGCCGCTCAGCCTGTCGACGCTCGCCGATCAGGTCGGCGCCGGCGCCGCGGCGCTGATGCCGCTGTTCAAGCGGCTCGAAGCCCATGTGCTGGCCGCTTCGCGTCTGCACGGCGACGACACGACGGTGCCGGTCCTGGCCAAGGGCAAGACCGATACCGGCCGATTATGGACCTATGTGCGTGATTATGCGCACCCGATGATTATGCGCAGCTCACCGGGACATTTATCCAGTTTTCTTCGGCAGATCAGTGAGATGGTGGCCGGCATTCAAACTAGGCACTGCGCATAATCCTTCCGAGTCCCATCAACTCGGAGATCCACATGCAAAAAGCGATCATCCTTCAGCCACAGCCCCGCGCTTGGCTGGAGGGCAGTATTCTTCGGCCCTACGTTTCGCAGTACGGTGAGCACTTGCAGCGAAGGCGATATGCGCCGAACACGCAGCGCGCCTATTTGTGCTGCATCGCGCATTTCGCCTATTGGCTGACTCAGGAGGGGTATGACCTGGAAGCGATCGGCCAGGGCGCCGTTATGCGCTTTCTCTCGGAGCACCTGCCGGCGTGCGCCTGCTCCGACCCGGTCCGTCGTTTGCGCCATGAGTTGCAGGCGGCACTGGGCCATCTTTTGGAGGTACTCGAAGCCGGCGGCGTGGTGCTGCAGTATCCTGCCCGCAATTCCGCCATCGAACAGGAGCTGACGCGCTTCGATACCCACATGCGCGACGTCTGGGGATTGGCGGACAACACCCGTCGGAAGCGTTGCCGAGTGGTTGGAGGATTTCTCGTCGAGCATTTCGGCGAGCAGCCGATCTCCCTGGCGACAGTCAACGCCGCATCCATCCGCCGCTTCGTCCTTGGCAAACAGGGGCGAAGACCCACCACCGTCGCCGCGATCGGCGTCATCATTGGCTGCTATCTCCGCTTCCGCAGCATGTCCGGCGACCGGGTGAGCGAACTGAAGGCCGCGATTCCCCGGGTCGCCCACTGGCGGTTGGCATCATTGCCCGAGGTGCTGACCGGCGCCGAGATCGACGAACTGCTGAGTTCCTTTGATCAGGCGTTCCCGTCGCGCCTGCGGGCTTATGCGATGGTGCGGTGTCTGATCGATCTCGGTCTGCGATCCAGCGAAGTCGTCAAGCTGCAGCTTGACGACATCAACTGGGCCGATGGCACGATCAAGCTTGTCGGCACCAAGAGCCGACGCGCGGATGCTCTGCCGCTACCGTCCGAGACGGGAGCGGCGATCGCAGCCTATCTGCACGAGGAGCGGCCCGCGACGTCGAACCGGGCCATATTTGTTCGCCATGTTGCCCCCTACAACGAGCCGATCACGACGAAGAGCGTCAAACGCGCAGTACTGGCCGGCTACCGACGATGTGGATGGACGCGGACCGGTGTCCACATTCTCCGCCACAGCATGGCGAGCCGACTTCTGCGCGCCGGCGCGCCGATGAAGGAGATTGCGGACATCCTGCGGCATCGAAGCCTCGACACGTCCGCCATTTACGCAAAGGTCGATCTGACCAATCTTGCAGCTGTGGCCCTACCCTGGCCGGGGAGCGCGCAATGACCGGCGCGCGCACCATGCTCTCGCTGGCAAAGGACTATTTGTCCGAACGCCGCGCCCTTGGTTTCGCCCTCAGGATGCAGGGCCATCAAATCACCGCCTTCGCCTTGTTTGCCGACGAGCGCGGTCACAGTGGCCCGCTCACCAACGATATCGTCCTGAACTGGGTGCAAGGCCAGGCCAAACGGGCCAGTCCTTTCTCATGGGCCCGGCGCCTCGAGGCCCTTCGCCCGTTCGCGAGGTATCTTGCCCGGCTCGATCCCGGCACCGAGTTCCCACAAACCGCGACCTTTGGTCGTTCACATCGCCGCCTCGCACCGCACGTCTATTCGGAGCAGGAGATCTGCGACCTTGTGACCGCCGCTTCGCGCCTCGCCCCTGAGGGCGGGTTGCGGCCGGCAACCTACGCGACGATCTTTGGGCTGATCGCCGCTACGGGTCTGCGCCGGTCAGAAGCACTTCACCTGCGCTGCAGCGATGTCAATCTCGATGGAGCGTTCCTTACGGTTCGGAACACGAAGTTCCGCAAATCCAGGCATGTGCCCATACACGCCACCGTCGTAGCCAAGCTACGGCGCTATCTGGCGGTTCGGGCGCGTCCTGGTGCACTCACCGAGGACTCACCGCTGTTCCTGTCTCCGGCGGGTGGATTCATCGCGGAGCGGAGGATCAATAAGGTTTTCCAGAAGCTTCGCACCAACCTTGGTTGGACCGCGCGGGGCGGCCATGGCAAGGTGCGTATTCACGACCTGCGCCACACCTTCATTTGCCGCCGTATCCAGCTCTGGCACGAGCATGGCGCCGATATCGACAACGCCATGGCGGCGCTCTCGACCTATGTCGGCCACGCCAAGATCTCCGATACTTATTGGTATTTGACCGGCGTCCCGGAACTCATGGCGGTCGCTGGCAAACGGTTCGAGCTGTTCGCCTCTACGGTTGGAGGGGGTCATCATGACTGACCCCAAGCTGGCATCGTCCTTCCCCATCCTGCTGCAACGCTTTTTCGTCGAGCATCTGGGCAATCAGCGAGCCGTCAGTTCGCGCACCATCGCCGCCTACCGCGATACCTTCCGATTGTTGCTTGACTTCGCCGAGGCGACGATTGGAAAGGCGCCCACCCGGCTGACCCTGGCCGACCTCGATGCGCAGTTGATCCTGAGCTTCCTCGACCACTTGGAGAAGGAGCGGAGCAACGGCGCCCGTACTCGCAACGCCCGCCTGGCGGCACTTCGCTCTTTCCTTAAGTATGCCGCCCACTACGATCTGACCGCGCTCCCCGTCATCGAACAGGTGCTGGCCATTCCGATGAAACGGTTCGACCCGCCGGTCCTGGGATTTTTGTCACGCGAGGAGATGCAGGCGATCCTTGAGGCGCCGGATGCGCGGACATGGGCAGGTGAGCGGGATCGCGCACTGTTCAGTCTGATGTACAACGCCGGCGCCCGCGTGTCTGAAGCCATCGGCCTGCGCGTCGGCGAGGTCGCCGTCGATGGCTCGGCGGTCGCGCACCTGCATGGAAAGGGGCGCAAAGATCGCAGCGTGCCGCTCTGGCGGACGACCGCCAACCTGATCCGCAACTGGAAGCGCCGGTTGGACTATGGGGGCGAGGAGAACTTCCTGTTTCCGAACAGAGGCGGCGGATGCATGGCGCGTTCGAACGTCACCCAGCGCCTTGAACTTGCGGTCTCGGCCGCCGCGGAACGTTACCCGCAACTCGCGCGTCGCTCGATTTCGCCTCACACCATCCGCCATACCACGGCAATGCATCTTCTGCAGTCCGGCGTCGACATCAGCGTCATTGCCCTATGGCTGGGTCATGAGAGCCCCGCCACGACGCACATGTACCTTCAGGCGGATCTCGCCATGAAGGAGCGTACGCTCAACCGGCTGCAGCCCATGACGGCCAGTCAAAGCCGGTATCGACCGCCGGACCAGCTCATGCAGTTCCTGTTGAGCCTTTAAAAATTATGCGCAGCGCCTAGTTTGAATGCCGGCCACCATCTCACTGATCTGCCGAAGAAAACTGGATAAATGTCCCGGTGAGCTGCGCATAATCATCGGGTGCGCATAATCGCGCTTATGTAGATTTCTACATAAGCGCGATGACCGACCGTTCGGCGGTGTCGATCCGCCGGCGGTCGTGTTCTACTATTCGCGCGATCGCCGAGGCGAACATCCCGCGGCGCATCTCGCCGGCTGGAGCGGCATTCTGCAGGCCGATGCCTATGGTGGTTATGGCGATCTCTATACGGCGGCCCGTCAGCCAGCGCCTATTCTGGAAGCCAGCTGTTGGGCTCACAGCCGGCGCAAAGTGTTCGAGCTAGCCGATATCGAGGCGGCGGCGCGCAAGAAGGCGCACGGCGAGAAGCCCAACCTGGTCTATCCGCTCGCGGTTGAAGCCGTGAAGCGCATCGATGCCCTGTTCGATATCGAGCGCGAGATCAACGGCCTGTCGCCGGCCCAACGCCACGCCGTGCGCCAGGAGCGGAGCCTGCCGCTGGTCGCGGAGCTCGAGACCTGGATGATCGAGACGCGCGACAAGCTCTCGCGCGGACATGATCTGACCAAGGCCTTCAACTACATGCTGCGCCGCTGGTCATCCTTCGCCCGGTTCCTCGACGACGGGCGGATCTGCCTATCGAACAATGCAGCCGAGCGAGCCCTGCGCGGCATCGCTCTCGGCAGAAAGTCCTGGCTGTTCTGCGGTTCCGATCGCGGCGGACAGCGCGCTGCCGTTCTCTACAGCCTGATCGTCAGCGCCAAGATGAACGATATCGACCCTCAGGCCTGGCTCGCCGATATCCTGGCGCGCATCGCAGCCCACCCAGCCCATCGGATCGATGATTTGCTGCCGTGGAATTGGAGATCCGCACAACTGCGGACCCAATCAGCGGCGGCCTGATCATGCAGCGCAATAAGGTGCATCACGTCTACACCGTTGAACGTGTCGCCAGGGACCTCGGCGTCAGCGAAGCGCTCATCCAGGACCTGACGCTCGGTCTCGAGCCCGAGGACGGCGTCATCTGGGTCTACGGCGCCAACGATGACGACGGGATCTTGGCCTTCACCGATGAAGGCATCGAGGAGGTCGAACTCCTCCTCGAAGAATATCATCGCGTCTCCCCATCAAAAACTTGACCCGGCACCGCGGTGCTCAGGTCCTCATGGCCGCCGGATACACGTCTGCGGTCTTCACCGGATGGGTACATCGTCGCCGCCGCGCACTCGCTATCCTCCAAATCCCTTCGGAGCCAGTGAATCGTAACCGCCCGATTGTCACCGCCTGCCTGACATCGTCGTGATGGCCTATGACACGTGTTTAACGACGTCGTTTGCGACGTGTCTTGTGCGAGGTTTGCGATGCGTGTCGAGATTCTTGGTGCTGAACGGCGTCGTCGCTGGGGTGATAAGAAGAAGCTCGACATCGTCATGTCGGTTGGAATTGACGGGGCGACTGTGACTGAGGTTGCCGAGCGGCATGATGTGACACGGCAGCAGATTTACACTTGGCGGCGAGAGCTGAGGAGGAAGGGGCTCCTGTTGCCGTCGGCGGGTCCCATGTTCCTTCCCGTGGACATGCCCGTGGCGCGGAGCGAACCCTGTATGGGCAAAGGCACCGACAGATTGTCAGCGCTGGTCGAATTGCAACTATGCTGTGGGCGGAACCTGCGCTTTGACAGAGAGATCGATACCGCCACTCTGACTCGGCTTATCCAGGCGGTTGAGACAGCATGATCGGACCGGGAACTGGGGTTCGGGTGTACCTTGCCTGCGGGTTCACGGACATGCGCAAAGGGATCGAGGGTTTGGCTGCACTGACGCAGGATGTGTTGCGCCAGAAGCCGACGGGAGGCGCGGTCTTCGCCTTTCGGGGAAGGCGTGGCGACCGTTTGAAGCTTCTTTATTTTGATGGCCAGGGGTTCTGTCTTTATTACAAGGTCTTGCAGAAGGGCCGCTTTCCGTGGCCGTCGGCGGCCGACGGGACGGCCCGGCTGACGTCAGCGCAAATGGCGATGTTGTGGGAAGGAATTGACTGGCGACGCCCCAATTGGGGGGCGCCGCCGGCGCGTGTCGGGTGATTTATCTCTCTGAATCCAATGGTGTTTATGGCTACTCGCCCTGACTTATGGTAGTCAGGTGCATGCCGAATGTCGCCGAAAATCTTCCAGACGATCCTGCCTTTCTGAAGGCGATGATCGCCGCCTTGCAGGCGGAAAATGCGAAGATGTCGGCGACGTTGCAGGCGCATGACCAGTTGATCCAGGCCTTGCGGCTGCGCATTGCCCGGCTGAAGAAACAGGTCTTCGGCAAGTCTTCGGAAAAAGTCGAGCGGGAAATCCAGCAGCTGGAACTGGCGCTGGAGGATCTTTTGATCGCCGCGGCGGAGAGCAATGCCGGGCCAATCAATGAGGCCGACGAGGCAGCGTCTGTCGCGTCTATGACGAACGCGCCCGAAAGGATCACGCGCCGGCGTCCGCGCGTGTCGCACAAGGCAGTTCGCGAGCGCAGGGAGCTCGATCCCGGCGCCTGCTGCCCCGCCTGTGGCGGTGAACTACGTCTTGTGGGCGAAGACACAAGCGAAATCCTCGACATGATCGCCGCGCAGATGAAGGTCATCGAGGTCGCTCGGTTGAAGAAATCCTGCCGCTGCTGCGAAAAGATGGTGCAGTTGCCCGCGCCCAGCCGTCCGATACCAGGCAGCATGGCGGGCGCCTGCCTTCTGGCTTACATCCTGGTCTCGAAGTTCGACGATCACCTGCCATTGTATCGCCTGAACGAAATCTTCGCCCGCATGGGTGCCGACATCCCCGACAGTACGTTGGTCGACTGGTGCGGTCGCGCCATGCAGGTGCTTCAGCCCCTGATCGAGCGGATCGGAACCGTGATCATGGCCAGCGACCTTCTTCATGCCGACGATACCCCGATCCGGGTGCTGGATCGCTCCATGCAGGACAAAGGGCTGGGGAAAGGCGTAAAGAAAGGCAGGATCTGGACATATGTCCGCGATCAACGCCCATGGGCGGGCGGCGCTCCGCCTGGCGCGGTCTACTACTTTGCTCCGGACTGAAAGGAAGACCACGTCCTCCGCCATCTGAGGCAGACAAGCGGCATCCTCCAAGCTGACGGCTACAAAGGCTACGGCAAGCTTTATGAGCCTGGAGCCGATGGAACATCCCGCTTCCGAGAAGCGGCATGCTGGGCGCATTATCCAGGGCGAAGTTTTATCTGGAGTTCTGCCGCTCAGAAGCTGGGTTCTGGCGAAAAAGCCGGCGGGGGTTTGTCGACATAAAATCAGAGCGACTGGAGGAAAGAAAGCAGGTCTGGCTTCGGCTTCCATGGTTTGGTCTCGACGGGCTCGAGATCGGCATGTTTCCAGAAGGTCTGCAGCGCATCACGCTTCATCTTCAGGTTGATGGCTAAGTAGCGGCTCGTGGTCGCAATGCTGGCGTGGCCGAGATAGTCACGGATTACGGTCACGTCAGTGCCCGACTGCAGCAGCGCGGCGGCACAACTGTGACGAAAAACGTGCGGCGTAACACGATCACGTACCAGGGTCGGCCGATCCTGGGCTGCTGCTGAGACGTGCTTGGTCAGAATGTAGGCCACTCCGTCGCGGGTCAGGGGCTGACCGTGACGGTTGACGAAAACATGCCGCTGATCCTCAGCTGTCATGCCGTGCAGGCGGCGCAGTGCATCGGCCGTTTGTGACCATATCGGCACGAGCCGTTCCTTGCGACCCTTGCCCCGAAGACGAACCTGCCGTGGTGGCATCAGTTGCAGATCACTCCATAGCAGGCCGGTCACCTCGCTGACCCGTGCGCCGCAATTGTAGAGAAAAACCAGCAGCGTATAGTCGCGCCAGCCTTGGCGGGTCCGTCGATCGGGGGCCTCGATGATGGCCCGAATATCGGGAGCTTCGAGGTAATGGCCAGGTCGAAGTCGCGCCCGCTTCGATGGCAGCGCCAGCACCTGTGTATAACGGAGCGCATGGTCAAGGTCGTTGCGCAAAAGGTGCTTGAAAAAGCTGCGCAGCGCGGCACGGCGGCAGTTGCGTGTGGCAGCGGAATTGGACCTTGTGGTCTCGAGATGATCCAGAAACGCAGCGATCATATTGGCGTCGAGGTCGTCCAGCCTGAGCGCGGCGATCTCGCGGTTCTGACGCTGGGCCGCGAACAACAGCAGCAGCTTGAGCGTATCGCGATAGGCGCGGATCGTATGCGGGCTCGCGCCGCGCTGACGGGGCAGATAGGTGGTGAAGAAGGATTCGACGAGGGCGAAGAGCGCCTGTGACGGGGCCTGGCTCATCGGGGTTGGCGCGCGCATCGCAGATGCTGTTCGAACCGGGTACTGGCCAACTCCAGCAGTTGTGGTGTCGCCTTCAGGTAGACCTCGGTGCCAAGGAGGCTCTGATGGCCCAGATAGGCTGACAGCATGGGCAACTTGGCGTGTATATCGACGCCTTCCTGTGCCCACATCGTGAGGCGGTGGACCGCGAAGGCATGACGGAACTCGTAGGGTCGCGCGCCAACCCGTCCTTGTGCGGGTTTGATACCTAGGCGACGAAGAATCTGGCGGATAGCATCGGAAGCGGAAGCAATCGTAAGAGGCGCGCCGTTGCGGCGAACGAACAGGGCTTCAGGATCCGCGCAGTGCCGGCCGATGAGTATCTGACGCCGATCGTCGATGTAGCGCCGCAACTCTCCGACAAGGTCATCCTGCATGGGCACGATGCGCGTGCGCCGCTTGCTGTCGTGGATCGTTAAAGTGCCGCGTTCGAGATCGACATCGGTCATCTTGAGGCGTGCGGCTTCTCCGAGCCGCAGGCCAGTGCAATAAAGCACAAGAATAAGCCTGCGCAGCATTGAGGCCCATATGAAGTGCCCCTGGTGCACCGAGGCGGCAGCGAGGATTCGGCGGATCTCTTCCTGGCTGAAAATATAGGGGAAGAAAATCGACTCCTTCACTGGCGCCCAGCTATGCTCAGGCACATAGCTGGTCGAATCGCGTCGCCGACGGAACAGGCAGAGCTGCCGAATGACGCCGAACTCGTTGGCAAGCGTGACGGCCTTGCGGCCGGGGTGCCGCCCACACCAGCGCTGGATAGCCTCCGCCAGAGGGATGGGGTCTTCTTCGCCCCAATGCTGCCGGACAAAGCGGAGGAAACGGTCGATCTCGAAGGCGCCACGCATATACGGATGGCCCATGGCGCGTTTGAACCGCAGAAAGCTCTCCGCGTCGCGCTCCAGCTCGGAAAGGGTGACGATGGTGGTCATGCCGGCACCGGCAATGCGACATCACGCAACGTCTCCGTTGCGATCCGCACATAGGCAGAGAGCGACTCTGGATCGCGATGCCCGAGAAGCTCGGATACCACACGCGGCGGCGTGCCGAGATCGATCTGGCGTGCCGCGTGGGAATGGCGCAGAACGTGGCTACCGAGGAACGTGCCCGAAATCCCGGCGGCCCTCGCATGCTTTGCGATGATGTGGCGTATCGCGCTTGAAGCGGCAAAGGGGCCGAACGGCACCTTCATCTGCACGAACAGATGACGGGTCGGCGTGCCGCTGGGCCGTCCATCGCGCAGATAATGCGCCACCGCCTTGGCCACGGCCGGCAGGAGTGGCAGGGTGAAGGCTGCCCCCGTCTTTGGCCGGACGACCGACAGTGTGCCGGCTTCCCAATCGATGTCGTCGAACCGCAAGCGGATAGCTTCACCCGCTCCAAGGCCGTAGGTGCTCATCATCAACAGGAGCGCGTAGTCGCGTAGACCCATTGGTGTCGACCGATCCACCGCCTTCAGCAGCCGCTGCACATTCTCCCAGGCGAGCGCCCGCCGCGGTCGCTCAAGGCGCGGCTGCACCGGCGCGATCACGGCTTCGCTGAGATCGACGGGAATGCGCCCGCTCCAATGCAGAAAACGCAGGAAACAGCGAATACTGCACGCAACATCGCTGACGTGCGACCGGGAATATCGTTGAGCGTAAGAGACAAGAAAAGCGTCGACATCAGTCAAGCCTATCGACAGCCAGCCTTCACCGGCCTGTATCAGGTGCCCCTGAAATTTGCCGATGTGCTGCAACTTCTTGTGCACGGTCACCTGCGGGTTGCCCCGATGCCGGAGCAGGTAGTCGGCGTACTCGGTAAGCAAAGGCGTTGCCGGCGGCTTTGCTGGCCGCGGCGACCGCCAATCGGGAGGCGCCAACCCCATGCAATGATAGACCCGGTTGAGCGACTGCAGAGCACTCCGGAAAAGGCCCAGCGACCGCGGATCGAGATTCTGCCGCCGCGCATACCAGCCTATGAAGCGATTTGCGCGTTCGAGGGTGAGCTCTTCGCGCTCCATCAGTTCGTGTTCGGCGCAATAGGTGCGAAACCACTTGATCCTTTGCATGTAGACCAGCGCCGCGCCGGGGCTCAGGCGGCGGTCGGCGCGCCAGACGCGGTAGATATGGGTTCGGTCTGCATGGGGATCCTATCACCTTGGCCGAACCAGCGTACCTGGCCGCGATAATGCGGTCAGGCCCCACTTCGTGTTGGCGACAACCACCTCGTACCCGAGAATCCGCGTCCCGCATCACGCCGGCCAACCAGCGCGTCGACCAGGCGCCACCAAGCGATACCCGAGCGAAACCCAGGGGAGCGGGAATACAGTTCAGCGCCGATAATGGCAGGGCGCGGCGCAGCTTGGGCAGGATCGGTGTGTCATCTCCGATCGCAGCGCTCTCCAGTACATCCGGCGCTAACAATGGTGTCACCCACTTCACGGCTGTCATCGACCGGCGCACCGCTATGACCCGACGGCGAAGCCAGCGCATCGCTCCCGGCAGGTCGACCTCCGGTCCGCGGAGTACATCCGCGGCTGCTTCCAGGCTTCTTGTCGATGCCGTCACCGCGATGGCGCGCTCGATCGTTGCAAGCAGCCCAGGGAGGTGGGCAGCGAGGAAATCTGGCAATAGGCTGAACGTCATCCGCCCTTGCGGGCAATACCAGCGAGCGACGCGCACGCCAGGGCTGGTCAGCCGCGTATAGCTGCCGTGGCGTCGAAGCGAACAGCCGCCGTGCGGGTGAAGCGGGCAGCACGGTAGACATGCATGGCGCCACTCCTGGGCGGCGACATAATCCTCCATGGTCGACGAAGTACGTAGCGGTATCTGCAAGCCCGTCCCCTCGCTCGCCAGCGCCCAACGATTTTGCCGCAGCTTTTATCCGGATACTGGCACCCCTGAACTTCTCCCAAATGCAGCATACTCCGCCAAAGACTCCAGATAAAACTTCGCCCTGGATAATGGGCTTTATCTGTTGCACAAGATAAGGCGCATTGGCGACGCGACTTCCATGATATCTGGACCTCGAACAAATCCGAGATCGCACGCGAGGCTCTCGACCGTATCGGTGCGCTTTATGACATCGAGCACGGCATTGCGGGTCAGCCTGCCGATGCCCGCCTTGCCGCACGTCAGAAGCATAGCAAACCAAAGATCGGGGCATTCCGTGTCTGGATCGAAACGCAACTGACCCGCATTCCGGGCAAGAGCGATTTGGCAAAAGCCTTCCGTTATGGCCTGAGCCGCTGGCCATCATTGTGCCTGTTCCTCGAAGACGGCCGCGTCGCCATGGACAACAATGCCGCCGAGCGAGCCCTGCGCCCGATTGGAATCGGAAGAAAAAACTGGCTATTTGCCGGCGCCGAGACCGGCGCGGAGACCCTGGCTCGCGCCATGACAATCATCGAGACGGCCAAGATGAACGGCATCGATCCGCAGGCATATCTCGCAGACGTGCTCGACCGCATCACAAGATCAATCGCCTCGACGAGTTGCTTCCCTGGAATTGGTCACCTGTCACCGCCATCTCCGCCGAGGCTGCCTGATGGCAACGGTGACCCATGTGTTCAGCATCGACTACGTCGCCAAATTGCTCGATGAAGATGCCGAACTCCTTCAGGCGATCGTCAGCAATGATGACAACCTGAGCTACGGCAGCATCATCAGCGTCTACACCGGACCGGACGAGGCAATAACTTCGCTTACCCGCGACGGAATGGAAGAGCTGGAGCAAATGCTTACCCATGCGCGCCGCACCGCTGACGAATGGAATGACTTCCTCGAAGCCTTCGTCGATGACCAGGAACTCATCGCTCGCATCAAAGCGAAATCTCCGCGGTAACAACCGGGCGGTTACCGTGAATCACCACTGCGCCGGCATGAATTCTCATCCTTGCGAGGCGCCTGGCCCCCGCGGCGTATCAAACTCCCTCGAAACCAGTGGGCGAAAGATCATATGATAGTAATGAGGCGTTTTGAACTGTTGCAAATCAACGGGATGGATTGTCGCTACACTTGCCTGTGACAGGCACCGGTAAATCTCTCCCTCCCGATTGATTTCTTCCAGATCGAGAGAGCTCGACACATTCCTATACACGCTTCCTGCATTATTCAAAAGTTGTATATCTTCGATTTGCAACCACTCGTAGTGCTCCCCCAAGAGCATCTTAACACTGGTGCCGCTTACATATGGCAGCATAACGGAGAAATATCCGTCATGCAGATGGTGTGCTCTAAGTAAGAAGACCTTGGTCTCGTGTGCCCTCCATATCGAGACTTTTAGAGGCGAAAAACGCACATTCATATCTTCTGGGCCTAGATCAAGTTTAAATCGTCTGTTGACTATAGCGCTAAATGTGAAGTCAAGGCCCAGACAGCGTGTTTCAAATGCACCCAACCGATAAGGTGAGGCAAGGCGCCTCACATTCCTCAAAGCATTTTCTAGACGATGGATTGTCTTCTTGCGACATATTCCCCTAAAGTTGTCGTTCTGGAAGAAGTCCGTGAAATATTCCAATTCCGCTTCCATAGGCATGTAGACAGAACGGAATAGGGCCGCATGGGCGGCCCGCTGCAAAATCGAATACTCGTGCGTCAAACCAGCCTTGGTAAAAAATGTCCTTGCATCATTGATGAACCGAACGCATTCCGCTTGAATAATGGCGACCTTGTCGTACTGCTTCTCATTTAGGTCGATCTCCGCAAGAACTGGCTCTCCGGCCAAATTATAGTCCACAACCGCTCCTTCCTTGACAGTGCAGCATTGCTCAAATAGATCGAAATTCCACCAGGGTGTCGTAATGAGTGCTTTGCTGTTCGCCGTACGGTAAGGTTCGTCGGAGGAGACCACATAGCGACCCAGTATGTCTACTTTCAACTCTTCTTTGAAGGTGCGGATCAAATATTCCTGCGTTGTGCCGTTATAGCCTGTGTCTGCCAAAACAATGGTATCACCTTCTTCCCACTCCAATTCCTTGGACATATAGCGCATCAAGCGCGTACGCAAAGCAGATGAGTTCTTGAATATCAATTCCAACACATCGTCGTCGCGCAGCAGCTGAAGGAACGCCGTTTGTGGATCGGCAGATTGATGGGCGATCCGTATTAACAATTCAGTCACTTCAGGCGGAAGCAAAAGCTGTTTTGCAGTGGAATGAAAATCGTCAAATTCTGGCTTGATCCCGCTGATGTAATAATCGACATCGGCACGGGTTTTGAAAGATGCCGCAATAGCAACGAATGCTCGGAGTCGTACCAGTTTGCCGACGGGCTTGCGGGCATAGGCTTCACACGCAGCGGAAAGAAGATAAGCATCACGCAAAAGGAAGAAGACTTTTACCCGCTTGCCCTGCTGCTGTAGTGCCTCCACCTCGTCCATAAGAAAACGAGCATAGGCGTATAGAACCGGGCCAAACGACATATAGCCGATCATCGTCTCAGGCGCGTACGGCTGCAGGTTTCCAACGGCAAAAATTGGCCGAAATGGACTATAGCATGGCAGAACAACTGCTTCAGGCGCTGCCTGATCGAGTACAATCAATGAAGATGCCGCGTGCTGTAGGCGCAAGAGGTCTGCAGCCTCATGATCAAACGGCAGAAAATGCAGCGCACGTACGCCCAATTTCCGCGGCACTTGGGCATCGGCTACATCATTATCTCCGATGTGAAGTAGTTGCGATGCAGACACGCCACACTCTTTGATTACAATCTGAAAAAGACCATGGCTCTTCGACGTTCCATAATCGACAGAGCAGTAGATCTTGCTTATCGCCTGCATAACGTCTGCAGGCAAATGTCGAGCCAAGAGGCGCCTTAACTCGTCTTCGCGCAAATACGTATCGCTCACGATGATAATTGTGATACCACGGGTGCGCGCCAGCCTGATCAGTTCTACGTACGGTGAGAATGCAAAGCAAACATTCATTTCGGTCCGAATTTCCGCCTCGGCCAATAGCTCCCGGTCCTCACCAGAAAGCGATGTGAAAGACCGATAAATATCACCGATATCGATCTCCGTGGATCCGTTTTCTAACGGCTTCGCTCGATAGGCACGCGCAGCAGCGCTAATGCGTTGGTGAGGAGTCATCCCTAACCTTCGCGCGACGGGATTATCGGCCAGCACGGTGAAAACGTCTCTAGGTGTCGCTGTCTTGCGCCATAGCAACGTATCGAAACAATCAAGTGAGAGTACCTTTACGGAATCCCCAAAGTCGTCCAGAATATTGGGGATATCGTGGCCCTTTATTTGCGCCTTACGGTGCGTATCACGCATGTCGCTCCAGAGCAGGCGATCCTCCGGTTTTTGCCATTGGGTGGTCTTTTCTGTTGGACCGCGCCCGTGTGGAAACATCGCATCAGGGTGATGGATAAACTGATAGGCGTCGTCTTCGGGCAGACGCGGCACGATCTCGCCATAAACGTCAGGATCAAACATATGTTCCATACGGAATTGTTCGTGAGGCAGCGGATCAATATCGGCTTGCTTTATCTTGCCGGCCAAGCGCTCCAGTATGTTCTGCATATATTTCTCCTTTAGAGTTGTTTTCTCACGCAAGGCAATTTTTTCTAGCTGAGAACTTCTCACTTGTGGTCCACTCTTGGGTCTAGGCCCACTGCATCGCGAAAGTGTCGAGGTTAGCGGCAACCGCTTTCGCTACGGAGCTTCCAACGAGCCGGCATTAGAAATGTCCTGAACTGGTTGGGGGACGTGGGTTTCAAAACCAGGGTCTGCTGCGGAGCAGAACTCCGCTGTCCTACCGCTAGACGATTCCGTTTACCCCTGCTCTTGCAGAAACGTAATTCGGCTAACGTCAATATATACGACTATTTGGTGACATACTGCATCTGATCAAACTGTATATGACCAAACCTTTGGAAGAAGACTATCACTTTATAGATGTTCTCGTCAACGCGGCAGCGGGAGTGCGATTGTCCTGCCAAGTATTTGAATATGTTGATAACAGCCGCGTGTGTACGTACGTTGGGTTTGTGATGTTTTGATAGAGAAATGTTAAGTTGATGCAGGTTTATGATAAGCGTCAGCTCCATCTGACGCGGTATGAGGTAACTGGCGAGAGACCGGCCGATCAGCCGATCACGCGGCGGACGCGCCACTAAGATCCACGCCCTGACCGACGGCCCGTGGCGGCCCGTCGCCTTTATGCTCACGGGCGGCCAGGTCGCGGACTGCAACCGCCTATGGCGGTTACCCTTCAAACCCCCAGCTCTGCTGTGGGTTATTGGCTATTTCGATATATTCGCAAATGGGTTCGCGCATGGTTGCGGGCCCGTGAAACGGATGGGATCGCCTGGTGATTGACGCCAGGCATAGTCAGTCAAAAGGTGGAAGTCCGCGAGCAGCCAGCGCTCGAAATGCTCCAGCCGCTGCGCACGGTCGCCGGGTAGGATGGGACGGGCAGCGGATGCAAGCCTGAGCTTCTCCATAAGCGCGGAAACGGCCGCTAAGTTTTCGGTCGGAAAGGTCGTCGGACGCTGGGCGCGGAACTCCTGGGTGAACGACCGGAGTTCGTTCTCAGCCATGTTCAGGGGCCCAAGATAGCGCTCAAGTACCATGCGGACCAAGTCCTCGTGGGCGAAGGAGCGCACCGAAGCGTAAGCGAGAGCAATAGAGGCCACTCCAGCCCCCAAAAGCCCAAGCACTACGCGTCTCGAAATCGTGATCATGCCGGATCCCTCCTCACGCGATGTGGCTCGCTGCCCTGAGAGAGAGGGCGGCAGCAGTCAGGCTGGGATTGGCGCACGAACAACTCGGATAGGTGCTGCTACCCACGACGACGAGATTCCTCAGTTTATGGTGGATCATGTTCCGGTCGACGACAGAATCCGTGACATCCCTGCCCATTCGCAGCGTCCCTTGAACATGCGATTCGGTTTTCGCTTGCCCTCGGTCGAATATCTCCTGCACCGGCAGTGGCCGAAGCAGCTCACCGAGCCGCTGCTTGGCCTGCGCCATGCCCTTCACGGCATAATCGGAAGGCCCCGCGTAAACGACGTGGGCGTTCTCGTTCTCGTCGAGCGTGACATGGTTCTCCGGCTTGAGGAGGTCTTCAGTCACGACTCTCAGCGGCAGCGTCTGCCGGAGCCGTCCCGGTTCGGGACGCATCCCGTACGACCACTGGTTCTCGAAATAGACAAGTGCGGCGGCGTAGTTCGACCGGTGTGGTCCGTCGTACAGGCCGAAATTCAGCCCGGTTGTGATCGTCGAGCCGTCGAAATTGTTGATCCCATCGAGATAGGCCTCGAAATTCCAACCAAAGCCTTCGTGCAATCCACGTCCTACCCACTCGCCGTCGAGATCCGATCGCAGCACTATCGCCGGACTCTGAATGGCGTTCGCCCCCAGGACGAACAGATCCGCCGTGACCCGAAACCCCTTGTCCTCATTCACGAATGTAACCGACTGAACAGATCCGCCGGCGTACTCCAGCCGGCGCACCTCTGAATTAAGGCACACCGCAACATCGGGAGGTTCGAAGAGATGCATGAAGCCGTTATTGGCGGTGAATTTCGCGTCGACTGGACACAGCCAGCACCGGAAGGAGGCGCAGCAGGCGGAGCGCTGTTCCGTCGCGATGCGTGCGCGCGCAGCCGGCATAACGAAATGCTGGCCGGGCTGCGCCGCTTTCATCATCCGGTCCGGCGCCGACATGCGATGAGGCGGCTGAGGGAAAGGCCTCGAACGCGGCATGACCGCGGCCATGTCGGGATCGCCGGAAATCGACATGATCGCCTCGGCCGTGCAGTAAAAAGGCTCCAGATCGTCATAGCTGACCGGCCAATCGAGACCGATCCCGTAGAGGCTTTTCAGCCTGAAATCATTTGGATGAAAGCGCGGCGTCTGCGCAAACCAGCAGTTCGTTCCGCCCCCCAGGCCGATGGTGTAGACCCACGGCTTGCTGGAGTTGCTGGAATAGGTACGGTCAACCTGGACGTTGCTGTTTGAGCCGTGCTCAAGTTGCCAATCATGGGTGTTGTGGCGCCCCCATTCGAGGACGAGAACGCGCGCTTTTCTTCTCCTGGAGAACTCGTGCAAGAAGAAGGCTGAACCGAAGCCGGAGCCGATCAAGACAAGATCATAGTGCTCGCCGGCGACCTGTTGGGCTCGGATGTCAAGTACCATTTATGGCCTCTTCGGCCGCTGACCCCTGCAGCTGACGCCGATGACGGTGCGATCGGGATACCTGCAGATCAGCGAGACAATTTCAATGTTGCATCGCACTGTTACGCACCGCAAAATGAGTTTGCCACTACCACGTTGGGTAGTTAGGCAACACTTCTTGCCGCGACCTCTCCAGTCTTCAAAAATCGTGCCGATTGCCAAAAAATGAGATCTGAACTTCCTTTCCTCGTTATTTCAATAGGTTACGCGAACGGCTTGGTTCTGGCAGGTGGTTGATGTTGTCATAAACACGACAAATCGGCAGATGCACTCCGGCGGAGCGGAGTTGCTGAAACTGGCGGAGGCAGAAGTGTCCGGCTCATTTCGGGGGGCAGGCTAGTGGAAGGGGCTGTGTTGCAAAGTTTTGGTAACTGGTCGCGTGGGAGGAACCTTGCGTCAATTTTCGCGAGGTTCGAGATGTTCAAAGGCCTCAGTTCGATCAGTCCGTCATCTTGTTGTGCGTGCGCTGGTATCTGGCCTACAATCTGAGCCTGCGCGACTTGAAAGAAATGATGGCCGAACGCGGCATCGGCGTCGATCATTCGACGATCCATCGCTGGGTCATTCATTTCGCGCCGCGGTTGCTGGAACGCTTTCAACCGCCGCAAGCGTGCCGTCACCGGCAAATGGCATGTCGGCGAAACCTACATCAAGGTTCGCGGTGAGTGGACGTTCTCTACCGCGCCATCGACGGTGTCGGCGACACGGTCGACTTCTGCATCAGCGCGCATCGCGACCTGCTGGCGGCCAAGCGCTACTTTAGGAAAGCCCTGGACCGCCATGGCCGGCCCGATTGCATCGTCATCGACGGCAGCCAGACCAATCACGAAGCCATCACTTCCTGCGACGCGGCAAATCGATTGCAGGATCGTTCCCGGCGCTGGCTGAACCGATCCGATCAGGAAAAGTCGATACTTGAACAACAGGATCGAGCAGGACCACCGGCGCATCAAACGCCGTGTGCGGCCGATGCTGGGCTTCAAGTCGCCGGCCACCGCCAGCTTCACATGATGCGCAAGCGACGGGCAAGATACGCGTTCAATCCAAATCCCTCCCTGGCCGAGCAGTTCGCTATACTGGCGGCATGACAGCGGCCGGTCTCGACCACCTTCACGACGCAGAAAAAACTTTGCGACACAACCCGAAATCTTTCGTCCCATCCCAGGCCAACCGCTCCGCAGCACAAATTCGAACCCATCGACGCCAAGCCATGGCCGCGTGGGAAGCCGTGAGTGCACGTCGAGCGTAGGCATGCGGCTCGGCATTGCCTCGCGATGAGAGGCAACCCCGAGCCCGGGAGCCAGACGGCTCAGCGCAGGACCATCACCGCGTCCACCGCAACGGCCGCATCCTCAGTGACGATCACCGGGTTGAGGTCCGCCTCGGCGATCCGCTTGGCGTTTGCCTCGGCAAGGGCGGATACCGAACACAGCATGTCGATCAGTTTATCCTTCGCCATTAAGGGACGCCCGCGGTAGCCCGAGAGAATACCCTTCGGGTCCACCTTGTCGATCATCCGTTCTGCGATTTCGCGGCTGAGGGGGACAGCCTCCAATGCAATGTTGTCGGAGGTTTCCGCGTAGATTCCACCCCTGGCGAGCAGGATCGCGGACCCGAACCCGTGATCATTGTTGATCCCAATGATGAACTCCTCGCCGGAGATCTGTCGCGGCAGAAGGAAACCGTGGATCTCGGGGTTTCGGCTCAGCATCTCTCGCGCAGCCGATTCGACTGCAGCAGAATTCGGCAGCTTGAGCTTAACCAGACCGAGTTCTGGATTGTGAAGGCAATTCTCGATCAGTCCCTTCAGGACGACTGGAAAGACAAATCCCTCGGATGCTCTTCCGGCCTCATCGGTCAAGACGAAGCGCTGATCGACGACAGGAACCTTGTAGCGAGACAGCACCTCGAAAAGCAGCTCGTCGGAAACGGGCCGGGCTGGCAACGTCGAAAGTACCTGATCTTCAGGCGGTTTCGAGCTCAGTGGGCCATCCTCTCGTGTTGCGGCATGCTTGCTGAGCACCGAAAGCGTGCGAACAGCTTGGCCCAAGTCGGCTATCACGTTGTTGCCCCGGAGTGTCTCCACGGCCCCATGCATAGCCACGCCGGCTTGCCACGCCGTTATGTGAGGCTTGCCGCTTGTAGCGGCCACGTCGATCAACTTTTCGACGATCGTTTCTGGGTTCAGGAAGAGCGTCTCGGCATACAGCGTCGCACCGACGTCCTGATCGCATGCCAGGGTCTTGAGGCAGTAGGCCACGTCGTCGGCCTCGAGACCAGGAACGCCCCGGGCGGCTGCGTCAACAGGATTGGTCGGGCTTGGATGCGCGCCCTGCTCGCGTATTTTCTGGCGAGTTGCTTCGGACAGTTGCGACAGTTGCACGTTTGCATCCCTGAGCGCATCCGCAACAACCGCAGTAAATCCGCCGCTCGATGAAACTGCGCCGACCTTGCCCCGCAATGTTCCAAAGCGCGCGGCGATTTCGGCAGGAGCCAGAGGTCATCGATATCGTCTAACCTGCTGGATGTCGCGGCGCCCCGTGATCCTGCCGCTGTGGGACATTGCAGCCTGCATTCCCTCAGCCGACTTTCCTGGCTTCAGCAGCAGCACGGGCTTGCCGCTTGCCTTTGCCCTGCGTGTGAATCGGCCCTTTAATTGCGGGTGATTGTCAATCCGAGTTTCGCTCTGTCATCGCCGGGGTCATGGTCCTTTCCGAGGTCGAATGCCTCATGATGATGTTCGGGTTGGGCGCCTCAACGTGTGCAACGAAGTTCGAAGTCGACGTCAGCCGATTCAACGAGGTCACCACAACCACGGTCCCGGCGGGGACATCACGGGTTTCGGAAGCGGACCCGCGATTGGGATCGAGCGCGGATCTGTCACGCCATCTTTTCGCCGCCCCACTCAAAGCTGGTGCCGTCAACCCAGAGGCAGTGGAGCAGAACCGCGATCTTGCGAGCAACCGCCACTTTCGCCTTTTTCATGCCGATCCGCTTCGACAGGCGAACGCCCCACGCCTTCAGCGTCGACCATTCCTTTTTCCGGTGCATGAGGACGCTGGCCGCTTCGTATAAATAGGTCCGCAACAGCCGATCTCCCCAGCGTGAGACACGGCCGTTGACATCTGTTTCCCCAGATTGTTTTCGCCGCGGTGTCAGACCAAGGTAGGCGCCGACGTCACTGGCCGAGGAAAAGCACGAAGGATCATCGATCGTGTGGCGGTAGGTCAACGCCGTCACGACGCCTGGTCCCACATCATAACCCCATCTCGCTACGTCATTGAAAGGCAAAGGTCTTTTGATCCAGATTTGATGAAGGCGGCCCGTTGGGGCACGTGTCGGCGTGCTCGATCAGATGCGACTGTTCGATATCCCGTCGTTTGATAACCCAAGGTGCGCCTTTGCAATATTGCTCGGCGGGAATGATGCCGGCGGCAATCTGGCGAAGGACCGTCGCGGAGCTCAGATTGAGCATCCCGGCGGCTTCAGTCAACGTGACTTCGCCGCGCTCGGCCCATTCGCCATCCCTGTAGACCGCGATGCCGTGCGTGTTGCGGAAGCCCCGCACACGCGACTGTGACCATCCATTCGATCGACATGTTCGCTTTCCTGCCCGGTTGAGTAGTCCGGCAATGGCCTTGTCGGGCATCAGTCGCGCGCAGGCGCGGATCAACTCTACAGTCTCCGGCTCGACCGACCACCGCGTTTGACCCCGCCGGTTCTTTCTCACCGTCAGGCGGGTATGATCGCCGCCCTGCCAATGCAACAGCAAATGAATCTGGTCACCCTCGACGTGTGCCACGACCTCGCGCAACACGACCCGGATGATGCGCTTACGCGTGACGGCAGTGGCCGCCGGATGATGCCAGGCGGCCTCCAGTTCGGCCCCCATTTGCAATAGGCGCTGGCGCTCCTCGGCGCTCAAAGCGGCCGGCCGCTGTCGGACCAGGGCCTCCAGTTCTTCCTCGAGTGCGCGTACGGCCGCGAGGGCGCCGTTCCACCGGCGCTCGAGTTCGTGAGCAACCAGACGATTCTCGGGGTCGACCGTGTCATACTGTCGGCGCGCCCTGGTGGCCTCATATCGCGCCTGTTCGAGCGCCAACTCGATCTGGCGCTGTTTTTCGCCAGACTGATGCTCGCGCTGCGCGATCGCCTGGATGGCCGCTTCAACGCCGAGCGGCTGCAGCAACCGCACGATCTCGGCTCCCACCGCCTCGTCGACCCGTAATGCGCCAAACGAGATACAGGGATCACCTTCCGGATTGCTCCGGGTCGCATCACACTTATAGCGGCCGACATCACCCTTGGCGCCATTATAGCCAACAAGCAGCCGGCGGCCGCATTGACCGCAGCGCAATAGACCGGCGAGCAAAGCCTCGCCCTTGCGCACCGGCCCGCGCACCATCATGCCCTTGCCGTTGGCATTGTCAGCGATCAGCCGTTGGTTCCTTTCAAAGTCTGCCCAGGACAAATAGCCTTCGTGATGATCAACGAGCAAGACTGCCCAATCTGAGCGATCTTTGCGTCGGCCGCGCACGATTCGCTTGCGGCCATTCTCGATTATCGTCCGACTTCCGGTTCGGCCAAAGGCGTAAGCACCGGCATAAACAGGATTGGTGAGAAGGTTGCTCACCGTCGTGTAGACCGGAAGCTTCCACAGCACCTGCTGCTGTCCCGAGATCCTGGGGTTGATGTACGGAAGCGCGATCTGGTCACTGCGAAGCGATAAGAACACCTGACGGATGCTTTGCATTTCGGCAAAGCGGGTGAAGACCAAGCCAATCGCCTCGCGCAGGTCGGGATCCATTTCGATCTTGTCAGGCCCCATTTTCACATAGCCGACGGCGACCGTGAAGAAGAGCTCCCCCCGGCGTGCCTTCTGCTTCAGGGCTTCCATCGAACGGGCCCGCAGGAGCGACAGTTCGAGCTCGCTCATTGTCCCTTTCATGCCCAGCAATAACCGATCGTTTGGATGGTGGGGTTCGTAGATTCCATCCTCATCGACGATTACCGCGCCAACCAGGCCGCAAAATTCGATCAGCGTGTGCCAGTCGCGTCCGTTGCGCGCCAAGCGCGACACTTCGATTGCGAACACAGCACCGACACGGCCTTCACAGATCGCTGACAGCAGCTTCTCGAAGCCCGGACGACTGACGCCCGAACCCGAGCGGCCAAGGTCGTCATCGATGACTGTCACATCCGTCCAGCCAAGAGCACGGGCGCGCTCGGCAAGGCCATATTGACGCCGCCGGCTCTCATGATTGTTGGCAAGCTGGTCGACGGTCGATTGGCGGATGTAGATGAAGGCGCCGCGCGCTAGGTGGTCAGACGTGATCTTCATCGCCGGCCTCCGTCGCTGCGGCGACGCTCAGTGCTTCCGACAGCAGCGCGCTTACCAGTGGCACCAGCTTCGTCCGTTCGGGCGTTGCTATCGGCACCGGTGGGGGCTTGCGCACGAAGAGATCCAATTGGCGGTAACAGGATTGACGATGCTTCATGCTTGTCTCCTCCTTCGCGACGGGAATCGTCGCGCAGCAAGCTTAGACAGGCATCGAGCTCCAGACGAAGTTCACGCAGATACGTCAGTGGCAGACGGGGACGCTCCGTCAACATCATCGCTTCCGCCCGATCTTCCGTCATCCAGATTGGCAACTGCACCAACGTGCCGTCAGGCTTGCGGATGATCAGAGCGACCTCGTCACCATGGCGATTGCGTCCGGCAACAGCAACCGTTTCCCCGTAACGGGGATGAAATCGGTAACGGATAATCGTCTCGCCCGACTGATAGCGGGCATTATGAAGTTGTTGCACCGACGCCAGGAACCGTCATAAGCCGGCGCGTGGTGTCATCCTCACGAGCAAGGCGTCGTATACCTGCCGGTCCAGCTTTTCCTGTTCCCTGCAGGCCTGTTCATGGACGGTCAGAAGCGGCTCGATCACGGATCGAAGCTGATGCCCGTCGACAACCAACGCCACCGACCTTTCGCCGAAACGCACCGATTGAGCGACTGAACTGCAAGCCCGTACTCTTTCAGCATTGACCGGACTTGGTTCTCGAGATCGCGGCGGATGGCGATAAGTCGCGATCGCGCCACCAGGAGGGATCGGGTTGCCTGGCTCTCTGTGCTTTTGACCTTGACCTCCCGATACCAGCCGACGCGAACCAGCTCGGCCAGGCCGCGGGCATCGTTCTCATCACTTTTGTTCATTCGAACAGAAAGTGCCGCCTTCGCATGTCGAGCATCAATGCAGACAACCGGCATTCCGACCCGTTTAAGCTCATGCCAGAGCCAGCTGGACATGGCGCCCGTCTCGAATCCGATGCGCTCGGCGTGAGGTGCGCGTTTGCGGAGCAACTCGGTCAGTGCTCCCGGATCGGACTTCACTTTTCCTTGGAAGACAGACCTTCCAGCATCATCGACGACGCAAACACTGGTCTCTCGCTGCGACACATCCAATCCGACATATTGCTTCACTGCGGCCTCCTCGATCTCAATCGTCGGCGGCTTTTGCCGTCAGCCGAATCTTCGTTCAAAGGAGCGACGGCAGCAATTACGTCATCGTGTGCAAGATTGGACGCCGATCTGGAGTGGGCCCCTCGGGCCGGACAGAATGGTTTTCGGTAATTGACCGGGCAGCCGGGCTTTCAGAGGATGAAGGCCCATGGCAAAGCACCGAACCCACAGCGTCGATTTCAAGCGGCAGGTTTCGCAGGAGTATTTCGGCGGCGAGACCCTGCATGCCCTCTCGAAGCGGCACGACATCTCCCGCAATCTGATCCGGATTTGGGTCGAGAAGTTTCAGGCGGGCGCTCTCGATGAGGATGCCGCAGCGGCCGATCTTCTCCAGGCCTATGAGGCGCGCATTGCCGCGCTCGAACGGCTAGTCGGCAAGCAGGCTCTGGAACTGGAGTTTCTAAAGGGGGCTCTGCATGCACGACCGCGGCAGAGAAACGGGCCTACATCCGCGACCACCGGTCCCATGGTCTCTCCGTCGCCGAGGGATGCCGGCTGATGGGCCTCTCGCGCACGACCTTCTATGACCAGCCGCGCAGCGCGGCCGACGACACCGCGATCGTCGAAGCGATCGCAGCCATCTGCGACGAATTCGAGCACTATGGCTGGCGTCGTGTCCGTGCCGCTCTTCGGCAAAAAGGCATGATCGTCAATCACAAGAAGATCCGCCGCCTGATGCGCGAGCATGACCTTCAGCCGAGAATGCGCCGCCGATTCACGCTGACCACAGACAGCGATCACAATCAGCCAATCTTCCCGAACCTCGCCCAGGACATCATCCTCGATGGGCCGAGCCAACTCTGGGTGGCCGATATCACATACGTCACCGTCGTCGGTGGCTTTGCCTATGTTGCCGTTGTCCTCGATGCCTGGTCGCGGCGGGTTGTCGGATACGCCATCAGCCGCTCGATCGACGCGCGGCTGACGCTAGCGGCTTTGACCGCCGCAGTCGAAGGACGCAAACCACCACCCGGCTGCGTGCATCATTCTGATCGCGGATCACAAGGCGGATTCAAGCGATCGTCGCAACACCGATTGTGTTCACTCACGACAGCAACTCGTCAAGCGCCTCTGCGGGCGTTTTCCAGCCCAGGGTCTTTCTCGGTCTGGCATTAAGGCCGCAGCCACGGCGGCGATCTCGTCGGTGCTATGGATGCTCAGGTCGGTGCCTTTCGGGAAGTACTGACGTAGCAGCCCATTGGTGTTCTCGTTGGTGCCCCGCTGCCATGGGCTTTGCGGCTCGCAGAAGTAGACTTGGACGCCCGCGTCGATCTTGAGACGATCGTGCTGAGCCATTTCGGCTCCCTGATCCCAAGTCAGCGAACGGCGCAGTTCTTCGGGCAAGGTGATGATGGTCCGCGTAATTGCGTCCCGCACGGCTTCGGCCCCGTGTCCCGCGAGAGCGGGTCCATTTTTCATGCGCGGAGCTTCGCCATGCCCCGCAAGCCGGGGAAGATGGAGTAGCATCGTGAAGCGCGTCGTACGTTCAACCAGCGTGCCGATCGCCGAGCTGCCAAGACCAAGGATGAGGTCTCCCTCCCAGTGACCCGGCACCGCGCGATCGGCCGCTTCGGCGGGGCGTTGACTGATCATGATCTCCGGCGAGACCTTGCCTCGCCTGAGTACGCGCGCCCTGGGGACCCGCAGCACGCGCCCCGTTCGCAAGCAGGCCGACAGTTCGCGGCGTAGCGCTCCCCGACCCTGAACGAAGAGGGCTTGATAGATGGCTTCGTGGCTGATGCGCATCGTCTTGTCGTCCGGGAAGTCGATCGGCAAGCGTCGGGCAATCTGCTCCGGGCTCCAGGCCCTGGCCCAGCGCCGATCCTTTCGCGGGCCATGCCGGCGGCCCTTCCACGGAACGGCGGGACCAGGAACGGCGGCGCCGCTCGGGGTCATGACGACGCCGGCCAGTCGCTGCTCCACATAAGTGCGCAAGGTCGTGTTGAGCGCAAGCTTGGTCGGTTTGGGCCGACGGGCCGATCGCTCGGCGTGCCATTGGGCTGTCGATGCACGATACTCCAGGCCGCCGCTGCGCGTCGCGGCATTGCGTCGTAGCTCGCGGGAGATGGTCGAGGCGGATCGGCCAAGTCGGAGTCCGATCTCGCGTCTCGAAAGGCCCTGAACGCGAAGAAGTGCGATCTCCTCGCGTTCCGCAAACGAGAGGTACCGCCCGGACGGCGGTCTGGCCGAGGAACTGAACATCGCTGGTGGCATGCCGCCTGCCTCTCGAAACAATCTGGTTCCGACAGGCTGCGACATGCCAGCCGTCAGCGCAGCATCCTCGCTGGTCATTCCCTGCGCAATCCCCAACCAGAATCGCTGGAGTTCAAATCGCCCCGCCACTGGCGGCCGTCCCGGCGACGGCAACGGCGCTCGTCCAGAACGGTGTGATCTTCGTTTTCGAATGACCATCGCAACCTCCTTCGCTCAGGTGTTGCGACGACCGCTTGAATCCGCCCAATATGCCGCGACAGCCTATCGCGATCACCTTGCCGCCCACGGCCTGGTCGGTTCCATGGGCCGGCGCGGCAATCCCTACGACAACGCAAAGGCGGAAAGCTTCATGAAGACGCTCAAAGTCGAGGCCGTCTATCCAATGGCCTTCGAGACGTTCGCCGATGTCATCGAACACCTTCCGCATTTCCTTGGGGAGGTCTACAACCGCCGACGGCTTCACTCAGCACTCGGCTATCTCAGTCCAATGCAATTCGAGGATCAACACACCCGGCAAACGGTCAAATCAGCGGCCTGACTCTGTCCGGCCCGAGGGGCCCACTCCAATCCGGGGTCAGTTTTGGAAGCCGTTTGACACGTTCGAGAACCGCATTCGCCGCCAGCGCTCTAGCTCCAGAATAGTTGGACTTCTCTTGGCATTGGTCGGCGCAATTGCGGCTGCTGTCGTTCCATCTGCCGGAATTCGGTCCGCGAATGTGCAATCAGTTGGGGATCTTTTCTACTATCCGCATACTTCCTTGAATGGGATCGTCAGTGCGAAGGTCAGCGTCCAGTTGGGGTCCTGCAGAAACCTTTGCTCCGCGCGCTTGGGATGCGCCGGCTTTGACCACTCGTCGAACGGCGATGTCTGCAGGCTGTTCGTGAGCGTTGGCGGCGCCGAGGAAAGCCAGGGGCAAACGGCCGGCACCCGCAGTCTTGTCACTGGCTACCATCCGCCAATCAATCAACCTGCCCCTCCACAGCCTGCCGAACCACCGCCGCAGCCTGACCAGCCGGCGCAGCAGGCGATTGCCGGGACGTCACCGCCTGCCACGTTCAGGCGCTTCCTCAACAGAGATCTTGACGCATCTGCCGCTTGGTGCGCAAATGCACCGTCAGCTCCTTCTTGAGCACCCCTCGCGACTGGATGAAGAGACTGCGATAGATCGCTTCGTGAGATATCCGCATGCTTTGATCGCTCGGGAACTGCCGCCTCAGCCAGCCGGAAATCTGCTCCGGCGACCACTGCAGCGCCAGCTTCTGCGCCACACGCCATCGTAGCTGTCCATGGCATGCCAGGCGACACCGCTTTGGACGCAACGCTCGATCCCATGCATGCTTGTCGGCCCGGGTTGCACGATACGCCTGCGAACCGCCGTTGCGCCGGATCTCACGGCATATCGTCGATGGGGATCGTCCAAGACCTCGCGCAATACTCCGGATCGACCGACCGGCCGCAATTCCGCGGGAGATCTCTTCGCGCTCTTCCAACCTCAGCCCTGACGTCGCCCTGCGCCGCGGTGGCGGAGCAATACCCCAGTGCAGAGCCACGATCTGCTGGACGCCGGTCTTGTTCCTCCGCTCCAGCGCCCGCGAGATCGCCGAGATGCTTTGCCCCTGCCTCCAGCGCTCCCACAGCCCAGCCTTCTGCGCCGTCGTGAACCAGATCCGTGACGTCACCATATGCCACCTCCTCATCCTCACAGATTAGAAGGTGTTGCGTTGACCGGTTGAACCCGCCGCCCTTTAACGTTGCGTATACGGTGATAACCACAAATGGAGCACCAAGCACAGAATGCGCCAATATCAAGCCGGAGAACGTTCCGACCAGCTTCAACTTGGCGAAAACATAAAAGTGTCCGACGCCAGACACTATAGCTGGCACTGCCAGCGGCGATATGAGAACGGCGAATACAATGTTTCTATATCGCCACTCGCTCTGGCTCAGCCCCAGCGCAGCCAAGGTGCCAAGAACAGTCGCAACGACCGTCGGCGAAATTCCTATAATAAAACTATTTCGGATATGGATTGCCCGCCCCTCCTGGTGTGCATCGGCTAGGATGCTGGTGCTGAGAAAGAAAGGAGCGAGCCACGAACATTGTGATCCTGGGCATTGATCTGGGCAAGAACATCTGCAGCGTCGTATGAACGCGACCGGCACCGTGGTGCTGCGCCGACGCATGCGCCGCCAGACGGTAATCGATTTTGCGTCCAAGCTGCCGCAGTGCGTGATGGCCATGGAAGTCTGCTGCCTGCTGCGTCGCGCATTATCCGAGCACGAGTAAGTAGGTCGGGAAAGACTTGTTCCACTCGTCGAAGGGCTGCTTTGCGGTGATCAACACGGAGCGCCGCTCATAACGAGCGCTGATGAACTCGACGGAGTTCCAGCCCCGCGGCAGCCGCTCATGCGACTCTCTACCGGTCAAATAGCCAAGCTTTTCTCGACTAAATTTATCCAGTAGCCGATACCATAAGGCAGAGCCTCGTCGTCAAAATCATACGCGGGATGATGCAGATCAGCGCTCGGCCCGTTGCCCAGGAAAATGAAAGCTCCCGGCCGAGCTTGGAGCATGTACGCGAAGTCCTCAGAGCCCAAGATCGGCTTGATCTTATCGTTTACAGCATCGTCGCCGACGAGGCTTCGGGCAGCATCGATCGCCTGATTGGTTTCAACGGTGTGATTGAACGTGAGCGGCTCAAGTCTACGATGTTTATACTCGATCCCCGCCCCCAGAGCGCGCGCGATACCTTCCGCGCAAATTCTTACCTGTCGTTCGGCAAAATCTCTCAAGGCGGAGGAAAGCGTCCGAACCGTTCCGCCGATCGCTATCTGGTCTGAGATGATGTTGTAGGCTTGACCCGTATCGATTCTCGTCACCGAGATTACGAGGGCCTCGGTTGGGTCAGTGTTGCGAGAAACTAGGGTCTGCAAGGCAACGATGATTTGCGCTGCAACGACGATGGGATCAATAGTGAGATGCGGCGTGGCTGCATGACCCCCCTTCCCCTTGACGATGATGTCGAACTCGTCGAGCGCTGCCATTATAGAGCCGTCGCATATCCCGAACTTCCCAATATCAATTCCCGGCATATTGTGCATGCCGAAAACCTGCGAAATTCTGAAGCGCTCCATGAGCCCCTCTTGCACCATTCTTTCGGCGCCACGACCGGCTTCTTCGGCCGGCTGGAAGATCAGGACCGCAGTGCCTTTGAAGCTCCGCGTGCTGGCGAGGTGTTTTGCTGCTCCCAACAGCATGGCAGTATGACCGTCGTGACCACAAGCATGCATCTTTCCAGCGTTCTCGGAACTCCAGGGCTTGTTGGATACTTCGACGATGGGCAGAGCATCCATGTCTGCACGCAAGCCGATCGTCGGGCCGTCTCCTCCAGTTCCATGGATGACCGCCACAACGCCCGTTTCCGCTATGCCGGTTTCGATGTGATTGACACCGAAGGATGCCAGCTTATCTGCCACAAATCTCGCGATGTTGTGGAGCCCGTATTCGAGCTCAGGAGTGCGGTGTAGATACCGACGCCATTCAGTTGCTTCGTTTTGAAGATCGCGAAATTCTTCGATACCACGCATTTCTCAGGACCTTTTTTTCTTGGGGATCCGGATATCGATTGAGGAGAGGCCGACTTACTTAAGCAGGAAGCCTCCGCGGCGCTCAGGAAGAAGCGCGCCTTTTGCCCACGTTTCCGGTACGCCGGAGTCCCTCTATCAAATCGCGTCGCGGACGGCACTCAAGAACTGCCGGGTGCGCTCCTCCTTCGGCTTCCCGAACAATTCTTCGGGGGTTCCCTGCTCCTCGATCCGGCCACGAAAAAAGAAACACACCCGATCTGAAATCTCCTTGGCGAAGCCCATCTGGTGGGTAACCATCAGCATTGTGAGGTGGTGCTGGGATACTAGTCGGCGGATCACGTTGGTAACCTCCGCGATCACTTCCGGGTCGAGCGCCGATGTTACCTCGTCGAACAGCATCACTTTAGGCCGCATGGCGAGCGCGCGGGCGATCGCCAGGCGCTGCTGCTGGCCGCCGGAAAGCCGCGAGGGATGCTGGTCACGCTTGTCGGCGATGCCGACCATGTCGAGCAACTCCTCCGAACGCTCACGCGCCTCTTTTCTGGAGATGCCGAGCACGTGGACTGGGCCTTCCATGCAGTTTTCCAACGCGGTCATATGCGGGAAGAGATTGAAGTGCTGAAAGCACATGCCGATGTTGGATCGCATCTGGCGCAGGTGGCGGCTGTTGGCGCGGACTAACCTGTCGCCCTGCGGCATGTGCGTGAGCGGCTTGCCGTTGACATAAATGACGCCACCATTGATCGTCTCAAGCGTCATCAGTATCCTCAGCACGGTCGTTTTACCCGAGCCGGACGGACCGATGATGGTGACCATCTCGCCCTGAAATACGTCCAGGTCGAGGCAGTCGAGAACAGCAAGTTCGTTGTAACGTTTAGTGACCTTTTTAAAGCTCACCATCGGCACATTTGGCCCCTCGAGCACCAGGGGGAAGCCGGAAAGATCTTCATTCGTCATCGGTACAATTCCAGTTTCCGGCGAACCAGGACTCGAACACACGGCCCCCAGCAGCCGTGGGCAAGGAGATCGCGAGGAAGATTAGTCCCACCAGCGTATAAGGTTCGACAAAGCGATACGTTTCCGAGCCGATAGCGTTCGCCGTTTGCATAAGTTCGGCTACCCCGATCACGGACAGCACGGGCGTGTCTTTAAAAATCCCGACAAGGTAATTGCCCATGCCAGCCAGGGAGGGAGGCAGGGCCTGTGGAATGATGATTCGCCAATAAGTATGCCTTGTCGACAGGTTGAGCGAGCTAGCGGCTTCCCACTGGCCCTTTGGCACGCTGTCCAATCCTCCGCGGAAAACCTCCGACAAATAGGATGCGTATTGCAGTCCGATCGCGATCATGCCCGCCGTCCAAGGCGAGAGCGTTACCCCGAATTGTGGTCCCACATAGAAGACGAAGAAGATCTGTAGGACCAGTGGCGTCGAGCGGATAAACTCGACGGTTTCTCGCACGATCTTTGAAAGCGCCCGGTAGGGAGTGCTCTGTGCGAGCGCCAACACGAGACCGACGACGACGGCGATCGCGTAGCCAAGCCCGGCCGCTATGACGGTGCTACCGGTGGCTGAGAGAAGGCGTGGCAGAATTTCCCAGGTAAAGTCCCATCGCCAGTCGAACACTGCCTCACGCCCTCCCCGTCTTGCGCATCATGAAGCCCTCCAGCCATCGCACGGAAGGAGTGATCATGAAGCGCGCAATGATGTAGTAGACGATTAGCGCGGTACCGAAGCTCTGGGCTGATAGGTAGGTTGTGGTGTTGATCTGCTTGACCTGGAATGTCAAATCAGCGACGGTGATGAGCGCGACCAGCGCAGTGCCTTTCAGAAGCTCGATGAGAAGATTGCCCGAAGGTGGCAGCATGATCAGTAACGCTTGCGGCAGGATCACGCGTTGCATGCGCTTGGCCGTGGACATGTTAAGCGCCAGCGCCGCCTCCCACTGACCGCGCGGAACAGAAAGGATCGCGCTGCGCACTACCTCTGACCCGTAGGCTCCGAGGTTCATGCCGACAGCAACGAAGCCGGCGGTGAATTTCTCGAGGGTGATGCCGAAGAGCGGCAGCACAAAGAAAATCCAATAGAGCTGAACAAGGAGCGAGGTGCCGCGGAATATCTCTATGTAGATAGTGGCCGTGCCACGGACCAGCGGATTTGGCGATATTCGCATCAGCCCGGCCGCGACTGCGATCGCGATTGCTAAAACCGCAGCGAGGATGGTCAGCACTATGGTAACCAGCGTGCCGTTGAGAATCCTGTCCCCATATTTCGCGAGGAATTCGAAATAGGACATGCCGCTCAGATCTTTCCTCAGGTTTGCCTGGAATGCAAAACCCAAAAGAGGCGGGCTGGCGAAGCTGGCCCGCCACTCTACCACCTAACGGTTAGCGCAGATCCATTCGGTCTTTGCATCGCCGGGCAGCTGGTCCTTGTTGTAGCCGTATTTCGAGACCGCCGACAGCATCTGCTCCGAGCCCAAATATTCCTTCAGGGCCTTGTTAAACTCGTCTACAAAAACTTGATCCGCCTTAGTGAACGCAAGGGCGCCCCAGTTGAACGTGTTTTTCGGCATCGCAGCGGAATCGATCGCCTCAAGTTTCCCTCCGCTGCTATCGGCCAACTGTTTCACCATAACTGGTGTACCCGCCCCAACATCTGCGCGCCCGGCCTGCATAGCAGCTAGGATTTCGGTGGGTCCTGGCACCTCCATGATCTTCGCCGCGTCTACGCCTGACGCCTTTGCGTTCGCGATGTTGGCATAGCCAGCTCCGGTGACCATCATGGCGCCGGTATCGCGAACGTTTTCATAGTTGAAGAGGCCCTTTGGGTTGCCTGCGGGAACCAGGAAAGCGTCTCCCATCCGATAGATTGGGTCGGAAAACGTGACGTTCTCGCAACGCGGCGACAGGATGAACATGCCGCCAGTAATGATGTTGAAACGCCCCGCATTCAAACCCGGTATGAGGCCGCCCCACTCTGTCTCCACCGGCTCGATTTTTTCATAGCCCATCTTCTTGAGCACGGCGAGCGTGATGTCGTTGACCCAACCCGTTGGCTTACCGTCCTCCGCCGTATACGCGGAGGGCATTTCATTAGAGTAACCAATGCGAATAGGCTCGCCCGAAGCGATGCGGTCTTTCAGGGGACCGGCTGCTGCCGTAAAGGCAGCCATCGCGCTAAGTGCGACGCCGGCCACAAACCCAATTATCATTGCCTTCATGTCCAATCTCCCTTATTCCGCAGCTCCCTCGCGGAGCAGGCTGCCGACAGTCAACCCCGGTGACAATCTCACCTGGTGCGCATCCTATGCGGCAATACTGCCTGACTGTTGACGTCGAGCCTGTTGCAACGGCGGTTCGCCTCTGGTTTGCCATTGCAGGTCCTGCGGGGCCATCGATCTATCGCAATGTTTACTGTTTGACGAACATGTCTCGCGCGAGGGTACTGAACGATCTCGCGCCGTCCTTGCCCACATGAACTGTCTCGCTGAAGATGTAGCCGTCCGTTTTCTCCCAAATCCCAATCAGCATGTGAAAGGTCATATTCTCCTGGATTTCGGTCTCATCGCCTTCAAGAAAGCTCGGTCCGCCGTCCACCCAGTCGAGGCCTATCGAGTAGCCCATCCGAGATTCTTTACGGACACCATAGGGTCCGAAGGCGCGGCGAAAAGCTTGCTCTACATCGGTGCTTTTTACACCCGGCCGCAATGTTTCAAAGGCAGCGTGCCATCCGTCAAAACACGCTTGATGGACGTGGCGCGATCGAGCTGTCGGCTCACCTAAAAAGATGCTGCGAGACACAGCAGCGACGTATCGATGACGGAAGGCGCCTATCTCAAAATTGGTTTGGGTGTTCATCTTATAGGCGCCATCGCCCCATTTGCTGTGGCACATATTTGCGGGCCAGCCGATGGCCATGTTCGGCATTGAGATGGGACCATGGCCGCCTGGTATCTCAGGCGTTCCACTTGTAAGCGCATGCTGAACTGCTGCCGCTACATCACATTCGCGGACTCCCACTGCGATGAGTTTCTTAGCCTCCAGCATCGCCCGGTCAGCGATTTTGCCAGCCTGCTCCATATATTTTATTTCAGCCGGCGATTTGATCGCTTTAAAGCTGGAGACCAATCCGTCCGCATCGATGAACTCATCCACGCCCAAGGTCTTGCTTAGAACAGCGTAGTCTTTCACGCCCAGCGTTCGGCTCATCCCGCCCGAAAACTCAAGCCCGATGCGGCTGGATTTAACACGTTCTCGGACATACTCCCCAATAGGCTGCCATGCGGACAGTGTCTTCGAACCGATGAACTTTTCCGCATAGCTGAGAATTCGCGATTCTGGCAGGTATGCCTCGACAGAAGCGCCGTGAATGTCCAACTCCCGCATTATGAGCCACGGATCCTCATCGTCCTGCAGAACCAAAGCGGCCTGCGGTACATACGCTGAATAGCCAGCATAACCAGTCAGGTAGTTTAAGTTGGCTTCTTCAAGAACGAGTAGCGCGTCCATTCCGCGCTCTGCCATTTTGCGCCGAAGGCCGGCGACCCGGACGCGATATTCTTCGGTTGTGAATGCAGGCATCACAATTTCCCACTGTTATTCGCAATATTGAGAATGCGCTGGTCGGACGCTGAACGTCCCAGAGCGCGATCGCCGCGCGAATTCCTACGTCGCACCGTACACAGCAACCGGATCCCCGAGGCGGTCTTCCAAGACCTCCTGGCCGAGGCCCGGCTTGTCTGACGCCGTTACGGCCTCTCCGCGTTCGATCAAAATAGGCGCATCGGTTAGAGGTTCGAAATTCACGCTCAATGGATCAAACACCGAGTGTCGAAGCTCCTGAGGCACTGACTGGGCAAAATGGAAAATTGCAGCTTGGACAATACCCCCTCCACCCACATCCTGGAGGCTCATGGGCAATCCTGCGGTAACGCACATATCACGGGCGCGACGTGCCTTCGTCAGGCCCCCGACGCGAGAAATTTTTATGTTCAGCAGATCGGCGGCGTCGTCGCGGATGATCCTCATCACCATTTCAGGCGAGTCAACAATCTCGTCGAGAATTATCGGATGGTCCGTCCGCTGCCTGACGGCGAGGCATTCTTCATACGTTGCGCACGGCTGCTCGATATAGACATCGAGGTCTCGGATCTGGCGAAGCACACGAAGTGCTTGATCACGCGTCCAACCGCGATTGCAGTCCGCATAGTACTCTTCGCCCGGCTTTGCCAGTTTGAGGATGCCACGCAGTCTGGCGACGTCCTCAGCTACGTCGCCGCCCAGTTTCACGGAAAGCCGCCGGTAACCCTGCGCCCGAAGCTCTTCCGTCAGAGCCAACATTTCTTCCTGTGTGCCGAAATATGGACACGCCATCAGGTCAAGGCCTCCATCGAACCTTCCGCCCAGGAGCTCGCAAAGCGGCATCCCTGTGGCCTTACCGAGAATGTCCCAGCAAGCCATATCGAGTGGCGACTTGGCATATGGGTGGCCGTAAAGAGTGTTATCCATCAGATGATTAATGCGATCGAGCTGAAGTGGATTCTGGCCAATCAGATGCGGAGCAAGCACACCGATCGCAGCAACCGCACCCTTAGCAAACGCGGGCAAGTAATTTGCCCCGACCGTCTGGACTTCACCCCAGCCCACAAGGCCTGTATCAGTCTCGATCTTAACCATCGTGTTGTCAAAGGACGTCCAAGTTCTGCCCCGCGACAGACTGTAGCCCTGAGGAAATGGCGCTACGACCTCGTAGACCGATATGCGATTGATTTTCATTGAGCATCCTCATTTTTCATCTGGCTTGGTCGACGCCCACTGATGCGATTGTCCCCACGCGAGACCTAAGGCGCCGACGGCGTCCGCCTACATTTCCTGCTCTTCTGCAGCAGCGCACGAGCTATATACAGCCAGGATGCAGCCTAGGGGATAAGATGTCAAGAAAGATTCCGGACTCGTACCCCCGTGCACGGGGCACGTTGCTCCTCGGCATCATCAGTTCCATGAGTGTGCTGGTTTACCAGATAGTGCTTCGCGCTAATGTTATTTTGAGTGAATTTATTATTGCGCCAGTATGTTTCAGGGTACAATATTTTGAAAAGCTTTCGCCGAAGAGATTGGGCTAACGCGCGCGTCGAAACACGTAATCGAAAGGCCGGCGCGTGGCTTGCCGGTCGACAGCCTTAAGCTTCACCCGGAGCGGCAGCCCCGGCGTTTCGAGATGATCAACGGTGCCGGCGGCCGGCGTCACTGGTCGATGGCGAGAGGCGGATCGTCGCGGAGACGCTGGACCCGAACGCAATCATCTCCGTAGTCGCGCCCGGCGTTTGCGGAATCCGACGATGGTGGGCATGTATTCCGATCTGATCACGCGCAGCTGGACGGCTCGAAAAACCTCGCCTTTTCGGCCGGGATTTGATTCCATCGCCGTGCTGATTTGCGCGAAGGCGATGGATGCGGGGACAGGCCGGGTTCTGGGACGTTGAGGAGCGATATGCGCGGCTGAGCGAAGCAGGCGACCCGCTGGAGAATGAACACGGTCGTGCCGTGGGAGATGTTTCGCAAACCGTTGGCCAAGGCGCTGAAGCGTTCGGATGGCGCGAAGGGCGGCCGGCCGCCTTATGACACGGTGATGATGTTCAAGGTGCTGGTGCTGCAAGCGCTGTATAGGCTGTCGGACGATCAGGCGGAATTCCAGATCCAGCACCGACTTTCCTTCATGCACTTTCTGGGATTGGGGCTGGGCGACAAGGTGCCGGACGCCAAGACGATCTGGCTGTTCCGAGAAATCTCGTGCAGGCCGGCGCTATCGAGAATCTGTTCGCCCGTTTCGACAAGCACCTCACCAAGGCCGGCTATCTGGCCATGGGCGGGCAAATTGTCGACAAGACAGTCGTGGCGGCGCCGAAGCAGTGGAATACCGACGACGAAAAGGCCGACATCAAGGCGGGCAAGATCCCTGATGCCTGGAAGGACAAGCCCGCGAAGCTCAGACAGAAAGACCGAGACGCACGCTGGACCGTGAAGTTCTCCAAGGCCAAGGTCGACGACGAGAGAAAGGAGCACAAGCGCGACATCGCCGTTCCCGTCTTCGGCTACAGGAACCACGCCTCGATCGATCAGCGGCACGGCTTCATCCGCGGCTGGACGGTCACCCATGCCGCGGCCTATGACGGCGCACAGCTTCCAACGTGGTCAAGCGGCCAAACACCGGCTCAACCGTGTGGGCCGACACGGCCTACCGGTCGAAGAAGAACGAGGCCTGGCTCGACAGGAACGGCTTCGTCTCCGACATCCACCAGAAGAAGCCAAAGGGATGCCCGATGAGCGAGGCGACGGCGCGGGCCAACGGGCGGCGATCGAAGATCCGATCCCGCATTGAGCACGTCTTCGCTCACCAGAAGGCCAGGACGAGCCTATTCGTCAGAACCATCGGCATCGCCAGGGCGACGATGAAAATCGGCATGGCCAATCTCGCCTACAACATCACCCGCTACGTCTGGCACGAGAAAACAGCGGCATCGGCATAACGCGGTGCGGGGCGCAAGCCAATGTCGCCCGGCGAAATGCAGCATCGTCTTGCTTCATAACCGCATCGATTGTGCCGAGATCGGCCGCCGCGCCAAAGCCTGTCCGTTTTTCGAGGTGTCCAACAGCAGCACCTGATCGTCGGGGAAGACGTCACTGCATTTGCGGTTGTCAAGGGGCAGCGGAGATGAGCTGCGCCAGCAGCCCGGCATCGATCATGTCCGTCTTGATCTTGGCTCTTGGCATGAGCGATGATGCGCACCTGCTTCGAGTTTGCGATCACCACTTTCTTCACATGTGCGGCGCGACAACCGCGGCGGCCGAGGTCGCGTTGCCCGTCGCCTGGATCACCACGACGTCATTCGACGACAGCTTTGCGGCGAACGCATTCAGCAGATCGCGCCGCAATCGTCGACACGACGCAGCCGCCTGAGCCTGCCGTCTTCCCAGGTCATCGCCTCGGCGAAGGTGCCTGCTGTGCCGCCTGGTCGAAAATGCCGGGAAAGTATGTTGCCGCGACGAACGGACCGTCGATGTTCACATCTGTCGGCTCAGGACGACTCACGCGCCCAACAACTTCATCCGAATCGGGCGATCGAATGTTTTCGTACCCGTACAATTACTTAGACAAATACTCTCCGCGAGTCATTTCATAGTATCGGCATAGCTTACCGTTATACAATCTGTCGTCAATATAACGAAGTCCGATCTTCTTCGCAGCCTTCTCGGCTCGCGTGTTGCCCTGCTCGATGAATCCGACGATCTTTTCTTTTGTCGTTTTTTGTAATGCATGGGTAATTGTGAAGAGCGCCGCCTCGGGCCCCAAGCCTCGTCCTACCCTGTCTTGGAAAAAAACCCAGGCAAATTCGAGGTCGTCGGTGCCCTGGTAATCGCATAGGCCACAGCGACCGATGAAAATCGGGCCATCATTGAGCTTTTCGTAGACCATCCAGTAGCCGAAGCCGTTCTTGTCCCACTGACGCAATAGCCAATCGAGCCACTTGTGCACATCCTCTATGGTCTGCGGAACATTCCTGTAGTTCGCCTTCTGAACCAGCGGATCGTTGTGCAGCTTGAACAATGCCGCTTCGTGTTCAGGTCGTGCGGGAGTGAGGATTAAACGTTCGGTCTGGCATGTCGTCATCGGTATTCTCCCACGTGCGATCCGGCCTGATTGGTTCAGGAGCGGCCGCTGGATAACCATCTTGATCGGCCAAATGTGCCATCTTAATCGAGAAGCAAGGCATCAAGGCCCCGCCGGGGACGAGATAGTATCCGGCTCCTGAGAGTCTGGTACGTCGGAGCCGATGATACTGTACTGGTAAGGGTTATTTTGTTTGTGTATGTCTGAACGATTCCGCAACATCGATATGAACCCTCAAATGACTACCTGAGTGGAATGATTCAAAAGTAAATGTCTATGTCCATACGTGTTTCCGCCCATGACTTAGACATTGGTCGGCGGCTTTGCCACCTTGTGGGAGATGGTTTCAAAAGTTGTGCCAATTGCGCGAAAGAGGTCGCTAAGGCGGGTTCCTTCCTGTTATTCAATGACTTGAACGAGCGTATGTCACTAGGAAGGTCGCACGCCGTGTCGGAGCCTCGACAAACTCGACAATAGGTAACGGGGTAGGTTTGATGATGTTTCCGCCAGTTCTGGGCACACACTCGGCGTCGTCCAGTGGAAGGATTCTAACGCTTGGTGCCCGCTTTTGAGGGCAGCGATGATTTTGTCCGGATAGGCGGTCCAGGTGAAGGGTTTGGGGTGATCGTTGTGCTCGGCGAGGAAGCGGTTGACGGTGGGCAGGAGATCAACGACGGAATGGAAGACGCCGCGCTTGAGGCGGCGTTTGGCGAGCCTGGCGAAGAAGCCCTCCACCGCGTTGAGCCACGAACACGAGGTCGGTGTGAAGTGGAAGGTGAAGCGCTGATGCCGGTCGAGCCACGCACGCCGCCGATACGCCTCGCCGCTACACAACAGCCACGAGATCAAGTCGCTCTACCAGACCTCTTCTTTCGAGGACGCGCTGGCGGCGATCCGCGAGGATTGCAGGACCGCCGTCACCCGGTCGGAGAAGGGCTCGGTGATCGTGCGCGGCGACGAAACGGTGACCTTCAAGGCGACGGCGATCAAGGAACTCGTCGACACGACCGGCGCGGGCGACCTCTACGCCGCCGGCTTCCTCTATGGCTATACCAGCGGGCGCAGCCTCAAGGATTGCGGCGATCTCGCCTCGTTGGCGACCGGGCTGGTGATCCAGCAGATCGGCCCGCGGCCCCGGCAAAACCTGCGCTGCGAAGCGGAACAAGCCGGGCTGCTTTAGGGTAAGCGCGAATTTCCCCGCACCTTTTGCTGTTGAGTGCTCTGATGCATGCAGGTGTCCACCGAAATAGGTGGACACCAAGTGATGGAAGAAGATGAGCAGAAACTGCGGGTGAGGCTTGTCGGTCGGAACGGGCGACGCCGATACGAGCCCGCATCGAAGGACCGTCTTGTCGCGGCCTGCCTTGAGCCTGGCGTGTCGGTATCGAGGCTTGCGCTCGAACATGGGGTCAATGCGAACCTTCTTCGGAAGTGGATAAAGAAGCGCGCGGAGAGCCAGTCCCTCCCACAGCCCCCACCATCGGCGTTCATCCCGGTTCAGATTGAAAGCACTTCCGATCGGGCCTTGCTGCGACAGAGCAGCATGGCTGCGGTGGATTTGCCGGGGACTTGCGATGGGGCACGTAGGTCGGCATCGAAAAGGACAGCGCCTTTTTCCTCTCCAGCCAAGGTGAGCGCGTCGCTGCCGAACGGCGTGAAGTTGACGCTGGAATGCGGTGATGTGGATGCGTTGACGGCGACCATCGGAGCACTGGGTCATGTTCAGACTGGGCGCTGACCTGAAAGTCTACCTGCACCGCGAGCCGATCGACTTCCGGGCCGGCATCAACAGCCTTGCGGTTCTGGTCCAAGAGACGATGGCGCTCGATCCGTTTGCTCCGGCGGTTTTTGCGTTCTGCAATCGCCGTCGCGACCGGATGAAGCTCCTGTTCTTCGATCGGTCGGGCTTTGTGCTGGTAATGAAGCGGCTGACCGAGGACAAGTTCCGGTGGCCGCGCCGGGAGGCAGCGGTGGTCACGCTTACGACCGAGCAATTGCACTGGATCCTCGACGGCATCGACATCGATGCGATGGTCCGCCATCCGGTGCGGCAATATCAGGTTGCCGGTTGAGGGCTCTCGAATTGAGCGGTTGACGCAGCGGCATGCTTTCGATTCAAGAATCTGATGAATCGACCCGGCGAACCGACTGTTGAAGCGTTGATGGCGCGTATTGCTGCGCTGCAGGCGCAGAACCGTCAACTCACCGAACGCGTCGTCAAACTCGAGGAAGAGCTGGCGCTTGCACGACTGCATCGTTTTGCGCCGCGCAGTGAAAAGCACATTGACCGCCTCTTCAATGAAGCCGAACAGGCCGCGGATGAGGACGCCGCCGACAACGAAGATGGCGGCGTCGTTGTCCTGCCGGACACGGGCTTGCCGGCGAGCGAAGGGGCGACGGGAAAGAAGCGCGGCCGCAAGGCCTTGCCGGAAAACCTGCCGCGCGAGCGCGTCGAGTACGACCTTCCCGACGACCAGAAGGCTTGTCCTTGCTGCCGTCATCAGATGCATCGCATGGGCGAGGCCGTTACCGAGCAACTTCATATCGAGGTGAAGGCGAAGGTTCTGCAGAATGTGCGGTTCAAATATGCTTCACATGGGGATTACATGGTCAAGTGTGATTTTCCTCCTTCGCACGGTCCAAGGTCTGAGCCCGATCACGTGACGCGGCCCGGTCGCCGGGCCTCATCCACCTCACATGCGGTCGCCGCTCCTGGCGGCAGCACCAATATCCCGCTTGCGGCGGGCGCAGGCTCAGGAAGACGAAACCATTCTGCCGATCGGCTGTTGAGGCCATGCATATTTTCGGTTCGCCCACCTGGATCCGAAAGGCTGATCAGGCCTTTGCGGAATGGAGGAAAAGGGTGATGGAAGCGGTCATGCGGTTTTCATGAGCGCTCCCTCGATGATGACGCCGGCGGTCGCGTATTTCCACAGCGCCACCAGCAGCTTGCGGGCGAGCGCGACGATCATCGCCTTCTTGAGGCGGCCGCCGTTGCGCGCCACCCGTTCGCTGAACCAGCGGGCCAGGCCCGAGGCCGGCTGAAGGCGCAGCCACAGCCAGGCAAGCTCGACCATCGTCGTTCGCAGCCGCGGATTGCCTGCCTTCGACACGCCTTGTTCGTGATCGATCGTGCCGCTCTTCCATCGGGAAGGTGCCAGTCCGCATAGGCGGCCACCTGCCTGCGGTTGTTGAAATGCCGGAACAGCCCTTCGGCGTGGAGGATCGTCGCGAATTCCGGCCCGATGCCCTTCAGCTTGAGCAACATCGCCGCCGGCGTCGAGGCGTCCACCGCCGTCGCGGCGAGCAGCGCGTCGCGCTCGGCCTCCACCGCCTTGATCTGGCCGAGCAGCAATTCGAGACGGTCAAGTTCGCGGCCGATCTGGGCCTTCATGCGGGCCGGAAGGGCGCGGCCATCGCCGGTCCGCAGTTCTTCCAGGCGATCGCGCCGGTCGCGGCGCAAAGGCTCGTAGTCGCGGATGCCCTGGCTGAAGAGCAGGCCTTTGATGCGGTTGGCGTGCTCGACCCGTTCGGCGACCAGCACCTTGCGCTCGCGGCTGGTCCGGCGGCGATCCTCATTCTCGGGCGTCGGCACCCGGACCATCGAGCAGACGCGCGGCTCACCCCGCTTGACGGCCAGCAGAGCGCGGATCAGCGCCTCGCCATCAAGCCGATCCGTCTTGGCACGACGGTGGCGGCGCGACACCGCGATCGATGCCGCATCGACGATGTGACTTTCGATCCAGTCCTCGCGGTTCAGCACCCGGTCGATCCAGAAGCCGTCCAGCCCCGCCTCCTGGATCACCACCAACGGATAAAGCGTGCCCGTGCGCGCCTCGGCCTTGCTGCGCAGGCCGGTGAGGCAGACGAGCAGCCCGGCACTGTCACCGCCGGCGACCATGTGGCGCGACATCTTCTCGCTGCCCGGTACAATCGAGGTGACTAGCCAGGTCGATCTGGACAGCTCCAGCGAGACGAAGATTGCGCCAAGGTCCACGCGGACAGCGGCTTGTAGCTCGGATTGATCGGCGGTCGAAAGATGCATGAAAGGGCCTCCAAAGAGCGAGTTGCGGATGGCCCACTCTGCCAGAGTGCGGGCCACGATCCACTCCCCATGGGATCTGCCGCCATTGTGAGCGTACCGGTGTCGATGCCGGCTCAATACTCCCCAGAAGTGCCGTTTGAATCTTCCCCAGTTTAGCGCTGTCGCCGGTGGTTGCGGGCGGCGGGCCGGACGACCGGCGGCGGCGGGGCATGGTTATTTTTCTGGATGTTGGGGGTGGGGTT